>JBMOIJ010000001.1:0-320470 GCA_049317385.1 Acidimicrobiia bacterium
GTGCTCGTGCTCGTGCTCGTGCTCGTGCTCGTGCTCGTGCTCGTGCTCGTGCTCGTGATCGTGATCGTGATCATGATCATGATCGTGCGCTTCGACCTTCTCTCGCTTGCGGCTCGCCAGGACGCGACGACGACGGTCGGCGGCACCGGTGCCCTCTTCGTTGCGAGCCCGAACTGCAAGTTCGTCGTTGCTCAACCGGGCCACGATGATGGTCACGTGGCACGTGCGCTTGCGGATACGCGTGGCGCGTCCACGAGCACGCGGCCGCCACCGCTTCATCGTCGGACCCTCGTCGGCGAAGCAGGCGATGATCTTCAGCTCGTCGGCCGGAACCTGCAGGTTGTTCTCGGCGTTCGAGATGGCCGAGTCGAGGAGCTTGAGCAACTCGACCGACGCACCACGCTCGGAGAACCGAAGGATGCGGCGCGCCTCGTCGACCGGAAGGCCGCGCACGAGGTCGAGCACCTGACGGGTCTTGTACGCGCTCCGGCGGTAGTGCTTGAGCACCGCGCGCGCTTGGGGACGTTCAGTCACAACAGCCATCAGTTACCGCCGGCTCGACTTCTCTTGTCCGGCGTGGAACTTGAAGGTGCGGGTCGGCGAGAACTCGCCGAGCTTGTGCCCCACCATTGATTCACTGATGAACACCGGAACGTGCTTGCGACCGTCGTGTACCGCAATCGTGTGTCCGACCATGTCGGGGATGATCGTGGAACGACGCGACCACGTCTTGATGACCTTCTTCTCGTTCGCCTCGTTCAATGCGTCGACCTTCTTCATGAGATGGTCGTCGACGAACGGCCCCTTCTTCAGGCTGCGCGGCATCGATTACCTCCGAGCGCCGCGGCCACGACGGCGGCGGACGATCAACTTGTCGGACGGCTTGCCCTTCTTTCGGGTACGGCCTTCGGGTTTGCCCCACGGCGAGACCGGGTGACGACCACCCGAGGTCTTGCCTTCTCCACCACCGAGCGGGTGGTCGACCGGGTTCATTGCCACACCACGGGTCTGGGGACGCTTGCCCTTCCAGCGGTTACGGCCGGCCTTCCCGATCTTGATCAGAGAAGCCTCGGCGTTGCCGACTTCACCCACGGTGCCACGGCAGTCGATGGACACCCGGCGCATTTCCGTGGACGGCAGGCGCAAGGTGGCGAAGTCGCCTTCCTTGGCCACCAGCTGGATGGCTGAACCGGCCCCGCGACCGAGCTTGCCGCCGGCACCCGGCTTCAGCTCGACATTGTGCACGACGGTACCGACCGGGATGTAGCGCAGCGGCAGCGCGTTCCCGGGACGGATGTCGGACCCGCGACCGCTCTGCAGCATGTCGCCAACCGAAATGTCCTTCGGAGCGAGGATGTAGCGCTTCTCGCCGTCGAGGTAGTGGAGCAGCGCAATACGAGCGTTGCGGTTCGGGTCGTACTCGATGGTTGCGACCTTGGCCGGCACGCCGTCCTTGTTCCGCTTGAAGTCGATGATGCGGTACTTCTGCTTGTGACCACCACCGCGGTGACGCGAGGTCTTGCGACCGTAGACGTTGCGACCACCGGACTTCGGCTTGGGACGCGTGAGCGACTTCTCGGGCTCCGACCGCGTGATCTCGCGGAAGTCGGAGCTCGACTGGAACCGTCGCCCGGCGCTGGTGGGCTTGCGCTTACGAATGCCCATGATTCATCAGCCCCCGAGGATGTCGATCTTCTGGCCCGGAGCGAGCGTGACGATGGCGCGCTTCTGCGAAGCGAGCGTCGACATGCCTCCGGTGCGGCGGTTGCGACGTCGCTTGCCCTTGCGGTTGAGCGTCTTCACACTCGCGACACGCACTTCGAAAATGGTTTCGACGGCCTGCTTGATCTCGATCTTGTTGGCGTCGCGGCTGACGACGAACGTGTACACGTTGTCGTCCATCGCGGCGTACGACTTCTCGGAGATCACCGGTCGCACGATTACGCTGCGCAGACGTGCGAGGTTGCGCAGCCGGTCGAGTTCGTTGCCAGCCATCAGGCGTCCTCCCCGTTTCCGGTGAAGCGCGCCAACGTGGCGTCGAGCGTGGTCCTGGAGAACACGATCCAGTCGTTGACCAGCACGTCGTACGCGTTGAGTTCACGCGGCAAGATCAATTGCACGTACTCGCCGAGGTTGCGGAACGAAAGCCACACCGCTTCTTCGGTGTTGTCGACCACGATCAACACGCGGTCTTCACGCTCGCCCTTCGTGCGCAGACCAAGCGACTGCAGAATTTGGAGCGCCTGCTTCGTCTTGGGCTCGCTGATACCCCAGTCGTCGACCACGACGACCCGCTCGCTGGCCGCCCGGTCGGACAGTGCCGAACGCAATGCGAGCGACACCATCTTCTTGGGGGTTTTCTGCGAGTAGTCACGCGGCTTCGGGCCGTGTGCAATGCCGCCGCCGCGCCAGATGGGCGAACGGCTCGAACCGGCACGAGCACGGCCGGTGCCCTTCTGCTTCCACGGCTTGGCTCCACCACCGCTGACCTCGGCCCGCGTCTTGGTGGAGTGCGTTCCCGCACGCTTCGCGGCGAGCTGCGCCGTGACGACCTGGTGCATCACCGGGATGTTGGGCTCGAGGCCGAACACGTCGCCCGGAAGCTGCACGTCGCCGGCCGCTGCGCCCTTGGTGTTCTTCACCGCCAGCTTCACTGCTTCGCCCGATGCGCTCATGACCCGCTCCCCGACTTGCTGGGCAGCTTGGCGGCGTTGCGCAACAACACCACGCCACCGATGGGACCCGGCACCGAGCCACGCACGAGCAACAAGTTGCGCTCGGCGTCGGCTTCGACGATCTCGAGGTTCAGCGTGGTGGTCTTCACGTTGCCGTACTGACCCGCCATGCGCACGCCCTTGAAGACACGTGCCGGAGTGGCGCAGGCACCGATCGAACCCGGCGCACGGTGGTGCTTGTGGTTACCGTGCGACGCGCCCTGGCCCTTGAAGTTGTGACGCTTCATGCCACCGGCAAAGCCCTTGCCCTTGCTGATGCCGGTGACGTCAACGCGCTCACCCTTTTCGAACACGTCGGCCGAGATCACCTGGCCGAGTTCGAAGGACGAGGTGTCGTCGACACGCAGCTCGGCGAGGTGCTTCGACGCCGGCACGTTCGCCTTGGCGAGGTGACCGAACTTGGCCTTCGTGAGGCGGCTCGGCTTCGTTTCGTCGAACGCAAGTTGCACGGCGGTGTACCCGTCGCGTTCCGCAGTCTTCACTTGGGCGATGTGGCAGGGCCCGGCTTGGATGACGGTGACCGGTATCACCCGGTTCTGCCCATCCCACACCTGGGTCATGCCGAGCTTGCGCCCGAGGATGCCCTTACTGGCCATCGTGGTTCCTTGTCCGGTGGCGCATCGGGGTGCGCCGCACGCGAACGCTCCGCCACTGCAGAGTGCGCAGTGAGCGGAGCGTGGATTCGGTTGTGCCGTCTGGTACCGGACCGAACCGGCCTGGACGGACGTCGTTTGCGAACTTGTTGACGCGCCACAGCCGGGGCCGGGGCACGGGGACCAAATCGTAGCCGCTCGAGCCGCCGGCGCCAAACGGGCCGGCTCCGCATCGATGCGAGTGCGGTGCCCTCGAACGAGAGCGGCCGGCCCGCAGGCCGGCCGCATCAGGATTCAGAACCCGCAGCTGGGATCAGACCTGCTGGATCTTGATCTCGATGTCGACGCCTGCCGGCAGGTCGAGCCGCTGGAGCGACTCCACCGTCTTGCCGGTGGGCTCGACGATGTCGAGCAGACGCTTGTGGATACGCATCTCGAAGTGCTCTCGCGAGTCCTTGTCGACGTGCGGTCCACGGATCACGCACACACGGTGAATCTCGGTCGGCAACGGAACCGGGCCCCGCACCTTCGCCTGCGTCCGCACGACCGTCTCGACGATCTTCTTCGTCGACTGGTCGATGATCTCGTGGTCGTAGGCCTTGAGACGGATCCGAATCTTTTGCCCTGGAGCAGCCATGTAAGTGATCGCGCCTTCGTTACTTGTTGATCTTGATGACGCGACCGGCACCCACAGTGCGGCCACCCTCACGGATGGCGAACTGCAGACCGTCCTCCATGGCGATCGGCTTCTGGAGCTCGACCTTCATTTCGGTGTTGTCACCCGGCATGACCATTTCGGTGCCGTCGGGCAGCACCACGGTGCCGGTGACGTCGGTGGTACGGAAGTAGAACTGCGGGTGGTAGTTCGAGAAGAACGGCGTGTGCCGGCCACCCTCTTCCTTGGTCAGGATGTACACCTGAGCCTCGAAGTCGGTGTGCGGCGTGATGCTGCCCGGCTTGGCGAGCACCTGACCGCGCTCCACATCGTCCTTCTTCGTGCCACGCAGCAGCGCACCGATGTTGTCGCCGGCACGGCCTTCGTCGAGCAGCTTGCGGAACATCTCGACCCCGGTGACCGTGGTCTTCTGCGTGTCACGCAGACCGATGATCTCGATTTCCTCGCCGACCTTGACGATGCCACGCTCGACACGACCGGTCACCACGGTGCCACGACCGGTGATCGAGAACACGTCCTCGACCGGCATGAGGAACGGCTGGTCGATCGCACGCTCGGGCTCTTTGATGTAGTCGTCGACCTGGGCCATGAGGTCCATGACCGCGTCGCCCCACTTGGCGTCACCCTCGAGTGCCGGGGCGGCAGCCACGCGCACGATGGGGGTGTCGTCGCCGGGGAACTCGTACTGGTTGAGCAGCTCACGCACTTCGAGCTCAACCAGCTCGAAGATTTCTTCGTCGTCGACCATGTCGCACTTGTTCAGCGCAACGACGATGTAGGGCACGCCAACCTGGCGGGCGAGCAGCACGTGCTCACGCGTCTGGGGCATGGGGCCGTCGGTGGCGGCAACCACGAGGATCGCACCGTCCATCTGGGCCGCACCGGTGATCATGTTCTTCACGTAGTCGGCGTGACCGGGGCAGTCGACGTGCGCGTAGTGACGGTTCTCGGTCTCGTACTCGACGTGCGCGATCGAGATGGTGATGCCACGCTCACGCTCTTCGGGCGCCTTGTCGATGTTCTCGAACGCGGTGAAGGTGTTGTTGCCACCCACGCGGTCCGACAGCGTCTTGGTGATCGCTGCGGTGAGCGTCGTCTTCCCGTGGTCGATGTGACCGATGGTCCCGATGTTCAGGTGCGGCTTGGTCCGCTCGAACTTCTCTTTCGCCATCGGATTTCGCTCCTTACGTATGGTCGTCGTTGCGGCTCGGCAGGTTACCTGCCTCGCTTCCGCAACGACTCCGATTGTTGATAAACGGGGGGATTCGGACGGCCGCGCTACTCGCCGCGAGCCTTGGCGATGATTTCTTGCGAGACCGACTCGGGTACCTGTTGGTAGGAGTCGAACTGCATCGTGTAGGTCGCGCGCCCTTGGGTACGTGACCGAAGGTCGGTAGCGTACCCGAACATTTCCGACAGCGGCACGTAGGCCCGAATGGTCTGCGCGTTGCCCCGCTGCTCCATGCCCTCGACGCGGCCACGGCGAGAGTTCAAGTCGCCGATGACGTCGCCCATGTAGTCCTCGGGGGTGACCACTTCGACCGCCATGATCGGCTCGAGGATGACCGGCTTGGCCATGCGGACGGCTTCCTTGAAGCCCATGGAACCCGCGGTACGGAAGGCCATTTCCGAGGAGTCGACCTCGTGGTACCCACCGTCGGTGAGGGTCACCTTCACGTCGACCACCGGGAAGCCGGCCAGCACACCCGTGCCCATGGCCTGCTCCACGCCGACGCCCACGGCCGGGATGTATTCCTTGGGCACACGACCACCGGTGACGGAGTCGCCGAACTCGTAGCCGTTGCCGGCGCCCGCCGGCTCGAGGTCGAGCACGATCTTGGCGAACTGCCCCGAACCACCCGTCTGCTTCTTGTGCACGTAGGTGTGGCCCTTCACCGGCGAGGTGATGGTCTCGCGGTAGGCGACCTGCGGCTTGCCGACGTTGGCTTCCACGCCGAACTCGCGCATCATGCGGTCGACGAGCACCTCGAGGTGGAGCTCGCCCATGCCCTCGATGATGGTCTGGCCGGTCTCTTCGTCGGTGTGGACCCGGAAGGTGGGGTCTTCATCGGAAAGCGACGCCAACGCCTTGCCCAGCTTGTCCTGGTCGTTCTTGGTCTTGGGCTCCACCGCCACCGAGATGACCGGCTCAGGGAACTCCATCTTTTCGAGGATGATCTGGCCCTCTTTGAAGCAAAGCGTGTCACCAGTGGTGGTCTGCTTGAAGCCGATGCCCGCCACGATGTCGCCGGCGTACGCCACGTCGATGTCTTCGCGGTGGTTGGCGTGCATGCGAAGGATGCGACCGATGCGCTCCTTCTTGTCCTTGGTGGAGTTGAGGACTTCCGAGCCCTTCTCGAGCTTGCCCGAGTAGATGCGGAAGTAGGTGAGCTTGCCGTGCGGGTCGGCCACGATCTTGAACGCCAGCGCACTGAACGGCTCGCGCACGTCGGCGTGACGCTCGATGGGCGCACCGGTCTTAGGGTCGGAACCCACGATGGCCGGAATGTCGAGCGGGCTCGGCAAGAAGTCGACCACTGCGTCGAGCATGGGCTGCACGCCCTTGTTCTTGAATGCCGAGCCACACAGCACCGGCACGAACTCGCCGGCGATGGTGCCCTTGCGAATGGCGTGCTTCACGTCGTCGCCGGTGAGTTCCTCGTCGGCGAGGTACTTCTCCATGATGTCTTCGTCGGCGGCGGCCACGAGGTCGATCAGTTCGTGGCGGTACTCGTCGGCCTGCGCTTTGAGGTCGTCGGGGATGTCGGTGACCTCGAACTTCGCACCCTCTTCCTTGTCGTCGATGGGCCACACGATGGCCTTCATCTGGACGAGGTCGACGATGCCGCGGAAGTCGCCTTCGGCGCCGATGGGCAGGTTGATGACTGCCGGCGTCGCGTCGAGACGATCCTTGATCATGTCGACACAACGAAAGAAGTCCGCACCAGTGCGGTCCATCTTGTTCACGAAGCAGAAGCGTGGGACGTTGTACTTGTTGGCCTGGCGCCACACCGTTTCGGACTGCGGCTCCACACCGGCAACCGCGTCGAACACCGCAACTGCGCCGTCGAGGACGCGCAAGCTGCGCTCCACCTCGACGGTGAAGTCGACGTGACCCGGCGTGTCGATGATGTTGATTTCGTGACCGTCCCACTGACAGGTGGTGGCCGCCGAGGTGATGGTGATGCCGCGCTCTTGCTCCTGGACCATGTGGTCCATGACCGCGCCACCCTCGTGCACTTCACCGATCTTGTAAGTGCGACCGGTGTAGAAGAGGATGCGTTCGGTCGTGGTGGTCTTGCCCGCGTCGATGTGGGCCATGATCCCGATGTTGCGGGTTTGGTTGAGCGGGGTCTTGCGCCCGGCGCTCGCGGCGGCGTCAGCCATTGAATGCCTCGTTCGTGAGTTGGAGTCGCGCGCCGCTTACCAGCGGTAGTGCGCGAAGGCCTTGTTGGACTCGGCCATCTTCTGGAGGTCTTCCTTGCGCTTCATCGCGGCGCCGATGCCGTTGCTGGCGTCGAGCAGCTCGTTGGCAAGGCGTTCGGCCATCGTGCGCTCGCGACGTTGCCGCGAGAACCCAACGATCCAGCGGACAGCCAGCGTGGTGGCCCGACGAGGACGCACCTCGACCGGCACCTGGTAGGTGGCGCCACCAACGCGACGGCTGCGCACTTCGAGCTCGGGGCGTACGTTCTCGACGGCGCGCTTCATGGTGGGAAGCGGGTCCGAACCCGTCTTCTCTTCGATGCGCTTCAGTGCGTCGTACACGATGCGTTGCGCCGTGGCGCCCTTGCCGCGCAGCAACACTTTGTTGATGAACTGCGTGACGATGACCGATCGGTAGATGGGGTCGGGTTGAAGTTCACGACGGGGAGCGGGACCCTTGCGCGGCATGATCAGCCCTTCTTCGCGCCGTAGCGACTACGGGCCTGCTTACGGTTGTTGACGCCACTCGCGTCGAGCGCGCCACGAATGATCTTGTAACGAACACCCGGCAGGTCCTTCACACGACCGCCACGCACCAACACGATGCTGTGCTCCTGGAGGTTGTGGCCTTCACCGGGGATGTAGGCCGTGACCTCGACGCCCGAGGTGAGCCGCACACGCGCGATCTTGCGCAACGCCGAGTTCGGCTTCTTCGGAGTGTGTGTACGCACCTGCGTGCACACCCCGCGACGCTGGGGCGAACCCTTGAGGGCAGGGGTCTTCGACTTGTCCTGCTTGGACTGGCGGCCCTTGCGGACCAGCTGCTGAATCGTGGGCACGGTGCTCCTAAGGCACAGATCAATAAAAGAGTCGAACGCGAACGGGGGTCGAAGCGGCGCCCCGGAAGGCAGCCAACTCCTGCGCGACGCCCTGATGACAACGCAACAGGGCGCAGAACGCCGGAGGGAAAGGATACGGATTTCTGCGACGTCCAGCAAACGGGCCAGCCGTCGGGGCGATTTGCGGTGTTTACACGATTTCAGTGATACCGCCCGGGCGCCAAGCTCGATCGCTCGCGTTCGGCCCGCATCGCCGTGGCCAACTCGACGACCCGTTGCCCCAGACCACCCAACGTGGCATCTGGGAGCCTGTCGAGCCGGGCGAACTGAGCAATCTCCACCTGCTCGTTCGCAACGCCGATACTGAGGACTGCAGCATTGCGAGCCGCACGCACGTCGAGAACGTTGCTGCTGACGTGGGCCAATACCGGCTGGCGAGGGTTCGCATCACCCACCGCGGCGGCCACGATCATGGGTCGCTCCACCCCATCACCGAAACCACCGACCGAGAACCGTTCGGGTGCGAGACCCGCAGCCGCCAACCAGCGGGAGGCCACCGCCCGCGTGGCCCCGGACACCATGCCAAGCGCAAACCGCTCGGTCTCGGCCGCGTCGAGCACTTCCACCGCACCCGGGACCGCAACCACTTCCGCCCCGTCGGCGAGCAGCTCGGCCCACGCCGCATCGAGTGCGGCACCGTACTGCTGCGCGAAGCCCACTGGTGCTTTCGATCCGGTGAGGTAGTGCGCGATGCCCCACACCGTCTCGGGCAGCCGACGCTTGGCGCCCACGTCCCACTCGATGACGCCCCGACCGCTGAGGTGAAGCGGGGTCGTGGCCCCCACCGCACGCAACGCACGACGATGGGCCTCGAGGTGCAGCGCCGGGTCGATGGACACCAACGTGTCGTCGACGTCGAACGTGATCGTGAACATGTATTCCAACACTCCTTGTCGGAAAGAAGGCCCCGCCGAAGCGGGGCCTTCAATGATTCACCGACGGGCAGCCCGTTCAGCCGGCTTCGGCTTCGCCTTCTGCTTCCGCCACTACTTCTTCAATCGCTTCTTCGATGATCTCCTCGGCAACTGCTTCCGCAACTGCTTCTTCGATCGCCTCTTCAACGACTTCCGCCGTTGCTTCGGCGATCGCCGCGTCGATCACCGCATCTTCGAGCGCCTCGACCTCAGCCGTGGTGCGCGCACCGAACAAGTCGGCGGCGTCCTGGGCCAACGTGGATGGTGCCGCCGGGGCTGAGGTGTCACGCAGCCATTCGGCCAAGTCCATTTCCTCGGCGTCCGACGAGTAGAACGCGAGCGGTTCGTAGTCGGGAGCCTCGGGGCGCACCGATTGGTACACCTCCATACCCGTACCCGCCGGGATCAGCTTGCCGATGATCACGTTCTCCTTCAGCCCGATCAGCGAGTCGGAACGACCCTCGATCGCCGCCTCGGTGAGCACCCGTGTGGTCTCCTGGAACGACGCTGCCGACAGCCACGAGTCGGTGGCCAACGACGCCTTGGTGATACCCATCAGCTCCGGACGACCTTCGGCCGGCTTCATACCCTGCTCCACGAGCGAGCGGTTCACGTCGGCGTAGCGACGCGAGTCGACCTTTTCACCCGGCAAGAAGCTCGAGTCACCCGGTTCGCTGACCGCAACGCGGCGCAGCATCTGGCGCACGATGACCTCGACGTGCTTGTCGTGGATGGACACACCCTGCTCGCGGTACACCTTCTGCACTTCGTCGACCAGGTACACCTGCGTGGAACGGATACCGCGCACCTCGAGGAGTTCCTTCGGGTCGAGCGGAGCCTTCACGTCACCGATGAGACGGTCACCCGCCGACACCTCTTGGCCGTCTTGGACCGCGATGTGCTGGCGACGGCTGGCGATGTACTCCTCTTCCTCACCGTCGTCGGCAACGACCGTGATGGTTCGCTCACCCTTCTCGTTCTCGCCGATACGCACAACACCGCTCGTGCGAGACAACGTGGCCTTCGCCTTGGGTGTACGAGCCTCGAAGAGTTCGACGACACGCGGCAGACCGTGCGTGATGTCCTCACCGGCGACACCGCCGGTGTGGAACGTCCGCATGGTCAGCTGCGTACCCGGCTCACCGATGGACTGCGCCGCAATGATGCCGACGGCCTCACCGAGGTTCACCAGTTCACCAGTAGCGAGCATGCGGCCGTAGCAGCGCGCGCACACACCGTGGAGCGAGTCGCACGTGAGCACCGAACGCACTCGGATGTTCGTGACCGACGAGTCGGCCGCGATTTTCTCGAGTTCCTCGTCTCCGATCTCACTGTTCGCCTCGAGCACGGTGCCGTCGGCAAACGTGACATCGGCCCCCACACAGCGCCCGAGCACCTTGGTCTCGAGCACCTTCGGGTCGGGGTCGGAGACATCGACCGAGATGCCACGCGTGGTGCCACAGTCCTCGGACCGGATGATGATTTCCTGGCTGACGTCGACGAGACGACGCGTCAGGTACCCCGAGTCGGCGGTACGCAACGCGGTGTCGGCCAGACCCTTGCGAGCACCGTGGGTAGAGATGAAGTACTCGAGGACCGAGAGGCCTTCACGGAAGTTGCTCTTGATCGGACGCGGGATGATCTCACCACGTGGGTTCGCCACCAGACCACGCATACCGGCGATCTGGCGCACCTGCATGACATTGCCTCGGGCACCCGAGCCCACCATCATCTCGATGGGGTTGAACATGTCGGTGGAGAGCTCACCCTGCATGGCCTTGGTGACCCGATCGGTCGCCTCGGTCCAGATCTCGATTTCCTTCTGACGCCGCTCTTCGTCGGTGATCACACCGCGCTCGTACTGCGTCTCGACCTTCGCCGCTTCGGCTTCGAAGCCGTCGAGGATCTCTCGCTTGGCTGCCGGCGTCGACACGTCGGCGATCGAGATGGTGAGTCCGGCGCGAGTCGCGTTCTCGAATCCGAGCTGCTTCATCTTGTCGAGCGACTCGGCCACGATCGCCTTGTCGTAGGCCTCGACGAGCGCGCTGACAACCTCGGTGATCTGGCGCTTCTTCACCACGTTCGCCTGGAACGGGAAGTCCTCTGGGAAGGCCGAATTGAAGAGGATGCGACCCAAGGTGGTCTCGACCAACACCGACGAATCGCCGTTGCTTCCCGACCGCTTCAGTACCAGCGCACCCGGGTTCACTTCGTTGCCCTCGCCGTCGAAACGCGCCGGGAACTCTTCGACCGGGAACCGGCCACCAGGCATGCGGACCTTGATGGTGGCGTGCAGGTCGAGCGCGTCTTCGTTCTGGTAACCGCCGAACGACTGGCCGTCGAACGCCATCATCGCTTCGTCGACACTGGCGAACGCGCGACCCTCACCCTGCGAGCCCGGCACTTCCACCGTGAGGTAGTAGGCACCGATGATCATGTCCTGGCTCGGCACGGCGATCGGACGACCATGCGCGGGCGACAACACGTTGTGCGCGCTGAGCATGAGCAGTCGCGCTTCGGCCTGCGCTTCCGACGAGAGCGGAAGGTGGACCGCCATCTGGTCGCCGTCGAAGTCGGCGTTGAATGCCGCACACACGAGCGGGTGGATCTGAATGGCCTTGCCTTCCACCAGCACCGGCTCGAAGGCCTGGATGCCCAGACGGTGCAGCGTGGGGGCACGGTTCAGGAACACCGGGTGCTCCCTGATGACGTCTTCGAGGACGTCCCACACCTGCGGACGGGCGCGTTCCACCATGCGCTTCGCGCTCTTGATGTTCTGCGCGTACTCGAGGTCGACGAGCCGCTTCATGACAAACGGCTTGAAGAGTTCGAGCGCCATCTGCTTGGGCAGACCACACTGCTGGAGCTTCAGCTGCGGGCCCACCACGATGACCGAACGACCCGAATAGTCGACACGCTTTCCGAGCAGGTTCTGACGGAAACGACCCTGCTTGCCCTTCAGCATGTCGGAGAGGCTCTTGAGCGCACGGTTGCCGGGGCCCGTGACCGGGCGACCACGACGACCGTTGTCGAAGAGCGCGTCGACTGCTTCTTGAAGCATGCGCTTTTCGTTATTGATGATGATCTCGGGCGCGCCGAGGTCGAGGAGGCGCTTCAAGCGGTTGTTACGGTTGATGACGCGTCGATACAGGTCGTTGAGGTCCGACGTTGCAAACCGGCCGCCGTCGAGCTGCACCATCGGGCGCAGGTCGGGCGGGATCACCGGTACCGCGTCGAGGATCATGCCCATCGGCGAGTTGATGGAGCGGCCTTCCACGTCGGCCCGGTTGAACGCCGACACAACCTTCAAGCGCTTGATGGCCCGCGCCTTGCGCTGACCCTTACCCGTCGCAATGGTTTCCTTCAGCGACTCTTCCTCGAGGGCCATGTCCATGCGGCTGACGAGGTCCTTGACGGCCTCGGCGCCCATGCCACCCGCGAAGTACTCGCCGAAGCGGTCGACGAGGTCGCGCCACAGGCGCTCGTCGTCGATCAGCTGCTTGGGCGACATGCTGCGGATGGTGTTCCAGACGTTGTCGAGGTGCGCGAGTTCGGCCTCGGCGCTCTGGCGGTAGTCCTCGAAATCACGATCGCGCCCCTTCTGGGCCCGCTCGATCTCGTTCTTCTTGCCGCCACGCGCTTCGATCTCGGCGATCTCGGCTTCGAGTTGCTCGTCACGGTCGCGCAACTGCAGTTCGAGCTCCCGCTCGACGTCGCCTTTCTCCGCGCGCAGCTCACCCTCGATCTTGTCGATCTCGGCGTGGATCTTCTCGTCGTCGACCCAAGTGACGATGTGCGCCGCAAAATAGATGACCTTCTCGAGCTGCTTGGGAGCAATGTCGAGCAGATAACCCAGCCGGCTGGGAACACCCTTGAAGTACCAGATGTGGGTGACCGGCGCCGCGAGCTCGATGTGGCCCATGCGCTCGCGCCGCACCTTGGAGCGCGTGACTTCGACGCCACAACGCTCACAGATGATGCCCTTGAAGCGCACCCGCTTGTACTTGCCGCACGCACATTCCCAGTCCTTGGTGGGACCGAAGATCTTCTCGCAGAAGAGCCCGTCCTTTTCCGGCTTGAGCGTGCGGTAGTTGATCGTCTCGGGCTTCTTCACCTCGCCGTTCGACCACGTGCGGATCTGGTCCGCAGTGGCGAGGGCAATGGTGAGTTGCGCGGAATCGTTGACGTCGAACATTGAGTTCCTCGATCCCCTGATCAGAGTGCGGGTTCGCGACGGCGCTGTTCGTCTTCCTCATCCGTTCCCCGTTCGGGGCGGCTGAGGTCGATGCCCAGGCTTTCGGTGGTGCGGAAGGCGTCCTCATCGAGTTCACGGATCTCGACCTCTTCACCGAGCTCGTTCATGACGCGCACGTTGAGGCAGAGCGCCTGCATTTCCTTGATGAGCACCTTGAAGCTCTCGGGAATACCGGGCTCGGGAATGTTCTCGCCCTTCACGATCGCTTCGTAGACCTTCACGCGACCCAACACGTCGTCGGACTTGATGGTGAGGATTTCTTGGAGCGCGTACGCAGCGCCGTATGCCTCGAGCGCCCACACCTCCATCTCACCGAATCGCTGGCCACCGAACTGCGCCTTACCGCCCAACGGCTGCTGGGTGATCATCGAGTACGGGCCAGTGGAACGTGCGTGGATCTTGTCGTCGACGAGGTGGCTGAGCTTCAGGATGTACATGTAGCCAACCGTGACCGGCGAGTCGTAGCGCTCACCGGTGCGACCGTCGTACAGGTACGCCTTGCCACTGGTGTTGACGAGTCGTTCACCGTTGGCGCCATCAGCGTGGAGCTTCTCGAAGAGGCTCTGGATGGTGCCCATGGGACCAGCCTCTTCGGCTTCATCCCAATGCGCACCGTCGAACACTGGCGTGCTCAGCCACACCGCAGGTTGCGTGACGGTCTGGGTCTTGCGCACCCAGGCCGGCTTCTCCGAAACGCCATCCCAACCGTGACGGGCCGCGTAGCCCAGGTGCGTCTCGAGCACCTGACCAACGTTCATTCGGCTCGGCACACCCAGCGGCGACAGCATGATGTCGACCGGCGTGCCGTCTGCGAGGTACGGCATGTCCTCGATGGGGAGGATCTTGGAGATCACGCCCTTGTTGCCGTGACGGCCAGCGAGCTTGTCGCCTTCGCTGATCTTTCGCTTCTGGGCCACGTACACGCGCACCAGCTGGTTCACACCCGGCGGAAGTTCGTTGCCGTCTTCGCGGCTGAACACGCGCACGTCGATGACCTTGCCGGTCTCACCGTGCGGCACCTTGAGCGACGTGTCACGCACTTCACGCGCCTTCTCACCGAAGATCGCGCGCAGCAGGCGCTCTTCGGGCGTGAGTTCGGTTTCACCCTTCGGCGTGACCTTGCCCACGAGGATGTCACCCGGGCCGACCTCAGCACCGATGCGGATGATGCCGCGCTCGTCGAGGTCCTTGAGGATGTCTTCGCTCAGGTTCGGGATATCGCGAGTGATTTCTTCGGCGCCGAGCTTGGTGTCACGGGCGTCGATCTCGTGCTCTTCGATGTGGATCGAAGTGAGCACGTCGTCGCGCACGAGCCGCTCGGAGAGGATGATGCCGTCCTCGTAGTTGTGGCCCTTCCACGGGATGAACGCGACCAGCAAGTTCTTGCCGAGTGCGAGCTCACCGCCATGCGTGGACGGACCGTCGACGAGGATGTCGCCCTTGGCGAACTTGTCACCCAGCTTCACCAGCGGCTGCTGGTTGATGCAAGTGCCTTGGTTCGACCGACGGAACTTGAAGAGGCGATAGATCTTCGGCTTGGCCTCGCCGTCGTACTGCACGGTGATGGCATCGCCGTTGACGTCGGTGACCACGCCGTCGGCCTCGGCCACGACGAGCTCGCCGGCGTCATTCGCGCAGCGGCCTTCCACACCAGTACCGATGTACGGCGCGGTGGCCTTCAGCAGCGGCACTGCCTGCCGTTGCATGTTCGCACCCATGAGCGCACGGTTGGCGTCGTCGTGCTCGAGGAACGGGATGAGCGCCGTTGCGATCGAGACGATCTGCTTCGGCGACACGTCCATGTACTCGATGTCTTCGGGCGGCACGACCGCAATCTCGCCGCGACCCACGCGCGACAGCACACGCGGTTCGACGAACTTGCCTTGCGCGTCGAGTTCCACGTTCGCCTGGGCGATGGTGTAGCGGTCTTCTTCGTCGGCCGCGAGGTACTCGACCTCGTCGGTGACCCGGCCGTTCTTCACCTTGCGGTACGGCGTCTCGATGAAACCGAACCGGTTGATGCGCGCGTAACTGGAGAGGTAGCCGATGAGACCGATGTTCGGTCCTTCCGGCGTTTCGATCGGGCACATGCGGCCGTAGTGGCTGGAGTGCACATCACGGACTTCGAAGCCGGCGCGCTCACGCGACAGACCACCCGGGCCAAGCGCCGAAAGACGGCGTTTGTGGGTGAGACCCGACAACGGGTTGGTCTGGTCCATGAACTGCGACAGCTGCGAGGAGCCGAAGAACTCCTTGATGGCCGCCACGACCGGACGAATGTTGATGAGCGTCTGCGGCGTGATGGCCTCGACGTCCTGAGTGGTCATGCGTTCCCGCACGACGCGCTCCATACGCGTGAGGCCGACGCGCACCTGGTTCTGGATGAGCTCACCGACGGTACGGATACGGCGGTTGCCGAAGTGGTCGATGTCGTCGGGGAAGTAGCCCGCTTCGTTCGCGTGCAGCTTCACGAGGTAGCTGATGGTCGCAAGGATGTCGGCCTTGCTGAGCGTGAACTCCACCGGCCCGGCTTCTGGGTCGGCATTCGGCGCGGCCAGGTCGAATTTCTTCAGCGGCAACTTGGCGTATTCCTCGCCGAGCTTGCGGCTGACCTTGTGTCGGCCCACCTTCGCCATGTCGTAACGCTTCGACGTGAAGAACAAGCTGTCGATGAGCGAGCGCGCGCTGTCGGGGGTGGGCGGTTCGCCCGGACGCAGCTTGCGGTAGATGTCGATGAAGGCTTCGTCGACCGTGGTGGTTGGGTCCTTGTCGAGCGTGTTGCGAATGGATTCGTACGGGTTGCCGTTCGGGTCGAGGAACAGGTTGAGCAGTTCCTCATCGGTCTCACCGAATCCGAGCGCCTTCAAGAAGATGGTGACCGGCTGCTTGCGCTTGCGGTCGATGCGGACATACACGATGTCCTTCTTGTCGACTTCGAACTCGAGCCATGCACCACGACCCGGGATGATCTTGGCGTCGACAACGTCCTTCTCGGGCTGCGTCTTGTCGGGGTTCAAGCCGAAGTACACACCCGGCGAACGCACCAACTGGCTGACCACGATGCGCTCAGTGCCGTTGATGATGAACGTGCCCCGGTCGGTCATCATCGGGAAGTCGCCCATGAAGACCGTCTGCTCTTTGATTTCGCCGGTCTGCGCGTTCATGAAGCGCGCGGTGACGAAGAGCGGGCGGGCGAAGGTCATGTCGCGCTCACGGCACTCGTCTTGTGAGTGCTTGGGCGGGTCGAAGACGTGGTCGGCAAGCTCGAGCTTGAGCTGGCCGGTGAAGTCTTCGATCGGCGAGATGTCGCGCAACACCTCACCGATGCCTTCGGTGACGAACCAATCGAAGCTGTCTTTCTGGACCGCGATCAGCGGCGGGAGCGGCAGCACTTCACGCTGCTTCCCAAACGACAAACGTTCCCGGGCGGCAAGACGGGACAAGGTCACTCCTTCGCCAAAGCGGACGATGGGGACGGGCAAGGACCGCGCTCGAAGCCCGCGCGACGCGCGGGACGGCGTAACAGGGAAAACACGCGAGTGTTCAGCGGGCGTACGGGCAGGGAGACACGGCGAGGCCGAGCCTAGCTGGCGCCAAGCCCGGTCGCAAACAGTGTCTCCGCCTCTCAGCCCGGGACGGGGCCCACGAGGGGCCGACCCGTTTCGAGTGGCCGCAGGGTACGACGGGACCCCCGAGAGGTCAATCACCTGAACGCAAAAGATCCCGGGCTCAACCCGGGATCTTTGCGTCGGAATACGACAAATTACTTGAGTTCGATGGTTGCGCCGGCTTCTTCCAGCTTGGCCTTGGCCGCTTCGGCGTCTTCCTTGGAAACTTTCTCGAGGACCGGCTTGGGAGCACCCTCGACGAGGTCCTTGGCTTCCTTCAGGCCCAGGCCCGACACGATTTCTCGCACAACCTTGATGACCTGGATCTTCTTGTCGCCAGCGGCGGCGAGGATCACGTCGAATTCATCCTTTTCTTCGGCCGCACCGGCGTCGCCGCCACCGGCAACGGCGCCGGGGGCAACGGCCATCACGGCGGCCGGGGCCGCGGCAGTGACGTCGAAGGTCTCTTCGAACTTGGTCTTGAACTCGGAGAGTTCGAGAAGGGTCATGCCCTTGAACGCTTCGATCAGTTCATCGGTGCTGATAGCCATTGCTGTTTCGCTCCTGGTTTTGCGATCTGGGGAATTACTCGGATTCGGTTGCTTCGCCGCTCTGCTCGCGCTTTTCGATCAGCGCGTTCACGGCGTAGAGCACGTTGCGCGCGCTGCCTTCGAGAAGCGACGCCATCTGCGACAGCGGCGCCTCGAAAAGGCCGGCGATCTGACTGAGGAGCACTTCGCGCGACGGCAGGTCGGCGAGGGCCTCGATCTCTTTGGGGGTGACGGCTTTGTCACCGAGGATGCCGCCCTTGAGTACGAACGCGTCGTTGCTCTTGGCGAATTCCTTCATGGCCTTGGCGGCCGCCGCGATGTCGCCCTTCACAAAGGCGATCGCAGTGGGACCTTCCAGGAACTGGACGAGGTCGGTGGCCCCGACTTCCTCGACCGCCCGGCGGGCCAGGGTGTTCTTGAAGACCTTGTACTCGGTCTCGCTGGGGCGCAGCGCCGCCCGCAGCTCGGCCAGCGCCGTCACCGAGAGGCCGCGGTACTCGGTCAGCACCGCAGCTTCGGACTCGCCGAGCTTGGTGCGGATCTCGTCGACCGCCGCTTCCTTGGTGGCGCGAGCCTCAAGGGCTGTTTTCGCCATGGGTGGTTCCAGTCTCCCGTTCAACGTTCTGGTCGGGGCCTCGACCCAGAGGGAGGCACCACGCGACCGCCGCAGCTCAGCGCTGCACCCGACGCAGGAGCCACCTCGTTCGGCGGGGCAGGAGCCCCATTACCTCGCCACACCTGAGGGGTGGAGAGACCGAAGGTCTTCGGCGCTCGATTGCGGAACGAGAAGCTAGCAGGCCGGTCCAGCCCCCGTCACCAGCGGATTCGGCACCGGGCCGAATCGTGCGGCGCGGGGTCAGCGCCCGACGCCGCCAGCGCTCCCCGGCTGGGGATGCTCGGGCCCGTCGGACGCCACGGTCCTCGGCGCGTTGACCACGTAGTCCTTCTCGACGGTGCCGACCTCGGCCGAACCCCGCAGGTACGAACCCTTGTGGACCGTGCCGTGGCGCCCTGGAATCCCGAACATCGGCCGCTCCGGCGTGTACGTGACGTTGTGGCCCCGCACGGTGTGGAGCGCCTGCGCGAACGACTGGCCGCTGCGCAACGCGTCCTCGACGACTCGCCGGAGGTCGTCGGTGAGCGTGACCTCTTCGTAGCGACCGAGCGCACCACCGTGCTGCTTGCGGAACTTCTTCGCGAGCTTTTCGCTCGGGTCGCGCGTGACGCGCTCGACACCCTTTTCGAGATTCAGGAACGCCCATGTGGCCAGGAGCGGTCGCGTCAACCCGCCCACGGTGAGGAGGTTGTCGGCCTCCAACCCAGCGGTGATGTTGATCTCGTTGTTGTAGCTGGTGGCCGGGATGGCCCACGCCCCCATGGCGTCGAGCCGCAGCACGTCGCCGATCTTGTCGGTCGCGAACGCGATGGCCCCGAGGAAGACGATGTCGTCCTTCGTGGGCTCGACGTAGAGATCCATTTGGTACGCAAACGCTTCACCATCGACCAAGGCGGACGGGTCGGATCCATCCACGACGTCGACGACCGCTCGGAACTGAGCCAGATCGAAGTCGCTCACCTTCGCGCCCCACGAGTGATAGCGCTGGAAGTCGAGGTACTTGAAGCCCGGCACCTGGGTCTCGATCCAGAACTCGTCGTAGGGACGCGCGAGCGGCGGCACCGCTTCAAGGAGGTGACGGTCGATCCCGGCCAACCACTTCGGAACCCAGTCGCTGGCGATTGCATGCACGTCGAGGTTGCCGGTCTCGATACGCGGCGCCCGCCGCGCCCGTTGCTGCTCGAGTTCGTAACGATCGACCGCTGCCCCCACCTGGTAGTCGCTGGCGTTGGGGGCGAGCCCAGGAAACCGCGAGCCATCAGGGCCCACGGGCGCCAACTTCCCGGCCTGAACCAGCGGGCCAGCATTGTCGGGGTCGCGCATGAAGTCGGCCAGGCGGGACGGCCGAGCGCCGAAGGTACGGAGGCGATCAATGAGACGGCTCATGCGCCTATTGTCCGGTTTCCTGCAGTTTTGGGGCAAGTCTGGGGCTCAGCGAGCCCCAGACCCCCTCACACTGCGGCTTCGGTCTGGATGCGGTTCGGGTCGATCTTGATGCCCGGGCCCATGGTGGAGCTGAGCGAGACGCCCTTGATGTAGCGACCCTTCGCGGCCGACGGCTTGGCCCGCACGATCTCGTCGTGCACCGCTTCGAGGTTCTGGGCCAGCTTGTCGGCGTCGAAGCTCACCTTGCCGATGGGCACGTGCACGTTGCCATGACGGTCGGTGCGGTATTCCACCCGGCCACCCTTGAACTCGGTGACCGCCTTGGCGACGTCGGTGGTGACAGTGCCGGTCTTGGGGTTCGGCATGAGGCCACGCGGACCGAGCACTCGACCGAGCTTTCCGACCTGCGCCATGAGGTCGGGCGTGGCGATGGCAAGGTCGAAGTCCATGAAGCCGCCTTCGACCCGGGCAACCAGGTCTTCGGCACCCACAACATCGGCGCCCGCTTCTTCGGCCGCGCGCGCCGCGTCGCCCGCGGCGAACACGGCGATGCGCACGGTCTTGCCCGTGCCGTTCGGCAACGCGACGGTGCCGCGCACCACCTGGTCGGCCTTGCGCGGGTCGACGCCCAAACGGAACGCAACGTCGACGGTCTCATCGAACTTGCGCTTGGCGAAGGACTTCACCTTCTCGATGGCCTCGGGGCCCGAGAACAACTGTTCGCGGTCGAAGGTCTTCGCCGCGTCGGAGTAGAGCTTTCCGTGCTTGGTCATCAGCCGACCACCTCGATGCCCATCGAGCGCGCCGTGCCCTCGATCTGCTTCATCGCGCCTTCCATGTCGACCGCGTTGAGGTCGGGCATCTTGGTTTCGGCGATCTGACGCACCTGGTCGCGGGTGACCGAACCAACCTTGGTGGTGCGAGGGTTGGACGAACCCTTGTCGAGCCCCGCGGCCTGACGCAGCAGCACCGGCGCCGGCGGAGTCTTGAGAACGAACGTGAACGACCGGTCTTCGTAGATGCTGATCTCGACCGGCACCACGGTGCCCTTTTGGCCTTCTGTCTGCGCGTTGTACGCCTTACAGAAGTCCATGATGTTGACGCCGTGCGGACCGAGAGCGGTACCGACCGGCGGAGCGGGCGTCGCGCCTCCAGCTTGAATCTGGATCTTCACGACGGCCGCAAGCTTCTTGCGAGCCATGATGCTGTGTTCCTTTCGCGAACGGATTCGCTCCGACTGGCCGGCCCGGTGGCCGGCTCGACGTTTCCCGCCGTGGCGTCGTCCTCCACGGCGGCCGCCCACACTAGCCGCTCGGCTTTCCGAGCCCTTTGGGGAGCCGGCGGCGCACATGCCCGAGCGCCCGCTCCGCCCACACCACGTCGCGGGCCAGCAGCGCCAACCCGGCCACAATCACCAGCAGCCCGGGACCAGGCAGTACCAGCATGGCAACCCCCGCCAACAGGACAACGAAGCCGGCTCCCATCCGAACCAGCCGGACCACGACGTGGCTCCGTGCCTGGTCCATCGTCTCCTCGCGAGGCCCGGTCTCGAGTTCGGCCGCAATCGCCGCGTCCCGGAGGCGCTCGGGCAGGTGATCCGCAGAGTCCGTGTGCGCCGTCATCGTCAGTACCGCAGCTTCAAGGCAACCCGCCCGTGGCCGGCGAGTGAACCGTCGGGGACCACGGTGCAACGACCACGTTTGGCCAGCACGACTTCGATGAGTTCGTCGACGAGGTCGTCGACGACCCCGGGCGCATCACGGTCGATCGCGCGGATCGGGTGTCCCGTGACCGAATCGACGTACGCGGGGTACTCGAAGCTCTCTTCGACCAGGAGCAGATCACCCCGCCCGTGACTGGCGAGGAGCCATACCTCTTCGATACCGAACGCAATCCGCGTCCCTGCTGCGGATTCGAGTTCGGCGCGCGCCTCGATCACCTCTTCCGCCAAGAGCTGTTCGACCACAGGTCCGACCAACGCGGCCAGCACAGTCGGGTCGGGGAAGTCCTTAGTGGCACGCACCACACCCGACACCGCCATGCGGAGTTCGCTGCGCGCCATCACCTGCGACACACGCGGCTCGGCCCCTACCAGCACGATCGGCAAGGGGTCATCGCGGTGATGCGCACGGAAGATCGCATCGAGACGCCGCACGTAACGCCCTAGGCGCTCGTCCCGATCGAACGAACGCTCGGAGTCGGCCGCATCGGGATCGGGGATCAACGGAAACCCTCCCCCTCTCACCTCCGACAGACCGAAGCCGAGCCCTTCGTAGCAACGCGTGACGCGCTCACTCAAGGTCACGACGCGGTATCGGGGGCTGCACTGGCGCGCCCGCACCAGGTCTCTGGTCGCGAACGTCTCGTCGACCACCACGCGTTCACGCACTCGGACCGGCAAAGGCTCGATCTGCTGCAACCGCTCGTTGACATACACCGCAATCCCGCGCTGGCCGGGTTGCACCTCGACCGACTCGATCAACTTCTCCAGGTCAGCGACCAGGTGCGCGCAACGATCGTCACCGAACTCGCGTGCCAACCGCCCCGCCGCATCTCGGCCGAGCGCACGGAGCCGCTGCCGCACGATCGACGCCGGTTGGTCGTCGACAGGCACGAGCAGCGAAACGGACGGGTACGCCACCGAACCTTGAATGAACGCAACATCGAGAGAGGTCATGACCGAACTCCTTCCATCTGCGGACTTCGCATCCTGCGGAGACGCTCGACGCGCTCCTCGATCGGGGGATGGGTCATGAACAGCCGCGCGAACTGCACGCGCTTGCCGGTGATCGGGTTGACAATGAACGCGCTCGCCTGAGCCGGCTGCAGATCCATCGGCACCTGCTGCGAGCGCGCTTCGAGCGTCAGTAATGCTTGGGCCAGCGGCTCCCCATCGCCGATGATCTCCGCGCCACCTCGGTCGGCCTCGAACTCGCGAGCCCGACTCAGCGCCAACTGCAGGATCGTGGCCGCAACGGGAGCCAGAAACGCAATGAGCAGCGTCGCGAACGGATTCTGCCCCTCGTCATCGTCACTGGAACCGAACATGCCAGCGAACAATGCAATGTTGGCCAAGGCCGAAATTCCTGTTGCGATTGCCGCGGCCACCGACCCAATGAGGATGTCGCGATTTCGGATGTGAGCCATCTCGTGCGCAAGGACAGCCCGCACCTGGTCCGGTGGGCAGAACGTCATCAGCCCTTCGGTCACGGCGACCGCAGCGTGCTTGGGACTGCGACCAGTTGCGAACGCGTTGGGCTGCGGCGACGGCGACACGTACACCCGCGGCTTCGGAAGATTCGCGCGCTGCGCCAACTCCTCGACCATCGCATGCAGCTGCGGCGCCGACGCTTCGTCGACCTCGTGCGCTCCCGCCGCCCGAACGGCCAGGCGATCGGAGAACCAGTAGGTGAACCCAACGAGGGCCAAACCAATGGCCAAACCGATCAGCGCACCCGAAGCTCCGCCAACCAAGCTCCCGACGGCCACGAGGAGACCACCGGCCGCCGCCAGCAGGACGAACGTCTTCACCGTGTTCTTGAACGCCATCATCGTGACTCCTCAGAAGTCGAAGAGCTCGCCGAGGAAGCTCTCTTTCTTCCTCTTCTTTCCGTAGTAGCGGTAGTCATCGTCGTAGTGGCGCCGGTCGTCGTAGTGGCGCCGGTCGTCGCGTCGATCCCGGTAGCGGTCATCCCCGCCGCCCCGCGCGGCCACCGGCTCCGGCGAGGGCACACTGCGCTCAATGAGCTTGTCGAGTTCGCCTCGATCGAGCCAAACACCCCGACACTCCGGGCAGTAGTCGATTTCAATTCCTTGACGATCACTGATTGCCAGCTGTCCATGTCCCTGTGGGCACTGCATGGGAGTTCCTTTCAAGGTTCGAGATCGATGACCACCGGCTCGGGGTTACGCCGGCGATCGATGAACTTCAACACTTCGGAAACCGCGATGATGGAGCTCGCCACCGCAAGCATCAGGAGCCAATCGAGCACCGAAAGCTGCGCAGCGATCTCGTCGCCGGTGATGAGCCGCTGCAACGGCGACCACAGCACTGCGAGCACCTGCAGCCCCGCGACGACTGCCAGCGCCCACCAGAGTCGTGCGTTGCGCAACGTGTGTGAGCCGAACACGCTCAGACGATCGAATCGAGCGTTGAAGAGGTTGAACATCTGGAAGAGCACGAACGTGGTGAACGCCATCGTGGCCGCTCGAGCGTGCGCAATTTCCGAGATCTCACCAAGCTGGCCCGCGGCGTAGAAGTACACGCCGATCGTTCCCACCATCATCACCGTGGCGAGGGCGACGAGTCGCCGAATCCGTCGACCGTCGAGGATCTGCGCGTTGGCATTGCGCGGCGCACGGCGCATCGTGTCGGGATCGGGTGGGTCGACACCGAGGGCCAAGGCCGGGGGCCCGTCCATGATGATGTTCACCCAGAGCAGTGCGACCGGCGTGAAGAACACGCCGCCCCCGGCAGGGATCGCGAACAGGGTGGCAGTGAGAATCGTGAGGATTGCGCCCATGTTCGTGGCGAGCTGAAAGCGCACGAACTTCGTGATGTTGTCGTAGATCGTGCGTCCGCCCCGCACAGCATCGACGATCGTGGCGAAGTTGTCGTCGGTGAGCACCATCGCCGCCGCTTCCTTGGTGACCTCCGTTCCCGTGATCCCCATGGCGACGCCGATATCGGCGCTCTTCAGTGCCGGCGCATCGTTCACCCCGTCGCCAGTCATGGCAACCACATCACCGCGGGCGCGAAGCGCATTCACCAAGCGCACCTTGTGCTCCGGCGCAACCCGTGCGAACACGGCGATGTCGTCGACTCGGCGAGTGAGTTCTTCATCGCTCATCTGGTCGAGATCGGCGCCGGTTACGACATCGCCACGAAGCCCCAACGAGCGCCCGATGACACCGGCAGTGACGGCGTGGTCGCCAGTGATCATCTTCACGGCAATGCCGGCGCGGCGGCACAACGCAATGGCATCGCGCGCTTCGGGCCGCTGAGGATCCTGGATACCGAACAGCCCGTCGAGCTGGAGGTCGGATGCGAAGGCATCGAGTGCATCGGATCGGAAGTCCGCGACTGGGATTCGCCGCGTCGCTACCGCCAGCACTCGCAGGCCGTCGCCAGCGAAGGCCTCGTTCGCATCCGTCGCTCGACGCCGCATGTCGGCATCGGCCACTCGCCGCAACACGACGTCGGGGGCACCCTTGACGATCGCAAGAACGTCGTTGCCGTCGGAATGAAACGTCGCCATGAACTTGTGTGCAGAGTCGAACGGGATCTCGGCGATTCGCGGGAATCGCTCATGGAGCGCCGGAAGATCGAAGCCGCCAGCTGCTCCGAGCAACGCTCCTTCGGTCGGGTCCCCCACAACCCGACCGTCATCGAGCCGCGCGTCGTTGCAGAGCGCGCCTGCCCTGACCAGCGCTCGGGCGCTCTCGGGCGGTCCGGCCTCGCCAATCGCGTGCGCATCACCGTCGCGCCAACACGCAACGGCGGTCATCCGGTTCATCGTGAGCGTGCCGGTCTTGTCGGTGCAGATCACGGTCGTGCAGCCGAGCGTTTCGACAGACGCCAGCCGCTTCACGATCGCGTGACGCTTCGCCATCTGATGGGTACCGATGGCAAGCGTCACGGTGAGCACCGCAGGGAGCCCCTCGGGAATCGCCGCGACGGCAAGCGCCACTGCCTGCAAGAGCGTGTCGGAGAACGACTGGCGTCGGATCAGCCCGACGATGGTGACGGCGAAGACGGCCGCACCCGCAATGAGGGTGAGACGCATGGCCAGACGATCGATCTGGCGCTGGAGCGGCGTCTTGCCCGGATCGGCGTCTCGCAACATCCCTGCGACGCGCCCAATCTCGGTGTCGGCGCCGGTTGCGGTCACGACCATCTCCCCGCGACCACGGGTCACGGTGGTGTTCATGAATCCCATCGAGCGCCGCTCGCTCAGCGCCGCCGCCTGCGCGACCGGTTCCGTCTGCTTGGCCACCGGCAACGATTCGCCGGTGAAGGCCGCCTCGTCGACTTCGAGGTCGGTGGCCGCCACCCACCGACCGTCGGCCGGGACTCGATCGCCCGGCGACACCAAGACCACGTCACCCGGAACGATCTCCGCAGCGGGAACCTCAATGACGTGGCCATCGCGCCGGACCCGGGCGGTGGTCACGAGCATTCGCTTGAGTGCCGCGAGGCTCGATTCAGCGCGCGACTCCTGTACGAATCCGAGCAACGCGTTGATGATCACGACCACCGCAATGATGATCGGATCTTTCAGCTCTCCACCTACGACGTAGGCGACCACCGCCGCCACCAACAACACGAGGACAAGGCGGTTGGTGAACTGCTCGGCGAGGAGCTTCCACTTCGACTTGGGCGGAGCCGACGCAAGTTCGTTGCGGCCGTACGCGTCGATCCGTGCAGCTGCCTCGGCCGCCGTCAGGCCGGCAGAAACCGAGACCTGGAGACCGCGTTGCACCGCGTCAGGGGCCTGAGACCACGACGGGAGCGCGCCGTCGCTCGGGACAGCTGTCGAATCAGTTGCAGTCGAAACCACCGGGTTCCCTTCATCAGGTTCCCGGAGGTCTCTCCCGCCACAGCGAACTGCGGCCGACGGTGCCGGGCGCTCATAAAGCGCCGAGGTGACGACACCGTTGCAGGGGATACTCCCCTCCGACAGGTTGTGTTCGGCGCAGTATGAAGCTCCGGATGAATCCCGTCAAGGGAAACCGGAACTTGGCTGCGCCTTTGGGTCGCTAGAGCTTGGCGACCTGGCCGAACTCGAGCTCGACGGGAGTCTCGCGGCCGAAGATGTTCACGAGCACCTTGAGCTTGGACTTGTCGACGTCGATCTCGGAAATTGCGCCGTTGAAGTCCGCGAACGGACCCGCAACCACTCGCACCTGCTCGCCCACTTCGAACTCGAGACGAGGCCGCACCTTCTTCTCGACGACGATGCCGCCTTCGACTTCGACTTCGCCGGCACCGAGGATGTTCTCGACTTCCTTGCGTGACAGCGGCGTGGGCTTCGCGCCGTTGCCCACGAAGCCGGTGACACCCGGTGTGTTGCGCACGACGTACCAACTGTCGTCGTTCAGGTTCATGCGCACCAGCACGTAACCCGGGAAGACCTTCTTCTGGACGACGACCTTGCGGCCCTGTTTGAACTCGATGACGTCTTCCATGGGGATGACGACCTCGTAGATGCGCTCCTCCATGTTCATGGAGTGGATACGGTTCTCGAGGTTGGACTTCACCTTGTTCTCGTAGCCCGCGTATGAGTGGATGACGAACCACTTGCCGGGGCGGTCGTACGGGCTCTCGGCGCGGGGGGCCGGCACTTCGGCTTCGGCTTCCGCCTCGCCTTCGAACTCGTCGGCGAACGTGAGGACCTCTTCGCCCTCTTCGGTCGCTTCGGCTTCATCGCTGGGTGCAAAAGGATCAGTCATCGGGCTTACTTGTAGATGAATCGGACAAGTTGGTTGGCGCCGTTGTCGACCAGAAAGATGAACACCGTCATGAGCACGACGGCGATCATCACCACGATGGTGGAGTTCACGACTTCACGCCGGGTGGGCCAGGCAACCTTGCGGAGCTCTTCGACGACCTCGCGGAGGAACTGCCGCGGCGGGGTGCGCTCTTGTTGCGGGGAGTTCGGCGTGGGGCGCGCTTGAGCGGGTCGCCGTTGGTCGGCGCCCTGCTTGGCCATCATCCGCTTCTGTTCGCGGTTCATGTTCACGGCGATCGCCTCGTACGCGTGGGGTTGGCAGCAGGGCAGGAGGGACTCGAACCCCCAACCGCCGGTTTTGGAGACCGGTGCTCTACCAATTGAGCTACTGCCCTCGGTTGGGCCTCGGCCGGGAGGTCCGGAATCGGCAGGTTAGCAGCGCTTGTGGCGCCACTCCCCGTCGATCGGCCCTTCGCCCCGGGCCGAGGCGACCCAAGGCCAGGGCGGCCTACGGACTAGCGGGTCTCTTTGTGGAGCGTGTGGCGCCGCTCGAACCGGCAGTACTTCTTGAGCTCGATGCGCTCACGATCGTTGATCTTGTTCTTGATCGTGATGTAGTTGCGGCGCTTGCAGTCCTGGCACTCCAGGATCACCTGCACCCGCTTGTCGTTCTTGGGCATTCCGGTTCTGCTCCACTCGCTGGGCCGCCCGGAAACCACCCAGGGGACCTGTTCAATTCGGTTGGTTGTGGGTCGGTAGCGGGGGCGGGACTTGAACCCGCGACACCACGATTATGAGCCGTGTGCTCTGACCACCTGAGCTACCCCGCCAGGGTGCCTGGGATCGTGAAATCCCAGGTGGGAGCCTCCTAACGGACTCGAACCGTTGACCCCTTCCTTACCATGGAAGTGCTCTACCGACTGAGCTAAGGAGGCACGCCGCCCCCTGCCGGGAGCGGTGCGGCGAAGAGCATACTCAGCGCGGGGCCAACGGGGCCGAGGAGTACCGTCCGAGCGATGCATGTCCGGCTCGCCACTGCGCACGACGGCCCTTCGATCCTGGCCATCCACAACCATTACGTCGCGCACAGCACGGTCATCTTCGACATGGTGCCCCGCACTGCCATCGAGCAGGACCAGTGGATGGCCGATCACTCGGGGGCCTACCCCGCGGTGGTCGCCGAGGATGAGGGCGTCGTCATTGGTTTCGGGGCAATTGGCTCGTATCGCCCTCGCCCCGCCTACGCCATGACCGTCGAGGACTCCGTCTACGTGGCCGAGGGGGCCCAGGGGCGCGGCGCCGGAACCGCGCTGCTCACCGAGCTGGTCGACCTGGCCGCGAGCTTCGGGTACCACTCGATGATCGCTCGCATCGCGGGTGGCAACGAAGCCTCGGTCGCCCTCCATGCGCGGTGCGGCTTCGCAACCATCGGCGTGGAGCGCGAAGTGGGGCGCAAGTTCAACACCTGGCTCGACGTGGTGGCGATGCAGCGCATCCTCTGACCGAAGCGGATGCGCCGCCCTGTGCGAGCATGGGGAGATGTTCTTCCGCCAGTACTACCTGGGCTGCCTGTCGCAAGCGTCGTACCTGATCGGTGACGAGACCACCGGGCGGGCCGTGGTCATCGACCCCTTGCGCGACGTCGCGCAGTACCTCGACGACGCCGCGGCGAACGGACTGACGATCGAGCGGGTCATCGAGACGCACTTCCACGCCGACTTCTTGTCAGGTCACCTCGAACTCGCGGCGGCCACCGGCGCGGTCATCTCCTATGGCGACGCGGCCGCCGGACGCGCCGAGTTCGACGTGGACTACCTGGCGAACGGTGCGGTCGTCTCGCTCGGCACCGTCGAACTCGAGATCCGTGCCACTCCCGGCCACACGCCGGAATCGCTCTGCGTCGTGATCCATGACCAGGGTCGCAACCACGCGCCCTTCGGCGTGTGCACCGGCGACACCCTGTTCATCGGCGACGTCGGGCGGCCCGACCTGTTGGCCAGCGTTGGGGTGACGGCCGATGAGTTGGCCCGCCAGCTGTACCGCTCGCTGCATACCCAGCTCCTCACCCTCCCCGACGACACCCGCGTATTCCCCGCCCATGGTGCGGGTTCCGCGTGCGGGAAGCACCTGTCAAGCGAAACCGAGTCGACGATCGGCGTGCAGCGCCACACGAACTACGCGCTTGCCCCCATGACCGAGGACGAATTCGTCGCTGCGGTCACCTCCGGTCAGCCTGCGGCCCCGTTGTACTTCGCGTTCGCGGCCCAACGGAACACCGCGCAACGCGACACACTCGACGAACACGCCGACGTCACCGAACTCACACTCGATGACGCCTTGGACCGCAAAGCCGCAGGCGCCGTCATCGTCGACACGCGCAGCGTCACGTCATTCGCCCACAGCCACCTCGTTGATGCAATCAACGTCGAGCTCGACGGGCGGTTCGCCGAGTACGTCGGCGAGGTGGTTCCCCCGAAGACCCCCATGATCCTGGTTACCGAACCTGCCCGTGCCCAAGAAGCACGCAATCGCTTGGCCCGCATCGGATTCGATGACGTGATCGGCGCGCTCGCCGACGTGGAGCGAGCGTTTGCCACACATCCCGACCTGCTGGCGCAGGCGTCGCGCCTCACAGCCGATGCGTTCGACGCGTTGCGTGCCGCCGACCCGAACATTGTCGTGATCGACGTGCGGGGACCCGGCGAGTTCGAGTTCGGTGCAATTCCGGGTGCGCTCCACATCCCGTTGCCGGAGCTCCTCGCACGGCTCGACGAACTCGACGCGTCGGCACCCACCGTCGTGTACTGCCAGAGCGGTGTGCGGTCGAGCATTGCCGCCAGTGTGATGCGAGCCCACGGCTTCACCGACGTGTCCGACATCATCGGCGGCTACGCGAGTTGGGCCAGTCGCGAAGCGGCGGCTCGCTGAGCGAGCCGCCGAACATCGATTCTGTGGGCCGGGTTGGATTCGAACCAACGTAGCTCTCGCAACGGTTTTACAGACCGTCCCCTTTGGCCACTCGGGTACCGACCCTTGGGCGCCTCCGGCTGGGCCGAAGGCGAGGAGCGAGCCTAGCCAACGGCGGCGGATTGGCGTCTCGGATACCGTGCCCGGCGCCAAGTCCACCGAGGAGTGCCACCATGCCGAGTTTCGATGTCGTCTCCGAGTTCGACGAGCAGGAAGTCCGCAATGCCGTCGACCAGGCTGCTCGCGAGATCGGGAGCCGCTTCGACTTCAAGAACACCGACAGCTCCATCGAGCTGAAGGACGACAAGATCGAGCTGCACTCGAATTCCGAGTCCCGCCTCACCGCGCTCGTGCAGGTGCTCGAAGAGAAGTTCGTGAAGCGCAAGGTGTCCCTCAAGTCGCTCGACTACGGGAAGGTCGAGGACGCTTCGAAGGGCACGGTCCGCCAGACGGCCACGCTGGTGCAGGGCATCACCACCGAGAAGGCCAAAGAGATCGGCAAGTACGTGAAGGAGCATGCCCCCAAGGGCGTGGCCCACCAGATCCAGGGTGACCAGCTCCGCATCAACGGCAAGAAGCGCGACGACCTCCAGGCCACCATCACGTTGCTCAAAGAGCACGACTTCGGGATCCCGCTCGACTTCAAGAACTTCCGGGACTGACCGGGCGGCCCGTGGGCCGGTCGATCCGGGCAGACTGGCCTGCCTTGGACGGGCCGCCGGGCTGTTTGAGTAGAATGTCCGAATGGGTTGGGGTGAGTTCGACGGTCCGCTCTTCGAGTACCTCGAGGGCCTCACGGTGGCGGTGCCCCGGCTCGTGCCCCAGGACCGCATGTTCCCCGCCGGCTGGCGCCCGAACGCCAAGCGCGGCCACCCGCGGGAGCAGTACTTCGCCCAGGTCCATGCGGCCCTGCGACGGGAACGGTCGGGCTTCCACCTGACCTTGGCCCCCACGGGCGGTTGGGCCGACCCGCTGGGCGCGCTCCGCCAGGTCAACGACATCGAACGCGTCGGCACCATGTGGAGTCGGGCCGTGAACCACGCCGTCCACTGGCTGAGCGCACGCACCCGCGCCGACGGCCTCGAACTCCAAGGCTTCGAGAGCGCGGCGTTCACCCATCGGGCCGACCCCGACGGCACTGCGCAACTCCACACCCACGTGGTGATCCCACGATTCCAACCCACACCTGATGACGGCTGGGCCGAACTGGACTCCCACACCATGGCGTGGCACGCGCTCGGGGCCCAGGCCGTTGCCGACGCGATCTTCCGGCACGCGTTGACGTTCAACTCTGCGTTGCGCGTCGGCTTTGGAGTGACCGAACCCGACGGCGTGATCCTGCCCGTCGACCGCGACGGGAACCCCGTCGAGCTGGGACCGGTGTGGGTCGGCGGTCCCGAGGCGCGCTGGGTGACGTCACCCGAATACCAAGACCGCCAGCGCGAACGAGCGAAGTATCCGAGCGCGCACGAGGTGCTGCCCCGACGCCCGTACGACGTCGCGCTGACCGACGACGCACCCAGCCCTGAGTTCGCCGCCGACGCGACCGCCGACGAACGCGTCCGCGACCTTGCGGCTGCACACGTCAGCGGGTTCGACCACGTGCGCACGCTGGTGCAGCACCCGGCCATCACGGCGGCCACCCCCGGAGTACCCGATTTCGCCGCCCCCATGGATGCGCCGCTCCCAACCCTCGGTGATCTGCACGTGGCTCCGGCCATTGCGATGATGCAACGGCTCGCGAACATGGACGACCCGCCGCGCGATGTGTACGACGCGCGCAAGGCCATGCTCGACGCGGCGCGCGATCTGTCGTACTACCGCAGCCTGGGCACCGAACCGCGCTGGATTCGCGGCCTGTTCGGCGCGCCCGTTCCCGAAGAACTTGCCGTGCGACGCCCGCTCGTCGAACAACTCGTGAAACTTGGCCCCGACCAACCAGCCAACGGTTCTCTTCTGAAAGCGGTGTTGGAACATCGCGCGACGTGGGGCGCAGGACGCAACAATCCTCCGTCGGCGGTGCTCGACCAGGTGAAGGTCGCCGACACCTCACGCAAAGACCACAAGGAAGCACAGCAACGTCGGAAGGCCACGCGCGAAGCCAACCGTCAGAATCAACAGACACTGTTCGATTGACTTGCGCACTCGGCGTGCGCTGCGACGCTATTCCTCGCTCGGCTGCTGGGCCAGATAGCGCGCTTTGATTCCTGCCACCACCGCCGGGTCCGCAAGCGTGGTGGTGTCACCGAGTTGGTGATCTTCGGCCACGTCGCGCAGCAGGCGGCGCATGATCTTGCCCGAGCGGGTTTTGGGAAGATCGTCAGTGATGAGAATCGTCTTCGGTTTCGCAATCGGTCCGATGGTCGCGCCCACGTGGTCGCGTAGCTCTGCAATGAGTTCATCACTCGCCTGGTGTCCGGCGCGCAGGATCACGAACGCCGCGATCGCCTGGCCGGTGGTCGGGTCGGTCTTGCCCACCACTGCGGCCTCTGCCACCGCCGGGTGATCCACGAGCGCGCTCTCCACTTCGGTGGTGGAGATGTTGTGCCCCGCGACCAACATGATGTCGTCGACGCGGCCGAGCAACCAGAAGTAGCCGTCGTCATCGCGCTTGGCCCCGTCGCCCGCGAAGTAGCGGCCGTCGAAGCGGGACCAGTACGTGTCCTGGTAGCGCTGAGGGTCACCCCAGATACCACGTAGCATCGACGGCCACGGCCGCGTCAACGTCAGGTAGCCACCGCCGGGGATTCCCACGGATTCACCGTTGTCGTTCACGACGTCGGCGCCGACACCGGGCAACGGGAACGTGGCACTTCCCGGCTTCAACGTGGTGGCCGCGGGCAACGGGCTGATCATGATGGCGCCGGTTTCGGTCTGCCACCACGTGTCGACCACCGGGCACCGCTCGCCACCGATGTGCTGCCAGTACCAAACCCACGCTTCGGGGTTGATGGGCTCACCCACGCTGCCCAGCAGGCGCAGGCTCGACAGGTTGTGCCGCTCCACGAACTCGGTGCCCCACTTCATGAACGTGCGAATGCTCGTGGGTGCGGTGTAGAGGATGGTGACCGCATACTTCGCGACGATCGACCAGAAGCGGTCCTTGTCGGGGAAGTCGGGCGCACCTTCGTAAAGCACCACCGTGGCGCGGTTCGCAAGCGGCCCGTACACGATGTAGCTGTGACCGGTGACCCAACCGCAGTCGGCCGTGCACCAGTAGACATCGGTGTCAGGGTGCAGGTCGAACACGTTGCGATGCGTGAACGCGGTCTGCGTGAGATAGCCACCGCTCGTGTGCATGATGCCCTTGGGCTTGCCCGTGGTACCGCTGGTGTAGAGGATGAACAGCAGCTGTTCCGCGTCCATCGGTTCCGCCGGGCACTCGGCCGATTGCTGCGGCACGAGGTCGTGCCACCAGACGTCGCGCCCTGCTTCCATCGTCACGTCGTTGTTCGTTCGTTGGAACACGAGGGTCTTCTCGATGCTGGGGCACTCGGCCAACGCTTGGTCAGCGATGCCCTTGAGGTCGACGACGTTGCCCCGCCGCCAGGCCCCGTCACAGGTGACGAGCACTTTGGCTTGGGCGTCGTGGATGCGATCGCGCAACGAGTCGGAGCTGAATCCGCCAAACACCACTGAGTGCGCCGCACCAATACGCGCGCACGCAAGCATCGCAACCGGGAGTTCGGGAACCATGCCCATGTAGATGGCGACCCGGTCGCCCGTCTGCACGCCGAGGGCTCTCAACGCGTTGGCGGCGCGTGACACTTCGTCTTTGAGCTCGGCGTAGGTGATGCGCCGGTCGTCGCCGGGTTCGCCTTCCCAGAGGAACGCAACCTGGCCACCGTGGCCGGCCTCCACGTGACGGTCGACGCAGTTGTAAGACACATTCAACTGGCCACCGACAAACCACTTCGCGAACGGCAGGTTCCATTCCAAGGTGGTGTCGAAGTCGCGCGCCCAGTGCAGGAGTTCACGGGCCTGGCGCGCCCAGAAGCCTTCGAAATCCCGCTCCGCCTCGGCGGAGAGGCTGTCGTTCGTGGGGCTGGCCGCGGCGGCTTGGAACTCGGGCGGCGGCGGGTACGTGCGCCCTTCCGCGAGCAACGACTCCAGTGCCTCGGTCATGGATCCCCCCGGGTCATTCGGCTGCCGGGAGGCTAACGCTCGGGGCGGAAGGTGCTCAGCAGCGGTTGAACGTGAGGACGCGGTGGGCACCGAGTCCAGCGGGGTCACAGAGCGCGTCGGCTTCGTGCACGAGGCTGCGCGCCTGCAGCGCGGCCAAGTCGCCACGAGCGCGCCCGGCGTCCCACGCCGCCGCCGCATCGGCCACGAGCGCGTCGACACCGAGTGCCTGCAACCACTCGCGCTGGGTCACGTCGCCGAACGGTTTCGCCCCCAAGCGCGCCGCGATCATCGCCACCACGTCGGTGGGCACGTCGATGGTGATGTCGTGCACCCCCGGATCGGCAAGAGGGTCGCTCCCCCGACCGTGGGCGGCATACGTGCGCAACCACGCGCGGGTCGCCAACTCTGCCGATGGTGCGCCGTAGTCGACGAACGCGAGCACGCCCCGCCGGATACAGCTCGTTGCGGTCGCCATCCAGGCACGAATGCCGGACACGACCGGAAGTCGTGCGCCCACCGCGCAGTCGGGCAGATCGGCCAGGAGGTCAGCATCGGCCGGCACCAACACCTCCACCAACCGGTCGCCGTCGGCGCCCACGCGCACCTCGAGCCATTCATCAGCACCACGCTCGACGATGCGGAACGGCAGGTTGTCGAGCAGCTCGTTGCTGAAGAGCACTGCGTCGCGAAGACCGACCGCCGGCAGATCGGCGAGCGAGCAGGCCATCGGCCCGCGCCCCGGCTCGATCACCACCGGATCGTCGGGATCGCCCGTCTGCAGCACCGGGCCGAGGACGTCCTCGGCGCGTTCGAGGTCAACCACCGGTTCGAGGCGCGCCGCGTGCTCGGCCCGCAACGCCTCGGACCGTTCCACCAGCACATACCGAAGCGCCGCAGCACAGCCAGGCTCGGCGCGCAGCACGTCCCGGCAGAGCCGGCCGTTGCCGGCACCAGCCTCGACCACCACGAACGGATCGGGTTCGCCGAGGTCACGCCACCAGCCATCGAGGGCGCGCGCCACCAGCGCACCGAACAGCGATCCGACTTCGGGACTCGTCACGAAGTCGTGCCCCGCGCGCCCAGCACCGTGGCCCGACGCGAAGAACCCGCCGTCGGGGTCGTAGAGCGCCGCGTCGACGTACGCGTCGAACGGGATGGGGCCCTCACGATGAATGCGCGCCGCAATGCGCGGGGCCAGCGTCACGCCGGCACCGGGTCAGCGCGCGCCGAGCGCGAACTTCGCGGTCTCGCCGACCCAGCCAACAAGGCCGGGGAAGACGCCGAGAACCACAGTGAGCACGATGGTGAGACCGATCGCGAAACTGACTGCCGGCTGCACCTTGACGGGCGCGGTTGCCCCCTCGGGCACATCGCCGAACACCATGCGGCGCACTGGACGCACGTAGTAATAGAACGCGATGACGCTGTTCACGGCCGCGATGACACCGAGCACCGTCGCCGCCGTAGTCCCGGCGTCGAACACTGCCCGGAACATCACGAGCTTCGCGAACCAGCCGGCCAGCGGCGGAATACCCGCGAGCGAGAACAAGAACAGCGCGAACACCACCGTGAGCGCCGGGCTGCGCTGGTACAGGCCCGAGTAGCTGTCGATCTCAGCCGAACGGGTGACCCGCGAGATCGCGATGACACACGCGAACGCACCCAGGTTCATGACCGCGTAGATGACCAGGTAGATGAGTACCGCCTGCAACGAGCTGGAGGTGCCCTTGGTGAGCGGATTGTCGCCAGCCACCGCAAGCGGCACCAAGATGAATCCGCCTTGCGCAACCGACGAGTACGCGAGCAGGCGCACCATGTTGGTCTGGCGGAGCGCAGTGAGGTTGCCCACGAACATCGAGGCCGCCGCCAACAGCCACAGCACCGGTTGCCACCAACGCGGCTGCTGCGCGAAGCCCAGGAACACGATGGTGGTCAGCGCAACGAAACCACCGGCTTTGGACGCAACCGACAGGAACGCCGTGACCGGGGTGGGCGCGCCTTCGTAGGTGTCGGGAGCCCAGAAGTGGAACGGCACCGCCGAAACCTTGAACGCGAACCCGACCAGCGTGGCGAACACGGCGAAGACCCAGAGGCCCACCTGACCGCCCGAGGCTTCGGCGACCCGCGGCGCAATCTCACGCAACAACGTGGTGCCCCCGGCCAAGCCGTAGACGAGCGACATGCCGTAGAGCATGACGGCTGATGCGAGTACGCCGAACAGGTAGTACTTGAGCATCGCTTCGTTCGACTTGGTGTCGTGCTTACGCCAACCCGCCAAGATGAAGGTGGGGATGGAGATGGTCTCGAGCGCAATGAAGATGCTGATGAGGTCACGCGCAGTGGCCATGAGCATCATGCCCAGCACGCTGGTCAGCAGCAAGAAGTAGTACTCGCTCTGGTAGTAGTCGCCTTCGGCGATGTAATCGAGCGAAATGAACAACGTGACGTACGCAATCACCAGGAACAACGCCTGGAACGCGAGCGCATAGCGGTCGACCACGATGGCGCCACCGAACATCACCCGCGGCCCGCGGTTACCAACGGTGTTCCACAACGTGAACACCGGAACGAGCGACGCCAACAGGCCAACCAGCGCGAGACGCGGACCGAGCACCCGCCGCTGCCGTTCGAACACAAGATCCGCGAGCAACGTGATGATCACCGTGATCGACAGGATCACCAGCGGCGAGAGCGCGTACCAGTCAAGGGGCCGGAACCCGGTGTACGCACCGGGAGCCGAAATCGGCACCGGCGCCGAGATGGGCACCGGCGTGGCGATCGGGGCCGCTGCCTGCGCAAGGAAGTTGATCACTTCACTGCTTCCTGCTTGGCGCCGTTGGCGCTCGCCGACGCCGCCGGGAACACCTTCGTGACCTCAGTGACCTTGGTGTTGGTGGTCTTGAACAGGAGGTTCGGGAAGATCCCGAGCACGACGATGAGCGCGAGCAACGGCGTCCACGCGATCCATTCCGGCACGTGGACATCGTGGAAGTGCCCCTTGGCGAACTCTTCCTTCGGCGTACCGAACGCCACGCGCTGGTACATCCAGAGGAGATACCCCGCCGCGAGCACCGTTCCAACCGCCGCCACCACCATGTAGGTGCGGAACACCGGGTCGGAGAGCGCGCCACTCGGCGAATACGCCGAGAGGATGGCCGGGAACTCGCCCCAGAAGCCGGCCAGGCCGGGCAGACCCAGCGAGGCCATGGCACTGAACCCGAGGATCCAGCCGAGGTGCGGCGTCTGGGTGAGCAGACCACCGAGGCGGTTCATGTCACGCGTGTGGTAGCGCTCCTGCACCGAGCCGGCGCAAAAGAACAGCATGCCGGTGATGAGGCCGTGCGCCACCATGCCGAAGATGGCGGCGTTGATACCGAAGCTCGTGAGCGTTGCGATACCGAGCATCACGAACCCCATGTGGGCCACCGACGAGAACGCGATGAGGCGCTTCATGTCCTGCTGCGCAAGACAGCACAACGCGCCGTAGATGATGCCGATCACCGCCAGGAGCGCGATCCAGGGCGCCCACTTCTCGGCGGCCCGCGGGAGGATGGGCAGCGCGATGCGCACGAAGCCGTAGGTACCGAGCTTCAGTAACACCGCAGCCAGGATCACCGAACCCACCGTGGGCGCTTCGGTGTGTGCGTCCGGCAGCCAGGTGTGGAAGGGGAACATCGGCACCTTGATGGCGAAGCCGAGGAACAGTCCCCCAAAGATCAACGTGGCCGTACCGATGCTGATCCCCAAGAATCCGAGCCGGGCCGCTTCGGACAGCAACGGGATGTCGAAGCTGTGCTGAGCGCCCGCCGCCACCGGGTTGACGTCGCTGAGGAAGTAGATGGCAACGAAGCCCACGAGCATGAGCGCCGAGCCGAACAACGTGAACAAGAAGAACTTGATGGACGCGTACTGCCGGTTCGGCCCGCCCCACACGCCGATCATGAAGTACATGGGCAGCAGGACCACTTCGAAGAACACGAAGAAGAGGATGAGGTCCTGGGCCACGAACGTGCCGTTCATACCTACTTCAAGTACGAGCAGCAACGCGAGGAACGCCTTGGGGTTGTGCGGCTCAGGGAAGTGGTCCCACGAGTAGATGATCACCAACACCGAGATGAGCATGGACAACGCCAGCAACGGCAACGAAATGCCGTCGAGGCCGATGTGGTAGCGGCTGTTGATGATGGGGATCCACGACTTGTTCACCACGAACTGCAGGCGACCTTGGTCGTAGTCGAAGTTCGCGAGCAGCAAGACGCCGATGAACGCCGTCACCAGCGTGGTGACGAGCGCGGCGATCTTCTGCCACTGCTCCTCCTTCTTGGGCAGCGCCATGACGACCACGGCACCGGCCAAGGGGATGAACACCGCAAGGGTGAGACCCCAACCGTTGAGGAACTCCTTCATCGACGTGCCCTCTCAGACATTCACGTTCACGAGTACGAGCGCAAGGGCGATCACGCCCACCGCTCCGAACAACCACAGCGCGTAGCGCTGCACTCGACCTGACTCCCAGAGCCGCAGCACTCCGCCGGTTCCGTCAGTGACTTCACCGATTCCGTTCACGGCGTTGTCGACCACGTCACGGTCGACGTAGCGATACGTGGCCCGTCCGAGCGCCGCGGCCCCGAGGCCAGCTCCCCGCACGGTTGCATCAATCACCCTCTGGTTGACCCAGTAACACGCACGCGCCAAGGGCCCCTTGATGAACCCGACGATGACGTCGGTGTAGAGCCAGTCGAGGTAGTACTTGTTCTCGAGGAAGCGGTACCCGGCCCGTGCCACGCCATTGCGCTGGGTGATGCCCTGCGGTCCCCATCTCTTCCAGTACCACGCCCAAGCGATGAAGTAGCCCAACGCTGCGATGGCGACTGCGATGGCGGCGTTGGTGAAGCTGAACTCGACCTTGGTGATCTCGCGCACCGGGAACGTGAGGAAACCCTCCGACTCAGGCTCGATCCACTCCTTGAACTTCTCGATCTTCACCGGCGACGCATTGATCCAACCGATGAGCAGCGAGAAGACCGAAAGGATGATGAGTGGCACCGTGATGCGCTTGTTCGACTCGTGCGGGTGGCCGTGGCCGCGATATTCGCCGAAGAACGTGAGGTACACGCAGCGGCCCATGTATGCGGCCGTCATGACGGCACCGACGAGTCCGACGATCTCGAAGAAGAAGAACCCACCTTGGCCCGCGGCAGTGAGGATCTCGTCCTTGGACCAGAAGCCCGCCAACAACGGGAACCCAGTGAGTGCCGCCGTACCGATCATGAACGTCCAGAAGGTGACCGGCATGTACCTGCGCAGGCCCCCCATGTCCTTCTTCATGTCGAAGCTGTGGTGCGAACCGGAGTGGCTGATGGAGCCGGCGCCGAGGAACAAGTTGGCCTTGAAGAACGCGTGCGTGAAGAGGTGGAAGATGGCGCCGAGCCACGCGCCGACTCCGAGGCCCATCACCATGTATCCGAGCTGACTAATGGTGGAGTACGCGAGCACCTTCTTGATGTCGCGCTGGACGAACGCCAGCGCCGCACCGATCACGATGGTGACGGCACCGATGATGGCCATGAAGTTGAAGCCACCATTGTTGATGGAAAAGCCCTTCCAGAACACGCCGTAGAGGCGCGCTCCGAGGTACACGCCGGCAACCACCATGGTGGCGGCGTGGATGAGCGCGCTCACGGGCGTGGGTCCGGCCATCGCGTCGGGCAACCAGGTGTGCAGCGGGAACTGGCCGCTCTTGCCGATGATGCCCACCATGAGACATGACGCACAGGCGAGCAGCAGCAGGTGACTGGGCTTCCCGCTCAGCGCTGACGCGTTCACGGCGTCGATACCGAACGAGAACGCGCGCCCGCTGGTTGCCGCCGAAACGATGAACGGCGTGATGATCACACCGATGAGCAGACCGACGTCACCGGTACGAGTGGTGAAGAACGCCTTGAGTGCCGCGTTGGAGTTGGCCTGCTCTTCCCACCAGTGACCGATGAGCATGAACGAGCAGAGGCCGACCAGCTCCCAACCGATCATGAGCTGCAATGTGTTGCTGGCGGTGACGAGCAACAACATCGACGCCGTGAAGAGGCTGAGGGCGGCGAAGTACTGGGTGTAACGGCGGTCGTCGTGCAAGTACTCGGTGGAGTACACGTGGACCAGGAGCGAAATGAGCGTGACGACGAACAGCATCATCACGGTGAGACCGTCGACGTGGGTGCCGAAGTCGAACTTCACCGTGCCGTTCGACCACAGCACATAGAGCTCATTGATGACCGGTGCGCTCTCGCGCTCATGGAACACCCGGATCCACTCGACCGCCGACCAACACGCGAACACGAACGACGTGCCCACGGCGGCGATGCCGATCCATGAGCACTTCTCGCCCATCCGCTTGCCGAACAGCAAGATGATCCAGAACGAAACGAATGGAATGGTGAACAGCAGCCATGCGTTCTGCAGCACCCACGGCGCAGCGTGAACGACGCCTTCGGCGGCTTGTTCGGCAGCAAGGATCACGTCAGCCCCTCAGCTGGTCGACGCGGTCAAGGTCAGAGGTCCGGAAGTTCCGGTAGATCAGCAACACGATGGCCAGACCCACGCCGACTTCGGCGGCCGCAATCGTGATGACGAAGAGCGTGAACACGATGCCCGACAGCGGTTGACCGCCCGGCGTTGCGCTGTAGGCCGAGAACGCCACCAAGTTGATGTTCACCGCGTTCAGCATGAGTTCGATGCTCATGAGCACCAGTACGCCGTTGCGGCGGGCCAGCACCCCGTAGACGCCCGTGCAGAACAGGAACGCAGCGAGCAACAAGAAGTAGTTGAGGCTCATCAGTCACGCCTCGCAATCGCCACGGCGCCGATGAGCGCAGCGGTGAGGAGCAGGCCCAGCACTTCGAACGGGACCAACCAGCCGCGCAAGAACGTGTCGCCGATGGGCCCCGGTTGGCCAATCTGCAACGCAAATGCCGCGTCCAAGTTGATCTTCGAGCTGGCCGGGAACGCCCGCAGGATCAACACTCCCAACACGCCGAGCAGGAACACCGAAGCGATGAGACCTGAAAGCCACTGCGAGTTGTCCTGGCTCTGGTCGCCTCGCATGGGCGCCCGCGTCAGCATGATGCCGAAGAGGAACAGCACGATGACGGCGCCGATGTAGATCAGCACCTGCACCCACGCCACGAACTCAGCCGTGAGAAGGATGTACTGCGCGGCCGCGCCGGCGAGGACCACCACCAGGTAGAGCGCGGCGTGCACCACGTTGCGGGTGGTCACGACCCGGATGGCGGCCGCAGCCATGGCGATGGCCAGCACCCAGAACACGACGTTCTGCGCGATCACTTCTTGCCTGCCTTCTTGACTTCGGCACCCTCTTCGTAGGGCTCCGGCTCGGGCTTGGTGGCATCCCACTCGCCGAGCTTGTCCTTGTCGTGCAGCAACCGAGCGATGGAGAACTCGGAGTACTCGTACTCCGGGCTCCAGTGGAGGGCGTCGAACGGGCAGACCTCGACACAGATTCCGCAGTACATGCAGAGCGCGTAGTCGATGTCGAACCGGTCGAGCACGCTGACGGTGCGCTCACGCCCACCTTCGCGACGCGGCGGCCGCTTCTCCTTGTGACCTTCGATGTAGATGCACCAGTCGGGGCAGCTGCGCGCACACAACATGCAGACGGTGCAGTTCTCTTCCTGCAACCCGATCACGCCACGCGCCCGAGTAGGCGGTGCTTCTTTCTCGTGCGGGTACTGCACGGTGACCGCCGGCTTGAGCATCGTCTTGAACGTGACGCCCAGACCAGTGATGAGACCGGGGACCTTGGGAAGTTTCGGAGCCATCAGCGCACCCACGCAACGATCGCGCCGGTCACCAGGATGTTCCCGAGCGCAATGGGAATGAGGTACTTCCAGGCAATGGCCTGAAGCTGGTCTTCACGGAAGCGCGGGTAGGTGAAGCGCGCCCAGAAGATGAGGAACGCCACCAACATGATCTTGGCGAACAAGACGATGGGGCCCACCACGTTCATGTAACCCGCCGACATGTCGCCCCATGGAAGCGTCCAACCCCCAAGGAACAACGTGGCGGCGATGGCCGCAAATGCAAACGCGGTACCGAACTCTCCGATGAAGAAGAACAGGAACCGGAAACCGGTGTACTCGACCATGTATCCCGAGACGAGTTCCGACTCGGCCACCGGCATGTCGAACGGCGGCTGCGTCAGTTCGGCCTGCGCCGCGATCATAAAGATCACGAACCCGATGAACTGCGGGATGATGAACGGCAGGCCGATGCCACCCCATCCGAAGATCGATCCGTTCGACTGTGCCGCAACGATGCCCTGCAGGCTCAACGTGCCGGCCTGGATCACCACCCCGACCACCGCGAGCAACAGCGGCAACTCGTAGGCGATGAGCTGGGCCGCTGCGCGCAGGCCACCGAGCAGTGCGAACTTGTTCGCGCTCGCCCAGCCGGCCATGAGCACGCCGATGACCGACAAGCTCGACACGGCAAGGGCGTAGAAGATGCCCATGTTGAGGTTTTCGACGACGAGCTTCGGTCCGGCGGGAATCACGATGAACACCAAAAACGTGCTGACCAACACCACGGCAGGCGCCAACGCGAACACGCGCCGGTCGGCCCCTTCCGGCATGATGTCTTCCTTCTGGAGGAACTTCACACCGTCGGCCACCAGCTGCAGCGTGCCGTGCGGGCCGGCCTCCATGGGGCCGAGCCGGCTCTGCATGTGACTCATCATCTTCAACAAGAAGACATACCCGAGCACGAGTGCGCCAGTGGGCACGACGGCCAACACGACCACGGCTTTGATGATGGTGAACGACCACCATGGAAGTTCGAGCGCGAGGACAGCGTTCACCGGTCGATGTCTCCGAGGATGAAGTAGAGCGATCCGAGGATGGTGATGATGTCGGGGACGTATACGCCCTGCAGCAACCACGGAAGGATCGAAACGTTCGAGAAGCTCGCGGATCGGATCTTTACGCGGAACGGACCGGTCGCCCCCTTCGAGACGACGTAGTAGCCCATCTCGCCGAGTGGGTTCTCGGTCTTCACATAGAGTTCGCCCTCGGGCACCTTGATGATGCGCGGGACCTTCGCCATGATCGGCCCGGCCGGCAACTGGTCGAGCATCTGCAACACCATGCGGGCGGACTCGCGTGTTTCCTGCAGCCGCACCCAGTAGCGAGCGAACGAGTCGCCGGCGGTGTGCGTCCAGACTTTCCAGTCGAGCTCGTTGTAGACGAGGTACTGCTCGCCATCACGGCGCAGGTCCCAGTCGATGCCACTGGCGCGCAGGTTGGAGCCCGACACGCCGTAGGAGGCGCCGAGTTCGCCGGGAATGATGCCCACACCATCGCAACGCTTACGGAAGATCTCGTTGCCGACCACCAGGTCTTCGAACTGGTCGCAGCTGTCGAAGACGATCTTCATGACTTCGCGCGTCTCGGCGATCCAGCCCCACGGCAAGTCGTCCTTCAACCCACCGATGCGGTTGAAGTTGGGGTGGAAGCGACCACCCGTCGCCCCCTCGATGAGGTTGAGCACGTGCTCGCGGTCACGGAAGCCGTAGAACGCCGGCGTGATGGCACCGACCTGCAGGCCCATCTCTCCGAGGAACAACAGGAACGTGGCGATACGCGACAGCTCGGTGAGAATTGTGCGGATGTACAGCGCACGCTCCGGCGCTTCGATGTCCATCAGCTTCTCGGCCGCGGCGATGAACGGCACCTCGTTGGCAAAGCTGCTGAGCCAGTCGATGCGGTTGATGAGCGTGGTGACCTGAGGGTACGTACGGAACTCGGTGAGTTTCTCGTAGCCGCGGTGCATGTATCCGATGACGGGGTCGGCGGCGAGCACTCGCTCACCGTCGAGCCGCACCACCAACCGCAACGTTCCGTGAGTGGCCGGGTGCTGCGGCCCCAGGTTCAAGATCATGTCGCCGGTGTCGAGCTCGACATTCATCTGTGCTTCGGCCAAGTGGCGCAGCGCGTTGGGGTCGAGCTCGAAGTCGGGAGCGTTGGTCACGTCGGTCATTCGCCACCTTCCTCGGCGACTTCTTCGCCGGGCATGGGCTCGACGTCGACCAACCCTGGCCAGGGCTTCACGACCCGCGCCAGCAACGGGAAGTCCTTGCGCAACGGGTGGCCTTCGAATTCGAACGGCAGGTAGAGCTTGCGCAGGTCAGGATGGCCGTCGAAGTCGATGCCGAACATCTCCCAGCACTCGCGCTCGTGCCAGTCGGCACCGGGGTACACCTCGACCCAACTCTGCGCTTGCGGTTGCTGGTCGTCGACGTCGGTCTTCAGCGTGATGCCGTAGTGGTGACGCGTGGACTCGACGTGCGCGAACACTTGGAACCGACCGCTGGCGCCGGTGAGACCGGGCGTTTGCTCGGTGGGTTGCACCGGCGAACTGGTGTCGCCGCTGGTGTCGTCGCCACCTTCCTTCGGTGCGGGCATCCAGTCGATGGCCGAAACGAACGACAGGTAGTCGCAATCGAGCGCAGACTTTGCAACCTCAGCCGCCCGCCGCCACGCATCGGGCGCGACGCGCACTTCGAGCGTTCCGAACGAATCGGCATCAGCGACGATTGCGTCACCGAGTTCGGACTGCAACCGCGAGAGCAGGTCTTGTGTTTCGACCATGACGCGTCACACCCCCGCCGGCTCGACCGACGGCACCACGATGGGTTCGCCCTTCCAGCGTTCGGCCGGGTTCTCGTGCTGGATGCGCTCTTGGAGTAGCACCACACCTTGCAACAAGGCCTCGGGGCGCGGGGGACAACCGGGGATGTAGACGTCGACCGGGAGCATCTGGTCGACACCCTTGGTGACCGAATACGAGTCCCAGTACGGACCACCACAGTTCGCGCAGCTCCCCATGCTGATGACGTACTTGGGGTCAGGAATCTGTTCGTAGAGCCGCTTGATGGCCGGCGCCATCTTGTCGGTAACCGTGCCCGAAATGCAGATGAGGTCGGCCTGGCGCGGACTGGCCGGGAACGGAATGACACCAAGTCGCATCATGTCGTAGCGCGGCGACGCGAGTGCGGCGCCCATCTCGATGGCACAACACGCCAGGCCCCACTGGAACATCCACAGTGAGTACCGGCGGCTGGAGTTCAACAACCAAGTGAGCGGTTTGATCGGAGCCTTCCCGCTCTTGCGTGCAACTAGGCCCACTTCAACAGGCCCTTTCGCCAGTCGTAGAACAACCCGAGCAACAACACGACCATGAAGACGGCAAGCGCCCCGAAGCCGTACCAACCGAACGCGTCGACCTTCACGGCCCACGGAAACACGAAGATCGCCTCGACGTCGAAGATCACGAAGAGCAACGCAAAGATGTAGTACCGAACGTTGCTCTGACCGAACACGCCCACCGGGTCGGAACCCGCCTCGTAAACGAGGTACTTCTGCGGCTGCGGCCGGTGAGGGCGAATGAGCCGGCCGGCACCGAGCATGGCCCCCACCATGCCGAACGCCACGAGCGTGTAGACGGCAACCGTGACGTAGGACCGGTAGTAGTCGGAGAGCGATACGTATGCGAACACCGGCGGGGAGCCTAACCAGGGCGGTCCGGCCAGCATGAATTCATCGCCCGCCCATTTCGAAGTCCTCACGTCGACGGCAGCCCTGCCGAAACGGATTCAGTACGAGAGGGCATCCGATGGACGAATCGCGAGTGGCACCAGACCGTCCGACGGTCTTCGTCCTGTCGGGCGGCGGCAATCAGGCCGTGAGCCAGGTGGGGATGCTGCGCGCCCTCTTCGAGCGCGGAATCGTCCCAGATGTCGTGATCGGAACCTCGGCCGGCGCCCTCAACGGCGCCGTGGTCGCGCACCGACCGACCATGGACGCCGTGGATCACCTCGAAGGGGTCTGGCAGTCGATCCAGGGCAAGGAAATCTTCCCTGGGAACCGCGTCACCCGCGCCTGGAACGTGCTGCGCCGCGGCACCTCCCTCATGCCGAGCGACGGATTGGCCCAGCTCATCGACACCGTTTCGACGGCCCGCACCTTCGCGGACCTGGCCGTCCCCTTGCGCGTGGTGACCTGCGATCTCACCAGCGGGTCCGAAGTCGTGTTCTGTCGCGGACCGCTCGCGCCACCACTCCTCGCGTCCGCCGCACTACCCGGCGTGTTCCCTCCGGTGCCGTACGCCGGGCGCCTCCTCGTGGACGGCGGCGTGGTCAACAGCGTTCCCATCTCGCACGCCGCCGCAGGCAAGCCCGCCCGCATCTTCGTGTGCAACGTCTCGGGCGGTGGCCGTCCGATGCACCGAGCCCCCCGGTCTCCGCTCGACGTGGTCATGCGGTCGTTCTCGATCGCCCGCAACCAGCGCTTCCAGCTGGAACTCGCGCACCTCCGCCACACCGCGGAGGTCACGATCCTCCCGCGCCCCACCGACGATCGCGACCTGCTCGACTTCTCAGATGCGCACCGGCTGATCGACGAGGCCTACCGCATGGCGACCGGAGTCCTCGAGCACCGCCAGCCGGTCGAAACAATGCAGCGGCCGCACCGACGGCGGGTGCCGTGGCGGCGCCGCACCGCGGCCTGAGCGAAACCCGTCGGCGTCAGAGCGGAAGAATCAGCGTGGCCCGGCGAGCCAGTTCGAGCGCCGGTTCGGGCAGCACGCCCATCACCAACGTGACCGTCGCGCACACGAACAGCACGGTGCCAGTGAGCACGTCGATGCGCGCCACCTGCTGCGTACGAGTGGCGACGGCAACACTGCCTGCGGACTCGTCGGATCCTTCGGCAGCCGTGAGATCGACATCGGAATCGCGCCCGGCCCACATGGTGACCACCACCCGGAGATAGGCGAACGCCGCGATCGCGGCCGAGAGCAGACCGACCAACACGATCGCGGTCCCCCAGCCCCCGGCCCGAGCCGCCGCACTGAACACGTCGAACTTCGCGATGAAGCCGCTGGTGAGCGGCACGCCGGCCTGCGCCAACAAGAAGAACGTGAGCAGTGCCGCCAACTGCGGCTCGCGGCCAGCCAACCCGCGATAGTCGTCGAGCAGATGGCCCGAGTCGTGGCGCGTTGCGATGAGCCCCACGACGGCGAACGAACCGACCACCATGAACGCGTACGCAATGAGGTAGAAGACGGCCGACGACACGCCCTCCTTCGACGCGGCCTGCACGCCAATGAGGATGAAACCGGCGTGCCCGATCGACGAGTACGCCAAGATGCGCTTCACGTCGGTCTGCACACACGAGGCGATTGCACCCACCAACACCGTGAGGGCCGACAGCCCCCACACGATGGGCCGCCAGTCCGCACTGAAGGAGAACAGCCCCGTGTAGAGCACCCGGATCAACGCCGCGAAACCAGCTGCCTTGGTGGCCGACGCCATGAACGCCGTGACCGGTGTGGGCGCACCGTCATAGACGTCGGGCGTCCACTGGTGGAACGGCACGGCCGCGATCTTGAACCCGAGTCCCACCACCAACATGGCGATGGCAAGCAGGGGAAGGTTGTTGCGCGCCACCACGTTCTGACTGAAGAACGACGCCATGCTCGACGGCCCGCCGACCAATCGCGTGCTGCCAGTGGCGCCGTACATCAGTGCCACGCCGTACAAGAAGATGGCCGAACTGAACGCGCCGAGTACGAAGTACTTGAGACCCGCTTCTTGCGACTTCACCCGGCGACGGTCCAACGCCGAGAGCACGTACAGCGGAATGGACAACACCTCGAGCGCCACGAACACGACGATGAGATCGTTCGCCGTGGCCATGGCCAACATTCCGGTGACCGAGAAACACACCAACGCCACGAACTCGGGCGCCGGTAGTTCGACCCGGCGCAGGTACGGGCCGAGCAAGAGCAACACGAAAACGAGCGCGATCACGACCACTCCACCGATCACGATGGAAAACCGGTCGAGTGCGATCATCCCCGAGAACGTGGTGAACCCACGCCGTCCGTTCACAACGCTGCGACCGTCGAGGTTGCGCCACTGCGCGTACAACAGTCCGCCGGCGACCACGGCGCCCACAAACCCTTCGACAATGGACAACGGCACCAGGAACGCACCGCGCCGCACGAGCGCCTTCGTCATGACCACCACCAACCCGGTGGCCGCCATCGCAATGACCGGCGCAAGCGCGATCCATTCGATGCCCGGCGTGGGTACCCCGCGACTCATCGAACACTCGCTTTCGTTTCGGCCTTCGCCTTCGCTTCGCTCGTACCCGGTAGAAGGCGGGGCTTCGGCTCGCGGTAGTCGGTGGTGCGCTCGACGCGTTCGATGACGTTCTGCAACGACGGCTGCACCCGATCGAGCACTGGCTTCGGATAGAAGCCGAGGAACAGGCTGAGCGCCAACAGCGGAACCACCGTGAGCAGCTCACGCGCCTTGATGTCGCGGATGCCCACATTCTCGCCTTCGGGCTCGCCGGTGAACGCTCGCTGGAACGCCCACAGCAAGTACACGGCCGCCAGGATCACCCCCGTGGTGGCCACCACTGCGATCCACCGGTTGGCCAAGAAGGTTCCGAGGAGCGCAAGGAACTCGCCGACGAAACCCGAGAGGCCGGGCAACCCAATGGACGCAAACATTGCAATCACGAACATTGCGCTGAACACCGGAATGGACTTCCAGAGCCCTCCGAAGTCGGCGATCTTGCGAGTGTGTCGCCGCTCGTAGAGGATGCCGACGAGCAGGAACAACGCGCCGGTGGTGAGCCCGTGGCTCACCATGGTGAACACCCCACCGGCGAGACCCTGGCGCGTGAGCGCGAAGATTCCGATCATCACAAAGCCCAGGTGCGCGACCGACGAGTAGGCAATAAGGCGCTTCAAGTCGGGCTGCACGGCCGCCACGATGGCGCCGTACACGATGCCGATGACACCGAGGACCAGCAACACCCACGCCAGGTCGACCGCCGCACCGGGGAAGAACCCGAGCGAGAAACGCAGGAATCCGTAGGTGCCCATCTTCAAGAGCACGCCGGCCAAGATGACCGAGCCGGCCGTGGGGGCCTCGGTGTGAGCGTCGGGCAGCCACGTGTGCAGCGGGAACAGCGGCACCTTCACCGCGAACGCAATGCCGAACGCGACGAACAACCATTTCGCCGTACCGGAGCTCAATCCCTTGGGCGCCCAATCACGCAACGCCTCGAAGCTGAACGTGAGTACACGCGTGTCGTTCCGATGCAGATATGCCAACACCAAGATGCCAACGAGCAGGAACGCCGAACCCGCCATGGTGAAGATGAAGAACTTCGTGGCGGCGTACACCTTGCGACCGTGCCCCCATCCGGCGATGAGGAAGTACATAGGCACGAGCACCAGCTCGAAGAACACGAAGAACATGATCAGGTCGAGCGACAGGAAGACGCCCATCACCGCACCTTCGAGCACCAGCATCCACACGAAGAACTGCTTGGTGCGCGGCTCGTTGAAACTGGCGAGCAACCCGATGGGGAAGAGCAGCGCGTTCAACACCACCATGAAGACACTGATGCCGTCGACGCCCAGGCGGTAATCGACACCCAGGTCCTGGAACCAGGTGTGCGTCTCGGTGAACTGGAACCCGGCGGTGCGAGCGGAGAACTCGAACAGCAACCACGCCGCCAGGCCGAGCGTGGCCATGGAGAACGCGATGCCGAGCGCCCGCGCCAGGTCGGGGCGGCGGTCGCTGGTGCACAAGATGACGAGCGCGCCGACAATGGGCGTGAAGATCAGCACGCTGAGGATCGGGAAGCTGTTCATGCGACCCTCACGATCACGTAGATGAGCAGGGCCACCAAGCCGGCCAAGATGCTGAGCGCGTAGTTGCGCACCAGGCCGGTTTGCACCCGCCGCAGCCCCACACCACCCAAGCGCACCACGTTCGCCGTGCCGTTGATGGCACCGTCGACGATGCGCTGATCGAAGACGTTGGCGAGAAAGTTGGCCACGGGTTGCGCCACGTGGTCCACCATCCACGCCACGGCGGCGTTCACGTACCACGCGTTGGCGAGCACCGGCGCCAACGGGCCGAGCTTCTTCGGCAACGGGTCGTCTGCAGGAGTGGCGAACCCGCGACGGTACAGGCCAACCGCGGCGAAGATCCCGACGAGGCCGAGCGCAACGGTGAGACACGCGAGCAGCACCGCGGGAAGTCCGGCCACTTCGATGACCGGTGCCGGGATGGCCGGTTCGAGCCACTCGGCGAGGAACTCCCAGTGGTGGAAGGGCAACGAGAACAACCCGGCGAACATGGCGCCGATTGCCAGGATCACCAACGGAATGGTCATCAGCGCCGGCGACTCGTGCGGCGCGTCGTGGTCGCCATGGCCGTGCGCTTCTTCGGCTGCGGGCGCGTCTGCTGCGTGCGTGTCGGTCGGCGCAGCAACCGGTTCGTCGTCCATACCGCCAGCGACGACCGGCACCACTTCCGGCGCCTGTTCCCAGCGCGCGTTTCCGAAGAAGACCATCCAGACCTGACGCGTCATGTAGAAGGCCGTGAGGATCGCGGCGGCCAGCCCCAAGAACCACAGCACCTTGCCGCCGGCCACGGTCTCGCTCGACCACACCTTGGCCAGGATCTCGTCCTTCGACCAGAAACCGGAGAACGGCGGCACGCCGGCAATGGCGAGCCAGCCCACGATGAACGTGGCCGCCGTGACCGGCATGAGCTTGCGCAGCGCACCCATCCAGCGCATGTCCTGCTCGTCGAAATGCTTCTTGTGGGCGACCGAATGCATGCCGTGAATGACCGAGCCGGCACCCAGGAAGAGCAACGCCTTGAAGAACGCGTGCGTGACCACATGGAAGATGCCGGCGCTGAACGCACCGACACCGACCGCCAAGAAGCAGTACCCGAGCTGGCTGATGGTGGAGTACGCAAGCACGCGCTTGATGTCGGTTTGCACCAGCGCCACCGTGGCCGCGTACAACGCCGTGCCCACGCCGACCCACGCCACCACGTCGTCGGCGTATCCACTGCCCACGAGGAACGGCCACGCGCGACACATGAGGAACACGCCCGCCGTCACCATGGTGGCCGCGTGAATGAGCGCGGACACCGGCGTGGGACCTTCCATGGCGTCGGGCAACCAGATGTGCAGCGGGAACTGCGCGCTCTTCCCCATGGCGCCGACGAAGAGCAGGAGAGCGATCGCGGTACAGGTGCTGGCCGCAATGACCTTCCCGGCCGTGGGCATCGAGGTGTACGACAACGACCCGTAGGTGGCGACGATCAGGAACATGCCGAGCATGAGGCCGAAGTCGCCGATGCGGTTGGTCACGAACGCCTTCTTGCCCGCCACTGCGGCCGAGTTCCGCTCGAACCAGAACGAGATGAGGAAGTAGGAGCAGAGACCCACTCCTTCCCAGCCCATGAACGTCACGAGCAGGTTCTCGCCGAGCACCAGGATCAACATCGCCGCGACGAACAGGTTCAAGTACGCGAAGAACCGGCTGAACCGCGCGTCGCCGTGCATGTAGCCGATTGCGTAGATGTGAATCAGCGTGGCCACGAACGTGATGAACAGCACGAACGTGATGCTGAGTGGGTCGGCCAGGAAGGCGAAGTCGACCCGGAAGCTGCCCACCGGCATCCACTTCCACAACGTGCTGACGTGCGCCCGCTCTTCGACCGGGAGCGAGCGCAGCGCGAAGAACGCAACCGCACCCCAGACGAACGCCAGGCCGGTCATGAGCGTGGCGATCCAACCCGCGAGGGGCTCGCCGATCCGCTTGCCGAAGAAGAACAAGATGGTTGCGCCCAACAACGGGAGCGCAGGCAGCAACCAGATGGAATCAAGGATGCGTTCGGTTGTCACTCAGCCTCGCAGTAGGTCCACGTCGTCGGCGGTCGCACCACGGCGACGCCGGAAGACGGACACGATCAACGCCAGCCCCACGGCCACCTCGGCCGCCGCCACCACCAGTACGAAGAACACGATGGCCTGACCGGAACGGTCATTGAGCTGACGGGCATACGTGATGAACGTGAGGTTCACGGCGTTCAACATGAGCTCGACACACATGAACATCACGAGGATGTTGCGGCGGACCAGCAGGCCGACCGCACCGATGCTGAAGAGCACGGCCGCCACGACCAGGTACCACGCCGGGGTCGGGGTCCAAAGTGCGGCGAGCATCACGCTTCCACCCCGCCTTTCACCTCTGCAACGGCATCCGCGTCGTCGGCGTCGTAGACCTCGGCCACCGGATCGCCAACGCTGCGCTTGGCCAAGATGACGGCGCCTACCACTGCGAGCGTGAGCAGCACGGCAGTGAGTTCGAGCACCCATGCGTAATCGGTGAACAGGGCCTCGGCGACGGTCTTGATGTTGCCGGGATCGCGGACGACGAGCGCAACCCCCTCGTTGGGCCCACCGCCGCCGCCCTCGATGGGCGTGCTGCCGAGTGCGCCGTTCGCGGAGGTGGCCCCAGTGGTCCAGTTGCCCGCCGCGAGCACCAGCACGAACACCAACGTGGTGACGCCCAGCAACACGGCGGCAAACGTCTGCGGCCGGGCGATGTCGGCCACCGACTCACGGCGGTCGACGCCCAACAACATGATCACGAAGAGGAACAGCACCACGATTGCGCTGGCGTAGACGATGACTTGCACCGCTGCGACCAATTGGGCGTCTTGTTGCAGGAAGAACACCGCCATGCCGATGAGCGCGCACACGAGTGACAACGCGCTGTGCACCGGGTTCGCCGCCAGGATGACGCCAAGCGCGCCTCCAATGACGATGAGCGTGGCGATGGAGAAGATGAAGAACGTCATCAGTCTTCGTGTCCGTGGTGGATCTCGTCGACCATGTGCTCGACGCCTTCAGGGTTGGGCTCGTACGGACGCTGCGCCGGGTCGGGTTGACGCACCCCGAACCCGAGCTCACCCGACCAGTTCACGCGACCTTCGAAGGCTGCGTTTCCGCTCGGCGAGGTGGCGCGCATCCACTCACTGGCCTCGTCGTCTTCGTCACCGCGCCAGTACTCCCACGGGAGGCGCTGGGCGCGCCCGTCGTCGTCGACCACCAATTCGTTCTTGGTGTAGATGGCGTCCTGGCGATTCGTGAACGAGAACTCGAACAGCTTCGTCTCGGTGATGGCCTCGGTAGGACACGCCTCGACGCACATGTCGCAGTGGATACAGCGCAGGTAGTTGATCTCGTAGACGAACCCGTAGCGCTCACCCGGCGACACCGGCGCGTCGGGCGGGTTGTCGGCGCCGCGCACGTAGATGCACTTGGCCGGACACACGCCTGCGCACAACTCGCAGCCGATGCACTTCTCCATCCCATCCTCGTAACGATTGAGGATGTGACGGCCGTGCTGACGTGGCGGCTTCGGGCGCTTGACCTTGGGGTAGTCAGTGGTGACCTTCGGCTCGAACATGGTGCCGAACGTGACCTTGAAACCCGAGAAGCGTCCCATCACGCCGCTCCGTGCAGCGATTCGAAGTCGTCGCGGGGCTCGTCGGCGCGCGGCATGCAGAGCCGCAGGATGCCGAAGAGCGCAACCGCCCCGACCAGCGCGGCCGGCAGGACCAACCAGAGGTTCCAACGCTGGTCGTGACCGACGAGCACCACGATGGTGAACAGCACTGCAAGGAATGCCACCTCGATGAGCACCTTCCAGCTCAACCGCATGAGCTGGTCGTACCGAAGGCGCGGCAGCGACGCGCGCACCCACACCGTGCAGAACAACAAGATGAGCAACTTCAGCGTGAACCAGAAGATGGGCATGAGCCAGGTGTTCACCACGTTCGAGGCCGAGACGCCTGGAAACTTGGGTCCGGCCGGACCGCCGAGGAACAACGTGACTGCGATGGCCGACATCGTGATGACGTTCATGAACTCGGCCAAGAAGAAGATGGCGAAGCGGATGCCCGTGTACTCGGTGTGGAACCCACCGACGAGTTCCTGTTCGGCTTCGACCAGGTCGAACGGCGGGTGGTTCGTCTCACCGATGGCCGCAATGATGAACAGCACGAAGAACAGGAATAGCGGCACCACGTTCCAGTTGAGCATCGAGCCGATACCCGTCCACTTCTGGTCGGCCACGATCTTGCTCGTCTCGAGCGAGTTCGACATGAACAGGACGCCCACGATCGACAGCCCGAGAATCGCTTCGTAGCTGAGCAGCTGCGCCGACGCGCGCACCGAACCGAGCAACGGGTACTTCGATCCGGAGCTCCATCCGGCGAGCATCACGCCGTACAGCCCGATACCGCTCATGGCCAGGAGCAACAACACGCCGATGGCGGGATCGGCCAGCTGGAGGCGCGTGCGCTCGCCAAACATCCAGACCGTGCCGCCGATGGGCACGATCGAGAACGCGATGAACGCCGGCATGATGGAGAGGTACGGCGCCAACCGGAACACCGACTCGTCGGCGGAATCCGGAATGGACTGCTCCTTGAAGAAGAGCTTGATGCCGTCGGCCAACGTCTGCAGCGCACCGAACGGGCCGGCGCGCTTGGGCCCCACGCGGTTCTGCATCACGGCGATGACCTTGCGCATGAACCACACGTAGAACATGACGCCGACCAGCAGGACCGCGAAGACCACCACGGTCTTCACGATCACGATGAGCAATGTGGTGGGATCGACTTGTCCGCCGGTGAAGAGCGGATCGATTGCGAGCGTGTTCACGACACCGTCTCCACCCGCAGATCGGTGACCACAGCGCTGAGATCGATGAGATCAGCCGCCGTCAGCTCGTCGGATCCATCGATCACCCGGTTGAACACCAGGAACGCCGTGCCCGACGCAGTGGCGTCGTCGGCGACGAGCGGCATCGTGAACGACCCGCGCGCCGTGGTGACGCGAACCCGGTCGCCGTCGTTGACCCCGATGCGCGTGCGGTCGCTCGGATTGACGAGCAACGACACGCGATCGGCAAGGGTCGCCGTGGCCGACGACCGTGCCGCAATCACTCCGGAGTCGTACATCGCGCGTCCCACCACGAGGCGCAGAGCGTACGCATCGGGTGCCGGCGGCGCAGTGTTGTCTGCGGCGGCGTTCCATTCGAAGCACGCCGGGGCGTTCGCGCTCTGTGCTTCGGCGACCGCGTCGGCCACCACTTCATCGGCAGATGCCACGGCGTCGTCGATGTCGGCATCAGCTTCGGCTTCGGGCGCCGGGGCGATGGGCTCCCAAGACAGGTCGGCACCAGTGCTGGGCCGCCGTTCCACGGTGATCTCTTCGGGGAACGCCGCAATCGGCACCACCGCACCGTCACGAGCGCGCCGCACGAGCGTGGCGTCGACGCCGGCGTAGGCGGGTGCGACGCGTGCAATCTCGTCGATCACCTCGTCGGCGGATTCGAAGTCGAAGTCGACCCCTTCACGCAACGCGAGCTCGGCCGCAATGCGCCAGTCGGGCATCGTGGTGCCTTCCGGCGAGAGCTTCTGCGCCAACCGCTGGACGCGACCCTCGATGTTGGTAGCACTCCCACGGGTCTCGCCCCACACGCTGGCGGGCAGCACGACATCGACCCGCCGACTGGTCTTGTCGACGAATGCACCGACCAACACCGTGAACGGCACCGCGTCGAGCGCTTCGCGCACGAGCGTGCGATCGGGGACGTCGGCGAACGGATCGGATCCGAGCACCACGAGCGCGCCGATGCGGCCGTTGCGCGCCGCCTCGAGGATGCCGGCGGTGTCGAGCCCTCGCTCGGCCGGAACCGCACCCCAGTGTTCGGTGAACCAGTCACGGGCGTCGTCGAGCGAGACGCGCCCGGGCAGGAAGCCAGGAGTGCAACCCATGTCGAGCGCACCGTGCACGTTGCCGCGGTGCAACGCCGAGAGGAACCGTGTTCCCGGGACCTTCGACAATGCTGCCGCTGCGCGTACGACCGAGTCGGCCGCCTCGGCCATCGACGGACGACCCAACACCACGACGACCTCGCCGCTGCGACCGGACAACTGGTCGGCGATGGCATCGAGCGCTTCGTCGCCAGATTTGGTGCCGGTCAGTGCCGCGGCCACCCGCTCGGCAGCAATCCCGGATTCGCCCGGACGAGCATGCACCACGTGGGCGGCGTACGGCGTGAGTCCGTTCGCACGCGGCGAGATGTCGATGAGCGGAACTCCCAACTCGGACGCGGCGCGCCGCAGCCGGAGATAGAGCACGGGAAGCTCTTCTTTGCAATCGGGGGCCAACAGCACGATGGCCTTCGCCCGATCGGCGTCGGCGATGCGCGCCTTGGGCAGACCCAGGACCACCTCGGCCGGCAGCCCGTCGCCCAACTGGGCATCGACGTTGTCGGTCTTCCACACGCTCTTGGCCAACTTGGCCCAGGAATACGCGCCTTCGTTGGTGCCGCGCGCACCGCCGATGACCGCGACCCCGGTCGGACCATGCAGTTGCAGCGCCTTGCGAATGCCGGCTGCGGCTGCGTCGAGCGCCTCCGGCCACGACGCGGCGGTCAGGTCCTCGCCGTCACGCACCAAGGGCGACCGCACACGATCGGCCTGGTGCACCCAGTCGAGCCCGTAACGGCCCTTGTCGCAGAGCCACCCGTGGTTCACCGGCTCGCTGTCGACACCGAGCAGGCGCACCAGGCGGTTGCTCGACGACTGCAACGCGCCGCGGCACTGCACCGCACAGGTGGTGCAGCTGGTCTCGACGGTGTCGAGGTCCCAGGGACGCGCGCGGAACCGGTAAGGCTTCGCAGTGAGCGCACCGACCGGACAGATCTGCACGGTGTTGCCCGAGAAGTGCGACGCAAACGGGTCGTCGGGGAAGTTGAGCACCTGCGTCTGGCCACCGCGTTCCACGAACGTGATGAGCGGGTCGCCGGCGATCTCGTCGGCGAAGCGAGTGCAACGCGCGCACTGGATGCAGCGTTCCCGGTCGAGCAACACGTGGTCACTGATCGGAATGGGCTTCGCGTAGTGCCGCTTCTCTTCGACGAAGCGACTCTCACCCGGACCAAACGCAACCGTCTGGTCCTGCAACGGGCACTCACCGCCCCGGTCACAGACCGGGCAGTCGAGCGGGTGGTTGATGAGCAGGAACTCGAGTACGCCGTCCTGGGCCTTCTCGACGTTGTGCTGCTGGAAGTGCACGACCATGCCGTCGGCGACGGGCGTGGTGCAGGCGGGCGGTAACCCGCGCACCCCTTCGATCTCGACCAGGCACATGCGACACATGCCGACCGGCTTCATGCGCTCGTGCCAACAGAACCGCGGAATGAAGATGCCTGCGTCCTGGGCCGCGCGGATGAGCAGCGTGCCCTTCTCGGCCTGCACCTCTTTGCCATCGATACTTATGGTTACGAGTTCGCTCGTCTTCGCTCGCTCGCCCGTCACGCAAGCGCCCTCTCTACGGAACCCGCACCGCAGCGCGTTTCAACCTCGGCGCGGAAGTACTTGTTGAGACTCACCACTGCACTGACGGCGCTGGGACCCAGCGGGCAGATGGTGGTCTGCGAGAACGGCGCGTTGAGACCGGGCGAGATGTTGTCGCCCACGTCGAGCAACATATCGAGGTCTTCGGGGCGACCCTCACCATGGCTCATCCGGTACAACACCTTCTCGATCCAACCTGTGCCTTCCCGGCACGGCGTGCACTTGCCGCAGCTCTCGTGCGCAAAGAACTTCGCCAACCGCCACGCAACCGATATCGGGTCCGTGGTCTCGTCGAACACCATGACCGCACCTGACCCGAGCATGGCGCCAAACGCCGGGCCGATCGCGTCCATGTCGAGGGGCAGGTCGAGCGCCTCGTCGGTGGGCGGCATCCACTGGCTGGATGCGCCACCCGGAATGATGAACTTGATGGCGCGGTCTTCGCGGATACCGCCGGCCAATCCGTAGAGCAGGTCACGGAAGGTCATGCCGAGTTCGACTTCGTAGTTGCCCGGTTTCTTCACATGACCCGACACGCTGAAGATGCGCGTGCCGGTGCTCTTGTTCACGCCGAGCTTGGCGTACTCCTCGCCGCCCATCTGCACGATGTGCGGAACGGTGGAGAGCGTCTCGATGTTGTTGACGACCGTGGGCTTGGCGTAGAGACCTGCGACCGCCGGGAACGGCGGGCGCAAGCGCGGCATGCCGCGCTCACCTTCGAGACTCTCGAGCAGCGCAGTCTCTTCGCCGCATATGTATGCGCCCGCCGCGCGGTGCATCACGATGTCGCAGTCGAACCCGGAGCCGGCGATGTTGGTGCCGACGAATCCCTTGGTGCGCGCGTCTTCAATGGCGCCGACCAGCCGGTCGTAACCGAGACCGAACTCACCCCGCAGGTACACGAAGCTCTGATGACACCCAATGGCGTACGCCGCAATGAGGATGCCTTCGACGATCTGGTGCGGGTCGCCTTCGACCAGCATGTGGTCCTTGAACGTGGACGGTTCGCCTTCGTCGCCGTTCACCACGAGGTAGCGCGGAAAGCTGTCGGCCGGCAGGAACGACCACTTGGTGGCCGCCGGGAACCCGGCGCCACCGCGACCCCGCAGTCCCGACGACTTCACCTCGGCCTGTACGGCGTCGGGCGTCATGGCCAGCGCCTTCTTCAAGTTCTCGTAGGCACCATCGGCAATGGCACGCTCGATGGTCCAGGAGTCCTCGGGGAACTCACGCAACCGCCGGGTGAGCAGACGAGTCTCTTTCACTTCGGTCATGACTGCACTCCAACGGTTGAACCCGAGATGGTGCGCGCGATCAGCCGACCCGACTTGTAGTCGTTGACGATGGCTTCACCAGATTCGGGCGTGAGGTTGAGGTGATACTCGTAGTTGACCTGCAAACACGGCGCGCCGTCGCACGCGGCGAGACATTCGACCTCTTCTACGGTGACGTCGGCATCATCGGCGTACTGGTCACGCAAGTGCTCGTAGAGCTCGGGCCCGCCATTGACCAAACACGACACGTTCGTGCACACACTCACCAGGTACTTGCCCACTGGTTCGCGTTTGAACATCGTGTAGAAGCTGACCGTGCCCTGCACCTCGGCAGGGGTGACGCCAACGAGTTCCGCAATCGCTTCCATGGCTTCTGCGCTCACCCAGCCGTCCTGGTCTTGCGCCAGGTGGGCGAGCGGCAGGATCGCCGACTTCGGACGTGGGTACTGAGCAACGATTTCTGCGGCCTTCGGCGCAAACGTTGCGTTGAAGTACGTCATCGGTCGACCTCGCCCATGATCGGGTCGATGGTCGAGATGATCGCGACACCGTCGGCCACGAGTTCGCCTTCCATCATGGGCGCCAATGCCTGCAGGTTGTAGAAACTCGGCCCCCGGATGTGCATGCGCACCGGCTTGGCCGTGCCGTCGCTCACCAAGTAGCAGCCGATCTCGCCGCGCGGCGACTCGATGGCGGCATACGTTTCGCCGGCCGGCACCTTGAAGCCTTCGGTGAACAACTTGAAGTGGTGAATGAGCGCTTCCATCGACTCGTCGATGCGCGCACGCGGCGGCGGCGTGACCTTGCGGTCCTGCACTCGGTAGTCGCCGAGCGGCATCTTCTCAACGCATTGGCGCACGATCTTGATGCTCTCGAGGATCTCGTAGAGCCGAATACGGAAGCGGTCGTAGACGTCGCCGTTGTCGGTGTAGACGATGTCGAAGTCGAGCTCGGGGTACGCCAGGTACGGCATGGCCTTGCGCAGGTCCCACGGGTAGCCGGTGCTGCGCAGGATGGGACCGGTCAGTCCGAGTTCGAGGCACTGGTCGGTGGTGAGTTTGCCCACGCCCACCGTGCGCTCGAGCCAGATGGGGTTCTCGTTCAAGATGGTTTCGTACTCAGCGACACCAGCTTCGACGGTGTCACACAGGGCGAGCGCGTGGTCTTCCCAGCCGGGCGGCAAGTCGGCAGCGACACCGCCCGGGCGCACGTAGTTGTGGTTCATGCGCAGCCCGGTGACGGTTTCGAGAAAGCGCAGGACTTCCTCGCGTTCACGCCAGCCGTACAGCATCATCGACACTGCGCCGAGGTCCATGCCGTTGGTGGCTTGGAACAGCAAGTGCGACGCCATGCGGCTGATCTCGAGCATCAGCGTGCGGATCCACACCGCGCGCGGCGGCAGCTCGACGTCGAGCAACTGCTCGACCGCCATCGAGAACACGACTTCGTTCGCGATGGGACTGGCGTAGTCCATGCGCGTCACGTTGGTGGAGCCCTGAATGAACATGAGCTCTTCGGCAGTCTTCTCCATGCCGGTGTGGAGATAGCCGATGACCGGCTTTGCCCGCACGATGGTCTCGCCTTCGAGTTCCATCATCACGCGTAACACGCCGTGCGTGCTGGGGTGCTGGGGCCCCATGTTGACGATCATGGTTTGCCCGGAGTCTTCGGGCTCGGGCCACGGACCACCCGTGAGCACCACTTCATGCATGGGGCGGAGTTGCTGGTTGCCTTCGTCGGTCTGACGCTCGAGACGCGCTTCTTCTTCGATCATCGCGGTACCGGGTCGCCTTTGAACGTGACGGGCACGCGCGCCGGCGCGTCGTCTTTGCGCAACGGATGCCCGTCCCAGTCGTCGGGCATGAGGATGCGAACCAACTCGGGGTGCCCCTCGAAGCGGATGCCGTAGAGGTCGAAGACTTCGCGTTCGCCGAAGTTCACGCCGGGGTACACCGGCGTGAGGCTCGCCACGGTTTCGTCGCCGTTGGGAACCTGGCAGATGGCACGAATACGCCGTGCGCGGGTGTGGCTGATGAAGTTGGCCACCACTTCGAACCGCTCGGGCGCGACGCCCCCCGGCACCGCCGGCCGCTCGACGTCGACGAGGTGGTCGACCGCGGTGACGTCGAGACAGATCACGAATTCCTGTTCGTCGCGCAAGAACTCGGCGACGTCGCGCCAGAGGTCACGCGGCACGTACACCACCGCTTGGCCGTGCGACTCGTGGCACGCGCAACCGGCGAACTTCTGGAGCACCGCTGCGGCAACTTCGTCGGATGGCACTGGCGGCTCGAGTGGCGTCTCCACCACTGCTTCTTCACCGGACTCGGGGGCTTCGTCGGACACGAAACTGTTCTCGCAGACTCAGGAATGGACTCGGGAAATGGATACCGGCACCTCTTGTTGGCCCCCACCACGCGCCTCGACCACCTCGATGGCTGCACCGCCGGTGGACGACTCGCCGCGCCGACGCATGATCTCGCCGGTGCGGACCATTTCGTGGAGCGTGAGGATGCCGTGCATCAACGTTTCGGGACCAGGCGGGCAGCCCGGGATGTAGACGTCGACCGGAACGATCTGGTCGACGCCTTGCACGATGGCGTAGTTGTTGAACATGCCGCCGCTGCTGGCGCACACACCCATGGAGATGACCCACTTGGGCTCGACCATCTGGTCGTAGACCTGGCGCAACACCGGCGCCATCTTCTGACTCACGCGACCCGCGACGATCATGAGGTCGGCCTGGCGCGGTGACGCACGGAAGACCTCCATGCCATAGCGCGCCAGGTCGTAGTGCGCAGCACCCGTGGCCATCATCTCGATGGCACAACACGCGAGGCCGAAGGTGGCCGGCCACATGCTGTTCTTACGCGCCCACTTCACCAGGCCTTCGAGCGTGCCGGTGAGGAAGTTGTGGCTCCAGTTGTCGAGCGAGACGTCGGGCATCAGGCAGCTTCCTCGGAGTCGCCACGAGCGAATGATGGGAGCGTCGACGTGCGGCGCACCGGTGCGATGACGCGACCGGCGACTTCCTTGATGGAACCCCACTCGAGCGCGCCCGACGACAGCAGGTAGGCAAACGGAACGAGCAACACCAACAAGAACGCACCGATCACTGCGAGTCCGTACCCACCCAGCGAACGGAACACCGTGGCGAACGGGTACAAGAAGACGATCTCGACGTCGAGCACGATGAACGCCATCGCCACCAGATAGAACTTCACCGGGAAGCGCTCGGCCGGTTCGTACTCGGGGACGATGCCACACTCGTACGGTGCGCGCTTCGCCGTGGTGGGGCGCTTGGGTCCGAGCAACGTGGACGCCACGAACGACACCGAGATGAACAACACCACCAGCACGATCATCGTGAGGATCGGCAGGTAGTCGGCCACCTCGTTGCTCCATTCCACTCGGCGCCCACAGGCGCGCCACCGACCCGTACAAGTCCCGGGCTCCGGGGCCGAAACTAACGCGCGCCACGCAGGAAAACCGGATTCGCCGTACCGGTTGCGGCGTCAGCGCAGAGTGACCAGCACCAATCCCGCGAGGGCCATCAGCCCCCCGTTCCGGGCGACCCCCCACCACGTGATCTGAGTCGCGCCGCCGAAACAGGGACACTCGCCGCGTCTGCCGGTGAGCAACCGGCCCGCGAGGAACAGGGTGAACACGCCGAGGAGCAGCAGCGCGACCCACGCACCGGGCTGCGGCGCGACGACCAGGGTGATGGCATCGAGGATCTCGAACCCGGCGACCACGACGGCGGTGCGCTGGGGCGAGGGAACCCCGAGCGCCGCCATCGCCTCCGCGGAGCGGGCGAGGTTGGCGAGTTTCGCCACCCCCGAGAACACGAGCACCGCCGCCAACACCCAGGCGGCGGCGAGTCCGACCCAGCCGGTGTCCACCGTTCGCTGCCCTCCGTTCGCTCCGACTTCGTGATTTCGTGCACGAGTGCGTATCGTGAGGGCACCCCCTGTGAAAGGACCCTCGTGGCCGTCGAACACCCGGCGTTCGCCCACTTCCCCCGGTCGCTCGGCGGTGGTCGGCGCATCCCCGAGGCCACCGTGTCGCGGCTTCCTCTCTACTACCGCGCGCTCCTCGACCTGGGCGAGCACGGGGTGGAAACCATCTCGTCGGACCAACTCGCCGCCAGCACTGGGGTGAATGCGGCAAAGGTCCGGAAAGACCTTTCATATCTCGGAACGTACGGAACTCGCGGGGTTGGCTACACCGTCGACGAGCTGCTCCACGAGATCGGCCGGGAGCTCGGCCTCACCCGCGAGTGGCCGGTCGCCATCGTGGGTGCCGGGAACCTGGGCCAGGCGCTGGTGGGGTACGGCGGGTTCGGCGCGCGGGGCTTCTCGATCGTGGCGATCCTCGATGCCAACCCGGCCAAGGTGGGTATCGAGATCGGATCCCTGGCCGTCGAGCCGGTGGACGAACTCGCCCGCATCGTGAGCGACCGCAACGTGGCCATCGGCGTGATCGCCACCCCCGGCGACGCCGCCCAGTCCGTCGCCGATGGCCTCGTGGCCGCCGGAGTGGGAGCCGTACTGAACTTCGCACCCACGGTGGTGACGGTCCCCGACGCCGTTTCGCTCCGGAAGGTCGACCTGGCCACCGAACTGCAGATCCTGTCCTTCTACCAACTCCGCAAGCCCACCACCTCCGAGGAGCCCCGCCCATGACCGGCCGACGAGCACTCCGAGGGTTCCCGGTCAACCTGTTGGTGAGCGGCCGACGATGCGTGGTGGTGGGGGCCGGCCGGATCGCCGAACGCAAGATCGCGAACCTGCTCGACGCGGGGGCCGACGACGTCCACGTCATTGCGCCATGGGCCTGCGAGGCCGTCGAAGCGCTCGCGGCCGAAGGGCGCGTCGCGCTCGAGCTCCGGGAGTTCGCCCCCACCGACCTCGACGACACGTGGCTGGCCATCACTGCCACTGACGTCCCCGCCGTGAACGCCGCGGTCTACGCGGCAGGACAAGAACGACGCGTATGGGTCAACTCGGCTGACGACCCGGCCAACTGCGCGTACACGCTGGTGAGCGTCGTGCGCCGTTCCGACATCACCGTCACCATCGGAACCGGCGGGCGGAGCCCGGCGCTGGCAACATGGCTGCGCAAGCACGTGCAACAGGAGATGGGGCCGGAATACGAAGTGTTGCTCGACCTGCTCTCCGAAGCCCGCGAAGAACTCCGGGCCAGCGGCCAATCCAGCGAGGACGCCGATTGGCAAGCCGCCTTCTCATCTGGAATCGTTGACCTCGTACGCGCCGGACGCACCGACGAGGCGAAGGAGTTGCTCCGCTCGTGTCTCTGATTGCCGTTGGGCTCCACCACCGCACCGTTCCGGTCGACCTCCTCGAACGCGTTGCGATCAACGGCGACATGCTGCCCAAGGCCCTCGACGATCTCGTCCGTCGCGACCACATCTCGGGCGCAGTGATCCTCTCCACCTGCAACCGCACCGAGGTGTACGCGCACGCCTCGCGCTTCCACCCCGGCGTCGGCGCGATCACCGAGTTCCTGGCCGATCTGGCGCGTGTCGACCCCGCGCTGCTCGAACCACATCTCGTCACGTACTTCGACGACGGGGCCGTCGCGCACCTCTTCACCGTGGCGGCGGGGGTCGACTCGTTGGTCGTCGGTGAATCCGAGATTCTCGGACAGGTCCGCACCGCATGGCAGGTGGCAGAAGACACCGGCACCACCGACCCGGCGCTGTCGCGCGTGTTCCGCCACGCCGTCGAGGTCGGCAAGCGCGCGCGCACCGAGACAGCCATCGGACGGCATCACGCATCGGTCTCCTCGGTTGCGGTGCAGCTTGCCGAGCACCACTTGGGCTCGCTGCACGACCGGCGCGTCCTACTGCTGGGTGCGGGAGAAGTTGGTGAAGGGCTCGTGCAATCGCTCGCCAAGACCGGCGTCGAGCACATCGCCATTGCCAACCGCACCCACGCCCGCGCCGTGTCCTTGGCCGAGCAGATTGGCGGCACCGCAGTCACCGTCGAAGCGCTCGACGACGCCCTCGTCGACATCGACGTCCTCCTCACTTCCACGGGCGCCGAACACATGGTCGTCACGCGGTCCGACATCGAATCGGTGATGGAGCAGCGGTCCAGCCGACCGCTGCTGGTCGTCGATGTCGCCGTTCCCCGCGACGTCGATCCCGGCGTCGCCGAGATCCCCAACGTCACCCTGCTCGACATCGACGACCTCCGTCAGGTGGCCAACGAGGGGCAACGGGCGCGCGCCAACGAGATCGAAGCGGTACAACGCGTCGTCATCGACGAGCTCGAACGCCACCGCCTCGAACGCGCCGGCCGTCACGTGGCGCCGCTCGTCCGTGCGCTGCGCGACCGCGGCGAGGAACTCCGCGAAGCCGAGCTCGAGCGTCACCGCGCTCGTCTGGCCCGACTCGACCCCGAGGCGCGCGCGCTGGTGGAAGCCATCACCGACGGCTTGGTCAACAAGCTGCTCCACGAACCCACCATTCGCCTGAAGGAATCGGCCAGCACCACGCGCGGCGACCTGCTCGCCGACGCGCTCGCCGAACTCTTCGATCTCCCCGACACCCCTTCCTGACGCCGGAACCAATGATCCGCATCGCAACGCGCGGAAGCGCACTCGCGCGCTGGCAGGCCGAGCGCGTCGGCACCCTCTTGGCGGCGCCGTTCGAACTCGTCATCGTCGAAACCACCGGCGACCAACGCGCCGACATCCCCATCGCCCAGATGGGCGGGCAGGGCATGTTCGTCAAAGAGGTGCAGGCCGCCGTGCTCGCCGGCCAGGCCGACTGTGCGGTGCATTCCGCGAAGGACCTGCCCTCGCTCACCGCGCCCGGGCTCACGCTCGCGGCCGTTCCCGAGCGATCGGACCCCCACGACGTGTTGGTCGGCGCCACCCTGCACGGCTTGCGCGCCGGGGCGTTGGTGGCCACCGGATCGGTCCGCCGACGCGCCCAGCTGGCCAACCTGCGCCCCGACCTGGTGTTCGCCGAATTGCGTGGGAACATCGAAACCCGACTGCGGAAAGCCGAACAGTTCGATGCCATTGTCATGGCCGCCGCCGCGTTGCACCGCACCGACCGCGCCGACGCCATCACCGACCTCCTGCCGGTGACCGCCATGGTGCCCCAGACCGGCCAAGGCGCGATTGCGGTCGAGTGCCGTCGCGACGACGCCACGACGCTCACCCACCTTGCAGCAATCGACTCGCCGGACGACCACTGCTGCGTGCGGATCGAGCGTGCGTTCCTGGCCGCCATTGCGCAGCGCGCCACCGAGTCGGGTTCGGCGTCGGGCTGCGACCTGCCCACCGGCGCGTACGCCCAACTCCATGGCGACGGCGCCCAGGTGCACACGATGCTGGCGACGCCCGACGGCCGCGTCGTCGTACGCCGCACCCACGAGAGCGCAACCGTTGCAGTCCCCGAGTCCATCGGGGCCGACGCGGCCGACGCGTTACTCGAGGAAACCGGCGCGTCCGTCGTCTTCGATGAGGTGATTGCATGACCGTGTATCTCGTGGGCGCAGGGCCCGGCGATCCCGGGCTCATCACGGTGCGCGGCGCCGAGCTGTTGGCGCGCGCCGACTGCATCGTGCACGACCGCCTCGCCAACCCCGCGCTGCTCGAGTTGGCGCCGGCAACTGCCGAACGCATCTCGGTCGGGAAAGCACCGGGCGCGGTCGAGATGACCCAAGAGCAGATCAACGCCACGCTCGTCGAGCGCGGGAAGCAGTACGGATGCGTCGTGCGTCTGAAGGGCGGCGACCCGTACGTCTTCGGTCGCGGCGGCGAAGAAGCCGAGGTGTTGGCTGCAGCCGGAATCGCGTTCGAGGTCGTGCCGGGCATCACCAGTTCCATTGCCGCCGCGGCGTACGCCGGCATTCCGGTGACGCATCGCACGGTGAGTACCAGCTTCACCGTCGTGACCGGTCACGAGGACCCGGCGAAAGGTCGAACCGACACCGACTGGGATGCGCTGGCCAAAACCGGCGGCACCCTGGTGATCCTCATGGGCGCAGCCCGCATCGGCACCATTGCGCAACTCCTCATCGAAGGTGGACGCGCACCCGACACCCCAGTGGCAGCCGTTCGCAACGGCACGCGCAACGATCAGTCCACCATCCGCGCCACGCTGGCAACGATCGGTGCGGCCGGCGTCAAAGCGCCGAGCGCAATCGTCGTGGGCCACGTTGCCGCACTCGACTTCGCGTGGTTCGAGCATCGACCCTTGTTCGGCCGGCGCATCGTGGTGACGCGTGCGCGCGAACAGGCCAGCGAGTTGCGCACCAAGCTCGAAGCATTGGGCGCCCAGGTGCTGGAGTTGCCCACCATTGCAATCGAACCGATCGAGTTCGAACTCCCTCAACTACGCGACTTCCCCTGGATCGTCTTCACCTCGGCGAACGGGGTCGACGCGTTCTTCGAGCGGGGTTTGTACGCCCGCGGGCTCGATGCCCGCGAGCTCGGCAGCACGCGAGTTGGGGCCATCGGCACGGGCACCGAAGCCGCACTGTCTCGTTACGGCGTGCGGGCCAACCTCGTGCCGCCGCGCTTCGTGGCCGAGTCGTTGGTCGAAGCGTTCCCCGAGGGCGCCGGTCGCGTGCTCATTGCGCGTGCCCAGGTGGCCCGTGACGTCCTGCCCGACGGGTTGGCCGCCAAGGGATGGAACGTCGAGGTGCTCGACGTGTACCGCACGGTGGTTGCCGCCCCCGATCCTGGCGCCGTCGACCAGGTCCGGGCCGGCGATGTGGACGCGGTCACGTTCACCTCGTCCTCGACGGTGCAGAACTTCCATGCGGTGGTCGGCGCCCTGCCCGCCGATGGGCCCACCGTCGCGTCGATCGGGCCCATCACGTCGGACACTGCTCGTTCCCTGGGCTACCGAGTCGACGTCGAAGCCGATCCCCACACCATCGACGGGCTGGTCCAGGCGGTGCTCGACAGGCTCGCGAGCGCACCCACTCGATAGCCTGACCGGGTGAGCTTTCCTGACCAACGCCCCCGCCGCCTGCGCCGCACGCCCGCCCTGCGGCGTCTCGTTGCCGAGACGCAGATCGGGGTCAACGACCTGGTCGCACCGCTCTTCGTGAAGGAAGGCATCGGCGACCCCGAACCCGTGGCGTCGATGCCGGGTGTGGTGCAACACACCCAGGAGAGCCTGCGCAAGGAAGTGCGCGCCCTCTGCGACCTGGGTATCCCCGCGGTCATCCTCTTCGGCGTTCCGGCGGTGAAAGACGCCCGCGGGTCAGGCGCCGACGACCCCGACGGTGTGGTGCAGGTGGCGTTGCGCAACCTCCGCGACGAAGTGGGCGACGCCATGGTGCTCATGGCCGACGATTGCCTCGACGAATTCACCGACCACGGGCACTGCGGCATGGTGCGCGCCGACGGATCCGTCGACAACGACGCCACCCTCGAGCGGTACGCGTCGGTCGCGGTCGCGCAAGCCAGCGCAGGTGCCGACGTCATCGCGCCATCCGGGATGATGGACGGCCAGGTGGGCGCCATCCGGGCCGGCCTCGACGCTGCCGGCTTCGTCGACACCCCCGTCCTCGCGTACGCCGCCAAGTACGCGTCCGCCGAATACGGACCGTTCCGCGACGCAGCCGAGTGCGCGCCGCAGTTCGGCGACCGGCGCAGCTACCAGATGGACATCGCGAACCGGCGCGAAGCCCTCACTGAAGTGGCACTCGATCTCGTCGAAGGCGCCGACATGGTGATGGTGAAGCCGGCACTCGCGTACCTCGACATCATCGCCGACGTCCGCGCCTCCACCGACGTCCCCGTGGCGGCGTACCACGTGAGCGGCGAGTACGCGATGTTGAAGGCCGCCGCCCAGAACGGGTGGATCGACGGCGACGCGGTTGCGCTCGAGCACCTCACCGCCATCAAGCGCGCCGGCGCCGACTTCATCCTCACGTACCTCGCCCGCGAAGTCGCCGAGCGGCTCGCATAACCCATGGCGGGACTGTTCGAACGAGCGCAACGTGTCATTCCGGGCGGCGTGAACTCACCCGTCCGGTCCTTCGCATCGGTTGGCGGCGAACCGTTCTTCGTGGCCCGGGGCGAGGGTCAGTACCTCTGGGACAGCAACGGCCGGCGGTACATCGACTGGGTGCAGAGCTGGGGCGCCGCCATCTTGGGCCACGCGCACCCGGCGGTCGTGAAGGCCGTGCAGGACGCCGCCGTGAACGGCACGTCGTTCGGCGCGCCCACCGGTCGCGAAATCGAACTCGCCGAGGCCATCATCGAGCGCGTCCCTTCGGTCGAGAAGGTGCGCTGCACCAACAGCGGTACCGAAGCCGCCATGACCGCAGTCCGTATGGCCCGTGGCGCCACCGGACGCAACAAGGTCGTGAAGTTCGTGGGCTGCTATCACGGCCATCTCGACGCGCTCCTGGTGGCCGCGGGCAGCGGAGTGGCAACGCTCGGTGTACCCGGTACCGCGGGTGTCACCCCCGGCGCCGTCGCCGACACCATCGTGGTGCCCTTCAACGACCTGTCCGCCCTCGACCAGGCCCTCGAAGAGCACAGCCACGACGTGGCCGCGATCTTGGTGGAACCCATTGCTGCCAACATGGGGTTGGTGGCCCCCGCACCGGGGTACCTCGAGGCGTTGCGCACGCGCTGCACCCAGACGGGAGCACTCCTGGTCTTCGACGAGGTCATCACCGGGTTCCGCACGTCGCGTGGGGGTGCGCAAGGTGCCTTTGGCATCGCACCCGACCTCACGGTGATGGGCAAGGTGGTGGGCGGCGGCCTGCCGCTCGCCGCGGTCGGTGGACCGGCCGCGATCATGGACGTCCTGGCACCCGTCGGACCGGTGTACCAAGCCGGCACGTTGAGCGGCAACCCGATTGCCACCGCAGCAGGACTCGCGGCACTCAGCGAACTCGACGCCGCGAATTACGGCGAGCTGGAAACGCGCGCCGCGCGCCTGGCCGACGGACTGCGCGCCGCGTTCGCCGCCGCCGGCATTGCGGTCCAGGTACCGCAGGTGCGCACGCACGTGGGGCTCTTCTTCAGCGCCACGCCGGTCACCGACTACGACACGTCGGCCGCCAGCGACGCCGCGCGGTTCGCAACGTTCTTCCACGGCATGCTCGAGCGCGGCATCTTCCTGCCGCCCAGCAGCTTCGAGGCATGGTTCCCGGGCTTCGCCCACACCGACGCGGATGTGGACGCAACGGTCGCCGCCGCCACCGAGGTCGCGGCCACGCTCTAGTGGGACTGGTCCTGCTTCTCGTCTTCGCGGTCTTGGCGCTTCTGGCGAATCCGGTCCATGTAGAAGAGGCCCAGGGCGAAGATCACGACCATCAGCACGAAGCCGATGAACGCCTGACCACCCTGTTCGCTCGCGTCGATGAGGTAACCGCCCGAGCACCCGCCGAGCGCGACGACTGCGACCGCAGCCAACGCAAGGATTCGAATCCGATGGGCCATCGTCATGCGTTCGCCCCCGTCGTGGCCGACGTTGCATCTGCATCGGCAGCCTCGGCCGCCCGCTTGGCCGCCTTCTCGTCTCGCTCACGCCAGTGCAGACCGAGCACGAAGAGCGCAAAGCCGATCAACGAAAAGACGAAGGCCACGATCGGTGGAACCCGCAACGAGCCGTAGTCGTACTTGAGCACCAGGTAACGCACTGCGCTCGGGTTGCACTTCGAGGGGGTCTCGCCGAGTGCCGGCGTTCCTTCCTTGGCGGGACAGAACTCGACCAACGCCCACCGCGTGTCCTTCTGGGGCCACGTATTCGACTCGGTGACCTCGAAGACGGCACCGATCACCGGTGCCTCGTTCGACTGGAACTCGGGCGGATTTCTCTCCTGCCATCGGGTGAGCGGTGCCGGCTCGCCCGCGATCACCGGCTTGATCACCAGTGCGTCGCCAGCGGCTGCGGCGATGTTCGCGTACTCGGGCCGCAACGTTTCGGAGAGGAACAGGTTCTTCTCTTCGGTGGGCGCGTTCTTCACGGCCGTGACGGTGGGCGCGTCGCCCGCATTCTTCGTGACCTCGACCGGTTTCCAGCCCGAGAGGGCACCGCGCAACGTGTTGAGCGGGTACGCCGTGGTGGACCACATCGCCGTCATGAGCACCATGAGTCCGAAGATGCCGGCACCGGCCACCAAGAAACCCAGGCGCGAACCGAGGTTCGTGGCGAGCAACAGGTAGATCGCGCCGAAGAACAACACGATGGCCGAGACGAAGACGAGCCACCCGAGCAGCGTCGGGTTCCACAACGACTTCTTCGTCAGTTCGGACGCCAGGACGAGTGCAACACTCACGGCGCCACCACCCCCAAACTCCGCTCGTAGGCGACGATCTGCTCGATCTGCTCCGCACTCAACAGCCCGGGCTCGGTGCTGGCGGTGTCCCACTGCCCGAAGGCCGGCATGCGTCCGGACCCGATACCACGAACGCCGTAGGGCTTCTGGTACTGCGAACCTTGCGTAACGAAGCTCACCTGGCTCTGCGCATCGACGAACTGCCGCAAGGTGGCGCCGTCGACCAGGCTCGGACCGAACGCGCCGCTGCCCTGCGGGTACGCCTTCGGCGCCGATGCCTGGGTGGCCGAGGCCTGCGCGATGCTCCAGTTTCGGGTGTGGCAGCGGGCGCAGTTGGTCTCGAACAACAGCGCGCCCTTGGCAACCGCGTCACCCGCCGTGGCTCGCCTTCCGAGGTCGTCGAGTTCAACGAGCCGCGCGTCGGTGATGCCGATCATGTACTTGTCGCCGACGACTGCGTACTTCGGATACAGCGGCCCCGGCGCTTCCTTGGTGCCGATGAGCTTGCCGGCGGCGAGCTGGGCTGCTTGGGCCGCCGATGCATCGCCCTTCGCCTTGGCGGCCAGGTACTCGGACTGAGCCTTCGCAAGCGCAGCTTCGGCGGCGGCGAACTCGGGCGTGGACTTCACCTGGTCGAGGTCGGCCTGGTCCTTGATGAGGTTGGTACGCACCGTACGCGAGTCCTGGAGCGCGGAAACGAACACGTTGCTGGCGTCAAGGCCACCGGTGAGCTGCTTGAAGGCAGCGCTCCATGCGTCGTCGGGCAGGTCGAGGGCAGCTTGCCCCTGGGCCAAGTCGATGGGCTTCACCAGATCGTTGGCAACATCGGCCGTGGTCTTACCCTCGCTCTTGAGCTTGGCCAAGTAGTCGTCCTGAAGTTCCGCGATGTATGCGACGAGGTCATTGATCGCCTGGTCGTTCTTCGCGCCACCGCCAGCCACGCCCCACGGCGGCATCGGACTGCCCGGGCGGCCGTACACGAGGATGTCGTAGACCTGCGACCGACACTCGGGGTTGGTCTTGGTCTCGATCACGGTGCAGTTCTGCTTGCGCACGGGGTACTTCAAGAGCGCGGTGTTGAGCGCCGGCGCCTTCCACTGCACCTGTACCGGCTGGCGCGCGACCTCGGGAATCTGGAGCGCTTCCCATTGCGCGGCCGGGATCTGATCGGCGGGCACCGTGAATGCCGCAGCCCCACCGCCACCGTCGAGTCCGTGGCAGTTGGCGCACTGCAGCGAAGCGGCTGCGTTGTAGAACTTGCTCTGGTTGTTGGCAAACAACGACGCGCCCCGTTCGGCCGACCGCGAGTCGAACGCCGAAGAGGAGTCGGACTGTCGTGCCGGCTCGAAGACTCCGTACACCACCAGCGCAATCGCTGCGACCGCGCACCAGAACAACGCCGTGGCGAGCACGCGCTCCAGACGTCGGTCTTCGAGATCTTCATCGGGGAAGAACTTGACCAGGTTCTGCGCCGGTTTTTCATCGGGCTGGCGACGGCGCGAAAGCACCGAGACGGCCAGCCAGATGCCCAACACGACGACCGCGAGCACTGAAATGATCAGCGCCGCGTTGCGGAAGTCGAGCGGGTCGGACAGGACCCGAGTGACAGCGTTGTAACCGAGGACCACTCTCATTGCTCCTTACACACAGGGAGGGCCTTCGGCGCCCTGCCCGGTGGTGTCGGTTCCCGGCTTCGGACCGGCGATCACGGTGGCGAGGTTGGTGATGATGGTGAGCGACCCGCCTTGCACTTCGACCGGGAAGCGGTCGAGGCCACGCGGCGCCGGGCCACCCTTCTTCTCTCCGACTCGCGAGTACTTGGAACCGTGGCAGGGGCACTCGAACCACTGCGAGCTCGGACAGAACGGCACGCGACAACCCAGGTGAACACAGCGCTGGTACAGGGCGACGACGCCGTCCTGCATCCCCATGCGCTCAACCTCTTTGGCGCCATAGGCGGCGTTGGCTTTCGCGATGTCTTCCTTGGGGTACGGCACGACGTACGCGCGCGCTTCGGGCACGTAGTACGGCTTCTTGTTGTTCGCGATGTTGTTGAGGATCGTGTCGAGGTTCCCGGCCTTGATGTTGCCGCCGAACCCGGTCTTCGCGGTGGGCCACAAGAATCCAATGAGCGCGAGCGACATGGTCCCGAGGACCGGAACCGCCAGGACCGCCAGGATGGCGCGGTTGAGGAACTGCCGGCGCGTGATGCCGACCTCTTCCTCATCGAGCGGCACGTACTTGGTGACCTCGGCGCCGCCACGAGTGGCCGGCAACGCGCTTGCGCCGTCGCGGGCCTCGTCGGCGCGGGCGCGGGCGCCAACCGCGACTAGTTCCTGTGACGGTTCCTCTTCGCTGGCGGGAGCGCCGGCATCGCGGGACTTGGTCTCACGCGACAGGCCACCGGTGGACTCGCTGCGACGCGCACTGAAGAGGATGATGCCGCCGACCACGGCGATCACCGCAACGATGACGATAGGGAGCCAGATCATCATTCCGCTCCTACAGCTCGAAGAAGATGCCGTCGTTCCACGGGAACACGAAGTTGAACCCCGCGCCCCGGAAGAACGAACCGATGATGGTGAGCACCGCCCAGAACGCCAGGAAGATCGTGAACAGCGCGATCGCAAACTTGCGGTCGTTCGGCTTGTTCGACGGGTTGGTGTCGACGTAGGGCGCGGCGCCCAAGATGATGAGACCCATCCCCGGGATGGTCACACCGGCGACCATCGGGTGGAACATCGTGAGCAGTTCCTGCAGTCCGAGGAAGTACCACGGCGCCTTGGACGGGTTGGGGGTGGCGTTGAAGTCGGCCAGGCCGAGCAACGGCGCGCGCACCAGCGCCGAGAAGATAGTGACCAACGCAGTGATGCCGAGCAGCGCCGCGAATTCCACCGACAGGAGGTGCGGCCAGGTGTGCACCTTGTCTTGGGCCTCGCCCTTGGTCTGCTGGATCGAGCCGCTCTTGACGACCGTGAGCAGGCGCTGGGTGTGACCACCAGGGCCGGTGCCTGTGGGTGCCGGTGCCGCCTTCACCGCAGTTGCGGTGGCCGCGGCAGCTGCAGGTGCGGCCGCGCCGCCGGCGTCGCCGCCACCGGAGAGTGCGGCCCGCCGCTTCTTCGCACGATCGAGCAGGTGCGCGGGCACACCACCGACCGACTTGGTCTCTTCGCCGCCGTCGTCGCCACCACCAGCTGCGGGCGGTTCGTCGCCGCCACCACCAGTGGGCGGGGGCGGCGTGTCGGCGCCACCGGCGTCGCCACCACCGGCTGCGGCCGCAGGCGCGTCGGCCGCGTCTTCACCGCCGCCGTCGAGACCGAGCTGCTTGCGGCGCTCTTGCGAACGCTTCAACAGGTGTTCAGGGATTTCAGCCATGTTGCGTTACCTCCCCCGGCTCACAGCGGCCCGGAGATGCCGCCGTCCTTGCGGACGCGCCAGAAGTGAACAGCCATGAAGATCACGATGGTGAACGGCAGCAACAACACGTGCAGCACGTACCACCGCAAGAGTGTGTCGCCCGAGATGACTCGTGAGCCGAGCAACACGAACTGCACTTCGGAACCGAAGACCGGCGTGTACCCCATCATGTTGGTACCCACGGTCACGGCCCAGAGTGCAAGCTGGTCCCACGGCAACAGGTAGCCGGTGAACGACAGCAACAGCGTGAGGGTCAACAACACCACACCGATGACCCAGTTGAATTCACGGGGCGCCTTGTACGCGCCGTGGTAGAAGACGCGACACATGTGCAAGAACACCGACAGCACCATGAGGTGCGCAGCCCATCGGTGCATGTTGCGTACCAGCGATCCGAACGCCACCGCGGTTTCGAGCGTCTGGATGTCGCTGTAGGCCTGCACGTCGGTAGGCCGGTAGAAGAACATCAAGAAGATGCCGGTGACGGTGAGCAGCATGAACAGGAAGAAGCTCAGGCCACCGAGGCACAGCGTGTAGCTCACCTTCACGGCGTGCCGCTTCACCTTCACCGGGTGCAGGTGGTACAGCACGTTGTTCATGATCACGTAGCTGCGGTTCCGGGGGCTGTCGGTGTAGCCCCGTCGGAACACTGAGCCAGGTCGGAAGATCGAATTCCATACCTGACTTCCACGCACCTTTTGGTCGGTGGCGTCGAGCAGCTCGGCCGGCTTCTTGATCTTCGGTTCTTGTGTCGCGGTCATCCTCTGTCCTCTTAGAACCGCACGCCGTAGGCATAGCCGTGACGCGGGGTGCGCGTGTGGGGGTCGCCGTTGGGATCGGCGGTCACCTTGCCCAAGGTGATGATTCCGGTCGGGCAACGGTCGACGCACAGCGCACACCGGGTGCACACGTCTTCGTCGACGACGAAGAACACGTTGTCGTGCGGGTCCTCACCCGGACGCTCGGAGTTCTCGGCTTCGACGATGGAACTGACATTCAACATGTGAATGCACTTCCACGGGCAGATGTCGACACATCCTTCGCAGAGAATGCATTCCTCTTGGTCGATATGAAGGAACTGCTTGGGCTTCACGGCCGCCGTGAGGTACGACGGATCGACCTCGGCGAGCACGTAGTCGGTGGCGAACTCCGGCATGGGCGGGTTCGCATCGGTGCGGCTCACGACAGGGTTCCGTTCATCCGTTGGCCCCCCGGAACAGCGGGCGGCCAAAACGAGAACGCTTGGCCGGCACGTCACCTTCTGCCGGCGCCGCCTTGACGACAAAGCGCTTCTGCCACTGAATGATGAGCACGAGGTTCGCCACACCGAGCCCGGCGTAGATGCCAACCGCAATCAAGTCGCGGAGCGCCTGATACGTGATGTTGAACGGGATGGCGGTCTTGTTCGGGTTTCCGTAGAACAGTGCGTCGCGGGACCACTGCAGCTTGGCGTCGGCGAACTGGATCCACGCGTCCGGAAGAATTGCGTAGGCCATCAACATCCAGGCGAACACCAACACTGCCCCGACCATTGCCATTGCCCAGGTGGTTTCACCCTGCTCGGCATGGACTGCGGTGCCAATCGCGAAACCGCCAGCAGTGGCCAATGGTGCGCCCACGAGAAACGCCACCGCTAGGAACACACCCCACGGCCAGATGTCCGCCGAGTTTGCGCCACCGGGCGCGACGTACTCGTTGGCCCAGTACGCGGCGTATCCCATCGCAAACATGCTGAGGACCAGCGCGACCAACCCACCGACGATGCCGGCGACCCGCGGAACCTTGAGCCCCTTGGCCGCGCGAATGGCACCGAAGCCTGCGCCGATGCCACCGGCCGAGAGCGCGAGCGACCACGCGACGCGCCAGGCAGGATCGCTCAGCGGGTCAACAGGAACCGGAACCGCAGCAGCGAGGATCGACATCGCTCGAGGCACACCTCTCGTGGCGTCCCGGGCGTCCGGAACGAGTGATGGGACGATGAAATGAACAACACTTCTGTACCACCGGCGACCCGATGACCTTGCATCGGACGACGGGACGACTCCATTTCTACCGCATCCTGCGGTCGGTCCAAGGGCTGCCCTGGGCACGCGCGCCGATCCCGCTGGTCAGGCGCCACCGGATGGGTGTGGGGCCGAGTCCATGTGCCACGATCGAGATCGATGGTGAACGACGAGTCCTTCGACGTGCTGGTGATTGGTGGTGGCCCGGCCGGCGCGGCCGCGGGGTACTGGAGCGCCGCACAAGGGCACAACGTCGCCATCGTCGAGCGGAAACAATTCCCTCGCGAGAAGACCTGCGGCGACGGCCTGACTCCTCGCGCGGTGCGCCAGCTCAACGACATGGGATTGGCCGGCCAGCTCACCAACTTCCAGCGCTACGACGGGCTCCGCTCGATCGCCCACGGCATCACCCTCGAGCTCCGCTGGCCGGAACATCCCGAATTGCCGGATTACGGCTACGTGGTGCGGCGCCGGGAACTCGACCAGATGGTCGCCGACAACGCCGTGAAGGCCGGCGCCACCCTCTACATGGCCACCGAAGCGGTGGAACCCGTGGTGGAGCACGGGCTCGTGCGCGGCGCCGTGGTCAAGAACAAAGAGACCGGCGTCACCCGCACCATCCGGTCCCGATACGTGATCGTGGCCGACGGCGCCAACAGCCGCTTCGGCCGGGCACTGGGCGCCGCCCGGGACCGGACCTACCCGCTGGGCCTGGCCGTCCGGGGCTACTTCACCAGCCCTTTCCATGACGAGCCATGGATCGAGAGTCACCTCGAGATCCACGACAAGGAAGGGAACTGGCTTCCCGGCTACGGCTGGATCTTCCCGGTCGGCGACGGCACCGTGAACGTGGGGGTCGGGCTCCTCTCCACGTTCTCGGGGTGGAAGAACGTCAACACCTCACACCTCATGGACGCGTTCGTCTCGTCGGCGCCGCAACGGTGGGGGCTCTCCGAGGCCACGTCGTGCGGCGCGCCCACCGGCGGGCGGCTCCCCACCGGCGGTTCGGTCGGACCGAAGGTCGGCCCCACCTGGGTGCTCGCCGGCGACGCCGCCGGTTCGATCAACCCGTTCAACGGCGAAGGCATCTCGCTCGGCTACGAGACCGGCCGCCTGGCGGCCGAAGCCGTGAGCTTGGCCCTCACCACCGGCGACGGGCTGGCGCTCGCCACCTACGAACAGCGCCTCGACGACACGTACGGCCTCTATTTCAAGACAGCCCGCGCGTTCGTCCGGGCCATCGGCAACCCAGCCATCCTGCGCGAACTCGCGCGGGTCGGGTTCCGGAGTCGTTCGCTCATGGAGTGGACGCTGCGCATCATGGCCAACCTGTTGCGACCCGACGAAGTCGGGCCCGCCGAAGCGGCCTACGCCATGGTGGCCGGACTCGTGAAGATCGCTCCTGAGCCGTGACCGCGGCGCTTGCGTTCGTCGCCACCGCAGTCGCCACGGTGTTGTCACAGCGACTGCTTGCGCGCGCCACCACCCGCAAGAAGCCCCATGAGGTCGCCTGGGCGTTCGCGATGTTCTTGTTCGCACTCGCATCGGCAGCACTTGCGCTCGGGCTCAGCACCGGATGGAACGCCGGCATCTTCCGCGCGTACTACCTGTTCGGTGCCGTGTTGAACGTGCCGTGGCTCGCGCTGGGCACCGTGTACCTCATGGTCGGACGGACGTGGGGCCGCCGAGTCCAGTGGGGACTCGTGTTCTTCAGCGGACTGGCGCTGGGCGTGGTGTTCACCGCCGCCATCACCCAACCAATGAGTGGAACTGCGATCCCGGTTGGGAAAGAAGTGTTCGGCACATTCCCGCGCGTCCTCGCCGCCGTCGGATCGGGCGTCGGGGCAACCGTGGTCTTCGTCGGCGCAGCATGGTCGGCCGTGCAGTTCGCGCGCGGGCGCGCGACGGGCGGATGGCGGATGGCGGCGGGCACCGGGCTCATTGCCCTCGGCGTCCTCGTGACTGCGTCCAAGGCACTCTTCGAAACCGTGGCGAAGGGTGACACTGCGTTCGTCATCGCACTGACCGTGGGAATCTCGATCATTGCGTCCGGGTTCGCAGTGACGTCGTACTCGCCAACGCAACGCACGCAGGCGAACGCCGTCCCCGCCGCGGCCAACTGACGGGGTCCCGCCGACCCAACGATCAGATCACTGCGGTGGATCGTCGCGCAGGACGCGCCGCTGCAACTTCCCAATGAACGTGCGCGGCAACTCGGCCACGAACTCGTACCGAGTGGGACGCTTATATCGCGACAGCTGACGCGTTGCGAGTGCGTCGAGGGCAATGGCGTCGGGTGACGCGCCAGGAGCGAGCACAACCCACGCGGCGACCGCTTCGCCCGAACGCACGTCGGGGACGCCCGCAACCGCGACGTCGACGACGTCGCTATGCGCGCGCAACACGTCCTCGACTTCACCGGGGTACACGTTGAAGCCCGAGACGATGACAAGGTCCTTGGCCCGATCGACCAGTCGCAACGCGCCGTTCGCTTCCCGGACGGCGATGTCGCCGGTGCGGAGCCAGCCGTCGGAAGTGATGGCGCGTCCGGTGGCATCGTCGTCGTGCCAATACCCGGCGAACACGTTGGGACCGTGCACCCACACCTCACCGGGGTCGCCGGCCACCACGTCCTCGCCATCGGAATCGACGATGCGGACCTCGACTCCTGGCAATGGGGTTCCGATGGATCCGGGTGGAGGCGGATCGAGTCCGATGGTGGTCGAGACGACCGGGCTGGTCTCGGTGAGTCCGTACCCCTCGTACACCGTGATGCCGAACCGATCGTGCACGCGTGCGGCCAGCGCCGGCGCCAGCGCAGCACCACCGGAGACGGCCAATCGAACCGTGGAGAGTGCATCGCTCGGGCCGTCGACCACTTGGCACCACGCGTCATAGAGCGCGGGTACTGCACCGATGACCGTGACGCCGAACTCCTGCACGGTGCGCAGCGACCCAGCGGGATCGAACTCGGCCACCGGCACGAGGGGCGCGCCGGCTGCGAGCGCAAGCCCGAGCCCGACGTTGAGTCCGAACACGTGGAAGAACGGCAAGACACCGAGCCCGACGTCGGACGGTCCGAGATTGATGGCGGGGTGCGCCAGCAACTGATCGAGGTTCGCGCCGAGCGAACCATGTGTGAGGGTGGCGGCCTTCGGCGGCCCCCCGGTCCCGGCGGTGAACAGCAGTGCCGCCGGATCCGCGTCGGCCCGGTCGACGCACTCGATAGCGAGTCCGGACGCATCGGGGCTGCACACGGGCACGGCGAGCGCATGGGCGACCGCGACCAGCGCGTCGCAGTCGTGCGCAATGACTGCGACGGGACCGACGAGCTGCGCTTCGCGGGTGAGCTCGGGTTCTGGGGCACGCGGGTTGACCGGCACCGCCACCGCACCACACCACAACGTGGCGAGATACGCCACCACGAAGCGGTCGTCGTTGGGGGTGCCGATGAGGACCGGGGCGTCCGACCCCACGCCTGCGGCAACGAGCGCTCCGGCCAGGGACGCGACCCGAGCGCGGAGCTCGCCCCGGGTGCACGCTCGGGGACCAAGCAACGCGGGAGCCGCAGGGTCACCCGCCAGGAATCGAGCCGCCAACGACATGGGGTGGATCGTATGGGGAGCGTCGTCCCAGTTGGGCCCGGTTCTGGCCGACCCGTCCTGATGGAGTCCTTCTCGATCTCGTCGCCGCCACCGCTCAAGGTGAGGTGGGAGTGGGTCGATGGGAAAAACGTCCGTTCGGCGAGAGGGGCGGTGGTCATGCGACGCATCTGCCAGGTGGCACTCATCGCCTGCCTCGCCCTCACCTGCGTGGGTGCGTTGCTGGTGCGCGCGCCGGCTGCTCGCGCGGCGGCGTCGGTGGTGGCGCCCGATGCGGAAGCCGACTTCGTAGCTCGGACCAACGCGCTGCGCGCCGAACGCGGATTGGAGCCGCTGGTGGTGGACGTGGACCTGCGCGCCAAGGCGCGGGACTGGGCTGCGCACATGGCCGACGAACGACAGATCTCCCACTCGACCCTGGCCGACAACGTGCACTCCGACTGGCACCGGCTGGGCGAGAACGTGGGGACCGGACCCGATGTGGGACCAATTCACGACGCGCTTGTGCGGTCCCCACATCACCTGGCGAATCTCCTCGACCCAGGGTTCCGGTACGTAGGGGTGGGCGTGGTGACAGCGTACGGAACGATGTGGGTTTCCGAGGTGTTCATGGAACTGGCCGCCGCGCCTGCTCCCGAGAACCCCGCGCCGGCACCGGAAGCGCGCCCGTCCGATGCGAACAACACCAACGCGAATCCGGCCCCGAGTGCACCGGCACCCGCCGCGGTTGGTGGACCGGTCACTGCGAGTGACCGCGCGCCCGCGCCGCGAGCAGGGCAGACACTGAACGAACCATCGCTCGACGCTGCGCTGGCGCGCTTTCGCACGAACGAGCGCTGACGCGCTCCGACACGCGCAGCGCGGCGCGGTTACACTCCCGCCCAGCGCGCGCCGCCGCGCGCGTGTATGGCGGATTCGCAATGGCGCGGATCTACGGGAGGTTTGTTCGTGCGTCGTTTTCTCTTCGCGTTGCTCGCCGCAAGCGCAATTGCGTTGTTCGCAGCCCCGGCTGGCGCGGCGCCCGGCGACACCGTGACGGTCACTGGGGGCCAGTACACCGCGACCATCGTGGGCACGAACGGTGGTGCGCCCTTCGCCGACCTGGGTGGCGTCGTCGTCACCACCGACGGGCTTGCGTACTGCTCCGACATCAACACGCTGATCAAGATCGGCGACACCGTCACCGAAGTCCCGTGGGACCAGCTGGCCGGGAACGGTGTCCCTTCGAGCGCATTGCCGGCGATCTCGGCGATCGTGAACTACGAGTTCCCCCAGAGCCAGGGCTTCGCGCTCGTCGGTACCGACCAGGACAAAGCCCTCGCGGTACAGGCGGCCATCTGGCACTTCGCCAATGGATTCGTGTTGTCGCAGAACTCCGCCGACAACTCACAGGCCACCATCGACAACTACAACTCCATCTTGAGTCGCGTCACGAGTAAGGCCTACCCCAGCTTGAAGCCGCAAGTGCTCTCGATCACCCCGGCATCTGCCACCGGCACCGCGAACACGGTGGTCGGCCCGTTCACGCTGGCCAGCAGCGAAGGATCTGCGGTGGTCACCGTCGCCAGCGGCGGCACCCTCGTCGACGCGCAGGGCACGCCCTTGGCCTCGAACACGATCCCCGACGGCGGCGAGTTCTACGTGAAGTCGAGCACCACCGGCACCGTCACGGTCGAAGCCAACGCCGACTTCCCGCGGTCGTCCGCCCGGGCATTCAACACCGAAGGCATCCAGCGTCTCGTCATTGCGCAGCGGGTCACCGACCCCAAGACCGCCGCCTCGGTGGCAACGTTCGAACCCCCGTCGACTTCGGTGGGCCCGAACACCACCACGCGGCCGCCGTCCACCACAGCCGGCCCGAACATCACTGCCGAGGTGAACGTTGCGGGTGAGCAAGCCACGCGGTCCACGGTCAGCTCACTTCCTCGCACGGGTGGCACCCCCACGTTGTTGCCGTACGGCTTGGCGCTCGTGGGCGCCGGGCTCCTGCTCGTTGCGGTGCAACACCGGCAGCGGGTGGCCGTGGCGCGTTCGTCGCGCTGACGCCGACTCCAGGGTTCACGTTCGAGGGCGGGGCACATGCCCCGCCCTCGTCGCGTATGCGACCCACGTTGCGCGCCGGTGCTCAGCGGATGAGCAGCTGCACCGTGAACGCCGCGAGGATCAAGAACAGCAAGACGGCGAGGGCAATAGTGGTTCCCGGCCTCATGGACCTTCCACCTCCCCGGTGACCTCGGTCCCGGGTGCAACGAGCGTGACGCCCGCGCCGGCCGAGAGTTTCCACTCGTTGGCCGCCGAGCGCCGGTCCATGGCGAGCGACATCAATCCGTACGAGTCGACCAGGAGCACCAACTCGCTCGGCTTCGCGTCGGCGTACGTGTTGACCCATCGCGCTGCGCGCGTGGTGTCGCGCATCCGGACCTCGATGGAATCGCCGACCGTCGCCCCGGTCGCTGCGAGTTCGTCGGGATCGATGTTCAACTGGCAGTTGCCGAAGCGATCGATCCACCACACCTCGCCGAGGAGCGCGCCCCCACGATCGCGGCGCGGCAGCGACACCAACCCCGGGGTGAGCGCCGTCGCGGCGAGTGCCTCGCCGAGCTCATCGAGCGCAACGCCCGCCGCCAGGTGCGCGGCCGCCGGGGCGAACACGTCGCGGCCGGCGAACGTGGGGCCAGGCGCCTCGATGTGGTACTCGGCATTTGTGAGCGACACGACGCGTTGCGCACCGCCCATCATCGACACGGCCGGCGCCAACAGCCCGTTGTCGGGGCCGAGAATGACGCCGTGTTCCACTTCGATGGCCACCGCGGCTCGATCGGTTCCGACGCCGGGATCGACGATGGCCACCACGATGCCTTCGGGGAGGTACTGCACCGAGCGCACGAGCGCGAGCGCGCCGGCGCGCACGTCGTGCGGTGGGAGGTTGTGGGTGACGTCGATGATGCGCGCCTCGGGCGCAATGGACCACATGACGGCCTTGCACACGCCGACGAATTCGTCGGTCGTGCCGTAGTCCGAGAGGAACGAGATGAACGCGGGGTCAGCCAACGACGGAAGGGTGCGCGGGCGCGGTCAGCCGGCTTCGGTGTAACGGGACGCGAGGTAACGGCTGACGTCGGCCTCGTCGATGCGCACCTGACGCTCGATGCGGTAGGCGGGCAACTCGCCGTTGTTGATCAGGCGGTACACGGTCATGGTCGACACGCGCATCAACCCGGCAACTTCCTTCGCTGTGAGTAACCGCCGACCGGCCTGTTCGGGCACGGTGCCCCTCCCCTCGCCGGGGCCAACGTTACGAGGGGGATTCCGAGTTGTCGAGTGGGGCTGGTGAGGCCGCAATGGACTCGAGTGCTTCGAGCACGCCGGCGAGGAAGGGCTCGTAGTCGCCGGCTGGCGCCCGGGTCGGAACAGGGACCACGTGAGAGTTCACGCGCGGCGCGCAACACGCAAACGCCACCGCATCGAGGTCGGCAAACGCCACGGTCTCGCATCCGTCGGTCATGGCCCGGCCCGCAAAGGCGCCATCGGCCACCACGAGGTCGACGAACGGTACGCGGAACCGCCACTCCTCGGCCGCCTCGCCGCCAACTGATGTCACCAAGTCGTCACCGTCCGTGGCCGTTGCCACGCCGGCCACCCACGTGACCGACAACGCGCGGCGCCCACGGTCGTGGAACGACCCACCGACCCGATCCGTGACCACCGACGCACCGAGGGCCCGGGCCCGGGCCGCCAAGGTGACGTGCGTGCCGAGCAACGCCGCCGGCGCCGCCGTGGCGAAGGCGATGCGACCCCCACCCCGGGCCACCTCGTCCATGCGAGCGACCGCAGCGACCGCAGCAGCGCGGCTTCGGGTCACGTCGATGCGCGCAGGAGCCGACGCCGCGGCATCCCAGCCCCACACGTCGCGCCACGCGGTGATGACCTCGTCGAGGGTCGTCGGCGCGGGCGGCGCGCCGAGCAACGCACGCGGATCGCGTTGCGCCACGCGGCGGGCGATCGCGAACAACTCGGCCGGACCGAACGCGCTGCGGCCTTTGCCCAGCCGGTCGTCAGGGTGGTCGGCGCGATGGCGCCGGCCCGACCGTGTAGCGGGAGCCGGCGCCGGGACCGGTTCCGGGAGTCGCGCCGGCAGGCGGCCGGTGCGGGCCTTCCTCACCCGCCTGATCCCAGCTCGCGCGATCGTTCAGTTGCGGCGACTACTGCGTCGATGACCGCGGCGCGCACGCCCGCGCGTTCGAGCTCCAGCAATGCCGCGGCCGTGGTACCCCCCGGCGAGGTGACCGCGGCGCGCAGGGTCTCAGGCGAGGCGTCGTCCTGGGCGAGCAGGCGCGCCGCGCCGAGCACCGTCTGCACCACGAGACGATGGGCATCAGCGCGCGGGAGACCAACCGCGACACCCGCATCGATGAGCGCTTCCGCGAGCAGGAACACGTAGGCCGGCCCGGAACCCGAGACTCCGGTCACGGCGTCGAGCTGCGCCTCGGTGACGGTCACGACCATGCCCACCGAACCCAAGATGCGCGCCGCGAGGTCGAGTTGCGGCGCCCCGGCACGGGTCCCCGCCGCGATACCCGCGGCGCCTTCGCGTACCAGTGCTGCGGTATTGGGCATGGCGCGCACCACCGGGTGTTCCGGCACCGCGGCTTCGATCGCGGCGATGGTGACACCAGCGGCGATGGACAGCACCAGTGCGTCGGGAGGCAGCGACGACCGCGCGCTCTCGAGCGACACCACCACATCGGCGGGCTTGACTGCCACCACCACGGCGTCGGCTTCGGCCACGGCCCATGCCGGCGACGGCACGGCTCGGACCCCGGGGTAGGCCTGCTCGAGGTGCCGGCGTCGGTCGGCGTCGACCTCAGCTACGGCCAGGGTCTCGGCCGGCCAGTCGGCGTCGAGCAACCCGCCGAGGAGCGCTTCGCCCATGCGCCCGCCGCCGATGATCGCAAGTTTCGTCACGGGGAGCGAGGGTAGTTCCGCCCCTGGCCACGACACGCGGACGTCGCGAGCACGACGGGGCCGGACGCGGCTGCGCTGATCACGAGTGCCTCCTCGCGCCCGGCGCCGCGCCGGCGCCCGTCGCAGTGATCACGCGCGCGAATCGTCGGCGCGGCGACCGTAGGCAATGGCCGCCGCGCTCTGGAACCAGAGTTCCGTGGTCTCGTAGAGCTCACCGATGACCCGGTCGAGCTCTTCCTCGGAGAGGTGTTCCAACGCCACGCGCCCCGTGAGGTACACGTCGCCGTCGGGACCGAGCGAGAACCGAGCACGCGCCATGGTGTGGTTCCGGCGCAGCAACCAACCCCACAGCGCTTCGTGATTCCGTTCGGAGTCGGGCAGGAAGTAGAGCTCGAATCGCAAGGTGCGCTCGTGCAGGTCGAAGTAGATGGTTGCGGCGTCGCGGCCTTCGCATCCGAAGCGCACGTACCACCGTCGGAGCTTCGGGTCGTACTCGACGTGTTGCACCCACTCGGCGTCGGCGATGGGGCCGTCGAAGTAGTCCGTGAGGAACCGGTACGCCGCATCGAGATCGGGGAGTTCGGACGCAGTCGTCATCGACAGCGCAACGGCTCACGCGCCACGAGATCGGCGGTGAGACGACGGAGGCGCGCTGCAGTGACACTCCACGCAAAGTCACGCGAGCGAAGGAGCGCGTGCTCGGACAGACGACGTGCGTAGGCCGGATCGTCGAGCACAGCGCGGCACGCGTCGGCCCACGCGTGAGGATCACGCGACTCCACCAAAAGCCCACTGCGTCCGGGCGCAACGACGGTGCGCAACCCGCCAACCGCCGACGCCACCACCGGCGTGCCACACGCCGCGGCTTCCAACGCCACCAAGCCAAACGACTCGGCCCGCGACGGCACCAAGCACAGGTCCGCGGCCCGGAAGAACATGCCGAGGCGCCGGTGCGGCTGCGGATCGAAGAAGTGCACCCGCTCGTGCAGCCCTGCGGTCTCGACCTCGCGATGCACGCGCGCCAGCTCGGCTTCGCCATCGGGACCGCTCGGCCCGCCGACAATCGCCAACACAGTGTCGGGTCGGTCGAGCGCCGCCAGCGTTTCCACCGCCAAGGCCGCGCCCTTCAGCGGTTGGATACGACCGGCGAAGAGCAGCACTCGTTTCCCGGCCAATCCCAGCAACATGCGCGCGGCAACCGCCGCACCCGGGGGCCCGGGGTTGAACGCGTCATGGTCGACGCCGGGAGGAACGACTTCGATGCGCGTGGGATCGGCGTCGTAGAGCTCGACGAGTTGCAGCACTTCTTCGGCGGTGGACGCGAGCATGAGGTCGGAGCATGCGATCACTTCGCGCTCCACCTGTGCGCGCGTCACCGGATCGTCATCGATCCCAACTTCGGCTTTGACCCGATCGAGTGTGTGGAACGTTGACATCAGCGGAACGTCGAGGGCGTGCTTGGCTCGATGGGCCACCGCACCCGAGATCCAGTAGTTGGCATGCAATACGTCGTACTCATGGACGTCGTCGAGTGCCATGAACGCCTCGAACATCTCGTCGATGAGCTCAGCGTTGCCGTGCTTGTCGAGTTCGACGGGCGGGCCCGCTGCGAGGTGAACCACTCGGAACCCTGGTTCCACGGTGACGACGGGCGGAAGGTCCGACGCGTCGGCCCGCACGATGACATCGCATTCGATACCGGCGCGCGCCAACGCGGACGCCAATGCATGGACGTAGACGGTGACGCCGCCGGCGTCGCCCGCGCCGGGTTGCGCGAGCGGAGAACTGTGCACGCTGAACATTGCGAGGCGCATGGTTGGCCTCCGAACCAAGGCGACGGGGGATCGCCGCCACGGATGGTACCGGCTCGTTCTTCGGATCAGGACCGGTGGACGGATCAACCACCGGAAGCGCCCCGAAATTCCGGGGGCGCATCAACCGGCGGATTCGGCCCGATCGGTAGCGGGTTCGTCGGCGCCGGCGGCGCCGGCGGCGGCGGCGGCGGCGGCGGCGGCGGCGGCGGCGGCATGCTCGCGCTGGAACGTGTGGTATAGGTCCAAGAGCATGCGGCGGTGCGCGTCGCTGATGCTGGGATCGGCGAGCACGGCGGCCTGCACGCTCGGGTGGTCGCCGGGCTCGTCGAGGAACCCCGCTTTCACGTACAGCGTCTCGGCCGAAACCTGCAGCGCGTGCGACAGCGCGTGGAGGATCTCGGCGCTGGGCTTTCGTACGCCGCGTTCGATCTGGCTGAGGTACGGGTTCGATACGCCGGCCAGCTCGCTGACCTTGCGCAAACTGAGCTGAAGATCGCGCCGACGGTCGCGAATGAATGCGCCGACGTCGGGAAGTCGATCCGCTCCCGGTGCCACGAGGACTACCGCTGCTCCACCGCAGCGCGCGCGGCCAGTTCGTGATCGACGACGTCGAGCACACCGTGCAACGCTTTGCGCGCCGTGGACGTTTCGTTCTCGAACTGACGCAACTGTTCGAGCGTGTGGTTCAGCTCTTCGTCGCTCAGGCTGGGCAGGTTCACGAGCGTGGAGTCGTTGACCAGTCGCTCGAGCCCACGGTTCCATTCAATGTCACCGCGCGGCGCGAAGTGCTGCGGCAGGTGCGTGGACGCCGGGGCGGGCCGCCCATCGTCGCCCGCAAGGATCTGCGGCAGCGCTGCGATGAGGTCGCCCAAGGATCCGCCGGCGGCCCGACGCTCGATCTCGGCCTGGAGGATGTCGATACGCGCCTGCGCGAGCCGGCGAACGTACGAGACCTCGGTCTCGAGTTCGGTGCACTCGTGGTGCATGGCACGCAGCTCTTCTTCCGAGCGCGTGTCGACCCGGGCGATGTACTCGGGCTCGAGAATCCGGTCGATGCGGCGGCGATGTTCGGTCATGAGAGCGCCAAGCGTACTGCCCGAATGCGCCGACGCCAGGAGGTGGGCGCCGACCGCAGGCGGGCTCAGGCCGAGGGCCGGATGAGCGCCAGGCCGTCCTTGACCACCAGGTTCCCTTCGGGGTTGGTAGTGGAGAAGGCCACCGCCTGGTCACCCGAGTCGGTGCCCGCGTCCCAGAGGCTGGTGGTGATCAGCTGACCCGGCAACACGGGTTGGGAGAACCGCACGGCCAGCCGGGCGAGCCGCGTGGGGTCAGCACCGCCGAACTCAGTGAGAACGGCCCAGCTGGTGAACGCCATCGTGCAGAGACCGTGCACGATGATGCCGGGCAGTCCCACGTTGCGAGCGAACTCGTCATCGAGGTGGATCGGCATGCGGTCGCCCGAGGCGTCGGCGTATCGAAACGTCTGGTCTTCGTCGACCTGGGCGCGCACTTGCGCCGCCGGCGCGCCATCGACGTCGACGTGGTGGGACGGCGCGGCTTCGCCAATACTTTCGTCGGCGATCACTCCACGGAAGAACGACACGTTCCACTGCTCGTTGACCAGGTCGCCGTTTGCATCGCGCGTTTCGAGCTTCGCCGAGACCGTGGTGCCGGACGACTTGGCATGCACGCCGGTGGTGACGCCACGAGTAGTAACGGTTTCGCCAGGACGCAGCGGACGCGTGAACCACATGTCCTGCTCGCCGTGCACGACGTGTGGCAGCGCCTCCGGCGGCGTGACCCCGCCGAGCGCGTCCGTGATCGACTGCCAGATGGGAACCACTGCGAACACCGGCGGCGCATACGTGCCATCGAGGTGCGCAGGGACCGGATCGTTGGTGGCCTTCGCGTAGGCGATGGAGCGGTCGCCGTCGACTGCGAACTGACGCGCCTCACTCCACACTCCAATGCGGTCGAGGCCGAACTTCATGCCAGTTCGCCCGCGCTCGGCGACCCGACGTTGGTGCGAGCAGTGGGCTCCGCTTCGAGACGTTCGGGATCGATGGGTGCGCCGGTCTCTTGGTCGATGCCATAGGTGCCGTCGTCGATCCGGGCAAGCGCCGCTTCGATCTCGGCGAGTTCACGCTCGAGACCCTCGAGGATCGAGAGGTCCTTCTCTCGCTCGAAGGTGTCGGAGGCTTGGTCTGCGGGGTGCTGCGGCTGATCGGTGAGCTCGTCGGAGGATTCGGCGCCGGTGCCGTCACCGAGTTCGTGCCGGAGCCCACCGATGAGGCCCTCGACGCGCTCGCGCTCGTTGTTCAGTCGCTCCCGGAAGTGTTCGTCGTCCACGATTCCGACCCTAGTCGTCGGGTGGATCCCCCCGGTCCGAGGCGCGCTGCGCCTCGGCCAGCTCGCGTTGCTCATCGATCAACTGGGCGAGTCGCCAGCATCGTTGCCCAACATCGTCGAGCTCGAGCACCGCTTGAGCATCGAGCGCGCTCACCGGCGCGAATGCCGCAATCTCGAACGACGCACGCGCGGGATCATCGCCGATCGGCACATCGGGATCGACCGCTACTCCCAGATCGGCTGCGAACGCAAGGAACTGCCGCAGCGCGAACTCGGCGGCGTCGCGCGCACCGACCGCGTCGGGGCCCACGTGATCGAGACGCGCCTCGACTCGCGCCCGGGGAAACGGTGCGTCGGGCAACCACTCCACGACGCGCACTCGCTCGACGCCCACCGTCTCGAGCACGTACCGATCGGGTGGAACCCAGGCCATCGAACCAACCCGCATCACGGTGCCGACGTCAAACCGCACATCGCCACCACCAACCTCACTGCCGCGCTCGATGAGCACCGTGCCGAACTCGGGAGGGAGATCACCCAGCAGGATGCGCTCGACCAACGCCACGTAGCGCGGCTCGAAAACATGGAGTGGGAGCACCGCAAGCGGGAACAGCACGCTCCCCAACGGGAACATGGGAAGTTCCCGCACCGCGCTGTCGGTCACTTCGCCGCCGAGGACGCTCCCGATGACTCGGTCGCAAGCGGCTGGCCGGTACGCGCCGCATTGAGCAGCTTCTGCACCTGGGCCTTGGTCTGTTCGCCCGACGTGCGCGCCACGACCTTGCCGTCCTTGTCGATGGCGATGATCGTGGGGAAGCCCCGCAGCCCGTAGGCCTTGGCCGCTCCGCCGTCGGCGTCATCGGAGAGCACCACCGCTTCGGGGCCTTTCGACGAGAGCCACGACGACGGCGGCCAGTTCGTGCGGGCGTCGTTCTGGGCGGTGGAGAGAACCTGGACCTCGACGCCGTTGAACAGCCCTTCGTCCTGGTACTCCTTGATCCGGGGGATCTCGGCCTGACAGTGCGGGCACCAGTGCGTGACCAACAGCAGCAGTGTGGGCTTGCCGTCGGGGCCGAGCGTGACGGCTTTCCCGTTGGGCGCCACGCCAGTCACCTTGGGGGCGGTCATCCCGATGGCCGGGTCGGGCGGGTTCGGGTTGTCCTTCGTGGCCTCGGGAGACAGCGGAAGTTCGGTGCCAGTCACCTTCACGGTGGAGCCGATTTCCTTGGCCGACGCCGGCGAGCTGTTGCGCGACAAGACGATGGCACCGACGCCGAGAACCACCACCACTGCGCCCACCGCAATCCAGATCCACGTGGTGGAGTTGGACCGCTTGGGCGGCGCGTGACGCTGCTGCTGACGACTCGTACTCATCGAGAGACCTCCAGATCGGCTCGCACCGAATCTCCATTCTTACCGCTTGCGTCGGGTTCACTGGCCGCGCCCCCGGCTCGGCTGTCGAGCACCAAGGCCACCCCGGCCACCGCCGCACCTGCGGCGGCAACCGCAGCCCACCAACCCGTGGGATCGGCCACCGCCGGCGGGGCCGCGAAATACCGGGCCAACAGGATCAACGCAACTGCGACGAAGGGAAGCGAGTACCACGCGAGGTCGCGCGCCCGTCGAGCAAGGGCCACCGCGATGAGGAACACCAACGGGTAGACCGCCACCCGGGGGTACCAGAGCTGGTCAGCCAGGTACTCGTTCTGCACCTGCGTCTGGAACAGTCCGATTGCGAACGGCACCAGCACGGCAACCAGTGCCACCGCCCGCAACGGGACCGAACCGCCCCGACGATCAATCCGGGACTCGTCGCCGCGATGCAGCACGGCATCGAGCGCCACGAGGCCACCGATCGCAAGGAACGCGCTCAGCGCCATGAACGCAAGCGACACGAAGTGGAACAGCACTCGGATCGGAGGCTCGGCGCACGAGAGGCTGCACGTGGACCCCTCTTTGAACCACGACACGTTCTCGACGAGAAGGTGATACGACGACACGAGCGGGCCGATCACGGCGAACGGCAGCACGTACCAACCGAGCCCACGATCACGACGCAGCGTGCCCACGAAGAGCACGACCACCAACGGGTACATCAAGTCGCGTTGAAGCCAACACAGTTCGCACGGCAGGAACCCGCGGACTTCGGAGTAATAGAGGCTCCCGATGGTGGTGACCGTTGCGATGACGAACGCGAGCCAGCGCAGGTTCGAACCAAGATCCACTTGCAGACGCTCGCGCAATGCCTGGTTGCGCCGAACTGCGAGCACGCCCACCCACGCGACGGCCGCAACCGCCATCGCGGCAACCGCCAGCAGGCCGAAGAGGTTGTTGAGGGTTCGGACGTCCATGCGAGGAAAAGTGTGCCAGCTGCGGGACCCGTATCTGGACGCAAGCGGCCCCCGTCGGGGCCGACGACCGATACCGTGACCGGTCGGAACAGTGACGGCGGGGAGGTCGAGGTGCGGCTCGAGGGCGAAGTAGCGATCGTCACCGGCTCCACCAGCGGAATCGGCAAGGCCATCGCCCGTCGATTCGGGGGCGAAGGGGCAGCCGTGGTGGTAACCGGCCGCGACGACCTGCGCGGCAACGCCGTGGTCCACGACATCACCGCCGACGGTGGCCGGGCGGTGTTCGTGGCGGCCGACCTCACCGACGAGTCCGCCGCCGACCGACTGGTCGACACCGCGCTCGAGCACTTCGGGGCGTGCACCGTGTTGGTGAACAACGCCGTGGCCGGTGGCCGCGGGGGCGCCGCCGCCGACGTACACACCGAGGACTGGGACCACGAACTCCGGGTCAACCTGACCGCGCCGTTGTGGTGTGCGCGTGCAGCTATACCCGAAATGCAACGGGCGGGGTACGGGTCCATCATCAACATCTCGTCGCGCGCCGGCGAGCGCGCAAGCTCCGGCCTGGCGGCGTACACCGCGTCGAAGGGCGGCATGAACGCGCTGACCCGATCCATCGCAGTCGACTACGCGCCCGACAACATCCGTTGCAACACGATCTCGCCGGGATACGTCCTCAACGACGTTCGCGACGCCGACCTCGATTCCGAACGTCGCGCGCGATACGAAGCCATGCATCTCAGCCGTCTCGGTACCGCCGACGACGTGGCGTATTGCGCGCTGTATCTGGCGTCACGTGAGTCCGAATGGCTCACCGGCGCGAACATTCCTCTTGACGGCGGCGGTTCCATCGCCCGTGGAGCAGTGAGAGACCGATGACGAACCCGGCCCCCGACACCGACGAGTTCGAAGCTGCCTTGCAGTGGTCGACGCGTGAAGACGAGCAACACTTCGCGCGCACCCAAGACGGCTGGAACATCTCGTTGCGGCGGTACCTGCCCCACGGGACCCGCAGCCTGCCGATTGTGTTGGGTCACGGATTCGCCGGGAGCAGCTGGATCTTCGACCTGTCCGAGGAGACGTCGATGGCGGGCGCACTCGCGCGTGCCGGCTTCGACACGTGGTCTCTCGACTGGCGCGGACGCGGCGACAGCTGGCCCGACAACGGTGCCGACGAATCGTTGCAGTGGTGCTTCGACGACTTCGTGTTCCGCGATGCTCCTGCGGCGGTGGCGAAGGTGCGTGAGATCACGGGCGCGCCCGCCGTGCTGTGGGTCGGCATGGAAGAGAGCGGGATCGCGGCCTACGCCATCGCCATCTCGCAGCTTGCGCCCATCGCCGCGGCCGTCACCATGGGCTCGCCGATGTGGGCAGTACCCGAAGCCGAAATCCCCGGCGTCACCACTCCCCTGCCCGAACGCGACGGCACGCGCTACCGGTTCTCGATGGTGAAAGAGGTGGGCCCCATCCTCGCCGCGCAGGAGTCGGAGTACATCGACAGCAGCTTCCGCGTCGACAACACCGACTGGTTCGTGACCGGCCGCTACTTCCGCAACGGCGTACCGGATGAAGCGAGTGAGGCCGTCGACCAGTACAAGGACTGGGTGGAACACGACACGATGCGCTCCCGCGACTGCTCCGTGGTGTGGAGCGATCGGGCGGACGAGTTCACCATTCCGGTGCTCGTGATGGTGGCAGCCTTCGACAAGCAACGACCGCCCGCCAGCGTGGAGCGCACGTTCGCCGCACTGGGGTCCGCAGACAAGACGTTCATCAAGGTTGGCAAGGAGCACGGCTTTGCGCACGACTACGGCCACGACGATCTGGTGGCCGGGCGTCACGCGCGCATCGAAGTGACCGGGCGCATCATCGATTGGTTGATCGACCACGACGCAGCACCCGGGAGCTGACGTGCACGACCGCGTCTCGGTGAGCGCAATCAGTTCGTTCCGATGGGACCTGGCGCGCGACCTCGAGTTCTACACCGCCGCTGGCATCACGAACGTGGGAGTGTCGGTCGCCAAGCTCGAAGCATTTGGCTGGGACGACGGCGTGCGACGGGTGCAGGAGCACGGCATACGCGCCACGAACCTCATTGGCTTGGGCCCGTTCCATCTCGACGATCCGACGCAATGGCCCATCCAGCGGGCGCGCCTCGACCGCGCGCTCGACGCGGCCGAGGCGTTGCAGGCCGAGACCATCGTGTTCACCACTGGTCCTGCGGGCGCGCTCACGTGGGAGGAAGCCGCCGACAACCTGGAGCGCGCCATCGCACCCATCCTCGAACGCGCCCGGTTGATCGGCGTGCCCTTTGCGATCGAGCACACCAATCCGTTGCGCGTCGACGTGGGCTTCGTGCACACGCTGCGCGACGACGTCGACCTGGCCCGTCGGCTGGGAACCGGCGTGTGCGTGGAGCTGAACGCATGTTGGGCCGAACGCAATGTGGCGGCAACCATCCGTGATGCGGTGGATGTGATGCGGTTGGTGCAGGTGAGCGACTTTCGCATCGGCACGTTGAACACGCCCAATCGGCTGGTGCCCGGTGACGGCGACGTTCCGTTGGGACGGCTCATTGGCGAGGTGCTGGACGCGGGTTACACAGGCGTGTTCGACCTGGAGCTCATCGGCCCCGCCATCGACGACGAAGGCTACGAATCGGCCGTCACCCGCTCGATCACCTGGCTCACCAACGCCCTCACCCCTAGAGGCGTTTCTGAACCGCATATATGACAGTGAGAAACGCCCCCGGGTTAGGGGCCCCAGGGGGTGCGGGGCGCGGACCCTTCGTCGGGGATGGTGCGCTGTTCCCACGCTTCGACGAGGTCCCAGTACCAGTCGGGGTACGCCACGGCCTTCCCGCCCTGCGCGCAGAGCTGAACGATCCACGCCCGCGCCACCGCGCGACCCGTTGCGACCTCCACGATGCGCTGCTCGACAATGGCGGCCTTGCCGCGATGGTGCGCCACCCGCGTCCCGCACACGAACGATTCCCCCGGCAGGCCTTCGGACTCATAGTTGATGTGCACTTCCTTGGCCACCACCACCTTGCCCGTCTCGCGCAGGTGATCGGGCCAATGGGGCGACAGCGCCCGGTCCACATAGCGAATGCGGTGTTGGTTCAACCACCGCGCGATCGCCACGTTGTTCACGTGACCTTGCGAGTCGAAGTCGGCGTCGACGGTGCGGACGCCCGCAGTGAAGCGGTAGCCGTCAGCGTGCAGCCTGTCCTCCCCGGTCACCCGCTCACGCCCACATGAACGCGCCGCCGTCGGCCATGAAGGTGTGACCGGTGATGAACCGGCAGGCGTCGGTGCACAGGAAGTGTGCGAGCGCACCCATGTCGAGCTCGGGATCACCTTGACGGCCCATCGGCGAGAGGAACATGAACTGCTTGTAGCCCTCGCTGTGCTTGCCGGCCTCGCCGTGGTGGTCGGCGGCAGCCGGCGCAATCGCGTTCACGATGATGCCGTCGGCCGCCCATTCGCGCGCCGCGGTGCGGGTGATGCCCCGAATCGCCTCCTTCGACGCGTTGTAGGCGCCGAAGTCCTTTCCGCCGGTGATCCCCATCGACGACGCAAAGTTCACGATGCGACCCCACCCCTGTTCCTTCATGTGTGGGTACACCGCTTGCATGGCCCACAACGTGCCGATGACACCGGACTTGTAGAAGGTGTCGAAGTCGTTGGCGTCCACTGTGGCCATCGGTGCTTGGGGCCGGAACGTCTGCGCGTTGTTGATGATGCCGTCGACGCGACCGAAACGATCAAGGGTGTGCGCAACCAATGCGTCGATCTGGTCGCGTTCCATGATGTTGGTGAGCACTCCGAGTGTGGGCACGCCGATGGCCTCGAGTTCGCCCACCACACCATCGAGCAGATCTTGCTTCCACTCGGCCAGCACGATGTTGGCGCCACACTTGCCGAGGTGGACGGCCATCCCGCGCCCCACGCCGCGCCCGGAGCCCGTCACGATGATCGTCTTGCCCGCCACGCTGTGCATCGCGAGGGCGGGGTCGGCGAGTGCAGCAGGAACGGTCATGGTGCTCCGATCAACGTGGCGTGCGCGCCAGGGTAACGTCGCCGCATGCAGCTCGATGGCCGTTCGATCGTCATCACTGGCGCGGGGAGCGGTATCGGTCGCGCCACTGCGCTCGAGTGTGCAATGCACGGTGCACGGGTGGCACTGATCGATCGCGCCAACGCCGATGCAGTCGCGGAGGAAGTGCTGGCAACGGGCGGAACAGCCGTTCCGTGCGGGGCCGATGTCACCGACAACGACGCAATGCACAGCGCGATGGCGCGGGCGCACAGCGAACTCGGGCACCTCGACGGCGTCGTCACGAGCGCAGGAATCTTCGGCGCTCACGACATGGGTCCCCTTGCCGAGATCTCCCTCGACGGGTTCATGGAAGTGGTGAACGTGAACTTGGTGGGCACCTTCCTCGCCCTGAAGTACGCACTTCCCTACATCGTTGATCACGGCGGCGGCGCGGCAGTGACGGTCGCATCCACCGGCGCGTTACGCGGGAACGCCATGGGCCCCGGATACACCGCGAGCAAGGGCGGCGTCGACGCGCTCACTCGGTTGGCCGCAGTGCAGTACGGGCCCAAGGGCGTGCGAGTGAATTGTGTGTGCCCCGGCGGCACCGACACGCCGATGACCATGGGTGTGTTCTCCTCACCGGAAGTGGTGGCGGCCATGAAAGGAAAGGTGCCGCTCGGCAAAGCGGCCCAACCCGAAGAGCTCGCCTCGGTGATTGCGTTCCTGCTTTCCGACGGCGCGTCCCACGTCACCGGCGCCCAAGTGGTGGTCGATGGCGGCGCCACGATCGCGGGCTGACATGTGGTTCGGCGTGTATCTCCCCCAGCTGCGAATGCAGTTCGACACGATCGTCGAGCGCACCCTCGCGGCGGAATCCGCCGGGTTCGACTCGGTGTGGTTGATGGACCACCTGGCGGCACCGGCGGCGCCCGAGTTCGACACGCTCGAAGGGTGGACACTCGCGGCCGCACTCACGGCCCGCACCGCAACCATTCGTATCGGCCATCTGGTCACTGCGGATCCGTTCCGCCACCCGGCGTTGCTCGCCAAGATGGTGGCGACCGTCGACCAGATCTCGAACGGTCGCTTGGAACTAGGGCTCGGGTGGGGTTCGGTGCCCCAGGAGCTCACCATGTACGGCTACCCCGACGAGTCGAATGCCACGCGTGCGGCGCGCATGCGCGAGAGCGTGCAGATCATTCGCGCCATGTGCGCCGGTGAGCGCTTCGACCACCACGGCGAGTTCTTCACGTTGAGCAATGCGATCGGTCGCCCCGTGCCCGTGCAACAACCGGTGCCACTCCACATCGGCGGGGCCGGCCCGCAGCTCACGATGCCGCTGGTGCGCGAGTACGCAGACTGGTGGAACTGCCCGTGTTACGCCGCCGATCAGCTCGCCGATCTTGCACCGCTGGCCGCGCCGGCACGCATCTCGGTGCAACGCCCGATCGGATTGGTCATCGACCCCACCGCCCGAGACGACGTCGTGGCCACGGCGCACAAGCGCTATGCCGGCTGGGGCGGACTCGTCACTGGATCAGCACGCGAAATCGTCGACGCGTTACAGCGTGACGCCGAGTTGGGCGTCGAGGGCTGGATCCTGCAGTTCTCGGACTTTGGTCAACCGGAAACGCTGCAGACCTTCATCCGCGACGTGGTGCCCCAACTGCGCTGATCGAACGCAGCCGCGGCGCGGGCGCTATTCCTTCGGCTTGGGTGGCGCGATCTTGCCGAGGTTTCGCATCGCTTCTTCGGACGGCGAAGCCGCCTGACGGTTCGCGGCTTGCAGGGCGGCGAACACCTCTTCGCGGTGCACATCGACTTCGCGCGGCGCCTTGATGCCGAGTCGGACCTGGTCCCCGCGAACTTCGAGCACGGTCACGACAATGTCGTTCCCGATCATGATGCTCTGGTTCGCCCGGCGGGTCAGCACGAGCATCGAGTCCCCTCCCTGTTGTGCGTCGACTTCTTCCCTGTGCGACGCAGCGAACGGCAGTGTACGACTGCCGAGTCGCCGGTCGCGCGACCCTCTGCGATTTGCTTACGAACGGACGAGCGGTGCGTTCACGTCGTAGGCGAGCTCGGACAACACCACTTGGGCGGCGTCACCGGTGTGCCTATTGACGACCACCGGCCCGAGCAGGTTGATCGACGAGTCCTCGGCCCGTTCACCCACCGTGACGATGGCGAGCACCACGACGTCGCCAGGCGACCGCAGGCCGATTCGGCGGGCGGTCACGTCGTCGAGTTCGAAGTCGTACTCGGGGTAGAAGGCCCACGGCGTGGTGACCACGAATGCGAGTCCGTCGACCTCAAGCGACTCGAGCAACCAGAACGGGTTGTCGGCGTTGCCGTCGCCCCACTGGCGCATCTCGAAGCGCTGCGCCTCCGGGAAGCCAGGAAGACCAGCACTGAACGAGATGGTCTTGATGTCTGCGGTTTCGGTCATCATGGTGGCGCTCTCCTACCGGAGGAAGTCGATCAGTGACGGTTGGATGACGCGTGCGGTTGCTCCGAGCGCCGCTTGGTACGCGTTCTGTTGCAATTGCAGGTCCATGATTGTCTTGGTGATGTCGACGTCTTCGGTTTCCGACAGCGTCGACTTCAGGTTCACTTCGTCGGATTGGTTCTGGGATTGCAGCGATTCGAGCCGGTTGGCTCGTGCGCCCACGTCGCTCAGCGCACTGTTCATGCGACCGAGCGCAGTGTCGACGGCGGCAAGGTCCGACTGCAGCGCTGCCGTATCGCCCGCAGCCAGGTGGGTCGCGGCCTGGCCGAGCAGCGTGAACACGCTGTTCGCCCCCGAACCGAACACCGCAGACGCATCGGCGTTCACGCGTACCGTGATGCCGGGCGCCACGTTCCGCTCGATGGACCCGGAATCGCCGACGTACGCGCCGCTGGCGTCGTAGGCAGTTGCGGTTCCGGCGGTTCCGGCGAAGATCGGCCGGTCCTGGAAGCGGGTGTTCGCCACCTGTACCAACCCGTTTCGAATCTGTACGACCTCGCCGGACAACGCGTTCCGCGAACTAATACTGCCGGAACTGATGCCCTGCACCAACAGGTCGCGCGCCCGGGTGAGCTGGTTTGACGCGGACTGAATGCTCGAATCCGCAAGATCGAGCCAGCCCTTGCCATCAGTGAGATTGCGTGCGTATTGGGCATTGCGGTCGAGACTCGAGCGCAGGCGCAATGACAGGACTGCGCCCGCCGGCTCGTCGGAGGGACGCCCGATGCGCTTTCCGGACGACAGCTGGTCCTGGATCTTCTGCAGGCGCGTCAGGCTCGACGTCAGGTTGTCGACCACCTGCTTGCCCATGCTGCTCTGCGTGATTCGACTGACCGTCATGCGGTGCTCCCGGTTTCCTTATCGACCGGCCAGGTCGAGGAGGGTCTGCAGTGCTTCGTTGATCGCGTTCATCATTCGGGCCGACGCTTGGTACGCCTGCTGGTACTGCACCATCGACACCATTTCCTCGTCGATGTTCACGCCGGCCGCAGCATCACGCGCTTGATCGGTGTTCCCCATGGATGCGCTCTGGATGTCGAGCCGCCGAGCTGCCGTTTGGGTGTCCACGCCGAGTCCGGCGATGAACGAGCGATAACTGGTGTCGGGGCTCGTTGCGCCCTCTCCGAGTCGAGCAAACTGCAGGGCAACTGAGGCATCAAGGGCGGAGCCGGTGGCGCGACTAGCCGCAATGCGGCTCGGGTTGGCCGCCAGGCTGGAATCAACCGCCAGGGTGGCCGCGCTCGTTCCCACGAAGAAGGCGCGGCCACCGATGCGGTCGGAGCCCAACGGCACGTCGGCCATGAACAATCCGTACCCGGCGTTCTGACTCGGCGCCTTCCCCACCTCGGTGGCCTCGACCACTCCGCCACTGGGGATCGACGCGAAGGTGACCTGCAACGGCGTCCCGTTTCCCCCGGTGACGGTGGCCGCCACCGATGCGCCGGCGCCCGACAGTTGATTGTTGAGCGTGGCCTCGAGGGTGCTCGCCCCGTCGTCGCCGCTCCAATCGTCGCCGGTCACGTCCACCGTGGCCCAAGCACCCCCGTCACTGCGAACCTTGAACGACAAGGTCGCTCCTGTCTGGTCCTGCGCGCTCACCGGAATTGCACTCACGAGCGAGCCGCCGTTGTACCCGTGCAGGGCATTCACCTGGTCGCGCAGTGACGCAGCAACCCCGTCGAGCAGCGTTCCGTACTGCGGGAAGATGCCATTCGTGACAAGGAGCAGACCGCCGAGCTGTCCAGTGGTCTGATTACTCACCAGGCTGTCCTTGCCGAAGCGCACGGCGATGTTCATGTCGGACGCGTCGATCTTCAACGTGTCGTACATGCCCTCGGACACGAGGTTCCCACCGTCGGTGAAGACGTTCACCATCTCGTTGTCCGCCGGCCGGATGGAGATCTTCACCAACTCACCAAGTTTCGCAATGGCTTGGTCGCGTTGGTCCAACAAGTCGTTGTGTTCGAAGCCGCTGACCGAGGAATCCTGGATAGCTTGGTTGAGCTGGGCGATGCTCTTGGTCAAAACGTTGACCTGCGAGATGACGGTGGTCATCTGCTCGATCGCGCCGTCCCTGAGAGCGCCGATCTGACTGGCAGCCTTCTGAATGGAACCGGCAACCGTTGCGCCACGCTGCACCAACTGGCTCCGAACCGCGGAATTGCCCGGGTCGTTGGCAAGGTCGTCCCATCCGGCCCAAAAGTCACTCAGCTGGTGTTGGATCCCGCTATCGCTGGGCTCGCCGAAGAGCAACTCGATCTGGCCGAGCGCTGCCTTCTGCGCAGTGAGGAGCGCATTCTCGCCGTGCTCGTCGTAGGAACGTGTCTCGAGGAACATGTCGCGGGCACGCACCACGTCCTCGACGCGCACGCCGAACCCGCCCCCGGGAAACTTGCTGAAGAACGCGGGGACCGTTGATCCCGACACTGAACGCAGGTCGAGGGACTGTCGCGAGTATCCCGGAGTCCGAGCGTTCGCGATGTTGTGGCTCGTGACTTCGAGCCCGCGCCGTTGCGCAAGCAGCCCGGACAACGCAACGCGGAGACCGTTGAAGTCGCTCACTCAGATGGCCTCGTTGACGAGGCCGACTCGGCCGATTCCCTCCCTGCTGAATCCGTTCGGGGTGTATGTAGTGGCCGATCCGTCGACCTCCCCCAGGGTTACGAGTGCTTCACGGGCCGCTTGCTCACCGCGAGCGAGGAGCTCTCGGTTGGCACCAGCCATCGCATCCACTTCGCTCGCCAGTTCGAGCAACGCGGTGCGGTGTTCACCGAAGATGCGCCCCCATGGTCCGGTGGCGTGTTCGGCAAGATCTTTGAGCGTGGGCGCGCTGCCGAGGCCAAGTTCCTGCGCGGCAGCTTCGACGGCGACCGAGCGATCGAGTTCGACGCGCTTGATCTCGGCGAGCACCGTTTCGACTTCGCGCGTCGCGTGGTGCAGCCAGCGCTCGCGACCGGACGCGAGCACTAGGTGCTCCTCTTCGAGCTTGAACAACAACAGCTCCATGAGCTGGCGTTCGCGCCACAAGATGTTCGAGACATCACTCAGGCCCATTGGGCACCTCGACTCCCTGCTCGCAGGTTCCATCGGCGGGTCGCGGGATGAGTCAAGGGATGAGGAGAAAAATCACGCGAGGAGTCCCAGGCTCACGGCCCGGCCCAACGCCTCGTTGCGGTTCCGCGCGCCCAACTTGGCGTAGATGTGGGCCAAGTGGGTCTTCACCGTGGCCAGGGTCACGTAGAGCGTGCTGGCGATCTCGCGGTTCGAGCGCCCTTCGGCCAGCAGCGCGAGGACCTCGCGTTCACGCGAGGTGAGCACGGGCTCCTCGGGGTCGGGTTCGGCCACCTCAGTGGTGGGGGTGACGGCGCCCACGAGCGCAGTGAGCAGCAACGGCGACACCACCCGCTCGCCTTTCATGGCCCGTTCGATGGAGAGTGACAGCTCGTCGGCGGGGATTCCCCGCACCACAAGCGCGTCGACATCGAGGCCAAGCAGGCTCGAGAGTTCGTCGCGCCGGGTGCGCGGAAGGAGGCCTACGACACAGCATTCGGGCGCGGTGTCGCGCACGCGGCGGACGAGTTCGACGGTGGGGACGTCGGAAACGGATCCCACGATCAGTAGGGCAGCTCCCACTTCGGCGATGAGGCGCGGGACATCGCGCCCGGTGCCGGCTTCGGCCGCGACCCCGATGCCCATGGGCTCGAGGACCGCGCGCACCCCGATGCGCAGCAGCGGGACGTCGTCGACGATGACCGCCCGCGGTGCTGATTCGTTCACCCTGCCTCCGTTACCAGTGGGCCACGCCCAAGGACGCCCCCGCCCGGGCGACCCGTCTCGACTATCGGCGCCTTCGCGGCGCGTATCAACCGGGAGGATGAGAATTACACCGTTGAAATCATCCCAACGCCCGATCTAGGAACCCCCGGTCATCCGCCGAAACCACTGAACGTGAGAAAGAGCGGGGAATCAACCACAACACGTGATGTCCGGGGGGACCGTGTTTCCGAGGAGGCGCTCGTGCGCGCCCACCTCCCCCTCGTGCACTACGCCGTTGCCGAACTGGCCCACCGGATTCCGGCCCACGTGACGAGAAGCGATCTCGTTTCGGCTGGGATGCTGGGACTGGCCCAAGCGGCGCGGTCGTTCGACCCGGATCGGGGCATAGCCTTCGACCGGTTCGCGGCCACGCGGATTCGCGGCGCACTGCTCGATGAGCTGCGCGGGCGCGACTGGGCGAGCCGCAGCGTGCGGGCGCGGGCACGGGGCATGCAGAAGGCCACCGAGGAGTTGATGACCAAACTCGGTCGCCAACCCACGCCAACGGAACTTGCTGCGGCGATGAAGGTCGACAAGGGCACCGTCGAGAAGTTGGTCGAGGACGTGCACCGGGCCACGGTTCTCAACTACGAGTCGCTCGTGATCGAAGGGAGCGCCGAGGCGTTCCTCATCGACGACGGCTCGAGCCCCGAAGAAGAGATGGTGGCGCGTGAACGTCGCTCCTATCTCACCGACGCGGTGGCTGCACTTCCAGAACGGTTGCAGCGCGTTGTCGTCGGCTACTTCTTCGAAGAGCGCTCGATGCAGGACCTGGCGAACGAGCTCGGCGTGAGCGAATCGCGCGTGTCGCAGCTGCGGGCCGAGGCGCTGATCCTCTTGAAGGACGGCATCACCTCGCAGCTCGACCCCGAACAGCTCGCACCCGAAGCGCGGCCGACCGGCCGGGTGGCACGCCGGAAGGCGGCGTACTACGCCCAGATCGCGAACGCGTCCGACTACCGCTCGCGGGTGGACTCGGACCCGGCGTCGGTGCACGAGAAAGTGGCCCATCAACAAGCGAAGCTCGCCGCCGGCCAGTAACGAAATCGGTGCGGGGAACCCGGTACAGCCGGGACCGGAGTAGGGGTTGCGACGAGTGCGGCGGGCTTCCGAGCCCGCCGCACTCACATTTCTACGGTTTCCCTCAGGCGGGGTGCGGCCCCGCCGATACGACGTCGTCAATCCCAATGGGTTGATGGTTTCCAGGACGGAAATCAGTTTGAAATCGGATCATGGAGGATCTGAGAAATGCGCATCAACCAAAACATCATGGCGTTCAACGCCTACCGAAACCTGTCCGCCACCAACAACGCAATGGGCAAAGGCCTCGAGAAGTTGTCCTCGGGTTACCGGATCAACCGGGCGGCCGACGACGCGGCCGGCTTGGTGATCAGCCAGGGACTGCGGGCGCAGATCTCGGGTCTCACCCAGGCCACCCGCAATGCTCAGGACGGCATCAGCGTGGTGCAAACGGCAGAAGGTGCACTTCAGGAAGTGCACACGATGCTCCAGCGGGTCCGTGACCTGGCCGTGCAAGCTTCGAACACGGGCTCGAACGACCCCGATGCTCGGACTGCGGCTCAGTCCGAGGTGGACCAGCTCACCGCCGAAATCGACCGCATCTCGGCTCGGACGAAGTTCGGTTCGCAGGCGCTGCTCGACGGAACGTTCGGCGTGAAGTACGAGTCAGCGGGTACCGCGTACGCGTTCACTGACACGACCGTGGCCACCGGCACGTTCACCCTCACCATCGGAGGAACCGACTACTCGATCACGGTTGCGACCGGGACCTACGAGTCGGCTGCCAGCGTTGTGAGTGCCGTGAACTCGGCCATCGAAGAGGCAACGGGCAACAGCGACACGAAGCTCACCTCTTCGGTCAGCGAAGCCGGTGTGACCTTCAAGCTGGTCAGCTCCCACGCGATCACCGTGGTCAATGCGGGCACGCTCCTCACTGATGCCAACCTTGCCGACTCGAGCCAGACCGGGTCTGGCGGGTCGTTCCAGGTGGGTGCCAACGTGGGCGACACGCTGTCGGTGAGCATCGACGCCATGTCCTCCTCGGTGCTCGAAATCGATGCGCTCGACTTGGTGAACGACGCCTCGGCGGCCCTCACCAAGATCGACGCGGCGATCTCGAGCGTGTCGACCCAGCGGGGCAACCTCGGTGCCTACCAGAACCGCTTGGAGTCGGTGGTTTCGAGCCTCCAGGTGACCACGGAGAACCTGACGGCATCGGAATCCCGCATCCGGGACACCGACATGGCTCGGGAGATGGTGTCGTTCACCCGTCACCAGATCCTGCTCCAAGCCGGCACGGCGATGCTTTCCCAGGCCAACGCAGTTCCGCAGACTGTTCTGCAACTTCTCAAGTAGTTGGCCGATCAATACGGCAAGTGATTCCCGGGCCCGGGGTGGACTCACCACCTCGGGCCTTCGGGGCGTTGGCGGCCCGGCGAGCGTCGCCTCTGCCCCTGGTTGCAGCGGCGTGAAGCGGCCAAGTGCCGCGCTGGGAGCGAGAACATGACCTCGATCAGTGGCTCGTTCAGTGGGCTGGGTTCCGGACTCGACATCAACTCGATGATCTCGACGTTGATGGATGTCGAGAAGAACAGCCAGCGACTCGTCGCTCAGAAACAGAAAGCCGTCCAGAACCGATTGGACGCATACAACGCACTGAACGACCAGCTCGGCGTCATCCGGTCTGCCGCAACCGGATTGCGCCGCCCATTCGACTGGAACCTGTACTCCGCTACAAGTAGTGATTCCGACATCGCTACCGCCTCCACCACGTCGAGTGCGGTGAGTGGCAACCTCAGCTTCAAGGTCGACCGGCTCGCAACCGCCCACTCCGTGCGGTCAATCGGATCGGTTGCGTCGATGAACTCAGTGATTGCATCGGGCACCCTGGTGATTGGCGCCGCCGCAGGATTGGGGTTCGCGTCGTTGAGCGGCAGCATCGACCTCGCCGGCGGCAAGCACACGTTCGAAGTGACCCAGGCTTCAGCCGCCGCTACCAAGACCGCGGACGATGCACTTCCAGAACCGACGACCATTACAGCCGGCACCAATGACACGCTGGAGGTGACCATTGATGGCGTTGCCACCACGCTCACCTTCGCGCCCGGTACCTATACCCGCCATGAACTCGCCCAGGAGTTCTCGACGCTCACTGACGGCGCGCTCACGGCGACTCTGGATGAGAGCAACCATCTCGTGCTCTCCACCGCGCGCGAGGGCACGGCTGCGTCGATCCAAGTCACCGGCGGGCTTGCGGTCTCCGACATGGGGTTGACTGTCGACGGCGCAGCGAGCACCGGAACCGACGGCATCGTTGCGGTGGACGGCACCGTCACGAAGTTCACCGACATTCAGTCCGGCCTGACGTTCAGCGCCGCCGCCGGGGTGGGCTCGGTCGGTGGCACATTCTCGGGCGGGTTGCGGGTTGGGAAGGCGAACGTGGCGAACGTCTCGCTGGGTTCCGGGACCCTGAGCGCGGTCGTGAGCGCCATCAACAACTCGGGGGCCGGCGTCTCCGCTACTGCAATCAAAGTCGGAACCGACACGTACCGCCTCCAACTGGCGTCCCAGAGCAGCGGGACCAGTGGGCGGCTCACATTCGATGCCTCGCTGTTCTCCGGCATGGGTGGTTCCACCGTGCTCGATGTCGGCACCGACGCCTCGATCACGGTTGGAGGGGGTGAAGGCGCGTTCACGGTCACCTCCTCATCGAACCGCGTGCGCGATGTGATACCCGGCGTCGAGATTCTGCTGAAGAAAACCAGTACTGACCCGGTGACGATCAGCGTGAGTCCCGACGGGAGCGCAGTCGCCACCAAGATCCAGGCGGTCGTTGACGAGACCAATCGACTCTTCAAGGCGATCGCGGACCTCACCAAGTACGACACGACGAAGAAACAGGCGTCGGTCCTCACCGGAGACGGCACCATTCGCCGGCTCCAATCTTCGATCACGCTCTCGGTCACCTCGGCCGTTGCAGCCAGTGCAGTTGGCAGTGCTGGGCTCGTCGGACTGAGCGCCGCGCGTAACGGCACCCTGACCTTCGACAAGTCGAAGTTCCTCGACCAGTTCAACGCCGACCCTGCGGCAGTCAGAAGCCTCTTCACCACGAATCTGAGTGCTACGAACGCATCCGTTTCGTTGTCGTCGGCCGGCGAGCGAACGAAAGCCGGTACCTACGCGGTCGTGATCAGCACGGCAGCTGCCAAAGCGACGCGCCAGGGGGCCGACCTCAGTGGGGCCGGCCAACAGATCCTCGGCCCCGAGACCATCGACGTCAAGGTGGGCAGCACGACGATCAGCTATGCCGCCAGCGCGGGCGAGTCGCTCACGTCGATTGCCAGTGGACTGAACGCCGCACTCGGGAGCGCCGGGCTCACGCCGGCAGCCGCGGTGGAAAGCGGTCGGCTCGTACTCCGAAGCGCGAACTTCGGCGCCACCGAGAAGTTTTCGGTCCGCACCGACAACGCTGATGGCGGCCAGACGGGAATCGCCAGCACCGCCAACGCATTCGAACAGGTGAGCGGGACCGACGTGGCCGGCACCATCGCCGGCCGCACAGCGAGTGGCCGAGGTCAGGTGCTCGCCCTCGACGCGAACGATGCCGAGCTCCCGCTCTTTGCGCTCGCCATCAGTACCACCGAAACCGGCGATCTCGGGACGGTGACCTTCGATCCCGGCGTGGCCCACCGCCTGACGCAGACCGTCCTGGGGGCCAGCGACCCGGTCAGCGGCAGCCTCACCACCGCAATCAACGGCAAGAAGTCGGAAATCGATTCACTTTCCCGAGTCGATGCCGATTGGACCCGTCGGTTGGCCGAGCGTGAGAAGCGTCTGCGAGCGCAGTTCGCCACGCTCGACACCGCATTGGGGGCATTGAGGAGCCAAGGGTCTTGGATCTCTTCGCAACTCGGGAGCCTCAACAACAACAGGACATGAGTTCTCAGAACTGGAGTGCATCGATGACCCAACGATCCTTGCGGCAGGTGTACCTCGCCGAGACGGTTGCGACCATTCCATCGACGCAGTTGGTGACGATGCTGTACGACCGACTCTGTCGTGATCTCACCGAAGCTGAGGCCGCGATCGAGCGGAGCGACATCGAAGCGACGAATTCGAATCTGCAGAACGCACAACGAATTGTGTCCGAACTCAACAACGCGCTCGACGTCGACGCTTGGGAACCTGCGAAGGGCCTTCGTGCCGTGTATTCGTATGTCGAGACCCAACTTGTCACTGCGAACATGACCAAGAGTGCTGCACTCGTCGCCGAGTGTCGCTCACTCATCGAGCCCCTTCGAGACACATGGCACGAGGCGGTCTCGAAGTCGTGACGGCCACCGATTGGGGAGCGCTGCTGGATGCGATGGAGACGCGGGCCCGCGAAGCGCGCGTTCTGGCCGACGCCCCATCCGACGTGTTTGTCGAACTGATGCAGGGCCCAGTCGACGCACTCCCCATTGTGCTGCGGGCCATGCCCGAACTCGAAGACATCGCAGGGTTGCCCCCCGAGTTCATCGACCGCGCCGCAGAAGCGCAGGCTGCGACTCACGCTGCAATCTCAGTGCTCGAGGCCCGCATGGAGGCGCTGTTCGAAGAGATCCGCCGGATCGGAGCGCACCGGCGCCCTGATTCCGACCGCCGAGCCTCCACCTTCGACACCCATGCCTGAAGTACTCACCGTTTCCGACCAGGAGTGCGCGCTCGGCAACGAACTCGCAGCGCGACGCGAGTACCAGGCGGCTCTGGCGCACTACGACCAGGCGCTCGGGCGCGATCCGTCGCACTGGCCCGCCCTCGTCGGCCGTGCCGCGGCACTGCTACACCTCGGTTGCATCGACGAAGCGATTTCCGAGGGTCGCCGCGCCGTGTCCGCGCGGCCCGAGGACCCAATCGCACGGATCAACCTGGGCACGATGCTCCGTAGCAGCGATGGGCTCGACGAATCCGTTGCGATCTTCCGAAGCGTTACGCGTGACGCACCCGACAATGCTCACGCGTGGTACGGCCTGGGCGTGGGATTGCTCAAACAACACCGCACCTCCGCAGGTCTACGCGCCCTCGAACGGGCGATCGAACTCCACCCGAACGACCCGGTCGCACTCACTGCGGCGGCCAACGCGTACTACGACCTCGACCAACTCGGCGCGGCCGGCGACGCGTACCGACGGGCTGCCGCGGCCGATCCCGGATCGCTCACGGCCTCCAACTTGGCCCGGTACCTTGCCCGAGTCGGCGCGCTCGAAGAGGCCGAGGCGATGAGCAGCACGATCATCGCGCATGAATCCCGACCGCTCGTCTGCGCGCAAGCCCATCTGAACCGGGCCACCGTGCGATTCCGTGCCGGCCGGCTGGCGGATGCGTGGGACGACTACGCCTATTCGTGGGGCATCCCCGACCGCAAACCGAATCGAGCGTGCGCCGTCTCCAAGTGGAGCGGCGAGCCCCTGGCCGGCAAGACGCTCCTGGTCTGGGGCGAGCAGGGCGTCGGCGACGACATCCTGTTGTCGAGCGTCTTCGACGATGCGATTCATGCCGCCCAGCGAGTGATCCTCGAGATCGATCCACGCCTCGTACCACTGTTCACCCGTTCGTTCCCCGACGCAACGGTTCGCGCCCGTCCGCCCGCGGAAGTGTGCGAAGCGGGGACCGATGATCCGGGTCCGATCGACTACCACTGCTCGACCTTCGACCTCGCTGCGCAATTCCGGCGCTCGTTCGACGCATTCCCGTCTCCCGAGCGGCACCTCATCGCCGACGCCGCGAGAGTGAAGCGATGGCGGAGTCAGCTCGCACAGGGCGATGAACTCCTCGTCGGATTCTCGTGGCGATCGATGCGACTCACCGGCGACCGCAAACGGCTCTACAGCCGGCTGGATCAGTGGGGGCAGGTGTTCGCCGTTCCGGGGGTGCGCTTCGTCAACGTGCAGTACGACGACTGTTCCGCAGAACTCGAGGCGGCACGAAGCCGGTTTGGCGTCGAACTCGTCGTTCCCTCGGGCGTGAACCTCAGGGACGACTTCGATGAAACCGCCGCGGTCCTCGGTGCGCTAGACCTCGTAATCGCGCCCTCGAACGCGACGAGTCAGCTCGCGGCGGCAATCGGCATCCCAACCTGGGAACTCACCGACGGCCACGGCTTTGCGAGCCTCGGCACGGATCACTCCCCCTGGCGCCATTCCAAGTCACTCCGGTTCCTCGACGAGGCGGCAGGCTGGGATGGGACGTTGGCGACAATCGCAACTGACCTTGCACTCCTCGACCAGATGCGCTGATCACTCAGCCGTTTATCAAGGAGGCAAGCACGCCGGCGAGCTCCGCGTCACCACTTTCCTGCGCGTGGCCAGCCAGTATTGCGAGCACATCAGGGGCAACGCGCGCATGGATCTCAGCCGCCGACACTGTTGCGGCAGATTCGTGTTCGAGCCCGTGACGCGCAAGCACAGTTGCTTCATCGGTGTGTCCGGCCGTACACAACGCGCCCGCCAAGACAAGACAGCGTGCGCAATTGGTTGCCGCGCCCGCAACAAATGCGGCAGCCGCAGACGGGTACTGATCAAGGAGTGAGTGCACCACAGCGACGAGCTCGGCAACCTCGACATCGGCGGCAACATGCTCCAAGACGACAAGGGCGTCATCGTCACCGAACACGTCGTAAGCAATTGCAAGCCCCCGAATCCGGCCCCAGTCGTCGAGCCGAACGTCTCGACCACGAGACATGAGCGGGCACCGATCGCGCATCCCTGCGGTACGCAAGCGCAAGGACCACTCCGCGGCACGCACATCGTTCAGAAGGGGCGCGAATCGAGCGGCAGCTACGAGCACCCGAGCGTCTCCCGGGTGTCGCGACCACAGCGCCTCGGCGAATCGGTCGGCTCGCTGCGGATTGTCGCCGGTCAATGCTCCCAACACATGCAGTTCGGCGTCGTCGTCGAGCGCATCGAAGGCCGTGCACACTCGATTCAGGTCGTCAACGATGTCCAACAGTAGGAACCATCCATCGGGCGCTGACGGGTCCCGCTCGATTGCTCCGACAAGCACCGCCTCGGCGCCATTGGGATCGCCGGTTTCCACCAAGGCCCGGGCCTGCGCCAGGTCCGCCAACGCTCGAGTCCGGCGAGGGAGGTCCGCGCCAGCGGTGCCCTCCAGCCGCTCCAGTGCCCCCACGGCATCGCCGCGCTGCAAGTTGGCGACCGCCTCGAGGACCGCGACGAGTTCCCGCCGCTTTGAGTCGTTGCGCAACGGCTGCACCCAAGCTTCGGCCTCATGCGTCCGGCCTCGGCCGAGGCAAATGCGGGCGGCTTCGACGGCGGCATCGGCCCGCACGTCGGAATCGGTTCCCAGCAGCGCAAGTTCATCGAAGAGATCGAGTGCCGCCTCGTCGTCGCCTGCCTCGACCAGCGCAATGGCTCGCGTCAGGGCCATGCGATCTTCCGATTCGGACTCGTTGGGCATTTCGCCTCCCCTCCAGGACTTTGCTATCGGCATGGGCAGGCCGTGACTGCAGAGGAACCTGACCACTCCGATGCGTGGGATTCGCAGTCGTGCATTAACCGGGCCGAAGAAACTGCCGATATTCCACGTGGAGCGAGGAGGTTCCCGTGCAGGTCCGGTATCTCAGTCATGCCTCTTTCCAGTTCACAAGCGAATCCGGATTCCGGCTCCTGACCGACCCGTGGAACTACAACCCCGTCCACGGCCACATGTTGTGGCAGTTCCCACTCAATCCCGTCGGTGAGCACGAGTACGTCGACCAAGACGCGATCTACATCTCGCACGACCATGCGGACCATTGGTGCCTCCGGACACTCGCGCACTTCCGACGCGACATCCCAATCGTCATCCGGAAGTACGGCGCGCACATCGCAATGGCACAGGAACTTTGCCGCAACGGTTTCCACAACATCATCGAGCTCGACGACGGAGAGTCGCGGCACCTCGCACCTGATCTCGAAGTGACGCTCTTCATCGACCCCGCGACCACAGACTCGGCCCTCGTCGTCTCCGACGCAACTGGCCACGTGTTCGACCAGAACGACTGCATGCTGCCGGATACGACCTGCGCGCGCATCCGCGCGCGCTTCGACATCGACCTCGCGCTCGTGTGCTTGGCGTCAGCGAGCATCTATCCCACATTCTTCGTCATGCCCGAAGTCGAGAAAGAACACGCCGCCGCGCTCCGGGACCGGAAGGTGATGGATCGCGCGTTGCACTTCGCCACCAGCGTGGGCGCGACCGCGGCCACCCCGTGTGCGTCGGACCTGCTCTACTTCCGGTGGCCCGAAACCGATCGCTGGTTCGGCCCCTTACCGGCCGAATTCCGCGAGTACGCCGCCAGCGCAGCGCCACACTTGCGAATCCTCACCCCCGCGCCCGGCACTTCAATGCAGATCGGCGCACTTCCCGATGCGCTCACGCCGCTACACGCCAATCGCGCCGAGTGGATCAACGACATTCGTGCATTCCGCGAGGATCCCGAGGTTGCCGCAGTCTGCGCGGAACTCGAGGCGTGGGAGCACAGTTTCGCGTTCGATCCAAGCCGGTTCTTGCACACGATGTCGGAGCACCTTGCTGAGACCACGACGAATTGGGACGCGCGTTTCGGCGGCACTGCGTGGGAAGCCAGTGGATGGACTGTGGTCTGGGTCCTGCGCGACGAGCGGGAGACGTACACCTACACGATGCGTCTCTCACCGTGCGACGGCGGCTCTGCATCGATTGCAATCGGCGACTGCGACGACTGGGACATGCGCTTGACCATGGACGCCTGCATGATGCAAATGGTGCTCGATGGCTCGCTGTCGATCCCGGACGTGCGTGGCGGGTTCATGACAATTGAACGACGCGGCGACATGACCCCTGACGAGGGCGCATTCTGGCAAGTGTGCGCGCAGTTCACCGATCACCTCCTGCGCCATGGATACGCCGTACTCGGCCATGCGCAGTTCGATCACCGGATTCCCTCGTGGAACCAGCAGTCGGTCCGATTCCAATGACTCAGCCGCAGCTGGACTCGTCTCGGCGCGCGACGTTGCTCGCGATTGGCGCCGGTCCCGAGCAAGTGCCCGCCATACGTGCGGCCCAGGGACTCGGATTCTGTGTCGTCGCCACCGACCGCAACCCCGCTGCGGTGGGCCTGACGATCGCCGATCAGGCCCACTCCGTCGACATTGCGGACGAGGCGGCCGTGGTGGCACTGGCGAGATCGATCGATGATCTCATCGGCGTCGTTCCGGCACCAGTGGGCAGTCTCTTGACCACCGTGGGAGCGGTGAACGATGGGCTCGGATTCGCAGGTATCACTCGCTCAGCTGCGTGGTCCTGCGTCGACAAGCGCAGGTTTCATCTAGTGAGCAAAGCTGCCGGAGCGAATCGGCCGATGCAAGCGGTGCTCGCCGACGCCGTGCACCTGACAACCGTCGCCGAGCGCGTGGGTTACCCCGTCGTGGTGAAACCCGCGTACGGATCCGGCAGCAAAGGTGTCGAAGTCGTCCTCGATCACGCGGCGGTGGACGCCGCGCAGGAACGCATTGCGGCGCTTGGAGCAACCACTGTCCTCGTCGAGCAAATGGTGGCCGGCCAGGAGTTCGGTATCGACGGATACGTGCAGGACGGGGTCTTCACGCTGCTCCTCGCTCGCCGCAAGCACCTCACGCCGCTCCCGTGGCGTCAGGAGATGGGCTACGACGCACCGGCGCCGATCACCATGGAGTTGCAACAGGCGGTGACCGCAGAAGTCCAGCGAGTAGTCGAAGCGACTGGCATCGACGCATGCCTACTCAATGCCGATGTAGTGGTGGCGACAGACGCGCGCCCCTACGTGATTGAGGTTGCGGGCCGCCCTGGAGCGCTCTCGATCAGCGACTACCTCGTTCCGGTGTCCACGGGAATCAACTTCATCGAACTGGGAATTGCCCTTGCGCTCGGACAGCGCGTCTCTCCCACACCTATGGCCCACAATGCCGTGTGCTTGCGCTACCTGCCGGCTCCCGCCGGCATCGTGCGCGCGCGACCGGAAATTCCTGCGGACGACCCGATGATCCTCCATGCCTCGTGTCGCCTGACGCCAGGTATGGAGCTGCGAGAGATCCGCGACGCGCGCGACGCGTTGGCGCGCGGCGTCGTCATCACTCGCGGCGCAACGGTTGCCGACGCCGCCCGCCACGCCGAGGCGGTTGCGGCACAAATCGTCAGTTCAACCCAGATCACTTCTTCCGAGCGAGAGGCCGCCTCATGACCGTCACGGATCAGAACCGGGATTCATGGACCAACGAACTCAACCGCAATCAGCTGCAATATCCCGACGAACAGGTGGTGCGGTTCGTCGCCCGCCATCAGGCTCCGCGGGCGGGCGCGAATGGTCTCGACGTCGGATTCGGGTCCGGACGTCACCTCGAAGTCTTGAACCGCTTCGGGTATCGCGCCTGGGGGGTCGAGTTGGTAGATCACGCGCCGGCGCTCGCGCGCGCGAACCTCGGTGATCGTGCCGTTCTGGGCGAACTCACGATTGCCGATATTGCGTCGCAACCGTTTCCAGCCGGAACGTTCGACATCGCACTTGATTACGGCGTGGTCTTCCTCCGCCCGAATGAGGACATGCAAAACGAGTTCGCTGCACTCCACACAATGCTGCGGGTCGGCGGCGCGTTGCTCGTCAATTTTCGGTCCCCCGAAAGCTGGTTCTACGGGCTGGGCGAACGCATCGACGGCGAAACTTTTCATCTCGATGAGCGGGCGGGCACTTACGCCGGGATGAACTACACCTTCCACTCCCGCGACGCCGCCGAGGCGATCGTGACCGACAGCGGCTTCACCGTCACGAACATTGAACGCGTCGACCTCTGGCGCAGCAATGCAACCGAGCAACACTCGTGGTGGGTTGTCTGGGCGCAAAAGCGGTGAATCAATGAGCGCACACGTCACGATCGGAAACCGAGCGGTTGGGGGTGACGCCCCGCCGTTCGTGGTCGCCGAGATCGGCGCGAACCACGACGGCGACGTCGCAGTGGCCCACCAGTCGATCGATGCATTCGCTGACACCGGCGTCGATGCCGTGAAGTTCCAGACCTACCGCGCCGAAGAACTCCTCGCCGACGGCGATCGAATCCTCCGTTGGGGTCCACCGGGCGCAGAACGCGAAGAACCGATCGGCGCAATGTTCGATCGGATCGCGCTTCCGCGCTCGGCCCACGCGGAACTCTTCGACCACGCGCGCGAGCGCGGCATCCTGGCCTTTTCGACCCCGTTCAGCATCGATGGCGTGGCGTTCCTAGCCGACCTCGACGTTCCGGCCATCAAGCTCGCATCGTCCGACCTTGGTTACCTCCAGCTGATCGAAGCCGCCGCCAAGACGGGTATCCCCACCATCCTCTCGACTGGAAAGTCGACGCTCGGGGAAATTGACGCCGCAGTGACAGCCTTCCGCGAGGCTGGCGGTACCGACCTCGTGGTGCTGCATTGCGTGGCGGTGTACCCCGCGCCCATCGAAGAAATGAACCTGCGCACGATCCCGGCACTGGCCGCCATGCTCCCTGACGTCGTGATGGGGCTCTCTGATCACACCCTGGACAACACAGCGGCGATCGCATCCGTCGCGCTCGGCGCCGCAATGATCGAGAAGCATGCAACCATCTCGCGTGACCGAGTCGGGCCGGACCACTGGATGAGCAACGAGCCGCCCGTGTTCGCGGAGCTCGTTCGTGCTATCCACAACGCCCACCTCGCGCTCGGCACCGCAAACAAGCACGTCACCGTCTCCGAAGTTGCGGAGCGCACCGTGTCGACGCGGTCGATCGTGATTGCCCACCCCGTACCGGCCGGGCACCGCTTGTGCGCCGACGACCTGAAGGTCCTGCGACCCGGAACCGGCATCCACCCTCACCGCCTCGACGATGTGGTCGGTCGATCGGTGCGCCACGCGCTCGGTGCGAACCACGTCTTGCAGTGGGAGGACCTTGCATGACACGCCTGCGCGTTGTGGTGTGGTCAGCAGGCGGCCCCGACATCGGGATCGGGCACCTTGCCCGAGCCAGTGCCGTGACCAACGCACTTGTCGCCGCGGGCGCCGAAGTGCACGCCGTCCAGGAAACGCCGGCAACGATCGCTCCACGCGCTCGATCGCACCGAGCGCCCACAACGCCGGTTGCACCGGGATCGGGCCTCGATGCCGTCATTGCCGCGCTCGAGATTCCGGCCACAGTGGTCACCGATCACCCGTTGGTGAACGCCCAGACCGAAGCCGCGCTCCGGGCGGCCGGCGCGCTCGCGCTCGTCCATCTCACGCACTCCGGTGCCGACACCTACGCAGCAGATCTCCTCATTGACGGCGACCCGATCATCGTGCCGTTCACCAACGTTGCGCACCGAACGGTGCAGGGCGCGCAATACCTCGCGCTCGCTCCCCATGTCCTCGCCAAACGCCCCTCCGCACCGTGGGCGGGCACCGGCGCGGATCGGTTGTTGGTGATCTTGGGCGGGGCCGACCCCGACGCGTTCACCGAGCGCCTCCTCGCGTCCCAGACCGCCGCGCTCCGGGACGCCACGTTCGTGGCTGGTCCGGCGTGGAGCGAGGAACGGACGGCGGCCCTCGTCCAGACTGCGCCGGGTCGCGTGCTCGTCGCCCCCGAAAGCACCGAAGCCGTCGAAGCAATGCTTCACCATGACCTCATCGTGACCCTCGGCGGCATCACGTCGTTCGAAGCCATGGCGCTCGGTCGTCCGTGCGCGGCCGTGGAGTGGTCGCACATGCGCCCGTACGTCGACTCGCTCGGCCGCGCAGGACTCCTTGCCAACCTGGGAACAATCGATGACGCGCCCGCTGCGCTCGACGCCTTGACGCACGACGGCCCACGCCTCCGCTCGCTCGCCGAGCAAGGTTTCACCACCTTCGACGGCCGCGGCGCCCACCGAGTCGCTGACGTGGTGCTCGGATTGACCAACGAGCGCTTGGTGTCATGCGCGTCGTAGCCATCGTTCAAGCACGCATGGGGTCATCGCGCCTGCCAGGCAAGGTGCTCGACGATCTTGCGGGCATGCCGGTCCTCGCGCACGTGATCGAACGACTGCGCCAGGCCCGCGAGCTCGACGAGGTGGTGGTCGCCACCCCCGATACGCCGGCCGATGTCCCCCTCCACGAATTCGTGCAAGCAATGGACACGACGTTGGTCGTCGGCGACGAAGCCGACGTGCTGTCGCGTTATGTGACCGCCGCCGAACTCAGCGCTGCCGACGTGGTGGTGCGGATCACGTCGGACTGCCCGGTCATCGACCCCAATACGGTCGACGCGGTGGTTGCGGCATATCGTTCCCGAGGCGTCGACTACGTGTCCGGTGGGCCATCGAGCGGCTACCCCCGGGGGCTCGACACCGAAGTGTTCAGCGTCGACGCGCTCCACCGGGTCGACGCGCTCGCAGCCGAGGGCCCTGAACGCGAGCATGTCACGCTCCGGATGTATCGCGACTCGGAGCACTTCCGATTCGAGCGCTGCGCCCCGCCAGCTGCGCTCCACCGACCGGAGTACCGCCTCTGCGTCGACGAACCCGACGACATTGCGCTCCTCCGACTGCTCTACCAAGAACTTGGGAGCCCGGCACCGGCGATCGACCTCCGAGACATCGTGGCGCTCCTCGACGCACGACCTGATCTGGTTGCGATCAACGCGCACGTAGAACAGAAGACGGTCTAGAGCGCGTACCGCAGCGCATCGACGACGAAGCGCTGCTCGTCGTCGGTGAGCCCTGGAAACAATGGCAGCGACAGCAGCTGACCATACGCCTGCTCGGCCCTCGGGAAGTCTTCCGGGCGGTTTCCATGCGCCGCAATCACTGGGTGGCGCGCCAACGGCACGTAGTGGACTTGCGTTCCAATTCCACGAGCACGCAACGCTGCGAACACTGCGTCGCGATTGGGCACGCGCACAGGGTAGAGGTGACGACCGTGTCGGAAGCCGCTCGGCGCCCGGGCCGGCAACTGCGCAGGTACCGTCGCCAAGAGCTCGTCGTACCGATTGGCGAGCTCGTTGCGGCGTTCGACGAAGCGATCGAGCTTCGCCAGCTGGCTGGTACCCAACGCTGCCGCCACGTCGGTGAGCCGGTAGTTGAATCCGTCACCCTCGACTTCGTAGTACCACGGCGCAACGTCGGGCTGGGGCACGATGCCATGGCTTCGGAAGCGCCGCAACGCGTTGGCGTACTCAACGGAATTGGTGGTGACGGCACCCCCCTCGAACGTGGTGATCGGCTTCACCGGGTGGAACGAGAAGCACGTGAAGTCCGAGTGCGCACAGTTCCCAACTGGACCATCTGGCGTCTGCGCGCCGAGCGCGTGCGCCGCATCTTCGATCACGACTCGCGGTCGATGGCGCAACGCGGTCAGATCGACCGGCAATCCCGCGTAGTGCACGGCCACGAGCGCATCGCACACCGGCACCATGTCGAGGTCGACGTTGAGTGTCTCGGAGTCGACGTCCACCACCACCGGCGTCGCACCCACGTAACGAGCTGCGTTCGCCGAGGCCACGAACGTGATGGCGGGTACGGCCACGCGATCGCCGCAGGTGAGCCCAGCTACGGCTGCGGCAGCGTGCAATGCCGCCGTACCGTTGGCGAAGACCACTGCGTGACGCGCGCCGGTGTACTCCGCCAGCGCCGCCTCGAACTCGTCGACCGCCGGCCCCTGCGTGAGCCACTCACCCTTCAGGGTGCGTACGACCGCTGCAATGTCATCGTCATCGATGGATTGATGGCCGTAAGGAATCGTCATCACGCACGCTCCGGCATCCTCGCGCGGGCGAGGCGTCCACCTCGCCGATCCACGGCAGGACAACTGCTGAGTTTCAGTGGCTGGAACCCTGAGCGACGAGCTGGCGGAGCTCATCGACAGTCAGCCACTCGTCGTTGGTGTGGCTCACGTACTCGAAGCCCTCATCGAGCGCTTTGCTGTCCGACCACTGCTCTTCGATCCCGCTCCAGAAGGACAACTGCGGCATCACCACGTAGTACTTCCCGGCGTCCACGGCATTGCGCGCTTCTTCTGAAGTGAGCAACACCTCGTGCAACTTCTCGCCGGGACGAATACCCACGACGTCATAGGGGACGCCCGGCGCGATCGCGTCGGCAAGGTCAGTGACGCGCATCGACGGAATCTTGGGAATCAGCACTTCGCCACCGACGGCGAACTCGATCGCGTCAAGGACGAGGTCGACCGCTTGGTCGAGCATGATCCAGAAGCGAGTCATGCGTTCATCGGTAATGGTGACGCGCCCTTCTTCGGCCGCCTGCTTTTGGAACAGCGGCACAACCGACCCGCGTGAACCCACCACATTCCCGTAGCGAACACACGCCAGTCGAGTGTCGCTTCCCATTGCGTACGCGTTGCCCTGAGTGAAGATCTTTTCGGCACAGAGTTTCGTTGCGCCGTAGAGGTTCACCGGGTTCACGGCCTTGTCGGTGGAAACGCCGATTACTTTCTTCACACCACTGTCGATCGAACAATCGACCACGTGCTGAGCCCCGAGAATGTTCGTCTGGACGGCCTCGAACGGGTTGTACTCGCACGCAGGGACCTGCTTCATGGCCGCAGCATGCACGACGAAGTCGCAGCCTTGGATGGCGCGAGCAGTACGCGTCTTGTTGCGCACGTCCCCGATCATGAACCGGAGGTTCTGGTTACCGGCGAACTTCTGCTGCATCTGAGATTGCTTCAGCTCGTCGCGCGAGTAGATGCGAATCGTCACGTCAGGGTGCAGCGCAGTCACCCGTTCCACGAACGCGTTGCCGAACGAGCCAGTTCCGCCCGTGAGAAGAATGGTTGCTCCCGAAAGGTCCACGACACCTCGCGTTGGTTCGCGGAGCTCGCAACCCCGCAGCGAATCGTGGATCCTGGATCGGCATCCCCGGCCGACCTCTGAAGGGAATGGCATCGAATCCCTCAGGTCATCGGATCCGTCGCCGATCGGGTCGTCTGAGCGGGAGGCCTCACTGGGTGAGGCTCCCATACAGGGATGGACGAAGAGCGGCCAGGACGGCCGGGACGTGACTCCTTTTTCGAAAGGCGAACGAACCGGTGAGTGACCTGACGATCGATGCGATCTCGGCGGCATTGCGTGGGCTTTCCATGCGTCAGCAGGTGATCGCACAAAACCTGGCGAACTCCGAGACCCCCGGATATACGGCTGGTGTTGTCTCGTTCGAGGACCAACTTCGTGACGCAATCAAGGCCGGCACGCCGCGATCGATCACACCGACGGTGGCGGCGTCGAGCGCGGCGGCGAAAATTGACGGCAACAACGTTGCGCTCGACGACGAGACCGTTGCGCTCGTCGAAACGGGGCTCCGCTACCAACTGATGTCGCAAGCCGCGACCAACAAGTTCAACATCATCCGCGCCGCGATCGGGCGAGGCGTCTGATGAGCATGTTCGGGGCAATCCGTAGCGCAGGATCCGGCATGCAGGTCGACCGCACCTGGCTCGACGCAATCTCCGACAACATCGCCAACATCAACACCATTCGACCGACGAGCGGCGCGGCATACCAACCGCGCTCGGTCATTGCGCAAGCGGTTCCTGGCGACTCCGGCCTCGACAACGGGCCCGGCGGCGGGGTGGCCGTTGGTGGCGTGGTCTTCGGTGACCCGGCCGGGCAGCTGGTCTACATGCCGGACCACCCGTTCGCCGACGAGCAGGGCATGGTGCGGGCGCCCGACATCGACCTGGGCGACCAGATGGTCCAGATGATCATGGCGCAGCGTTCGTTCCAGTCGAACGTGGCCGTGATCCAGCGCGCCAAAGAGATGTACCAGCAAGCAATGCAGATCGGACGCTGACGATGGTGGCTCCGATCGGTGCACTCGGTTCGCTCGGAAACTTGGGCAGCGTCAACGGCATCAACTCGATCAAGCCGCCGACGCTGGGCAATGACGGTCCAGCCGGCGTGGGCAAGGCCGGCGGCAAGGACTTCGGGTCGCTCATCAGCGACGCGCTGAACGCCGTGAACTCGGCGAACCAGAAGGCGGATGGCCTGGCGCAGTCTGCAGCAACCGGCAACGCGCAGGACATCGCTCAATACATGATCGCCTCCACCGAGGCGTCAGTGACCACCGAACTCGCAGTCTCCGTGCGCAACCGCGCCGTGGAGGCGTTCCAAGAGATCATGAGGATGCAGGTCTGACATGGCGGACTTCGACATCGGCAAACTCCGCGGCCGAACCACGTCGTTCATCGACGGGTTCACCACCGGCCAGAAGGTGATGACCGTTCTCGCCATCGCCGGGCTGGTGCTCGGTGCCGTGTGGTTCCAACGTTGGGCATCGGAACCCACCTACGCGCCGGCGTACAGCAACCTCTCGAGCAGCGATGCGGGCGCCGTCACCGATGCGCTCACGGCTCAAGGCATCTCGTTCAAGCTGTCCGACGGCGGCACGACGGTGCTGGTTCCCAAGGACCAGGTGTACGCCGCGCGCATCAAGTTGAGCGCGAAGAACCTTCCGGCCGGGGGTGGCTCTGACGGCTTCGCCCTCATCGACAAGCAGGGCATCACAACCAGCGAGTTCAACCAGCGGATCGACTACCAGCGAGCGCTGCAGAGCGAGCTGGAAAACACCATCAAGGTGATGGATGGGGTTGGCAACGCGTCGGTGATCATCACCACGCCCAAGAGCGACACGTTCTCGACGGACAACTCGAAGATGACTGCCTCGGTGATGATCACCCCCGCCGGCGGCGCAACCCTCAAAGGCAACCAGGTGCAGGCGATCACGCACCTGGTGGCGTCGAGCGTCCCCGGCCTCGCCCCCGAGAACGTCACGATTGCCGACTCCACCGGCAAGGTGCTGTCCATCGACGGCGGCACCGGCGCCCAGGACGGCCAGTCAGAAACCAGCGCGTTCGAAACCAAGACCGCCAGCCAGGTGTCGGCGATGCTCACGCCGGTGGCTGGCGCAGAAGCGAGCGTCGTTCGGGTGAACGCCACGCTGAACTTCGACCAGAAGGCGAGTACGAGCAAGCAATACCAGCTCCCCACCCCGACCACGACGCCGGGACAGACTGCGACCAGCGTCCCGCCGCTGGAACAGACCACCAAGAGCGAGACGTACTCGAACACCGGTGGCACCGGCGGCGCGGCCGGCACGCTCGGTGGTACCGCCGGCGCCACCGCAGGCACCGGCGGCAACGGCAGCTATTCGAACACCGAGGACTCGACCAAGAACCCGTGGGGCGAAGTGGTCGAGGAAACCAAGACGGCTCCAGGCTCCGTCACCCGGATGTCCGTGGCCGTGCTCCTCGACTCGAACAAGGTCACCCAAGACGACGTGGCGCGCATCGAAACGATGGTCTCCGCCGCAGCCGGCCTGGACACCACTCGTGGCGACACCTTGCAGGTGACACGGCTGCCCTTCGACAAGGCTGCCGCAGACACGGCCAAGAAGCAGGCATCGGCGGCCGAGGCGAGTGCATCACAGGACTCGCTGATGAAGATGGTCGAGACCGCAGTGTCGGTGATCCTGGTCGTCGCCATCTTGTTCTTCGCCTTCCGCATGCTGAAGAAGTCGGCGAAGACCCGCCCGACGGCTCGGGTCGGCATCGACATCCGGCGCCTCGAACAAGAAGCCGCCGAACGCATCGCGCAGGCCGAGCAGGAGCAGTACCTGAAGGCCATCGAAGGTGCGGGTGGTCCCCGACTCTCGCTCGCCGGCGGCGACTCGAAGGCCGCAGCGGCGCAGGCGAACATCGCCGACATGATCGATCGCCAGCCCGATGACGTCGCGTTGACCATCCGCAGCTGGATGAACGACCAGAAGGCGTAACCGATGGCCCGAGCGACATACAACGGAACCCAGAAGGCCGCCATCGTGCTCATGAACATGGGCAAGGAACGTTCGGCTCGCGTGTTGCGAAAGCTCCGTGAAAACGAGGTGGCCGAGATCACCACCGAGATCGCGAAGCTCGAGACCGTCGACTCCGGTTCCGTCGAAGACGTGCTGGGTGAGTTCCACGATGCGTTGGTGCTCCGCGAGCAGGTCGCAGAAGGCGGCTTCGAACGAGCGCGCGAATACCTCGAAGAGACCGTGGGTCCCGAACGAGCGGCGGAAATCTTGGAGAGTCTCGGCGCCAGCCTGTCGAAGGCTCCGTTCGAATTCCTGCGCAAGACCGATGCCCGACAGATCCTCACCTACCTCCAGGACGAGCACCCGCAGACCATTGCGCTGGTTGTCGCCCACATGCGGCCCGATGACGCCGCCATGGTCATCAGTGCGCTCCCCGAGGAGCAGATGCGCGAAGTTGCCCGGCGCCTCGCCAACATGGATCAGACCTCGCCGGAAGTCATCGCGCAGGTCGAAGCCGTCCTGGAGCCGAAGTTCTCGTCGGTGATGAAGGCTCAGGACATGTCGGCTGCCGGCGGCATCAGCGCACTCGTCGAGATTCTCAACCGATCGGACCGCGCCACCGAGCGCATGATCCTCGAAGGCCTCGAGCAGAACGACCCCGACCTCGCCGACGAGATCCGCAGCCGGATGTTCGTCTTCGAAGACGTGGTGAGCTTGGACGACCGCGCGATCCAGCTGGTCTTGCGCCAGGTCGATGCCAAAGAGCTCTCAGTCGCGCTCAAGGGTGTTCGCAATGACGTGCGCGAGAAGATCCTCGGCAACATGTCGGAGCGGGCAGGCGCCAACCTGCTCGAAGAGATGGAACTGCTCGGTGCCGTTCGGCTCAAGACCGTCGAAGAGGCCCAGGGTGCTGTCGTTCGGGTGATCCGCTCGCTGGAAGAAGCGGGCCAAATCCAGATCTCGAGGACCAGCGATGAGTTCGTCGTCTGACAAGAAGCGCGGCAAGCTGCTGCGCGCCGGCGCTACCGGGAATGTTGCGCTCGCTGCGCTGGAGTTCGAGGCGATGGTGCCCGACACCAGCGGTGTGGGAATTGCAGTCGACCCACGCTTGATCGAGAACTCGCAGCGCATCGGCCGCCAACAGGGCTACGACGCCGGATACGAGGAGGGGTTCGCGCGCGGCCGCGACGAAGGCATGGATGCGGCCCGCCGTCGCATCGCCGAAACCGAGCAACAAGCTGACGCGCAGGTCCAGGAGCTTCACACCGTCGTGGTTGGACTGGTGAGCGCGATGGAACGTGCGGTGAACGACATCGTGGAAACCCGCGAGAACGGCCTACGCGGCTTGGACCAGGCAATCGTCGACGGCGCACTGCAACTGGCCGAGGTCTTCCTCGAACGCGAGCTCCGCAACCCCGAACTTCGCGCCCAAGAAGCACTCTCCCGCGCGCTGGCCATGGCGCCCGACCGCGAAGCGCTCACCGCGCGCCTCAATCCGATCGATTGCGAAGTGCTCGAGATGCTGGAACCTCCGATGTCGGAACGCATCACCTTCCGCGGCGACCCCGCGCTCCAACCCGGTGACTGCGTGATCGAGTTCTCCCAAGGCGAAGTGGATGCTCGCATCGCGTCGGCGATCGCCCGGGCCCGCGCTGCGATCGGAATCGACGCCGAATGACCACTGCGACCCTGATGCAAGCGGCCGCTCGCGCCGTGAAGCCGATCCGGATCGGGCACGTCGCACGGGTCGTCGGATTGCAGCTCGAAGTGCGCGGGGTCATCGCTGCAATCGGTGACGCCATCGAGATTGCAACCGATTCCGAACCGCTGGAAACCGAAGTGGTGGCGCTCACCGACGACGGCGCGGTCTGTCTCCCCTACGGCGAACTCCACGGCGTGCGCGTCGGGGCCACGGCCATCGCCACAGGCCGGCCGTCATCGATCGCCGTTGGCCCCGGCCTGCTCGGCCGCATCGTCGACGGTCTCGGTCGACCAGTGGACGACGGTCCGGCAATTGGAGGCCGCGCGGTTTCGGTCACCGGGGCACCGCCGCACCCGCTGCGGCGCGCCATGGTCGACCAACCGCTTCCCCTCGGCGTGCGCGCCATGGACACCCTGATCCCCTGCGGGCGCGGCCAGCGACTCGGCATTTTCGCCGGGTCGGGGGTCGGGAAGTCGAGCCTCCTGTCGATGATCGCGCGTGGCACCGAAGCCGACATCTCGGTGATTGCGCTGATCGGTGAGCGCGGCCGAGAGGTGCGGGAGTTCATCGAGAACGACCTGGGTCCCGAAGGGCTGGCGCGGTCCGTCGTAGTGGTGGCGACGTCGGACTCCCCCGCGCTGGTCCGCCTCCGGGCGGCGTTCGCCGCAACGCGGATCGCCGAGTACTTCCGTGACGAAGGCCGCAACGTCGTGTTGATGATGGACAGCGTGACGCGCTTCTGCATGGCGCAGCGCGAGATCGGCCTCACCGCCGGCGAACCACCCGCAACCCGCGGGTACCCGCCGTCGGTGTTCGCACTCCTCCCCCGTTTGCTCGAACGTGCCGGTGCCGGCGAGCACGGCAGCATCACCGGGCTCTACACCGTGCTCGTCGACGGCGACGACATGAACGAGCCGATCGCTGACGCGGCGCGTTCCATCCTCGACGGCCACGTGGTGTTGAGCCGCCGACTGGCGACCGCCGGCCACTTCCCGAGTATCGACGTGCTCGAGTCGATTTCCCGCGTCGTCGGCGCCATCACCACGCCCGAGCAGCGGAACGCGTCCATCGAGTTCCGCAAGCTCATGGCCGCGTATCGCGAAGCGAAGGACCTCATCGAGATCGGTGCGTACGTCGCCGGCACGAACCCGGAAGTCGACCGTGCGGTTGCGTTGCGAGACGCAATGGACGGCTTCCTCCGCCAGGGCATGGACGAGCGCTGCGCGGCCCAAGAGGCATGGAACGCCCTGTTCACAATCCTCGGGAGCGCACAATGAAGAAGTACCGCTTTCCGTTGGCCACCGTGCTGCGGGTCCGGCGGATCGAGGAGGAGCGAGCGAAGGCCGAACTCCTCCGGGCGAACCGCGAAACCCACGACGCCGAAGTCGTCGTGGAGACCCGAACACAACACCTCCGCGCGCTGCCGACGCCGGCGGATGCCGACTCGCCGGGAGCACTTCGCGGCCAGCACGATCAGGGCATGATCGCCGCAGCATCGGCATCGTTCGCGGCCAGCGCCTTGGTGGCCAAGCGCGCCGCGGCCGCCGCCCGCCGCTCCGAATGGGCTGACGCCCAGATGCGCGTGAATGCACTGGAACGGCTCGACGACCGCATGCGCGAAGGACACGCCGTCGAGGTGGTCCGAGCCGAGCAGAACGTCATCGACGATCTTGTCGCCGCTCGCGCCCGGAGGACCATCGGCTGATGAGTTCGGGGGGCATTGCGGCAGTTGCCGCGCGCATCCAGGCGATCGAAGCGCGCTTCGCGCCGCCTGCGGCACCCAGGGCGGTGGCGGGAACCGCGTTCGCCGACGCACTGGCTGTTGCACAGGGATCGCCGCGTGCGGGCACGGCAACAGGCCAACAAGTGGTCGACATCGCGAAGCAGTGGCTCGGCACTCCGTACGTCTACGGCGGCAACGACCCGCAGCGCGGCATCGACTGCAGCGGTCTCGTCCAACAAGCGTTCCGACGTGTCGGCGTCGAACTCCCTCGCGTCACCTACGACCAGGTGAAGCAGGGAACCGCCGTCAAAGACATCAGCCAGGCGAAACCCGGCGATCTCATCTTCACCGTTGGCGACCGTGGCCGGCGCGTGAACGGGCACGTCGGAATCTACATGGGAAGCGGCAAGTGGATCGAAGCTCCCTACACGGGCGCCCAGGTCCGCATCACCGACATTCCCAAGAACATCACGGCGATCCGACGCGTGATCCCCGACACCCCACCACTTGCGCGCCCGTTCGCGCCCGTCTCCCTCGGAGGAACCATCTCGTGAGAGTGGAAGCCAACGCCCCCACCGCCGTGAAAGGCCCCAAGAGTCGCGAGCGCGAGGACGCACCAGCCGATGACGCGTTCGGAGCAATGCTGGCGTCGATGGTGCGTCACAACGACGCCGCGGCCCGCAACGCACAACACACCCGCGACACGACACGGTCCGACGATCGCGCATCGGCCATCCGCAAGACCGAGTACGCGAACACTCACGCCGTGGCCGAACCGGTCGACTCGACTACGACCGAGTCAGTCGATCAGCCCGACGCCACCGCCACCACCAATGACGTTTTCGAAGGGACCGGCACCGCAACCGATGGCCAGGCGGCTCCGACGGACGTCACCACTGCTGAACTGCCGCTCGCCACCAGCACCGATGACGAGGCCCCGGCCGTAACGACCACGGTCGACGGATTCGCACCGGAGATGCCGAACGCCGACGCGATCGACCCGTCGGCCGACCCCGCGCTCGTTATGGCGCGTCCCGCCGGGCAGCGCACCGACTCCGACACCGCCCCGGTCGCTCCGAGCCTCGAAGATCTGCGGCCCGCTGCGCAACCGATCCCAGTCGCAGCCACCGCGCAGCTCCAGGCGAACGCGCCGGCAGTACAGACGCAACCCGCAGTCGACGGCGCGGTCCACACACCGACGCCCGCGGCACCCACCACCTCCGTGGCGCAACCCGCGGCGAACCAGGTGGTGCAAGCGGTCCGCACGCTCACGAACCAGCGCGATGGGATCCACCAGATCCAGCTCGAGCTCACCCCTGCCGAACTCGGCAAGGTGTCGCTCGAGGTGCGCTTCGAGCGCGGACAGGTGCACATGCACGTGCGCGCTGAGAACCCCCAGACCGTGGCCGCGCTACAGATGCAGCTGGGCGACCTTCGCGCAGAACTCGAGCGCAGCGGCCTCCAGGCGGGGGCACTCGACGTGGACGGATCGGCCCGGCGCTTCCACGAACCGGACGCGAACACCGACGAACCCAAGGACCACGCCGACGACCAAGCGGGCGAGTCCCGTTACGAAGTTCCGACCCCCTCCGCCGCCGTGCGCGGCATCAGCAGGTCGAGCGATGTGCTCGACGTGCGCATGTAGGAGCAGCCATGCCTGACGCCGTCGGTGCCACCACCGCCACTACCGCAACGCCGAACACCGCGAAGAACGTGGTGACCAACGGGGTCAACCCCACGTTGGGCGACAAGAACATGTTCTTGAAGCTCTTGGTCGCGCAACTGAAGTACCAGAACCCGATGCAACCGACTGACCCCACCAGCTTTCTCTCACAGTCGGCCCAGTTCACGATGATCGAGAAGCTGGACCAGCTCGCCGCCACGAACCAAGCGAGCCAGACGAACTCGCAACTCATGTCATCGAGCGCGCTCATTGGCAAGCGTGTCTCGTGGAAGGGCGAGAACGGCACCGAGCTCTCAGCGGTCGTGAAGTCGATTGCCCTCGACCCCAACAAGCCGCCCGTGCTCAAGCTCGACAACGACAAACAGATCCCGATGAGCAATGTCACTCAGGTCGCATCGGCCTGATCGCTTCGCCAACCGTTCACTCAGCAGGAAGAAGGACAAATGCTTCGTTCGATGTTCTCCAGCGTCTCGGGTCTCCGAGGCCACCAGACGATGATGGACGTGATCGGTAACAACATCGCGAACGTCAACACCGCCGGCTACAAGGCTTCGGCCACCACATTCGAGGACTTGCTGAGCCAGGCAATCAAGGGTGCCGGCGTGGCAACGAACACTCTCGGTGGTACGAACCCGGCTCAGATCGGCCTGGGTGTGCGCATGGCGGCAGTGAGCACCAACTTTGCGCAGGGCGCCACACAGTTGACCAACCGCACCACCGACCTGTCGCTCCAAGGTGACGGCTTCTTCGTGACGGCGCAAGACGGTGAGCGGTTGTACACCCGCCTGGGCTCGTTCTCCTTCGACACCAACGGGCGCCTGGCGACCGCCGATGGCGCAATTGTGCAGGGATGGACGGCGACCAATGGCGCCATCGACACCAATGCGCCCATCGCCGACCTGCGCCTGCCCTTGGGCCAGCTGATCGCCCCGACCGAGTCCGCAGAGATCCGCTTCGGTGGCAACCTGCCCGCCGACGTTGCCGATGGCACGACACTCACCACGAGCATCAACGTGTTCGACCAGCAGGGCAACAAGATCCCGCTCACGTTCACCTGGACGAAAGCCGCGGCAGACACGTGGGACATCACGGTGAGCGCGCCGAAGTCCGACCCCACCTACAAGAATGCCGACGGCAAGAACAGTGTTGAGGTGCTCTCGGTGACAGACTTCACCTTCGATCCTGCGAACGGCGGTCGTCCCGAGGCTGCGTTCACCGACATCTCGAAGAACGCGTTGAACGCGCTTGGGTGGAACTTCACGGTCGGGGGGGACATCGGAGTGAACATGGGCGCCGCCGCCGACCCCGACGCGCTGCACCAGTTCGCCGGCACGTCGTCGATCGCGGCGCTCGAACAAGACGGGTCCTCCACCGGGTTCCTCCGTTCGTTCTCCGTCGGCGCTGACGGCACGATCACCGGCGTGTTCTCGAACGGCCGGACCCAGCGCCTCGGTCAGGTCGCGCTTGCGTCGTTCAACAACCCGCCCGGCCTCGAAAAGGCCGGCAACTCGTCGTTCCGAGAGACCGTGAACTCGGGAATGCCCCAGGTCGGGACCGCAGGCAGCGGCGGTCGGGGGAACATCGCACCAGGCACGTTGGAAATGTCGAATGTCGACCTGGCGCAAGAGTTCACCAACCTGATCGTGGCGCAACGTGGTTTCCAGGCGAACTCACGGGTCATCACGGCATCTGACGAACTCCTTCAAGACTTGGTGAACCTCAAGCGCTGACGCACGAAGTGATCTCCCGAGGTCGCGAGCCCGGGAGCCCGATGCGCATCAGGAGCCGCCGGTGAGGGAGTGATCGCCACTTCCTCACCGGCGCGCGCTGAATGTGCACCAGTTCCGAGCCTCAGGTACCCGGGCGCGGTGCCGATCAAGACGGGACAGGAACGACCGGAGTCAGGTCGAGCCCCCGACGGGCTCGGACCCCAGGGATGGAAACACCATGATCTTGCTCACGCGACTCAACGGTCCGCAGTTCGCCATCAACGCCGACTTGATCGAACGAGCGGAATCCACCCCGGACACGGTGCTGACGATGGTGGACGGCACAAAGTACGTGGTGCGCGAATCGCTCGAAGAGCTCGTGGAGCGCATTCGGGAATTCCGGGCGTCAGTGGTGGCGCTCTCCACCCACCTCGAACTGCAACTGCCGGACGGCCCGATCTTGCGGGCAGTACCCGACCAGCCGGAATAACAGGGAACAGGGGCAATGGCCGACGAGGAAGCCGCCGAAACTGCTGACGCCGCAGACGGCGATGAACCAAAGAAAAAGGGCGGAAAGAGCAAACTGATCATCATCGTGCTCTTGCTGGTGGTCATCGGTGGCGGCGCCTATATGTTCTTGGGCGGCAGCGATTCGTCGGCCGCCAAGCTCCCCCCGTGCAAGGAAGAAGTCGACCCGATGGCCTCGACGACGTCCACGGAGAAGGGGGCCACCACGACCGCGCCCAAGTGTGCGGCCGAGCCCGTCCCGAAGCGGGGCGGCGTGCTCCAGGCCGACCCGGTGACCCTCACCCTGAAGGACGGCAGCCTGCTCAAGGTGGGTATCGCCGTCCAGCTCGGTGAGGCCGCAGTGGCCAAGACCATGGCCGAGGAGCACGGCGAGGCCGCCGCGGTCCATGTGGCCATGGCCGTGCTGGCCACCAAGAACGCCGAAGAGCTGGCGCCGGGCGAGCCGCGCGAGAAGGTTCAAGAGGAGATCAGCGCCGAGGTGCGGGGGTACTACGACCCCGAGGTGGTGCTCGGGGTCTACTTCACCTCCGATTTCGTCCTCCAGCCGGCGGGCTGATTCCACTCCGCCCGCAGACAACCTCTGCGGACTCCTCACATTGCATCGGCGACGGCCGATCGAACCCCCGTGGCGGTGAGCAGCGCGAGCGAGCGCGCGGCGAACCCTGGGCAGAAGCCACGGGGGGAGCCGCAGCCTTATGACTTCCGACGGCCGAACAAGTTCAGCCGCGATCACGTCCGCGCGCTCCAGATCGTGAGCGAGACCTTCGCCCGCCAGTTCTCCACCGTGCTGGCCACGACACTGCGCACCGTCTCTTCGGTCACGTTCGAAAACATCGAACAGCAGACCTACGACGAGTTCATCAGCACATGCGCCAACCCGACGCACCTCTCGGTGCTGACCATGGCTCCCCTCCCCGGCCACGCGCTGTTCCAGCTCCCGCTGCCCATCGCAATGACTGCGATCGACCGCCTTCTCGGTGGCGCAGGCGTGGGCATCGAAGAGCAACGGGCCCCCACCGAGATCGAAGACCTGTTGATCCAACAGCTCCTGGAGCGCGCGCTGCGCGAGCTCTCGTATGCGTTCGACTCACTGCTCGAAGTCGAAGTGGGCATCACCCGCACCGAACACAACCCGCAGTTCGCGCAGGTCGCCGCGCCATCGGACATGTTGCTCGTGATCGCGCTCGACACGCGCATCGCCGAAGAGCACGGGCACGCCAAGATTGGGCTGCCCTACGACACGATTGCCCCAGTCCTCGAGATCATCCAGAGCCAGCTCACCTTCGACCGTGAGACCGACGGTCTTGCAACGTTCGCGCAGCGGCTTCGCGAGGAGATCAACGCAGTACCGGTTGACGCAACCGTTCGATTCGATTCGGTGGTGCTCGGCGCACGCGACATTCTCGAAATGCAAGTTGGTGACGTGATCTCACTGCACCACTCAGTTGACCGTCCCCTCACGTTGATGGTGGACGGAATCCCGCTGTTCCAAGCCGTCACCGGCCGTCGCGGCAAGCGACTCGCGTGCCTGGTTGTCGGCGATCAAGGGGGCGATTCCTAGATGAGCACACTCGAAACGTTCCTCTCCGACGACGTGGCTCCGGCCGAACGGGTGGCTGCGGCCATCGAGTCCGGCACCAACGGCGACCTCGTGTTGACAGTCGGCGAGCCGATCACGGGGGCCAGCGATACTGCGTCGCTCCTTCCCAACGCCGAAGCCCGCATCCTCGGCACACCGATTGGTGGCGACGGAGGGGGCTTCTTGGCTGTCGCCCTCACCACGGACCTCGCCGAGAGTCTTCGCCTGGCGGCGAACCAGACCGTCCCGGTCGCAGTCCGTCCGCTGATCGCGGCAGCCGTCGACGCGCTCGAACAGACGCACGGACCGCTGGGCGCATCGGACGACATGCAGGAGATCAGTGGCGACGAACTCGCCGGTGGTGGCGCCGCACTGGTGGCAATCCCGTTGCTGAACGGCGCTGATCGGGTCGCCACGGTGATCCTGCGGGACGGCGGTGCGGACATCGCCGGCGCGCCAGCGGGCGGAAGCGGGATCGGCGGCGCCGCCCCGCACGAGTTTCCTCCGATCGGAGACGGATCGGTGAGCGGCGCAGTCGACCGCGCCCTGGAGTTGCTCAACGACGTCGAGATGGAGGTCACGGCGGAACTCGGCCGGCGCCGGTTGTCAGTACGTGATCTGCTGGCGCTCACGCCGGGTTCGGTCGTCGAACTCGATCGGGCGGCCGGCAGTCCCGTGGACGTACTGGTAAACGGGCGCGTCATCGCGCGCGGCGAAGTCGTCGTCATCGACGAGGAATTCGGGATCCGAATCTCCGAAGTCATCGGCCGCGACGAGGAAAGCGCGTGAGCGGATTCCTCCTCTTCGTTCGACTCGGCTTCTCCCTCGCCATCGTCATCGGCCTCATGTGGCTTGCCGGCCGCGTGATGCGGAACCGCGGTATGGGCGGTCGGCCCCGCAAGGGCGACGCGCAGCTCGAAGTCATCGACCGCAAGAACCTTTCGAAGACTGCCTCGCTGGCGCTCGTGCGCGTTGGCGATCGAACCCTGCTGGTTGGGGTCACCGAACACGGCATCTCGAACCTCACCGAAGTCGCGCAACCGCAACCGATTGCGCTCACGCTCGTCGACGAACCGTCGGGTACCAACGGACCGGTACCTCTGGGAGCACCCGCTGAACTGCCGCTGATGGCGGCCGCTTCAGCAGACGAATCCGGCACGGCATGGAAGATGCTCGTGGATCAGCTGCGGGAGAGGACCGTCCGCAGGGTCTGATCTGCGAGTCCTGCCGCCCGCCGGAGGACCCGTGCCAACCATTGCCTCGATCGCTCGTCGCGCCGTCGTCGTTGCGTGTCTTGCCATCGCCACCTTCGCCATGTTCGCCGGCACTGCGTCACGCGCCGGCGCCCAGGTGACCCCGAACATCCCCGCGCCAAACATTCCTGCGCCGAACATCCCGACGCCGAACATCCCGACGCCGAGCCCGGGCCAGGCCACGAACGATTCGAACAACGCCACGATCTCGATCGACGTGGGGAAGGCCAACGGATCCAAGGGTGCGTCTCAGCCGGTGATGATCATCCTGATGCTCACCGTGGTCTCGGTGGCACCTTCGCTGCTCATCCTCATGACGAGCTTCACCCGAATCGTGGTGGTCCTCTCCATCACTCGGAACGCAATTGGTATGCCAACGATCCCGCCCACGCAGGTCCTCGTTGGACTCTCGCTATTCCTCACGATCTTCTCGATGATGCCCACGTTGCGAGCGGTGAACGACACCGCGATTCAGCCACTGATGAACAACAAGATCGATCAGAAGCAGGCGATCGAGCGCGCACAGGTGCCACTCAAGAAGTTCATGCTGACCCAGACCCGGCGCGACGAGCTCACGTTCTTCGTGAACGCGAGCAAGGAGTCGAACGACGGGAACCCTGAGAAAACAAGCCTCCTCACCATCATTCCGGCCTTCATCATCTCGGAGCTGAAGACCGCGTTCATCATCGGATTCGTGATCTTGGTGCCGTTCTTGGTGATCGACATGATCGTGAGCTCGTCACTGATGTCGATGGGCATGTTCATGCTTCCACCGATGCTCGTTGCATTGCCGTTCAAGTTGCTCCTGTTCATCATGGTGGACGGCTGGCAACTGGTGATCGAGAACCTCTTGAAATCGTTCCGTTAGCGGAGGACACGCGTGAACCAGCAATCCGTCCTACAGATCGCGTCACAAGCCCTGATGATCAGCCTCAAGCTCTCGGCGCCGATCCTCGTCGTCACCCTCGGGATCGGCCTCTTCGTCTCGATGATCCAGTCGGCCACTCAGATTCAGGAACAGTCGCTGACCTTCGTGCCGAAGCTGGCCGGCGTTGGGCTCGTGATCCTGATCGCCGGCAACTGGATGCTCGGCGAACTCATGGGGTATACCCGCGAGCTCTACAACTTGATCCCCCAGCTCGTCAGCTGAACCGAGCTGGTCGATGAACTTCTCGGCGAACGCCAACCTGCTCTCCGCCTACGTGCTCGTCCTTGCGCGCATTTCGGCCTGGGTCATGGTGGCGCCACCGTTCGCCAACCGAAACATTCCCGTGAAGGTGCGGGCGGGTCTGGCCGCAGCCCTATCGCTCTTCACCGTGAACCACGTCGAAATGCCAGCCGTTCCGATGGATACGGTGCCCTTCATCGGCGCGCTCATCGAACAAGCGTTGGTGGGGTTGGCGATGGGATTCGCCTGCTACATGCTGCTCACCGCGATCCAGTCGGCCGGCGGCTTGATCGACAACATGGCCGGCTTGACGCTGTCGCAGTACTACGACCCGGGCATGGCCGAACAAGGCGCCGTGTTCACCCGGTACTACTACCAAGTGGGCCTGACGCTGCTGTTCGTGACCAACGCGCACCTCATCCTCGTCGATGGGTTGCTGCGTTCGTTTCGGTCCGTGCCGGCCTCGGGATTCGACATCGGGAAGGTCGACCACTTTCTCACTCACAACTTGAGCCAGCTGATGGTTGCCGCACTCGAGATCAGCGCACCCGTCGTGGCCGTGCTGTTCCTCAGCGAACTCGGTATGGGTCTGCTGGCCCGCGCGGCACCGTCGCTCAACGTCTTCCAACTCGGATTCCCGATCCGCATTGTCATCACGTTGGCCACCACCGCACTGGCCATCCCGCTCGTGCTTCCTGCACTCAGCAACCTGGTGGCCAAGGCGGCGGGAGCAATGTCGGGCGGGGGGTGAGATGGCCGCCGACGACAAGACCGAGAAGCCAACACCAAAACGCAAGAAGGAAGCGCGCGAGCGCGGGCAGATTCCGAAGTCCGCTGACATCACGGCCTGGATGAGCATGCTCGCGGTCGGCACCTTGGCCCAGATTTCGCTCTCGAACGGAGCCGGCCAGATGTCGGGGTTGCTCCGTGACGCCGGCACCCTGATCACCAAGCACGACCAACGCGAGCTGGTCCCGTACCTGGGGCATGCGTTTTGGAGCGCAACGATCACCGTTGCGCCGTTCGTGGGTGGCCTGATGGCGATCGGCGTCATCATCGAACTCGCGCAGGCCGGTTGGCCGCCATCGCTCAAGCGCCTGAAACCTCAGCCCAAACGCATGAATCCGCTCACCGGCCTCAAACGCATGTTCTCGCCGCGATCGCTCTGGGAGCTCGGCAAGGCGATGGCAAAAGTGGCCATCATCTTCGCGGTCGCCTGGCCGGTCATGCGCAACGCGTTCTTCGCCATGTTGCAGAGCGGCATGTCACTGGACGAGTCGCTGGGCACCGTGACGAGCGCGCTCACCACGATGATCCGCAACGTGGCCATCGCCGGGTTGGCAATCGGTGTCGCCGACTACCTCTATCAACGCCGCAGCGTCATGAAACAGATTCGCATGACCAAGCAGGAGGTCAAAGAGGAACTGCGCCACCAAGAAGGTGACCAGATGCTCAAGTCGACGATGCGGAGCCGAGCCCGAGCGATGAGCCAGAACCGGATGATCGCCTCGGCGGGCGAAGCCGATGTCGTGCTGGTGAACCCCACCCACTACGCCGTGGCGCTGCGGTATCGGCCCGAACGCGGCGCACCCGAGGTGCTTGCCAAGGGCACCGGCTTCGTGGCCCAGCGCATCCGTCAGCAAGCCGAGTCGGCCGGAGTGCCCATCCTTTCGGACCCTCCGCTCACCCGTACGATCTACAAGCTCTGCGACGTGGGCCGCACCATCCCCACGGACCTCTACGAGGCCGTGGCGCGAATTCTGGCGTTCGTACTGGGAGTGAAGACCCGAGGCCTCTTGGGCGGCGTGCTCACGATCCCCGGGGTCGAGACCCTCCTCCCCGCCTCCTTGGCCCACGAAGCCGACCGGCCCGGCATGCGGCCCCGGCGTCGACGGCGGGAAGTCGTCCAACTGGTCACCGCCTAAAGCTGCCCCCCACCCCGCCGATCAGAACGGGCTCGTCAGGATGGGGGGCACTCGACACGACCAGGGACGGCTTCGCACCTGAGGCGTTGCGCGAGTGAAGAACCGCATCGGAACGATTGCGATCCCGGCCGGCATCGTTGCCATCGTCGTCATGATGGTGGTGCCGATCCCCACGGCGCTGCTCGACTTCCTCATCGTTGCCAACATCGCAGCGTCGATTCTCATCGTGCTGGCCTCGATGTACGTGAAGCAGCCACTCGAGTTCAGCTCCTTCCCGTCGGTGCTGCTGATCGCGACGCTCTTCCGCCTGGCGCTCAACATCTCCACCACGCGCCTCGTCCTGAGCAACGGGTACGCCGGATCAGTGATCGAAGCGTTTGGCCACTTCGTGATCGGCGGATCGCTCGTGGTCGGGCTGGCGATCTTCTTCATCTTGATTGTCGTGCAGTTCATCGTCATCACGAACGGTGCCGGGCGCGTTGCCGAAGTCGGCGCGCGCTTCACCCTCGACGCAATGCCCGGTAAGCAGATGGCGATCGACGCCGACCTCAACGCCGGCATCATCGACGAGGCCGAAGCGAAGCGGCGCCGCAAGGAGATCAGCGACGAGGCCGACTTCTACGGCGCAATGGACGGTGCGTCCAAGTTCGTCAAGGGTGATGCAATCGCGGCCGTCATCATCGTGATCATCAACCTGCTCGGCGGGTTCGCTATCGGCATGGTGGAGAAGGGCCTGTCGTTCTCCGACGCGATCAACCAGTACGCATTGCTCTCGGTCGGAGACGGTCTCGTCTCGCAGATTCCGGCGATGCTCATCTCGTTGGCCGCCGGCATCATCGTGACCCGGGCTGCCACCGAGAACGACCTGGGAACCGACTTGTTGGGTCAGTTCGCCCGGCACCGGCGGGCCATGCGGATCGGCGGGGGCGCGATCATCGCCCTCGCACTGCTGCCCGGCATGCCGAAACTGCCGTTCATCGTCGTGGGCGGCGCAGTGCTCTTGTTGCAGACCCGCCTCAACGACGACATGGAGGCCGAAGCCGCGGCATTCGCCGAGGAAGCGACGGCCGCAACCGACGACGTACCGCCGCCGCCTGACTCTCCCGAGGGCATCGCCGCCGACATGCGGGTGGACCCATTGGAACTCGAGATCGCATTCGATCTGGTGGAACTCGTCGACCCGGCACGCGGTGGCGACCTGTTGGACCGCGTGAAGGCGCTACGACGGAAGCTCGCACTGGAACTCGGGGTCGTGATTCCGCTCGTTCGAACACGCGACAACCTCGACTTGCCATCGAACACCTACGTGGTCAAGGTGAACGGGGTCGAAGCTGGCCGCGGCACCGCGCCGGGCGCAAGCGTTCTGGTGATCGGCGACGATCTGAGCAACTTGCCGGGCACACGTACCGTCGAGCCAGTCTTCGGACTGCCGGCGATGTGGGTACCGACCGAGTTCCGCCACCAGGCCGAAGCGAGTGGCGCCACGGTGGTCGACCGCGCAGCGGTGGTCACGACGCACATCGCCGAGGTCGTGCGCCAAGAGGCCGGCCGCCTGTTGAGCCGCCAGGACGTCAAAGCGCTCGTCGAAACGGTGCGCGCCACCGACCCCGTGGTGGTCGAAGAACTCAACGGCGCCAACATCACCTTGGGCGAGGTCCAGCGGGTGCTCGAAGCCCTGCTCGACGAAGGCGTATCAGTGCGCGACCTTCGTCGCATCCTCGAAGTGCTCTCCGAGCGGGGCCGCATCACCAAGGACCCCGAGACCTTGGCCGAGGCCGCCCGCCAAGCCCTGGGGCCGGCCATCTCGATGGCCCATGCCACCGACGGGGTCCTGGCGGTCCTCACGTTGGAGCCGTCGACCGAGCAGCTGCTCTTGGAGTCGATGCGACCCAGCGAGCACGGGGCCGTCCTCGCTGCAGACCCGGCCGTGGCCGAAGCAGTACTCCAGCACGCCGCCCAACTGGCCGACGAAGCAGAGCGTGCTGGCCACAACCCGGTCCTCGTCTGTTCGCCGCAGCTGCGGGCGCCGATGCGGCGTCTCATCCGAAACGCGGCCCCGCGCCTCGGCGTGCTCTCGTACGCCGAACTCGCGCCGCAACTGTCCATCGAATCGCTCGGAGTGGTGAATGGTGTCGCAGCATCACTATGAGGGACCCGACCTCCAGGCGTTGCTCCACCAAGTGGGGAACGACCTCGGCGAAGACGCGCACATCGTGTCGGCCCAGAAGGTACGGACCGGCGGGATCGGCGGGTTCTTCGTCCGCGAACGCTTCGAGGTCGTGGCGCAACCTGGCGAGTCGAGGTTGAGCGACGCAACCCACGACGTCGGTTCCCGCGTTGGCACGGGGGCGGCCGAGATCGACGAATTCGCACCCGATCCCGAAGCCGCCCGAGACATTCTCGAGCTGGCTGACCGCATGAACGCGAGTGAGAGCTGGGTTCCCAACGTCTCCACCCAGAGCGACACGTTCGCCGAGGTGCTGGCCCGCGTGAACGAAGTGGTGGGCCGGACCGAGGAACGCGTCGAGGTCCAGGCCGTGGTGACCCCTGCGCCCGAACGCGCGCCGGCACCGATCCAGTTTCCAGTACCCGAGCGCGAGCACGGTCCAGACCTGCCGCCGGCCGCCCGCACCCGACGCGCCTCGCGACCACGGGCCCACGTGCACGCACTCGCCACGCTCGGGCTCCCATCCACGTACCACCCGGCCGCAACGGTGCGGAATCTTCGCGCCGAACTGGTGGTGCGGCTCCAGCACCTCCCGGCACCCCTCCCGGTGCCGACTGACCCGGGTTCGGTCATTGCAATCGTCGGACCGCGCCCGAGCGCCGAGTCCACCGCCGAACGCATCGCCGCCGAACTCGACGTCGCACGCGACGACATCGTGGTCGCGGGAGCAGCGGGAAGCGATCGCCCGGCCTGGTGCCAGGTTCACGATGCTGCGGCGGCAGCGAGTCGCCGACGGGCCTGGTGGCGCCGGGCCACCCCCACGATCGTCGTGGTCGATACCGAGACCACCACCGACGACTGGGCGAACTCGATGCTGCAGGCCCTGGAACCGAACCTGGCGATCGGCATCGTCGACGCCCGCGCCAAAGTCGAAGACTTGGCGTACTGGTGCGAAGAACTCGCCATCGACCTCATCGAGGTGGAGCACGCGGCGCGCACCACGTCGCCGGCATCGGTGCTCGACGTGGGCGTCCCGGTCATCCGAGTCGATGGAATGGACGCAAGCGCTGAGTTCTGGGCCGACCTCTTGCTCGAACGGAGCGTCCGATGAACGACGGACCGCGCGACTGGGTGTGCCCCGAAGCGCTCATTGCGTACACGCTCGGAGGCACAATTGTGATGTGGCTCCCGTCGTTTCTGGGCCTCATCCACGGCAGCGTCGAGTTCTCCACGGCGATGTTCCGGCTCGCAATTGCGCTCGTCGTAGCCACCGTCGCGGTTCGCGTCGTGGGCCGAATGGTCGACAACTACCTGGCCACGAACCACCGGATGGAGGTGGCCTCCATGCTCGATCGTCACCGCAAGCAGATGTCCGAGCGCCAGCAACGTTCCCGCATGGCGGCCGAGAGTGCGCTCGATCGCGAGATGGAAACCGACGAGCCGTAACGCAGTCGGTTCACGCCACGAGGATCGACAGCTTCCCGTTCCCGTACCCCTCGACGGTGATGGCGAAGTCGCGCCGAGCGGCAGGCTCGGCCAGGAGCTTGGCCACCGGCGCTTCAAGTTCCCCGTCGGCGCGATTCACCGAGTTCCAACGGAGGTGCGGCGTGTCGGGGCTGTTGAAGAGTTGCGCCAGCACGTTCACCACCTCGCCGAAGTTCTCGGGGATCGACGGCTCGTCAATGGTCCCGCGGGTGCGAACCGACTCGACCATGGCGGGCGGCATCATGGTGAGGGCCGCCGCCAGGACTGCGACCCCCGCAGGGTCACTCACGATCAGCGCGCCGGTGGAACCGGTGTCCGCCAACAAATCTGCGACGTAGGCCGCGTCCTCGGGATCGGGCGGACTCACCTTGGCGATTTCCACGCTACGCCCGAAGAGGTCGGCGAGCGTGGAGCGCACCCGTTCGGGGGCCGGCATCGGGAATCTTGCAGGCATGCCTTCACGATACGGTCTGAAGCACCTGCCGGAACGTGTCTGCGCTGAACGGCTTGGTCACGAAGAACTGCGCGCCGCTTGCAGCCGCCTCGTCCTTCATCGCCTGCTGACTCTCCGAGGTCACGAATCCGAACGGCATCGTGTGGCCGTCGCCGCGCAACACCCGCAGCAGGTCGATGCCGTCCATCTCCGGCATGTTCCAGTCGCAGAGGACCAGGTCGGGGGCACCGTTTGCTCCGATCCACTCGATCGCTTCCACGCCGCTCCCCGCTTCGGCGACGTCGAGATCGCCGAAGTCTTCGATCTGACTGAGCTGACGCTTGACGATCATGCGCATCGCTTTGCTGTCGTCGACCACCAGAACCTTCATCGCAGAACCCCTTCTCGTCCTCGCTCGTTCACTCGTCTCGCACCCAGACCTGGGCGGCGAAACGACGTGACCCGCTGGTGAAACATGCTTCGTGGTGCAGGGAGGCCCCCGGGATACCAACGCGAAGGTCGCTGCCCTCGGTGACCGACGGCAAGGACAGCCGGCAGTCGGCGTCGACTGCGCCCTTGAGCGCACCGGCGGCAACGTTGGCGATCTCACCGATCGCGTCGCCGAGTTCTTCGAGCGTCACGTCGCCGGGCTCCATGGCAAACATCGCCGCAGTGACGTCGGTCGCCAGCGATTCTGGAAGCCGAACCACGAGTGATGCCGACCAGTCGCCCATGATCGAGACCGTGCCAAGGATTTCCCGGTCGTGACCCCGCTCGTACTGACAGCTACAACGCTCGACGTCGAGTCCCAGCATCGAGCCCCAGAAGTCCTCGATCGAACGAGCGAGCACTCCGAGGTCCGTTTGGGTTTCGATTTCGGTCTCCGCCACGCGGTTCCTCCTTGGTGCGCCCCACCGAAGCTGGGTGACGAACACTTCCCGATCGGCCGGTTTCGCCCGGCCCTGAACGCTCGTTACTTGATTGGGCGATAAACGCTCGCTCCCGCAATCATTTCCCGCTTGAACCCGTCGTGGGTGTTGAGCGTGGACTCGGCGGCTCCGAGCATCAAGAACCCGTCGGGAGTAAGCGCTCGTCGGACGCGCTCGAGCACGTCGAACTTGGTCTCCTGGTCGAAATAGATGAGGACATTGCGCAACATCACCAGGTCGACATTCACCAACCCCGGCCAGGGTTCGAGCAGGTTCATCACTCGGAACTCCAGGCCCACGCGCAACTCATTGCGCACCCGCCACCCTGCACCCGACTCATCGAACCAGCGCTGGAGCTTCGCCTTCGACAGCCCCCGATTTACCTCGATCTGCGCAAAGCACGCTTCTTTGCATCGGGCGATCATGGCGGGCGACACATCGGTGCAGAGCACCCGGAGGTTCCACACCGAGAGCTGCGGGAAGGACTCCCGCAAGAGCATTGCGAGGCTGTAGGGCTCCTGGCCGCTCGCCGCTGCGCCGCACCAGATCGACAAGCGACGGGAGTTGGCCCGTGCCTGCATCAACGCCGGGATGATGCCTTCGCGTAAGGCGTCAAACGGACGGCCGTCCCGAAAGAACGATGTTTCATTGGTGGTCATCGCATCGACGACGTGATCTGCCATCGTGCGATCACCGTGGCGCAACCGTTCAATGACCTCGGAGATTCCTGCGAGCCCCACCTCCCGAGCCAGCGGGCCAAGCCGAGCTTCGACGAGATACTCCTTCGAATCCTGGAGCACCACCCCCGTGCGGTCCTGTACGAAGTTCCGCACGTATTCGAACTCGGCCGTCGACAACGCCATGATCACACCCCGATCGGAGACCGTCCGGCGCTTGCCGCCCGAACAATCTGCTTCGCCACCTCGGCCAACGGAACTTCACGTTCCGCAACCCCTGCCCTCACCACAGCGCCGGGCATTCCCCACACCACGCTCGTCGCTTCATCCTGCGCGATCACCTGACCGCCGCGCTCTGCGATGCGCTGCGCACCGCTGGTGCCGTCGCTCCCCATCCCCGTCAACACGACGCCGAACACACCGACCCCCCAGACCTCTGCCGCACTTCGAAAGAGCGGATCGGCGGCTGGTCGACACGAGTTCTCCGGTGGCTCCTGATCCAACGCGATGAGCACGGCACCGTTGCGCCGAACCACCCGCATGTGGTGGTCACCCGGAGCGACGTACACCGTGCCAGCGTCCACTGCCATACCGTCCTGCGCCTCGACCACGCGCACGGAGGACTTGCCGTCGAGTCGCTCCGCGAGGAGTCGTGTAAACGTTGGCGGCATGTGCTGGACGATCAACACCGGAACTGCGAGATCACTCGGAAGTGCAGGAATCACCTCGGCCAACGCTTGGGGGCCACCGGTGGATACCGCGACCACCACCGCTGCGCATTGCTGACTCCGGCGGCGAGGACGGACCGCCGGCGGGAACGAGCGCGCCGGCGCATCCGCAACCGGTCCGGCGTCGATGTCTCGACCTCGCAGTCGAGCCACCGCACGCACACGTCGCACCAACTCAGTTCGGAGTTCATCGAGCGTTTCCGCCAACCCACCTGACCCCGACGGCTTCGTGACGTAGTCGGCGGCGCCCGCCGCGAGCGCGTCCAACGTTGCATTCCCGGCTTCGGCCGTGGGTGCGCTGCACATGATGACCGGCAGGTCGGGGTCGAGTTCCTTGATGCGTCGCAGTGTTGCCAGACCGTCGAGTTCGGGCATCTCCACGTCGAGCACCACAACGTCGGGCATCGCCAGAGCCATCCGTTCGAGGGCGAGCCGACCGTTCGCTGCCGTCTCGGATTCGATGTCGGGCTCCGCGTTCAAGACGTTGCTGATCAACCGACGCGCAACTGCCGAGTCATCGACAACCAGCGCACGAATGACCGCCACCATCAGGCCGCCACGAGCGCAAGCAGGCGGTCGACGTTGAGCACCTGCAGGATCTGGCGGTCGAGCAAGTGCACGCCGAGCACGAGCGAGCGCGCGTCGCCGCGCAGTGTGGCGGGCGGCATTTCAATGGTGTTGGGGTCGACGGTCACGACGTCCCCGATGGAATCGACGACCAGGCTCAGCGGACCCGTCGGCGTACGGATGACGACAACGTATTCGTGATCGGATGGGTTGCGGCTTCGAATCCCGAGCCGGCGTCGTAGATCGATTGCCGTCACGATCTGGCCGCGCAAGTTGATGAGCCCGCTGACATCCGCCGACGCGAGCGGCACCGGAGTCGTGCGTTGTTCGTACAGCACTTCCTGGACCTGTTGGACCTCGATGCCGTAGTAGCTGCCGCCCACGAAAAACGTGGCGTATTGACGGGTCGCATCGCCGTCACTCATCGCATTCCCCTCTCTCCCGCCAGTGCCGGCCGCAGGTTCCCGACCACGACGTCGAGATCCACCACGTCGGTCACGGCGCCCTGCACCACCGCAGTACCGATCACCCCGCGCCGCTCTCCGATCGATTCGGTCTGGAGCGCGTCATGAACGATGTCAACCACCTGGCCGACCACGATGCCGACCGGCTCGGCGTCAACCGACGTCACCACAACGTGGAGGAATTCACGCGTCCGATCAGGGGTTCGACCGGGGTTGATGACACTCGCGAGATCCACCAACGGCATGATGCTTCCGCGGTACTGCACCACCATTCGATCACCGGAGCGCTCCACCTGAACGGGCGCAATCTCCTCCAGACGTTGGACTGCATCGAGTGCAATTGCGGCTCGCCCACAGCCAGTGTCGACGACCAACATCGGCTGTTGCGCTCGCGCTTCGTTCGCCAGTGATTCAGCGCTTGCGGCCCGTCGATCGGCTACCGCACGCTCGTCGGCGACGCCCCGACGGCGGGCTACGCCCAACACGTCGATGATCAGCGCGATCTGCCCGTCACCCATGATCGTGGCGCCGGCGAACACATCGATACCTCGGAAGTGTTGACCCAACGGCTTCACGACGATTTCAGCCGTGTCGTTGATCTCATCGACCACCAGGCCGAACTCGCGCCCGTCGGCTTGCAACACCACGACGTTCACCGAGTCGGCCGTCGGGCGGGCGGTCACCCCGAGTTCCGTTGCCAACGACACGATCGGCAGCAGGCGACCGCGCAGTCGGTACACCGGCACGTCGTGCACATATTCGATCTGATGCTCACCACCGCCCTCGAGCCGAGCAAGTTCGAGGAGGCTCACCTGAGGGATCGCGAAGCGCTCGCCACCGGTTGTCACCACGAGCGCAGGAATGATCGCGAGCGTGAGCGGAATCTTGATGCGCACGGTCGTACCGCGCCCGAGCATGCTCTCGAGTTCGACCGTCCCACCGATGCGCTCGATGTTGGTCCGCACCACGTCCATGCCCACGCCGCGTCCCGAGATGTTGCTCACGGTCTCGGCCGTCGAAAAGCCGGGACGGAACACCAGTTCCACCGCTTCTCGGTCGTTCATGTCCTCGGCCCGCTCGGCCGTGATCAACCCGCGCTCGAGAGCCTTCGCCTTGATCTTCGCCGGATCGAGCCCCTTGCCATCATCGGAGATCTCGATGTTGACCAGACCACTCTCATGGAACGCTCGCAACCGCAGGACGCCTTCCGCATCCTTGCCGACCTCGGTTCGTACCTCGGGCGCCTCGATGCCGTGGTCGACCGAGTTGCGTACGAGGTGCGTGAGCGGATCCTTGATCGCTTCCAACACCGACTTGTCGAGTTCGGTGGTCTTGCCTTCCATCTCCAAACGCACGTGCTTGCCAACCTGCGCTGACAGATCGCGCACCACCCGCGGGAACTTCGACCACACGTTGCCGATGGGCTGCATGCGCGTGCGCATCACCCCCTCTTGCAACTCGGTCGTGATCATGTCGAGTTGCTGCGTGGCGGCAGTCAACGCCGGGTCGGCGCCGACATTGGAATGACGTAGCAGCTGGTTACGGGCCAAGACGAGTTCACCGACGAGGTTCACCAAACCATCGAGTAGGCCCACGTCGACCCGGATCGAACTGTCCGCAACCGTGCTGGCGGGCGATGCCACTTCTGGTTCTTGCGCCGGCGCAACATCTACTTCAGGCGCCGCCGCCGCCGCTTTCGGAGGCCCGAAGAACTCCAACGATCCACTCGCAGCCGGCGCGTCATCGTCCAGGCAACCTTCGATGACCGCAATTACTTCGGCGTAGTCGCGGTTCCCGTCGGTGCCGTCTTGTTCGACTTGAGCGAGCATCGCACGCACCGCGTCGACCATGGCAAAGAGCGCGTCGGTGCGGTGCGAGTCGAGGCGCAGTGCACCATCTCGCAACTTCGACATGAGGTTCTCGCCGACATGGGTGAGGCGTTCGAGTTTTTCCAGCCCGAGGAAGCCCGACGTGCCCTTGATGGTGTGCACGGTACGGAACACGCTCGCCAACACGTCGCGGTCGTCGGGGTGTTGTTCGAGCACGACGAACTCTCGGTCGATCCGATCGAGGTTCTCGTGACTCTCGACGAGAAACTCCTCGATCACCTCTCGCATTTCGTCGTCCACGAACGCCTCCCGGTCGCGGGGCCACCCGCCCGTATCTGGTCGGACGGGGCGAAGGGGACTTGAGCCCGCCCGCAGTTGATCCCGGAAATCAGCCCAGCGGGAGGCCGAACGGGTTCCGCTCGACCTGGGCGGCGCGCCCGTCGGCCGAGATCCAGCCCGAGTACCCGTAGCCGGAGCGCCCCAGGGCCCGGATGGCCCAGCCGTCGGCAACTTCGTCCACGGTCGTCGCCCGCAGCCGGGTGGCCCGGGTCGCGCGCTCGACGAACTCGGCGAACTGTTCCCAGGCGGCACCTTCGTCGGTGGGCGGAGCCATCTCGCCGAGCATCTGATCGTTGAAGGAGTCCGGCACCAGCCCCCGCAACCCGTCGACGAAGCGCGGCACCGTGAGCGGGTGGTCGTCAGCAAGGGTGCAGAAGATCTCGGCCGAGTCGTTCCCCCGCTCGCCCCAGAAATCATGGTTGCGCCGCTCGGCGAATGCGTACGCGCCTTCGGTCGCCAGCTTCAGGACCTGCTCGCGCAGCGTCTCGAACTGGATGTCGTCGTCACCGACGAAGAGCACCTGGCCCGCCGCGATGATCTCGTGCGCTTCGGCCAGCGGGCTGGCCGCCACCACGCAGATCACTCGGGTGAGATCGGGGATGTCCATCCGGAACGCCTTCCAGTCCGCCGCCGGGCGTGCGCGGTACTGGGTGCACGTTCGGCGGGGACTGCCGCACCTTGAGGGAGTGCGCTCAATCCGTGCCCGGAAGGGGCCCGACGCCCAGGTACGCAGCCTGCACCCGCGGGTCGGCGAGCACGGCGTCCGGGGCCGCGTCGGCGATCACCTGACCCCGCTCCAGCACCACGACCCGCTGGGCCTGGTCCATCACGAAGTCCACGTCGTGTTCGATGAGGATCACGCACGTACCGTGCGCATCGACCACCCGCTCGACGGCCTGGGCCAGCACCACAACGTCGGACTCGCCGACCCCGGCGGTGGGTTCGTCGAGCAGCAGCACGCGCGGCGCATCGACCACCGCGCGCGCCAGTTCGATCCGACGTCGAACTCCCAAGCCCAGTTGGTCGACGGGCGCGTCGAGTACGGCGCCGAGCGCACACAGTTCGACCGCCGCGTCGACGCGTTGGGCGGCGTCTCGCGCCGCCAGCCGCCGCCAGTCGATGCCGGCCTCCACGTTCTCGCGCACACTCAGCCACCCGAAGACCTGCTCGTGTTGAAAGGTCCGACGGATTCCGCGCCGCGCCCGTTGGACCGACGACCACTTCGTGACGTCATCCCCGTCGAGCACAACGCGACCCGACTGCGGCGCACACGCACCCGTGACGGCGTCGAAGAGCGTGGTCTTGCCCGCACCGTTGGGTCCGATCACCCCGTGCACGGCCGCGGCACCGAACGCGAGGTCCACCGCATCGAGCGCGACCACGCCGCCGTAGCGCACCGTGAGCGCATCGAGCTGCAGCACTGCGTTGCTCATTGCGAGCCCGTCCGCGCCCGGACCCAGTTCGCGATCTCGGTGGCCAAGCGCCCGGTGAGGTCCTTGCGCCAGGCGATGTCGTGGTCGACGCCGTCGTACGAGGTGAGCGACGCATTGGGAACCCGATTCACGAACCGCGCCGAGTCGCTGTAGGCAACCACTCGGTCCGAGGTCCCGTGCACCACCAGGATCGGCGCGGCGATGGGCTCGCCCGCACCGATGATGTCGACGTCGTCGGGGGTGTTGTCGCCCCGGAGGAGCTGCCCGCTCAAGAGTGGCGCAATCGCCACAACCGGTTCGGGTCGCCCGTTCGCGGCGCGCAACACCGCCAGACCGCCACCGCGTGAGTACCCGCCGACCACCACACTCGTTGTCTGGCCGCCGAGTTCGCGCTTCGCCGCATCCACCGCCGCGTCGAGATCGGCCAGGTGCGCCTCCGAGACCACTGCGTCCGGTCTTGCGTTCGGGCAGGCCAACGGCCCCCGCGCGGCCTCGGGCTGCTCGAACCAACAGGCGAGCGCCACGTGCATTCCCCGCGCGCGCAATGCGCCGGCCAACACGAAATCGGCGCTGGTGATCCCCGCGCTCGACGCGGCCAAGACCACCAGTGGCCGGGCACCCGACCCCGGCAGCAGCAACACCCGGCTGGAGCGGCCGTCACCGCTGGGCGCATCGACCCAGCGCGAGTTCGGTGGCAACGCCAGCGAATCCGATGCGGAACTCTGCGCCGGATCGGTGACTGCGATCAGGACGGCAAAGCCGATGAGCACGACGAGTGCTGCGACTTCCCCGGCGCGCCGTCCCCGTACCTGCACGCCGTCACGGTACCGGCCCATTTCGAACCGGAGTCGTCGGCGCACCTCCCCCACTCCTGCTGCATTTCTCGCACGGAACTGTCGCTGAACGATCGCTCCATGCGAGAAAACGGGCGAGGGTGGTGGGCCGCCAGGGACTCGAACCCTGGACCAGCGGATTAAAAGTCCGATGCTCTACCAACTGAGCTAGCGGCCCGACGGGCCGACAGGCTACGAGGTCGTGCGCCAGACGCGTGCTCGGAGTGCCACCGCCTCGATCGGGGAACCGCATGGCGCTCACCCCCGTCATCGGTGCTAGCTTGGCGGCTCCCTTTGGGGACTGGGCCCCCATCGTCTAGCGGCCTAGGACGCCGCCCTTTCACGGCGGTAACGGGGGTTCGAATCCCCCTGGGGGTGCAATGCCCAGGGTCGCACTTCGGTGCGGGTCAACAACCTGGTCCTGTGGTGCAGTTTGGAGTGCACGCCGCCCTGTCAAGGCGGAGGCCGCGGGTTCAAATCCCGTCAGGACCGCAAGCGCGCTGCTCAGCAGCCGCGATTACCCACGGCCGGGTAGCTCAGTTGGCAGAGCACACGCCTGAAAAGCGTGGGGTCACCGGATCGACGCCGGTCCCGGCCACCATCGCAGGGTGCCGCTGCACCAGCGCATCCGGATACGCAACAGAAAACGGCGGGGCCGCAGCCCCGCCGTTGTTCGTTCCTGGTCCGGTTTCGGGGACCGAACAGCCTCAGAGAGTTTCGGATCCCTCTTCGACCTGCTCGAGGAACCGACGGATTTCCGCGGCGCGGAACCGGCGGTGTCCACCGAGGGTGCGGATGGCCGAGATCTTCCCGGCCCGCGCCCAGCGGGTCACCGTCTTCGGGTTGACACGAAACATCGCGGCAACTTCTGAAGGGGTAAGGAGCGCATCCTGGTCGGGCGAGCCCTGCATGTTGTCCTCCGCTTTTTCAGCGCCGCCGCTCTCGTCGGGGACGAGCGACGGCGATTGCGTGTGGATTGTTCAGCGTGTGGCCCATTGAGCGCCTCACGTCCGAAACAGTACCGCACTGTCCGTTTCGTACGCTGCACGGTACCTGATGTAGGTTCCGGAGGCGATAGCGCGATTGCATCATTCTGTCGCCGTCTGGGACTAGATACCTGTCCGGCCGACTCCTGACGTTGCCGACCGGTTTTGGCCTTCCCGCCCAGCCCGGCAAACGGCTGTCGGGCCCAGTGCAGGCCACGCGCACGGGGATAGCCCTCGCCCACCTGCTGTGATCAATCCGTCCACGTCATGGACTAGTTACTCGCCGGTCCGAACGGTTTGATTTCGGTGGAAACCGGTCGAATCTGCTTACAGCGTGGGCTGTTCGACGAGGGGTTCGGCCGGCTTGGGACCGGTTTCGAGGGCGAGCTTCATGTCCTCGTCGGGGACTGCCACCGGGTACTCGCCGGTGAGGCAAGCTGCGCAGAACGACGACTGTGAAGCCCCGGTTGCCCGGGTGAGGCGCTCGAGTTCGAGGTACGCGAGGGAGTCCACCCCCAGGTAGTCGCGGATCTCGCCCACCTCGAGGTCAGCGGCCAGCAACTCGGAGCGCCGACCGGTGTCGAGCCCGAAGAAGCAGGGCCAGCGATACGGTGGCGACGACACCCGGAAGTGGATCTCGGCTGCGCCGGCTTCGCGCAACATCGCGATGACCTGGCGCGTCGTGGTGCCGCGCACGATGGAGTCGTCGACCACCACCAACCGCTTGCCACGAATGTTTTCGGCGAGCGGGTTCAGCTTCATGCGCACACCCAACCCGCGCATCTCTTGCTTGGGTTGGATGAACGTGCGACCCACGTAGCGGTTCTTCACCAGTCCGTCGCCATAGGAGATGCCGCTCACCCGCGCGTAGCCCTGCGCGGCCGGCACGCCGGACTCAGGGACTGGCATCACCATGTCGGCATCGACGGACGCCTGGCGCGCGAGTTCCTCGCCCATGCGCTGACGCGCGAGGTGCACGCTCTGACCGTAGAGGTCGCTGTCGGGACGGGCGAAGTACACGAACTCGAAGAGACACAGCTTCGGGTTCGGCAGGCCGAACACCGAGGACCGCACACCGTTCGCGTCGATCGCGACCATCTCGCCAGGCTCGATTTCCCGCACGAAATGGGCTCCAACGATGTCGAGCGCCGCGGTTTCCGACGCCAACACCCAGCCGCTGTCGATGCGACCCAGCACCAACGGACGGAAGCCGTGACGGTCGCGTACGCCGATGAGGTGCGAGTCGTCCATGAGCACGAACGAGAACGCGCCTTCGAGCTCCGGCAGAACGTGAGACAACGCGTGTTCGAGCTCGCGGCCATCAGCGCGTGGCTCATCGCCGAACTGGGCTGCCACCAATTCCGCCACCAGGTCGGTGTCGGACCCCACCATGCCCGGCAACATGCCGTGGGCTTGTGCGAGCTCCCCCGTGTTGGTGAGGTTGCCGTTGTGAGCGATGGCGAAACCAGCGTCACCAACTGATCGGTAGATGGGCTGCGCGTTGCGCCAACTGCTGGAACCAGTGGTGCTGTAGCGCACGTGCCCGATACCGAGGTGACCCTGCAGCGCGGCGATGCGGCGCTCGTCGAAGACCTGGTGCACCAACCCCATGTCCTTGACGCAGGTGATGGTCTCGCCGTCGCTCACTGCGATGCCGGCGGATTCCTGACCCCGGTGTTGCAGGGCGTAGAGGCCGAGGTAGTTGAGGTTCGCAACCGGTTCGCCCGGCGCGTACACCCCGAAAACCCCGCACTTCTCGCGAAGCTCCGGCTGCGAGGGATCAGGATCGATCACGGCGATCAGTATCGCAGGTCGACCCGACGGCGGTCACAGTGACCGTTCCCCACTGCACCCAGCCGGTACCTTCGTCCCCCGTGACTGGTGCGTGCCTTTGGCTCTGTGGACTCCCCGGCTCGGGCCGATCCACGATCGCCGCCCAGGTCGCGCGCGACTTGGGGCATCGGGGCGTCGCCGTCGAACTCCTCGACACCGCCGAAGCGCGCGACGAATTGGTCCTCGGGCACTTTCACTCTGATGCCGTCTCCGACTCCGACCTGGCGCGGCTCGCGTTCGTGGCCCGGCTCCTGGCCCGCCAGGGGGTGATTGCCGTCGTCGCCGCGGATTCGGGCAAGGACGCACTCCGCCAGGATCTGAGCGCGAAGTTCGACCATTTCGTGGTGGTCCACGTCGACACCCCCGCCGAATTGTGCGCGGCCCGCGGTGGCGCCGGCTCCGACGCCGCCCGGTTCGAAGCACCGCTCGCGCCCGACCTACGCGTCATCACTCACGACCGCTCCCCTGCTGCATCGGCGGCGCAGGTGGTGTCGTACCTCGAAGCCGCGGGCCTGATCCCGACCGGCTTCGTCTCGTAGGCTGCGAGGGGCCAACTCAGGAGCGACGGAGTGATTCAGAAGTTCAGCGTGCGTCCGGCCGATCCCGACCGCGACGTGCCGCTCCAGCGGCTGCGCGCTGCGCTCGCACTCCCCGATCTGGTCGTGTGGCGCGACTACTACCTCGAACTGGACCGCACCCCCACCGAGTTCGAACGCGACGAGCTGCTGCGATCGCTCGGCGACCCCGTCACCGACACCGTGGTGGCCGACCGGTCGCTCCCCGAGGGCAACGCGGTGCAAGTCACCTACCTGCGCGGCGTCCAAGACAACGAACACGACTCGCTCGTCACCCTGTGCGAACTGCTCGGCGTGCCGGCGTCGGCCGGCAAGGTGGCCACCACCTACGAATCCGAGCACGACGACCTGGCCGCCATCGTGCAGGAGCGCTTCGTCAACCCGAACATCGAAGAGCTCCACACCGTCGAACCCGAATACGACACGTTCGAACTGGCGGGCGCCGAACTCGCCACCGTGCACTTCGACCTGCGCGGGCTCAGCGACGATGAGCTGCTGACCGTGGTGCGCGCCAACGGCCGCAACCTCGACCTGCGCCAGGCCCAGCACATCCGCCACATCCAGGAATCCCTGGGTCTCCCGGGCGTCAGCGACATGCTGCTCGAAGCGCTCGACGCCCGGTGGAGCGACCACTGCGCGCACACCACTTGGAAGTCGCTCGGCAACCTGCTGCGCGTGCTGCGCAACGCGTCGGCGGATTGCAACCACCCGAAGGTGTTGTCGATGTTCTCCGACAACGCCGGCGTGTGGCAGCTCACCGACGACTGGGCGGTCGCGGTGAAGGCCGAAACGCACAACGGCCCATCCGCCGTGTCTGCGTACTTCGGCCAGCTCACCAAGATCGGTGGCGTCCTGCGCGACATCCTCGGCACCGGTCTGGGTGCCGACCCCATCGGCGTGTTCGAGTACACCGCTACTGGTGTGCCCGGCACGCCGGCACCGCTCGCCGGTCGTCCGAACCCGGCGCACATCGCTCGCGACACCATCCGCGCCGTGAAGGAGTACGGCAACACGTTCGGTGTTCCCATGATGTCGTCGCGCATGGTGTTCCACCCGGCGTACCGCGCCAAGCCGTTCGCGCTCGGCGGCAGCTTGGGGCTCATCCCCGTGGCCGCCGCGCAACAAGGGCACGCGCAACCCGGCGATCTCGTCGTGCTCGTCGGCGCGCTCACCGGCAACGAAGGCATCCACGGCGCCAGCGCCAGCAGCGCCGGCGCCACCATGGACGAAGCCGCCGTGCAGATCGGTTCGCCGCTCGAAGAGGTGAAGTTCCGCGCCGCCATCGTCGATCTGCGCGATGCCGGGTGCATCCGCGCCATCACCGACCTCGGCGCGGCCGGGCTCAACAGTGCCGTCGGCGAGATGGGCGACCCCGGCGGCGTGTGGCTCGACACCGCGCTCGTTCCCCTCAAGACCGCAGCGTTGCCACCGTGGCGCATCCTGCTGTCGGAGAGCCAGGAACGCATGGTCATGGCAATCCCGCGCGACCGCATCGCCGACGCGCGCCGCATCCTCGAGCAGCACCAGGTGCGCACCACGGTGGTGGGCGCGTTCACCGACACCGGCCGCTACTGCGTGGTGCACCGCCCCGAACTCACCGAAGCCGACATCGAGCGTTTGTCCATCGACGAACTGCACGTCGATCCCACCACGGGATTCGACGTTCCCTACGAGCTGCTCGAATACGACCCCGAAGCTCGCGACGTGGCACCCGTTGCGCCCGCCACCACGAATGCACCAGCAGAATGGCCGGCACTCACCATCGACGACGCTCTCGTCACCGAGGTGCTCGGCAACGCGCGTGTTGCGTCGCAGCTGCTCGCCGACTCGCAGTACGACGCGTCCGTCCAAGGCAACACCCGCATCGGCCCGCGCTACGGGATCGGCGACCGCGTGAACACCAGCTACTGGGCGGGCACCCCGGCTCCAGAGAGCGACGCCGCCGTGGTGTTCGCCACCGCGTTCGATCCGTGGGCCGCCGACCTCGACCCGGTACGGGCGATGCGCCGCGACTTCTTCGCGTTGCTCACCACGTTCGTGCTGGCCGGTGTGGCCCGCCGCAACGTGTGCCTCTGCGACAACTTCTACACACCACACCAACTGCCCGATGCCGACGCGTGGCTCGTCACGATGGTGCACGAACTCGCCGCGCTGGTGCGGGCCGCTGGCACTCCGGTCATCTCCGGCAAGGACTCGTCCGCCGGTTCGGTCGCAACCGACGAAGGCGTCGTGCACGTGCCACCGGGGGTGTTCCTCTCGGGCGTGGGTACGGTCGCCGACTGGCACGTGCTGCGCACGAACGCGTGGACCACGCCGGGCGAGCTCCTCGTGCGTATCGGGCCGCGTACCCCGTCGGTTGCCGCCACCGTGGCCGCAGAGATCGCCGGCGTGCGCGGTGGCACCATCGACGACCTCGACACCGTCAACACGTTGGCGTTCCTCGACGCGCTGGAACACACGGATCGCACGCTCGTCACCAGCGGCGTGCCCGTGGGCTCGGGCGGCATTCTCGCCACCGTCGCGCTGGCGTCCATCGCCGGCGGGTTGGGTGCTGAACTCCTCGTGCGCGACCCGGCCGAACTCCTCGCCGAGGACCGAGTCGCCGCCGTCGTCACCGTTCCCGAATCCGCACTGGCGCAACTCGCCCCTGCACTCGACGCCACCGTCATCGGGCGCGTCTCGGCGGCCGGATCCGGCGTCACGCTCGACGGCCGCAACCTCCTCACCGACGCAGCGCTCGACGCGTGGTCCAACTCGTTCGCGGAGAGGATCGCCCAATGACTGTCACCGTGAACGTCCTGTACTTCCCTGGTACCAACTGCGAGCGCGAAACCCTCTCTGCGTTCGCGCGGGTCGGTGCCGATCCGCGATTGGTGTTCGCCAGCGAAGCCGCGCGCGGGAACCAGCGCATCGACGACGCCGACGTGCTGTGCATCCCCGGCGGCTTCACGTTCGGCGACCACCTTGGCGCCGGCGGGGTGGCCGGCGCGTTGTTGCGCACCAAGCTGGCCGATCAGCTCAAGGCCTGCGCCGACCGTCCGGTCATCGCGATCTGCAACGGGTTCCAGATCGCCACCCGGGCCGGCATGTTCGGCGACGACGTAGCGCTCGCAGTGAACGCCGGCGGCACCTTCCGTCACCGCATGGACCAACCCCACGTCGTGCAGTCCGCGAACAGCCCATGGCTCGCCGGGCTCGCCGGCCAAACGCTGCGGTTCCCGTGCGCCCATGGTGAAGGCCGATTCGTCCATCAGGGCGCCGGCCCCTGGGCGGTGGCGCTGCGCTACCCGCCGGGCGAGAACCCCGATGGTTCCACCGACGACATCGCCGGAGTGGTGAGCGCCAACGGGCTGGTGTTCGGGCTCATGGACCACCCCGAGCGGGCCGTCGACGGCCCCGGCAACCTCGAGATCTTCCGCAACGGTGTGGCGGCCGCCCGCGCCTGAGCAGCCCGTTTCCGACGGCCGCTTCAGCTCCATATTCCCGGCGCCGATTCCCTCGCCTTAGGATCGAATTCCCACGGCCGCATTGCGGCCATCCGGAGGCAACGATGGCGGCACCCAAGACCCCAATGACCGACGACCACAAGGCGGCACTCGCGCAGGGGCGCGAAGAGGCCCGCAACGTGAAGGCGTACCTCGACGCGCTCGAGACGCACCGCCCCAAGCGCGGCCGGCCCCGCACCATCGAGTCCATCCGCAACCGGTTGGCCCGCGTCATCGCCGCCATTCCCGACGCCGAACCGATCGAACGGCTGTCGCTGGTCCAAGAGCGCATCGACCTCGAAGCCGAGGTTGCGGCCATGGAACAGGCCACCGACATCGAAGCGGTCGAAGCCCACTTCGTGAAGGTCGCCAAGTCGTACTCCGACCGCAAGAACATCTCGCGGGCCGCATGGCGTGAGCTGGGCGTTCCCGTCGAGGTTCTCGAACGCGCAGGAATTCCGCGATAGTGCAACGGTGACCGACGCGCCGCCGCCCGGCTTCTACCCCGACCCCGAGGATCCTGCGCGCCAACGCTGGTGGGACGGAACCGCATGGGCATCACCTGACGCGTCGCAACCCGCCACCACGGTCGACCCACACGCTGCGTTCGAGGTGGAGCGCATCATGGCCGGACTCATGATGCGGCTCCTGATCGCCGGCGTCGTCCTGCTCATCGTGGCGGCCACCATGAGCATTTTCACGGCACCGTCGGTACGGGCGCAGTTCAAGGAAACGGTCGACGCCATCAATGCCGGGCGTGAGCCGCGTGCGGTGGGCTCCGACGCATCCGCGGCCAGCACCATCGGGCAGCTCGCGAACCTCGGATACCTGGTGGTGGGAGTGGGCTTCGTCGTGTGGAGCTACCGCGCCGCCCGCATGGCCCGCGCCTTGCGGTTCCGAGAATCCTGGGCCCCCGGTTGGGCCATCGGCGGCTGGTTCATCCCGCTCGCGAACTTCGTGATCCCGTACTTCGTGGTGCGCGGCCTGTTTGCACCCGAGGACCCGCGACGGCCGTTGGTCGGTCGGTGGTGGTCGGCCTACGTGGCCATGACCATCGCCGGCGCGCTCGTCAGCATCGTGCCGATCCTCACCGACGTACCCAGCGCGTTCCTGACTGCGTGCGTCCTGGCGTACTCGGTGCTGGTGATCTCAGCCGGGCTGGCCGCCCGGGCCGTGGTGGCAGCAGTACTGGCTGCGCACGCCGAGACGCTCGGCGTGGCCATCGATCACTCGCCGAACGAATAGCCCAGATCCGGCGCGCCCAACACGGGCGCGTAGACGATCCCCCGCCGCTCGAGTTCCTCGCCCAGCACGCCACCGCGGTCGAGCAGGGCCGTGACGGCCACCACGTTTGCACCGAACTCGTGGACTGCGTCCACTGCCACCAATGCGGAACCACCGGTGGTGACGGTGTCTTCGACGATGACGACGCGGTCGCCCGGCTGCAAAGGACCGGCGATGCGACCACCGACGCCGTGGTCTTTCGCTTCCTTGCGCACGGCGAACCCGCGCACGCCGGCAACGAACGCCACGGCCATGGTCACGGGATCGGCACCAATGGCCAGTCCGCCGACCGAGTCGAACGCCGGAACGTCGACGGCTTCGAGGGCTTCGACCACGGCACGTCCCACGGTCTCGAGACAGTCGCCGCGGAAGGTGAGCTGACGGGCGTCGACGTACCACCGCGACTTCTTGCCCGACGCCAAGGTGAAGTCACCTTCGCGGATCGAGAACTCACGCAGTGCGTCGGCCAGGGCCTTCTGGTAGGGCTTCACGCTTCCCCCTCTTGGTTCGCTCCAGAGCGTAGGAGCCGGTCAGGCGCCATGCCATTCCGCAAAGCGGCGGCCGGTGAGGCGTTCGTAGAGGTCGATGTAGATGCTGCGGGTCCGGTCCACGACGTCGGCCGGCATGGTCGGCGGTTCGCCAGTGCCGTCCCAGCCGGTCGAGCGGCTCCAGTCGCGCACGGTCTGCTTGTCGAGGCTGGGCGGCGCGCTCCCCGGCGCCCACGAATCCGCAGGCCAGTAGCGCGACGAGTCCGGTGTGAGGACTTCGTCGATGAGCAGCAGCGTGTTGTCGGCCATGCCGAACTCGAACTTGGTGTCGGCGATCAGCACGTCGGCCTTGGCCGCGATCTCAGCACCGCGCGCGTACACGGCCAGTGCCGCGGCCTCGCACGCTTCGTAGCGCTGCGCGCCGATGAGCGCGGTGGCGTCGGCGCGGCTGATGGCCTCGTCGTGGTCGCCGATGTCGGCCTTGGTGGACGGCGTGAAGATGGGGGCGGCCAGTTGCTCGGCTTGCTGGAGGCCACCAGGCAGCGGCGCGCCGTTCACCGTGCCGTGGTCTCGGTATTCGTCCCAGCCGTGCCCGAAGAGATACCCGCGGACGATGCACTCGAGTTTCACCGGCTCGGTGCGCCGCACCAACATGGCACGACCAGCGAACTCGTTGGGTGTTCCCGCCGGGAAGTCGGCCGGATCGGCGCTGATGAAGTGGCTGGGCATCAGGTCGGCGGTCTGCTCGAACCAGAACGTGGAGAGCGCGGTGAGGACGCGACCCTTGTCGCGAACCTGGTCGCGCAGGATCACGTCGAAGACCGACACGCGGTCGGACGCCACCATGAGCATGTGGTCGTCGTCGACCGCGTAGAGGTCACGCACCTTCCCCGAGTACAGGTGGGTGAGCGTCATGCGCCGCCTCCGTCCTCGAGGGGCGTCGCCTCGACGCGGTCGAGTTCGGCGAACGTGCGTTCCACGCCGTCGAGTGAACGCTCGAGGTCGAAGCACTCGGCGAGCTGCTCGTCGGTGAGGGCGGCGCGCACGTCGGGGTCGTCCCGCAGCACGTCGATGAACGGTCGTTCCTCGTCCCAGGTGGCCATGGCCGCGCGCTGCACGATTCGGTACGCCTCGTCGCGAGTGCGACCACCGGCCACCAACGCCAACAACACCGGTTGGCTGAACACCAACCCGAAGGATGCGTCGAGGTTGCGGACCATGCGGTCGGGGTAGGCAACCAGCCCTTCGATGATGCGCGTGAACTGCACCAGTTCGTAGTACGCGAGCAACGCCGAGTCGGCCAGGATGACCCGCTCCACCGACGAGTGCGAGATGTCACGCTCGTGCCAGAGCGCAACGTTCTCGAGCCCGGCCTGCAAGTTCGCGCGCAACACGCGCGCGAGTCCGCAGAGCTGTTCGCACTTCACCGGGTTCCGCTTGTGCGGCATTGCGCTGGAACCCTTCTGCTGGCCTTTGCGGAACGGCTCTTCGGCCTCGCGCACTTCGGTGCGCTGCAAGTGGCGCACTTCGAGCGCGAACGACTCGACGGTGGCTCCCACCGATGCGCACGCGTACAGGAATTCGGCGTGGCGGTCGCGCGCCAGCACCTGCGTGGCCGGAACCGGGGTGAGTCCCAACGCACCACAAACGTCGGCTTCGACCTGGGGGTCGATGTTCGAATACGTGCCAACCGCGCCCGAGAGCTTGCCCACGGCCACCGCGCGCCGGGCGCGCACCAAACGTTCGCGATCGCGTCGCACTTGCAGCGCCCACAGCGCGAGCTTGGCCCCGAACGTGGTGGGCTCGGCGTGGATTCCATGGGTGCGTCCCACCATGGGGGTGGCGCGGAATTCGCGTGCCCGCAGGGCAATGGCCGCTTCGAGCTTGGCGGCCGCGTCGAGCAACAGGTCGCACGCTCGGCTGAGCGTGAGCGACAGGGCAGTGTCGACCACGTCGCTGGAGGTGAGTCCGTAGTGCACCCACGCACCGGCGGGCGCGCCCACCCGGTCCTGCACCACGTCGACGAACGCGGCCACGTCGTGTTGGGTGATCTGCTCCCGTTCGAGAATGGCGGGCACATCGAACGCGGCGCGCTCGCGCACGGCCTTCGCGTCCTCGACCGGGATCACGCCCAAACGTGACCATGCTTCAACCGCCAGCACCTCCACTTCGAGCCATGCCGCGAAGCGGGCGTCGTCGCTGAAGAGCTCGGCCATGGGGGGCAGCGAATAGCGGGGAATCACCGAGGGAACCTCCGACCCGGGGGAAATGACGATGAGCAGCGCAGGCCGTTACCCTCGCTAGCGCTGTCGTGGGGCTGGATGCAAGGGAGACGGCGCATGGATGCAGAAACGACCACGCACGACGTCGGGGAGCCGATTGCGCCGCCGTGTCCCAAACACTTGGTGCCGGCACTCATTGAGTGCGCGGCCTGCCACGAACACTGGTGCGATCGGTGTGTGATCGAGACCCGACGCGCCCGCCTGACGATTTGCATCGACTGTGCGATGAAGAAGAGTGGCGTGCGGGTTCGGCCCCGAGCGCGGCGCACCCAGCTGCCGCGCCACGATTGGCCGCTCCCCGCAAGCGTCGCGAACGCCGAGTAGCTCACGCGCCCGCTCGGGCCCCGATGTCGCGACGGAACTGCATTCCCGGCCAAGAGATCAGGTCCGCTGCGGCATAGGCGCGGGCACGTGCCTCGTCGAACGTGGGTGCCATTGCGGTGACGTTGAGTACCCGACCGCCCGCCGTGACCAGCTCGCCCTGCCGGCTGCGGGCGGTGCCAGCGTGGAAGATCTGCACGCCCGGCAGCGCGGCCGCGGCATCGAGTCCCTCGATGACGTCGCCGGTGCGCACGGATCCGGGGTATCCCTCGGCCGCCAACACCACGGTGACCGCGGCGTCGGGAACGGTCTCGATGGGCGTCACCAACGCACCGTGCGCGCTCTCCAGACAGTGCAGCGCGAGGTCGCTAGCAACGCGCGGCACCACGACCTGCGTTTCGGGGTCACCGAAACGCACGTTGTATTCAATGATCTTCGGGCCTTCGGGCGTGAGCATGAGTCCGGCGTACAGCAGACCGCGGTACGTGATGCCGCGGCGTTGCAGCTCGGCCAGCGTGGGTCGGACGGCGTCGCGCACAACCTGCTCCACGATCTCGGCCGTGGCCACCGGCACGGGCGAGTAGGCACCCATCCCGCCGGTATTGGGGCCGGTGTCGCCGTCGCCGATGCGCTTGTGGTCCTGCGCCGGTGCGAACGTGAACACCTCGTTGCCATCGGTGAGCGCGAAGACCGAGAGCTCAGGACCGGTCATGCCCTCTTCGATGACGCACGTGGTTCCGGCATCACCGAACGCCGCGCCCGACAGGTACTCACGCACCGCAGTGCGCGCGTCGGCCATCGATTCGGTGACGATGACGCCCTTACCGGCGGCCAGACCGTCGGTCTTGATCACGTAGAGGCCGGGCAGCGTTTCGAGGAACGCGAACCCGGCTTCCTCCTGCCCCGCCGTGAACGCGGCGTAGCGCGCCGTGGGCACCCCGCCGGCGGCCAGCACTTCCTTCAAGAACGCCTTGGATCCCTCGAGCCGTGCCGCATCGGCGAGCGGTCCGAACGCAGGCCGGCCGTCGGCTTCGAGTGCATCGACTGCACCGGCCACCAGCGGCACTTCGGGTCCGATGACGACGAGGTCGGCGTCGACGTGCTTTGCCACAGCAACCACTGCCGCCGGGTCGGTGACGTCGAGCTCGTGACACGTTGCGATCTGAGCAATTCCCGGGTTCCCCGGCGCGGCGTGCAGGTTGCGCACTCGCTCCGAACGCACAAGCGCGGCGGCGAGCGCGTGCTCCCGTCCACCCGATCCGATGAGGAGGACGTTGTCGAGCACTTCGGACACGCAGGCTCCTAGGCGGCGCGAGGAAGAACGACGGTCTGGTTGCGAGCCGGACCGACCGACACGAATGTGACCGGTACACCGGCAAGCTCTTCGACGAAACGCACGTAATCGCGCGCCGCTTGCGGTAGCGCGTCAACGGTGGTCACTTCGTCGATGTCGCACTTCCAGCCCGGCAAGGTGACGTATTCGGGCGTGACCTTGTGGAGCACCGACTGGTGATACGGCACGTGGTCGTAGCGCGTGCCGTCTTCGCCGATGTAACCGGTACACACCTTGATTTCGTCGAAGTCGGCGAGGACGTCGAGCTTGGTGATCGCGATTTCGGAACAGGTGTTCAGGCGCACGGCGTGCTTGAGCATGACGCCGTCGAGCCACCCCGGACGACGCCGACGGCCCGTGTTGGTACCGAACTCGTGACCGCGCTGCACCAGCTCGTCGCCGAGTGGGTCGCCTTCGAACAGTTCGGTGGGGAACGGACCGGCGCCCACGCGAGTCGTGTACGCCTTGGTCACCCCGATGATGCGTTCGAGTGCGCGCGGCCCCACGCCGGCGCCCGTGCACACGCCACCCGAAATGGGGTTGCTCGACGTGACGAACGGATACGTGCCGTGGTCGAGGTCGAGGTAGGTGGCCTGGGCGCCCTCGAAAAGCACTTCGTGGCCCTGCGAGATTGCTTCGTGGATGATGTGCACCGAGTCGCCGATCATCGGCGCCAGGCGCGGCACGTATGACAGGTACCGCTCACACACTTCGTTCACGTCGATGGGCAACCGGTTGTAGACCTTGGCAAGGATGAGGTTCTTCTCACGCATCACCAGTTCGAGCTTCTCGCGGAAGATCTTCGGGTCGAGCAGGTCCTGCACGCGGATACCAACACGCGCCGCCTTGTCGGCGTAGGTGGGGCCGATCCCGCGCTTGGTGGTGCCGAGTTTGTTGCGGCCCAAGTGCCGTTCGGTGAGCATGTCGAGCTCTTGGTGGTACGGCATGATCAGGTGCGCGTTGCCCGACAGCACCAAGTTCGAGGTGTCGACACCCTTGCCGGTGAGCATGTCGAGTTCGGCCAGCAACACCTGCGGGTCGACCACCACGCCGTTCCCGATGACCGGCGTGGCGTTCGGGTAGAGCACCCCGCTGGGCACCAGCTGCAGCGCGAACACCTCGCCGTCGACCACGATGGTGTGGCCGGCGTTGTGGCCGCCTTGGTAGCGCACCACGTACTTGCTCTCACGGGCCAAGTAGTCGGTGAAACGACCTTTTCCTTCGTCACCCCATTGGGTCCCGACAATCACGGTTCCAGGCACGCGAACTCCCAGCGCGAAACGGATGAAACGACGGCGGCGCAGGACTCGAGCTGCGGAGCCCGCAGGGCTCCAACGCAGACCGGGGCACCGCCGTACGTGAGGGACGTCACGTTGGGGAGATGCTACCGGGATCTTCGTTTCGGTGCCTCCGGATTCGCCCGAGGAGCTTCCGGATGGGCCCACCGGGCCGCTCCGGCTCGAGCGCCTCGGTGTCAGGAAACCGCAAGTCGAGATAGAAGGTCTTGATCACGCCCAGGGCGGGGACCGCCACCAGTGCACCCACCAGCCCGCCGGCCGTGGCGCCCACGAGGGCCGCCACCGTGGTCGCCGCGGCGCTGAGCTTCACCGTGCGACCCACCACGATGGGGTGGATCACGTTGTTGTTCAGCTGTTGGTACACGAGGAACGCAATGAGCGTGATGAATCCATCGCGCGGGGACTGGGTGAACCCCACGAGCACGAACGGGATGCCGCCGAGCGCGCCCCCCACTTGGGGGATGAGGCTTGTGATTGCCACCCACACTGCCAGCAGCGGCGCGAGCGGAAGGCCGATGGCCGATCCGACCACGAAGATGTATAGCCCCGAGATCAGCGCGGTGAAGATCGACCCCGCCATGTAGCGGCCGATGGCTTCGTAAGCGATCCGGCCGAGGCGGTCGGCGAGTTCCCGTCGGTGCGGTGGCACGAGTTGACGTACGCCACTCACCAGCCGATCGCCATCGAGCAGCATGGTGACGCCCACGATGAGCATCAGGACGCCCGCCAACACTCCCGTCACGATGGACTTGCCAGCCGTCTCGAGCGGCGAAGCGTTGAGAGCCAGCCGCCGCGGAAGTTGGTCGACCCAGTCGCGGATCTTCGCCGGCACGTCGTTCTTCACCAGGAAGGGGCCAATGACCGGGATCTCGCCGAAACGGTCGAGCGTGCGTGGCACTTCGGTGGCCAGCCGCGAGGCCTGTTGCACCACGGCCGGCAGCACCAGGAGTGTGAAGCCCACGAACAGCCCTGCGAACCCAACGAGCACCACGGCCACCGACCGCGGACGACTCCACCCGGTGCGCCGCTGCAACGCCCGCACCACATGGTCGAGCCCCAAGGCGAAGAGCCCGGACACCACCACCGCAGTGATGAGGTTGGGGACCGAACCGATGGTGCGTTGGAAGATGAACAACCCGACGAGCGCCGCCACCAGCGCGCCCACCGTTCGCCCGTCGATGGAATAAGTGAGCGACGACGGGCGCTCACGTGTCGGCGACGCGCTCACTTCGGTGGGAACAACGGCGTCGTTGCCGCGGTCGTCGACGGGCACGTCAGTATCGTACGAACGGATGGCCGAAGAACGGGCGATCCCCCGACTGCACATCACGCCGCGCGCCGTTGCGTTGCTGGTGTTCACCGTGGCCTTTGTCGAGTTCGCACTTGCGCGCGTTCCGGCGGCGCAACGCGTCATCGGCTGGACCATCGCCGCCGCCGCGATCGCCGCGCTCGTCTACCCGGCCGTCGACTTTCTCAACCGCTGGATCCCGCGCTGGATCGCAATTGCCCTCGTGGCCCTTGCGCTCCTGGCCCCCATCGCCACCGTCGGGTATGCGGCCATCAGCGACGTGCAACGCGAGCTGTCCAAGCTCGAGAAGTTTGCGCCCGACGCCGCGGAGCGGATCGAACAGCGAACCGACCGGATCGGCGAGTTCGCCCGCCAGTTCGACCTTCGGCGCAAGGTGAATAACGCCGTCTCCACCATCCCGCAGCGCATCGTCACCGGCGGTTCCACCGACACGGGCGCGGCGATCAGCGAAACCGCGACCCGCGGCATCGCGTTCCTCACGGTGGCGTTCCTGCTCATCTTCTTCCTGGCCAGCGGCCGGTCTCTCGTCGATGGCGCGTTCCGCCAGATCACCGACTTGGATCGGCGCGCGCTCGTGCGGTCACTCGCAACCGGCGTCTACCGCGACGCATTCGGTTATGCGCGCGGCGCCATCGCGCTTGCGCTCCTCACCGGTTTCGTCGCCTTCGTCGTGGCGCGCATGGCGCACGTGCCGGGCGCGGCGGTGATCGGCATCTGGGTGGGCCTGCTCGACCTCTTGCCGGTGTTCGGGGCGTTCTTGGGCTGGGCGCCACTCATTACGTTGGCGTACGTGCAGTCGCCGGGCGCAGCACTCGGTGCGCTCGTTGCGTTCGTGATCTATCAGACGCTCGACAGCTTCTGGATCCGACGGTCACTCGAACGCAGCACGTTCCGACTCGGACGGTTCCTCCCGGTCGTGGGCGCGTTCGGCGGCTTCGAACTCGCCGGCTTCGGCGGCGCGCTCGTGGGCATCTTGGCCGCCGCAGTGATCGTCACGTCGCTGCGCGCGTACGTGGAGTATCGAGACACACAACCCGGCGCAGCTTCCGACTCGTCCGCCGTGGGGGCGAGTTAATCCCCCGGCGGAAGTGCCGCCACCGGGGCCTGCGGCTCGTCACTGGCGGCGGTGAACACGAGGCCGTCGCCGGCGGCATCGACCGTGACCGTGGAGCCCGGACCGAAGTCGCCCTCGAGGATCCGCAGCGCAATGGGGTCGGCGATCTCGCGTTGGATCACCCGCTTGAGCGGTCGGGCACCGTACGCGGGGTCGTAGCCGACCCGGGCCACGTACGCGCGAGCGGAGTCGGTGATGTCGAAGCCCAGGTCGCGCTGCGCCAATCGTTCGCGCAGCACTTCGAGCTGGATGTCGACGATGGCCGCAATGTCGCTCTCGCTCAGCGGGTGGAAGACCACGATCTCGTCGACACGGTTGAGGAACTCGGGCTTGAAGTGCCCCCGCACCGCCGCCATCACCTGCTCCGGTGTGCCGCCTGCGCCCAGGTTGCTGGTCATGATGAGCACCACGTTGGTGAAGTCGACCGTGCGCCCTTGCCCGTCGGTGAGCCGACCGTCGTCCATGAGTTGGAGCAACACGTTGAAGACATCGGGGTGCGCCTTCTCGACCTCGTCGAGGAGCACCACGGCGTACGGGCGCCGGCGCACCGCTTCAGTGAGCTGGCCCCCTTCCTCGTAGCCCACGTATCCCGGAGGCGCGCCAACCAGTCGCGACACCGAGTGCTTCTCCATGTACTCGCTCATGTCGATGCGCACCATGGCGCGTTCGTCGTCGAAGAGGAAGTCGGCGAGAGCCCGCGCGAGTTCGGTCTTACCCACACCCGTGGGGCCCAGGAACAGGAACGAACCGATGGGCCGGTTGGGATCGGAGAGCCCGACGCGCGACCGCCGGATCGCGTTCGCAGCCGCGTGCACCGCCGCAGACTGCCCAACCACTCGGCCGTGCAGCTCGTCTTCCATGCGCACGAGCTTCTGCATCTCGCCTTCCATGAGGCGCGCCACCGGGATACCGGTCCACTTGCCCACGATCTCGGCCACGTCTTCGGCGTCGACCTCTTCTTTGAGCATGTGCTGGCCGCCCTGCAACTCGGTGAGCTGTTCGGTCTTGGCCGCCACCTCGGTTTCGAGCTCACGCATCGTGCCGTACCGGAGTTCGGCCGCCCGGGCGAGATCACCGTCGCGTTCGGCGCGCTCGGCTTCGAGGCGCGCGTTCTCGAGGCGGCCCTTCACCTCACGGATCTCCGCGATGGCGTCCTTTTCGGCTTGCCACTGCGCCACCATCGCGGTGCGCCGCTCCCCGAGCGCGGCGAGTTCGCTTTCGAGGGCTTCGAGTCGTTGCTGCGACGCGGCGTCGGTTTCCTTCTCCAGTGCCGTCTTTTCGATCTCCATGCGCCGGATCTGGCGTTCCACCACATCGATCTCGACCGGCATGGAGTCGATCTCGATGCGAAGGCGCGACGCGGCCTCGTCGATGAGGTCGATGGCCTTGTCGGGAAGTTGGCGCGCCGGGATGTACCGGTTCGAGAGCATCGCCGCCGCCACGAGTGCCGCGTCCTGGATGCGCACCCCGTGGTGCACCTCGTAGCGCTCCTTCAGGCCGCGCAGGATGGCGATGGTGTCCTCGACCGACGGCTCGCCCACGAACACGGTCTGGAACCGCCGCTCGAGCGCCGGGTCCTTCTCGATGTACTTGCGGTACTCGTCGAGCGTGGTGGCACCGATGAGACGCAGCTCACCGCGCGCCAGCATCGGCTTGATCATGTTGCCGGCGTCGACTGCGCCTTCGGCCCCGCCCGCGCCCACGATGGTGTGCAATTCGTCGATGAACGTGATGATCTCGCCCTCGGAGTCCGAGATCTCCTTGAGGACAGCCTTCAGCCGTTCCTCGAACTCGCCGCGATACTTCGCACCCGCCACCATCGCGCCGATGTCGAGCGATATGAGGCGCTTGTTGCGCAGCCCTTCGGGCACGTCACCCTCGACAATGCGACGCGCCAACCCCTCGACGATCGCCGTCTTGCCCACACCGGGTTCACCGATGAGCACCGGGTTGTTCTTGGTACGACGCGACAGCACCTGGATGACGCGCCGGATCTCTTCGTCACGACCGATGACCGGGTCGATCTTGCCTTTGCGCGCGTCTTCGGTGAGATCGCGACCGAACCGCTCGAGCGCTTGGTACTGCTCTTCGGGCTTGTCGCTGGTGACACGGTGCGAGCCGCGCACCTTCTGCAACGCTTCAAGCACGCCCGAATGCGTGACCCCGAGGTCGCGCAGGAGTTCGCCAACGCCGCCGGGCATCTCGGTCATGGCCAGCAACAGATGCTCGGTGGAGAGGTAGTCGTCGCCGAGTTGTTGCCGTTCGGCGTCGGCCGCTTCGAGCAACCGGTAGGTCTCGGGTGCGAGCGACGCTTGCGCGGTCGTCTGCCCGTACACCTTCGGCTTCTTCTCGAGCGCGTCGTCGACCCGGTCGCGCAGCGTCTTGGGGGCCACGCCCATGGCTTGCAACACCGGAAGCACCACGCCCTCGGGCTGACTCAGCAACGCCGCGAGCAGGTGCTCGCTGGTGACCTCGGGGTTCCCCGCTTGCGCGGCCGCAGCCTGCGCCGCGCTGATCGCTTCGCGGGTCTTCTGAGTGAACTTGTTGGGATCGAGCGCCATCACTTCTTCTTTCGGTACGGCACCACGGCCCGTGGCACCGGAACGAGGTCTCGTCGGTAACTCCGGTGGACCTGGTCGAGTTGCTCACGCATCTCGGCGTGCAGCCGCTCGATCTCGGCGCGGGCCTCGTTGAGGCGCGACTCGAGTTCGAGCACCATTTGGACCCCGGCCAGAGAGACGCCGTCGTTCGTGAGTTCTTGGATCCGACGCAAGCGGGCGATGTCGCGCTCGGAATAGCGCCGGCTGTTGCCTGCCGTGCGCTTGGGCTCGAGCAAGCCCTTGCGTTCGTAGATGCGCAAGGTCTGCGGATGCACACCGGCAAGCTCGGCGGCAATCGAGATGACGTACAACGCTCGTTCGTCGAACTGATCAGCCATCACGCACCTCCTCACACGCCCAGATGTGAACGGGGATTGCCCGACTGGGCAGCAGCCAAGGCCTCGACAGCCGCCCGTTCGGCGTCACTCATCTCCTGGGGTACCACCACGTCGAACGTGACGAGCAGGTCGCCCGCCTTCCCGTTCTTGCCGGCGATACCGCGCCCTCGCACCCGCACCGTCTTCCCGCTCGGCGTGCCCGGCGCGACCTTCACCTTCACGGGTTCCGTGAGCGTGGGGACGCGCACGTCGGCGCCGAGCGCCGCTTCCGCGTACGTGACCGGCACGCGCACGGTGAGGTCGTTGCCCTTGCGGCCAAAGCGCGGGTCGGCGCCCACGTGGACTTCCACGTAGAGGTCGCCGGCCGGACCACCGCTCTTGCCGGCACCCCCGCGCCCTTTGACCCGGATCTTCTGCCCGTCGTTCACCCCGGCGGGGATCCGCACCTTGACGTCGCGCGGTCGTACTTCGACACCGGTGCCCTTGCAGTTGCCACACGCGTCGCGAATGATCACGCCGCGACCTCCGCATTCTGGACACACGTCGGAGAACGAGAACGGCCCCTGGTTGCGGGCCACGTTCCCCATCCCCGCGCACATCGTGCAGGTCTCGGGGAGGGTACCGGCCTTCGCGCCGGTACCCATGCACTCTGAACACGACGCGTCGGCCGTGAATCGCACGGTGGTGGTGACGCCCTTCACCGCGTCCATGAAGTCGAGGTGAAGTTCGGTCTCGAGGTCGATGCCGCGCTGAGGGCCTTTCGGCGCCGTGCTCCGACCACCGCGCCCTTTGCGCCCGAACAACCCGCCGAGGATGTCGCCCAGGCCACCCATGTCCTGGTCGCCGAAGTCGAAGGTGATGTTGTCGTTGTACCCGCCGCCGGATCCGCCCGGGCCGAAGCCGCCGAACCCGCCAGCGCCACCACCGCCGCTCTTCACCATGGCGCGGACGTCGTCGTACTCCTTGCGCTTCGCCGTGTCACCGAGGACGTCGTAGGCCGCCGACACTTCCTTGAAGCGTTCTTCGGCCGCGGCGTCACCTTTGTTGGCGTCGGGGTGGAACTGCTTCGCGAGCTTCCGGTACGCCTTGGTGATGTCCTTTTCGGACGCGTCAGCAGCAACGCCGAGGACGGCGTAATAGTCCTTGTCGAACCACTCGCGCTGCGGAGCCATCACATGGCTCCGTTCGCTCGCTCCCCGGGGTACCCGGGAATCGTGCCGTTGGCACCGCTCAGCTCCGCGAACGCCCGCGACGCGCACCTCATCGGGTCACGTCCTCTACTTCGCGACCTTCACCATGGCGGGGCGCAGGACGCGACCGTGCAGGCGGTACCCCGCCCGCATGGTTTGCACCACGGTGGGAATGTCGGCGTCGCCGTCTTCGTGCAGGACCGCTTCGTGCAGCTCGGGGTCGAACACGGCGTCGTCGGAGTCGATGCGCGTGAGGCCGCCCTTCTCGAGCGTGCCCACCAACTGCGCGTACACCTGCTCTACGCCTTTGCGAAGCTTCTCGACGTCGTCGGAGTCCTCGAGGTGGGCGATGGCGAGCTCGAAGCTGTCGAGCACGTCGAGGAGTTGCGTGAGCAACCCTTCGTTGGCTCGCGCCACGCGGTCTTCATGATCGCGAGCGACGCGCTTCTTGTAGTTCTCGAAGTCGGCTTGGAGCCGCCGCAACGTGTCGAGGTACTCGTTGCGTTCGGCGGCCAGGCGGTCGAGATCGGTCTCGACCGCCTCGGCGGCCGCGGCTTCGGCTTCGGTCTCGTCCGCGACCACGTCGTCGCGGACTTCGTCGGCGTCGCTCATTGCTCGTCGTCGACGATCTCGGCGTCGGCCACTTCATCATCGGACGGTGCGCCGCCCGCTTCGCCGGCACCTCCCGCCGTTTGCTGCTTGGCCGCCTGCGCCGCGTAGAGCCGCTGCGCGAACTCTTGGCTCGCGGTCATGACGCCCTCGTGGGCGGTCTTCACCGCTTCGATGTCGTCACCCTTCAACGCTTCGCGCAGGGTGTCGAGCGCACCTTCGATCTTGGCGCGTTCTTCGGCCGTGACGTTCTCGCCTTGCTCGCGCAGCAACGTCTCGGTCTGGTTCACCAGGCTCTCGGCGGTGTTGCGGAACTCGACGTCCTCACGACGCTTGCGGTCCTCTTCGGCGTGCGCTTCGGCTTCCTTCACCATGCGGTCGATGTCGTCCTTGCCGAGGGCGGTGCCACCGGTGATGGTCATCGCCTGTTCCTTCTGCGTGGCGAGGTCCTTCGCGCTCACGTGCACGATGCCGTTCGCGTCGATGTCGAAGGTGACTTCGATCTGCGGCATGCCTTGCGGGGCCGGCGGGATGCCGACCAGCTGGAACTTGCCGAGCGTCTTGTTACGGAACGCCATGTCCGACTCGCCCTGCAGCACGTGGATCTCCACCGACGGTTGGTTCGCTTCCGCGGTGGTGAACACCTCGCTGCGCTTGGTGGGGATGGTGGTGTTGCGCTCGATGAGGCGGGTCATGATGCCGCCCTTGGTTTCGATGCCGAGCGACAACGGCGTGACGTCGAGCAGGAGGATGTCCTTCACGTCGCCCTTCAGCACGCCGGCTTGCACCGCGGCGCCGACGGCCACGACTTCGTCGGGGTTCACGCCCTTGTGCGGTTCCTTGCCCGACAGTTCCGTGACGAGCTCGGTGACCGCCGGCATGCGCGTGGACCCACCCACGAGGATGACGTGGTCGAGGTCGTTCTTGGAGATGCCGGCGTCCTTGATGGCCTGCTCGAACGGCGTGCGCGTGCGCTCCAGGAGATCCTTGGTCATCTCTTGGAACTTGGCGCGCGTGAGCGTGAGCTCGAGGTGGAGCGGGCCTTCGGGCGTGGCCGTGATGAACGGCAGGTTGATGGAGGTCTCCATCACGTTGGAGAGCTCGATCTTCGCCTTCTCGGCGGCCTCCTTCAGCCGCTGCAGCGCCATCTTGTCGTTGCCGAGGTCGACGCCGTGCGCGTTCTTGAACTCGGAAACCATCCAGTCGATGACGCGCTGGTCCCAGTCGTCACCGCCGAGGCTGGTGTCGCCGTGGGTGCTCTTCACTTCGAACACGCCGTCGCCGATTTCGAGTACCGATACGTCGAACGTGCCGCCGCCGAGGTCGAAGACGAGGATGGTCTGGTCGGCGCCTTCCTTGTCGAGCCCGTACGCAAGCGCAGCCGCCGTGGGTTCGTTGATGATGCGCAGCACTTCGAGACCGGCGATCTGTCCGGCTTCCTTGGTGGCTTGACGCTGCGAGTCGTCGAAGTACGCCGGCACCGTGATGACAGCCTGGGTGACCGAGTCACCGAGGTACGCCTCGGCGTCGCGCTTGAGCTTCATGAGCGTGCGCGCGCTGATCTCTTGGGAGTTGTACTTCTTGCCGTCGATCTCGATCGACCAGCTGTTGTCGCCGACGTGGCGCTTCACCGACCGGATGGTGCGGTCAGGGTTCGTGATGGCTTGACGCTTCGCGACTTCACCGACGAGCACTTCGCCGGTCTTCGAGAACGCGACCACCGACGGCGTGGTGCGCGCGCCTTCGGCGTTGGGAATGACAACCGGTTCGCCGGCTTCGAGCACAGCGACGACGGAGTTGGTGGTGCCAAGGTCGATACCGACGGCTTTGGCCATGGGGGGTGCCTCCTGAATTGGCAAGGGACAACCGGTGCCTGTCACCGGCCGCATGAAACTTGAGTGTGAGGTTGTCAACCTTCTTGTTTCTCAGACTATTCCCCAGTGGGGCAGGAAAATCCAGCTGGGCGGAAATCGGGAGTCGGCGAGGGGGCACCCCGAGACCGGAGCACCGACGGCGGCGGCCCAGGAGCCCGGTCCCCGGCCCCCACGCCGGTAGATTCGCCCCGTCAGCCCCAATTCCCGGAGGTCAGGGTGCTGCGTCGCCTGCGCGTAAAGCCCGTCACATTCGTGCTCGTCGTGGGGGCCCTTGCGGCTCTCGGCACCCTCGCCTCGGCCGTCGCACCGAAGCTCTTCCAGGACGAGCCCTCCACGCTCGCGGGCGAACTGAAGAAGATGGCCTCCGAGAAGGAGCGCCTCACCTTCGTCAACATCCCGGCCCCCATGTACTGGGCGTTCTACGCCTGTGTGGCCGCCATGCTCATGATCACTGCATGGCTGGTGGCCCAACGGGTGCGCAACTACACGCGCGGCAAGCCCGACAACCGCCGCACCACCAAGCGCAACGTGAAGCAGCGCATGGAGGACTTCCGGGCCGGCGTGTGGATGCAGACGCTCATGCGCGACCCCGCCGCTGGCGTCATGCACTCGTGCATCTACTTCGGCTTCATGGTGCTGTTCGTGTGCACCGTGCTCCTCGAAATCGACCACCAGGTGCCGTCGAGTCTGAAGTTCCTGAACGGCAACGTGTACCTCGCGTACTCGTTCATTGCCGACCTCGCCGGCGTCGTGTTCCTCGTCGGCATCTTCTGGGCGATTGCGCGCCGCTACATCGCGCGCCCGTACCGCATTCGTATCAAGACCAAGCCCGAGGACGCGTGGATTCTCGGCACATTCGCGGCCATCGGCATCACTGGCTTCGCCATCGAGATGTTCCGCATCGCGTTGTTGCGCAAGGCGGCGCTGCTCCCAGGAATCCCTTCGGCCGACTACGAGAAGTGGTCGTTCGTCGGCTGGCCCCTGTCCAGCCTGGTGAAGGGCTGGACCGTCGCCAACCTCGAGTCGTGGCACCAGTGGATGTGGGGTCTGCACTTCCTCGCGTTCGTCCTGTTCCTCGTGATCCTGCCCACCACGAAGTTGCGCCACATGATCACGTCGCCCATGAACATGTACTGGCGCGACCGGGAGCGCCCCAAGGGCGCCATGCGCCCCATGCCCAACCTCATGGAGACCGAGCTCGACACGTTCGGCGCCGCCACCGTTGAAGACTTCACCTGGAAGCAGCTCTTCGACACCGACGCGTGCACCATCTGCGGCCGCTGCACCGCGCAGTGCCCGGCGCACGCCACCGGCAAGCCGCTCGACCCGCGCGAGATCGTGTTGAAGGTCGGCGAGGTCATGGCCGCCACCGGCGACCCGGTCGTGTCGCCGCCGGTTGGTACCGACCGCGACATCACCGTCACCGCCGACAACGTATTCGAGCGCATCACCGCCGAGGAGATCTGGAGCTGCACCAGCTGCAAAGCGTGCGACGAGATCTGCCCGGTGAACATCGAGATCCTCGACAAGATCCTCGACATGCGCCGCTACCTGTCGCTGATGGAGAGCAACTTCCCCAGCGAGCTCGGCAACGCCTACCGCGCCATGGAGAACCAGGGCAACCCGTGGGGCATGAACCAGGGCGAGCGCGCCGACTGGGCCGAGGGCTTGGACGTGAAGGTGGTCGACCCGGGCGAGCCGTTCAGCGCCGAGTACCTGTACTGGGTGGGCTGCGCCGGCTCGTTCGACGACAAGAACAAGAAGGTCACGCAGGCGATGGCCAAGCTGCTGCGCCGCGCGGGCATCGAGGTGGCCATCCTCGGCCCGAGCGAGATGTGCACCGGCGACTCGGCACGCCGTTCGGGCAACGAGTACCTGTTCCAGATGCTGGCGATGCCGAACATCGAGATGCTCGACGGCATGGGCGTGAAGAAGATCATCACGCAGTGCCCGCACTGCTTCAACACGTTGAAGAACGAGTACCCGCAACTCGGTGGCAACTACGAAGTGATCCACCACTCGCAACTGCTCGAACAACTCGTGGAAGCCGGCAGGCTCAACGTGGCCGGCGCGACGCTCGAAGAGCGCGTCACGTACCACGACAGTTGCTACCTCGGCCGCCACAACGACGTGTACCTCGCACCCCGCAAGGTCGTCGGTTCGCTCGCCGGCATCGACCTCGTCGAGATGCCGCGCAACGGCACCACGGCCATGTGCTGTGGCGCCGGCGGCGGCCGCTTCTTCATGGACGAGCAGACCGGCAAGAACGTGAACATCGAACGGGCCGAGCAAGCCCTCGCCACCGGAGCGTCGCGCGTCGCCGTGGCGTGCCCGTTCTGCTACGTCATGCTCGACGACGGCGTGAAGGCCAAGGGCAAGGGCGACGACGTGAAGGTGCAGGACATCTCCGAGGTCCTTCTCGAAGCGATCGAGGGCAAGGACAACGCCGCTCCCACCTCGACCCTGGGCCTCAAGCCCGGCCTCTGAGCCCCCGGCGGTGCCACCTCAGCCCCGAGTCGTCGAGCTCGTCGGCGTCTACGACGCCGAGGGCACCGTCATCGGCGAAGTCCGGTATTGGGTGGGCGCCCGCCTGGGCCGCGCGCACTGCGCGCTCTGCGACATCACGCACGGCATGTTTCGCCGTCGACCCGAGTGGAACCAGTGCGAAGCCGCGCTACCTGTTCCCTTCACCACGTTCCATCGCGACGACCGTCCCGACGACGTGCGCGCCGCCGGCGACGGCAACACGCCCATCGTGCTGGCACGCCTCGACGACGGTTCGCTGCTCGCGCTGGTCACACCCGAGCGGCTGGCGGAACTCGACGGACCCGACGCGCTCGTTGCGGAATTCGCCGCCGCAGCCAGTCGCCTCGAACTCGACTACGGCTGAGCTGCGTCGGCGCCTTCGCCGGTAGGGTCGGCTGCAGCGCCAGCATCGGTTGCGGCGCCCTCGCCCGAATCTGCGTCGACGCGACGGTCGAAGAACCCGTCGAACGTGATGGGCTCGGCTCCCATGAGTTCAGTGTTCTTCGCCGGCATCGCGCGCAGCACGCGCAGCCAGATCTCGATGCCCGGCCCCACGCCGAGCGCCACGTAGAAGCAACCAATTCCCACTTCGCCGCCGAGCGCCCAACCGACCAAGAACATCAGGAGTTCGAGCGCGACGCGCACCTGGTACATGGACAACGGCGTACGCCGATACACGCCCACCATCACCGCGTCGAGCGGCGCAACGCCCAAGTTGGCACTCATGAGCAATGCGCCGCCGAACGTCATGACCGGCAGGCACAACACCAACAACGCAATGCGCGCCGGCAACGGATCCACATCGGGGAACACCGCGAGGATCGCGTCGATCATGAATCCACCGGCCACCACGGTGGCCAACGTGCCGATGCCCGGCATCTCTCTCAGCAATAGCGCCAGCACGAACATGAACAGCCCGATGCCGATGCCGGCCACGCCAATGGTGAGCCCGGTGTGCTTGGCCACACCGTCCTGCACCACGTAGAGCGGCCCGAGCCCGAGATGCGAGCGCAGGTTCATCGCGAAGCCCAGGCACGAGAAGAACAACCCCACCGCGATGCGCGACAGACGCATGGTCCAGGAGCGCAGATCGGCGGCTTTCACAACCCGATGTTACGAGCGCTACCGTCGCCGCCCGGGAGGCGGGGATGCTCACGTTCGTACACGGCACCATGGCGGCCGGGAAGTCGACCGTTGCGTTGCAGATGGCCCACAGCCTGCGCACGGTTGGCGCAACCGTGGGGCTATGGACGGCTGGCGACCGCAGCCGCTCCGGCCAGGTCACCAGCCGGTTGGGCGTGAGCGCCGAAGGGCGCATCATCGCCACCATGACGCCCGCCGAGATCACCAAGGCTGCGGGTGAGCTCGCCGACCACGCCGCGCAGCACAACGCGGGCGCGCACCTCTTCGTCGACGAAGTGCAGTTCCTCGACCCCGACGTGATCGACGCGCTGGCCGCCGCCGCCGATGATCGCGCCATCGACATCACGTGCTTCGGACTGCGCGTCGACTTCCGCGGCGAACTGTTCCCGGCCTCGCAACGGCTCTTTGAACTTGCCGACCGCATCGAAGCACTTCCCGTGCCAGCGCGCTGTTGGTGCGGCGCACCCGGCACCCACAACGTGCGCGTGAACCGCGCCGGCATCGTGTTGCGTTCCGGACCAACCGTGCTCATCGGCGACGTCACCGAAGCCGGCGAACTCGAACAGCTTGCGCTCATCGACGACCCCATCCACTACGTGGTGCTGTGCCGTGCGCACTGGCGCGAAGGGCGCGCCACACCCTGAACGGGCTTAGCCCGCGTTGGTGAAGTTCAGGTACGAGCGACTGGGGGTGGGTCCACGCTGGCCTTGATACTTCGACCCCACCACGCTCGACCCGTACGGGCTCTCCGCGGCCGTAGTCATCTGCAGGAACGAGATCTGTCCGATCTTCATGCCCGGGTACAACGCGATGGGCAGGTTGGCCACGTTCGAAAGCTCCAACGTGAGGTGCCCGTCCCAACCGGCGTCCACGAAGCCTGCCGTGGAGTGAATGAGCAGACCGAGGCGACCAAGGGAGCTCTTGCCTTCGAGGCGCGCCACCAGGTCGGTTGGCAATGCAACGCGTTCGAGCGTGGATCCGAGGACGAACTCACCGGGGTGCAGGATGAACGCGTTGCCTTCCTTCACCTCGACCAGCTCCGTGAGGTCTTCCTGGTTCTCTTTCGGGTCGATGAACGGCGTGGTGTCGTTGCGGAACACCCGGAAGAGGCTGTCGATGTGCAAGTCGACCGACGAGGGCTGCACGTTCTTCTGGTCGAGCGGATCGATGACGATGCGGCCGGCCGCTAGCTGCTCACGAATGGTTACGTCGGAGAGAATCACGGCGGCGCACACTATCGGCCGCAGCGCACAGTCCAGCGAGGTGGGCCGTGCGCCACAGATCCGATCAGCGATGATCAGCGCTGGGCGCCGGCCGGGGCCGCCTCGACGGTCCGCAGGTCGACTGCCGGCTCGACCATCGGCGTTCGCTGCTCCGGCGCCTTGGCCGGGGCCCGCAGCCCAATGAGGAACAGCGTCATGGTGGGAACGAGGTAGGCGAAGTAGACGACCACCTCGAGCACGGTGGCGTCGGCCGAGAAGTTGAAGATGCCCTTCAACAGCGTGCCGTACCAACTGGTCTCCGAGTACCAGCTCGAAATGTCGTAGACGGTGGCGCCACCAAACGGGATGAGGCCCGCTTCCTGGAGGTCGTGCACGCCATAGGCCAAAACGCCGGCCGCAATCACCACCAGGGCTGCACCCGTCCACGCGAAGAACGTGGCGAGGTTCACGCGCACGGCTCCGCGGTAGATGAAGTACCCGACCACGATGGAAGTGGCGAGCCCGAGCGAACCGCCGACGATCGGTTCCCACGTGGAGCCGGTTGCCTTTGCGTTCGTCCAGAAGAACAGCGCGGTCTCGAGGCCTTCACGCCCCACGGCAAACGCCGCCGTCAACGCAATGGCCGCGCTCCCGGCCACGACGGCGCGGTCGAGGCGCCCGTGCAAGTCGTGCTTGAGCTCGCGGGCTGCTCGTCGCATCCAGAAGATCATCCCGGTCACGAACACGACCGCCAGGATCGACATGATGCCGGCGAAGGCTTCCTCGGCCTCGTCGGAGAGTTCGCGGGCGGTGAAGGTGAGGAACGCCCCGAACGCCAGGCTGATCCCAACCGCGATGCCAACACCCAGCCACAGCGCCTTCAGCGCGTCGCGGCGCTGGATCTTCACCAGGTAGGCCACGAGGATGCCCACGACCAGGGCAGCTTCGAGACCTTCGCGGAGTCCGATGAGGAAGTTGGAGAACACGTCGCTCGCTCCCGGGGTCGGCGGGCCAGTTACTTAGGTAAGCCTTACCTAAGGTACCGACCGGGCGGCGCCAATGCAAGGGGCGCCTCCGCCCCGCCTGCCTGACGACGGGTCGTCAGCGCCCGACGCCGCCCGCACCCCCCACATTGCGCCCCCGGGCGAGCCCCAGATCCCGCTCGCGGCGGGTGAGCTGGGCGTCGAGGATGCGGAGCGTCCCGGCATGACCGAGGGGGTCCTTCTCCCGCACACCCGCGAGCGCCGCGTCGAGGTGGAGCCGCGCCCGACCTGCGAGGTGCCGTGCGAAGTCCTGCCCGCCCGGTTGACGCACCCGCGTCGCATCGATGAGGTCGGTGACGCCCCGCCAGCGTGCGGTCAGGCCGTCGTGCGTCGAGTCGAGGTGCCATTGCGCCGGCGGGAACACCCGGTCCGTCGGATCGGCAAACAACGTCATGTCGTCCGCCGCGACGTACTCCGCTCCCACGCCTTGCTGGTCGTATTTCGCCAGCAACTCGAGCCGCGTTGCGTATTCGTCCGCAACGCCCGTCGCGCGCAACGCGTCCGCCACTTGTGTCACCGCGTCGCGCACGCGCCGCACGTCGTCGTTGATTTCGCGATCAGCAACTGCGGATCGCAGTTCACCCACGACCATTCTGGCGACGCCGAGCACCGCTTCACCCGAATATTCGTCGAACGAACCTGCGTTTTCGACGAGGAATGTCGTGAAGCGCTGCGGATCCCGCAAACGGACGCGCACCTCGCCCACTTCTTCATTGCCCTGCGGGGTCATCACAGTTGCGTATGAACGGGCTGGGGTGAGCACCAGACCCACCGAAGCAAGCGAATCAGCAACTTCAAGCCCGAGCAGATCGACGTGCAGCGATTCCTCGTCGCGGTGACGGGCCAGTCCGTCGTTCTGCCAGTCGACGATTCCGAGCGCCTCATCGGGCGTTGCGCCCTCGTCGATGAGCTCTTGGGCCGCCTCGTTCTGCTCCACGGCACCGATCAGCGCTCGCGCGAGCGCTGCGCCCAGGCCGAACTGCTTGTTGTGGGCTTCGATCGCCGCCCACGTCGACGCGAATGCCGCCAGGCCTGTTTCGGACATATCGCCAGAATGGTACTCACCGCCCGGCACCGTCAAATGCGGCGGCTGCTACCGTCGGGGCCCGTTTGCGGGTGTAGTTCAATGGCAGAACATGAGCTTCCCAAGCTCACAATGCGGGTTCGATTCCCGTCACCCGCTCCACATTCCGGGCCGCTGACCTCCTCAGGTGGCGCACTCCGAGTCGCCCACGGCTCCGCTGAAGGGGCCCGTCTCGCCATAGTCGACGTAGAACCCGGGCGCGTCCTCGGGCGACGGGAAGTGGTCGAGATCAGCCAAGGTCTCTCCCACCGCCGCCGCACCGCCAGAACGATCGAGCCATTGCGAGAACGACTCGCCGGCCGACCGCTCGTCGGCGAACCGTTGCACAACGCGGACCGTTGCGCCAGCAGCAGTCTTCGCCGGGAGCCGCAGGGCCTTCTCGCCGAACTCGATCTGCTCGTCGGCCACGCGCCCCCCGAGCAGCATCTGGTAGCCGGGCGCGCTGCGCCCGTGTGCGCGTCGCTCGGCCCCGAAGAACCCGATGTCGGCGGCGTGGTGTTGCCCGCAGCTGTTCATGCAGCCCGAGATGTTCACGCGCACCCCGCCCACGTCGGACAGACCCGCAGCATCGAGTTCCTCACCGATTGCCTTCGCCAACCCGCGCGATTGCGTGATGGCGATGTTGCACGTGTCGGCGCCCGGACACGCCACCACGTCACGCGCCAGCTCGGCACCCGGTTTCGCCATGCCGATTGCATCCAACTGCTCGTAGAGTCCGCGGAGATGCGACTCGCCGAGGTTGCGGAACACCACGTTCTGCCGATTCGTCAGGCGAACGTCGGCGCCGAAGCGCTCCTGGATTTCGGCCAGCGAGCGGAACTGCGCGGCGGTGATGTCGCCGAGTTCGGCGTACGCGATCGCGCTCACCGTTCCCTTCGCGCTGCCCCGCACCACATTCGCCTGCTCCCAACGAGCGAACGGATCGCTCGACAAGAAGTTGACGCTCACGCCCTGGCCGACCGCAGTGACCCCGCCGTGCGCCGCCATTCCTGCCGGTTCGTCACCGAGCTTCTGCACCTCTTCGGGGATCCCGCCCGGCCAGCTCGACGATGCCGGCAACGTGTTGCGCACCTTCACCACACGACGTCGGAGTTCCTCGATGCCGATCGTGTCGACCAACCACTTCATGCGGGCGCGCAGCTTGTTGTCCCGGTTACCGGTCTGGTCGAACACCCGCAGCAACGCCTCGATGGTGGGGAGCAGCTCTTCGCGCGTCGTGAACTCCTCCAGCGCGAGCGCTGGGTGCGGCGTTGCACCGAGCCCACCCGCGACGTACACGCGGAAACCCGCTTCGGTTTCACCGTCGACGGTCCGGGCGACCGCGACCACGCCCACGTCGTTGAACATCGCCTGCCCACAGTCGGTGGAGCAGCCACTGAAGTTCACTTTGAACTTGCGCGGTAACCGCTGGCCGAGCGGGTTGCGCACGAAGTGACGGAACGTCGCCTCGGCCCACGGCGAGATGTCGAGCACTTCGTGAGGGCACGCGCCGGCAAGGTGGCAACCCGCGATGTTGCGCACCGTGTCGCCACACGCCTCCCGGCTGGTCAGCCCGACGTCGGCGAGGTATCGCAACACCGTGGGGATCTCACGCAGCTCGATGAAGTGGAACTGCACGTTCTGGCGGGTAGTGATGTGGCCCCACCCACGCGACCAGGTCTCGGCCGCGTGTCCAAGCGCCCGGAGCTGCGCAGGGCTGACGGATCCGTACGGCAGCTTCACGCGCACCATCTGACTGGTACCACCCTGGCGCTGCCCATAGATGCCATTGTTCAAGCGCATGACTCGGAATACGTCTTCGTCGATCTCGCCCGCGAGGTACTGCTCGATCGCCACTTCGAAGCGGTCGGCATCAGCGTGGATTTCGGCAATGAGATCGCGCGCCATCGGTTCCACGGGCGCGATCTGTCCCGTTGCGCGCACTGGTTCCGGCTTGGGCAGCCGCTTGGCCCGCACTGCGAGACGGTCATCATCAGTCATCGATCTCTCCAATCTCTCGTAACGCAGCACGCAGTGCCGTCCGCAGGCGCCGGGTGTGGTCGGGCGTGAGGTGCGCAACGATGCCGGCGCCCGGCCCGCCGACTTCCTCGACCGTCAGGACCACGCGAGGATTCGCGTCCGGGTAGTCGTCGCTGATTCCTACGGCAACCGCAACCCGCGCCACGTCGTCGTCGAGCCCCTCGCCTTCCCCTTGCGGAAAATCATCGATTGAGCGGCGCATCATCGTTCCCTCTTGAGCGATCAACGCACGGCCACGAGCGGGTCGTCGACGACATCGCTCTCGAACCCATCGGGGCCGACCGGCGCATCACCGCGCACTGTGACCCGCCGCATCCGACGTGGCGCATCGCCGAAGTCGTCGACGGCGTAGTGCATGGTGCTGCGGTTGTCCCACAGCACGACATCGCCCTCCTGCCAGCGATGGCGGAACACGAACTCGGGTTGGGTCGAGTGCTCGAACAACAACCGGAGGATCGATTCGCTCTCGATGCGGCTCAAACCGACGAGGTGGGAGGTGAAGCCCGGATTCACAAACAGCGAGCGCTCGCCGCTCACCGGGTGGACCCGCACCACGGGATGCACGACCGGTGGCACCGTTTGCGCGCGCTCGAGGAGTTCCGCAGCGTCAGCTCGAGTCAGCGCGCCGTCGAACGGCTCGCCCCAGTAAGCGAGTGGGCTGATCCGGTGCACTGCGCGCAACCCGTCGATGAGGTGGCGAACAGCAGGGGCAAGGCCCACGTAGGCGCCGTGCAGGTCGGCCCAGAGCGTGTCACCACCGCGCGGTGGGAGCTCATCCGCTACAAGGACTGATGCCGCCGGCGGCGTACGCACAAACGTCACGTCGGTGTGCCAGCGCGCGTTCTTGCCTCCCTTCGCCGCGTCGAGCACCAAGATCTCGGGGTGCTCGGGGTGCCCAGGGACCACCGGGTGGGCCGGCTGCGGCTCGCCGATTGCCCGCGCCACGGCGACCTGTTCCGCCGCCGTGAGACGCTGACCACGCACGACCACGACCCGGCGGGCAATGAGCACATCGCCGAGTTCGGCAAGCACCATCGGGTCGCGTAGATCGGCGCCGTCGAGTTCAGCTCCGAACGAATTCGTGGCCGACCGCAAATCGGCAACTTCTGCCAGCGTCACTGACGTCTCCTCAGGAGTTCGACGTGTCACATCGGGATTCTACGAGATTCCCGACTAATTTGGTCAAGAATTTATTGCCACTGGCAGCGGCAGCGTGTAAAACCCGACTGAATTAGTCGGCTTTTGAGCGAGGGTCCGGTGCCCGACACGCTGCAAACCCCCAAAACCCCCGAAACCCCGCGTGGGGTCGTCCGTGGCGCGCCGTCGGAATCGTCATGGGCACCGTTGAAGCGGCTCCAACGAATACTCGTCCAGACTGCAGGAATCGCGGTGTTGGTCGGCGCCTGGTTCCTCGTCACGGAACTCAAGCTCTGGAGCGAGGTCATCGTCCCTCGCCCGAGCGCAGTCTGGGCCGCGCTGCTCGACGCGACCTCGACCCGCGACGGCCAACGCGGCCTCAGCGGCTACCTGCTGTGGGAACACCTCGGCGCCAGCCTCGCCCGCGTGCTCCAGGGGCTCTTCTGGGGGATCGTCGTCGGCGTGCCGCTCGGCCTGCTGCTTGGAACCGTTCCGTGGTTCCGCGTCGCGAGTGAGCCGTTCGTCAACTTCGTCCGCAGCCTCCCGCCACTTGCGTACTTCAGTCTGCTGATCATCTGGTTCGGAATCGACGACACCTCAAAGATCTGGTTGCTGTTCCTGGCTGCGTTTGCGCCCATTGCCATCGCAACGATGGCCGGCGTCGAAGCCGTGCGCCGCCAACGGGTTGAAGCCGCTCGGTCGCTCGGCGCGAGCAACCGGCAGGTGCTGGTGCACACCGTCCTTCCCTCAGCACTCCCCGACATCTTCACCGGCGTCCGGCTGGCCGTCGGCTTCGCTTGGACCACCATCGTCGCCGCCGAGACATCGAACGGCATTCCTGGCATCGGCGGCCTGGCCTGGAGCACCAAGAAAGAACTGCGGACCGACGTCGCGATCCTCTGCGTCATCGTGATCGGCATCACCGCAATCGCGCTCGACTCCGTGGTTCGCACCGCGGAGCGCCTGATCGTCCCTTGGAAAGGCAAGGGGTGACGCGAGAACCAGTCTCGCACCCACAAAGGAGAACTCAATGAAACACCGTCCGCGCCCGACCCTCCGCATCTTCGCCGTGGCAACCGCTGCCATTGCGATGCTCGCGCTGAGTGCTTGCGGGAGCGACAGCAAGTCGTCCTCGTCCAGCACGACGGCCAGCTCAACCGACGCCCCCAAGTCGATCACCATCGGTTACCAGCAGATCCCGAACGGGGACCTCATCGTCAAGCACGAGAAGCTGCTCGAAACCGCGTTCCCTGGGACCACCATCAACTGGAAGCTCTTCGACTCGGGCGGCTCGGTCAACGAAGCGATCCTCGCCGGCGGCATCGACATCGGACTCGTCGGCAGCAGTCCCGCCTCCCGGGGGATCTCTAGCGGGATTCCGTATCAGGTCCCATGGATCTTCGACGTGATCGGAAAGGCCGAGGCCCTCGTCGTCAAGAGCGGGATCTCTTCCATCAGCGACCTGCGTGGCAAGACGGTTGCGACACCGTTCGCATCGACCGCGCACTTCAGCCTGCTGGCAGCACTCAAGGACGCCGGACTGAGCGACAAGGACGTGAAGGTCATCGACGCCGAACCCGACGCAATCCTGGCTGCGTGGCAGCAGGGCAGCATCGACGGGGCATACGTGTGGAATCCCAACCTCGCGAAGATCAAGGCAGCCGGCGGAACGGTGCTCATCACGAGTGCGGACCTCGCCAAGAAGGGCAAGACCACCTACGACCTGGCAGTGGTCACGAACGACTTTGCGAAGAAGTACCCCGGCGCGGTGAAGACCTGGTTGACCCAGCAGAACGCGGCAATCGAGACGATCACCAACCAGCCGGACAAGGCCGCCAAGGCAATCGCAGCCGAACTCAACATCAGCGAAGCCGACGCCCGATCGCAACTGGCCGATCTGATCTTCGTCGATGCAAAGCAACAGGTCCAAGCCGAATACCTCGGCGGCGGCCTCGCCAAGAACCTTTACTCGGCCGCACTCTTCAACAAAGCGCTCGGCAAGATCCCTGCCGTCAAAGACGAGGCGGCATACCAGGGCGCAGTGGTGAGCTCGTTCGCGCAGCAAGTCGCAGGGCAGTAGCCACTGCCATGACCACCGATGCGTTGCGCGCCTCGTACATTGCAAGGGTTCCCGCCGTAGAGTTGCGTCACGTCGGGTTCTCGTACGAGGCGCGCGGCGCGTCGGTCCACGCGCTCGCCGACATCTCGCTCGAAATCGATGCAGGTGCCTTCGTGAGCATCGTCGGCCCCTCGGGCTGCGGGAAGACCACGTTGCTCCAAATTGTTGCGGGATTCGCAGCGCCGTCGACCGGCACCCTCACGGTGGCCGGCCAGGCGGTCACCGGTCCCGATCGAACCCGCGGCGTGGTGTTCCAGTCTCCCGAGCTGTACCCGTGGCTCAGTGTCCGCAAAAACGTCGAGTTCGGACTCAAGATGCGCCGAGTTCCTCGGAGGGAGCGGGCTGGGATCGCTGATTCGTACCTTGAACTCGTGGGACTCCACGGGTTCGGTGACCGTCGTCCCTACGAGCTCTCCGGCGGAATGCAACAGCGCTGTCAGATCGCTCGCGTACTCGCGAACGACCCCGAGATCGTGCTCATGGATGAGCCATTCGGCGCGCTCGACGCTCTCACCCGGGAACGACTCCAGGCGGAGCTGCAGACGATCTGGCGCACGACCGGCAAGACCGTCGTGTTCATCACCCATTCCGTCGAGGAGGCCGCAGTGCTCTCCACCCGGGTCGTGGCTCTGTCGGCCCGGCCCGGCCGCATCGTCCTCGACCGCGCTGCTCCCTTCGCCGCCAGCAACCGCCCGCTACCCGAGCTGCGCGCCGACCCCGAATTCGTCGAGTTCCAACGCCTGATCCGCGCAGCAATCGAACCCTGAGCCGGTCAGCGCAGGATCGACGCCAGGCCCCAGATCGCCATCACCAGGCCGAGCAGCACGAACAGCACGCTCCGCCAGATGGGCGCCCGCACCAGCGTGGTGGCCGAGCCGTCTTCGCTCTCGGGTGGCTGCTTGCGGATCATGGCCAGGACGTTGCCGACCACGAGCGCGGCGCCAAAGGCCACCACGAGTTGCTTCATCACGTCGACGTAGAAGCTGTCGGCCAGGACCACAGCCACGATCGTATCGAGCACGGGCAGCCGCGCCCTCTTCGCGCCCGCCCCGGAGTGCCGCGCAACATCTCTGCTAACACTGCACGCATGCGGTTGGTCGTTGCGCGCTGCACGGTGGAGTACGAAGGCCGGTTGGGCGCGCGCTTGGCCGAAGCCACGCGGCTCATCGTCATGAAGAACGACGGTTCACTCGCCATCCACGCCGACTCGGGCGCGTACAAGCCGCTCAACTGGATGAACCCGCCGTGCTCCATCGTCGAAGTCGACGGCGTGCTGCGCGCCACGAATCCGAAGGGCGAAACGCTCACCGTCACGTTGCACGAGATCGTCGAAGACCTCGCCGTCGACCTCGGCGTCGACCCCGGGCTCGAAAAAGACGGCGTGGAAGCCGAGCTGCAAGGGCTGCTCGCGAAGCGTGTCGAAGCGCTGGCCGGCGACTTCGTGTTGGTGCGCCGCGAGTACCCCACCGACATCGGGCCGGTCGACCTGTTGTGTCGCGACGGTGACGGTCGGGCCGTGGCCGTGGAGGTGAAGCGCATCGGCGAGATCGCCGGCGTCGACCAACTCCTGCGCTACCAGGCGCGGCTCGACCTCGACCCACGACTCGCGCCCACGCGCGGCATGTTCGTGGCCACGCGCATCAAGCCGCAGGCGAAGGTCTACGCCGAGAGCCGCGGGATTGCGTGCGTGGAGATCGGGCTCGACGAGCTGCGCGACGGGGTCGACCCCGACCTCACACTCTTCTGAGCCACCTCACCCCGGTCACCCTCCCGTTTTGGCGCGCGTTGGGGTGCACAAACGCACCCCGCCGCGCGCCAAAACGGAAGGGTTAGGTGAATTCGAGGGTGATGGAGGTGCCGGCCAGCGCCTTGCTCACCGGGCAGTTCTCCTTCGCGCCCTCAGCGGCGGCGCGGAAGTCGTCGTCGGAGAGGCCGGGCACGTCGCCCTTCACGCTGATGACGATGCCGGTGATGCCTTCACCCGGCTGGAACGTGACGGCCGCGCTCGTCTCGAGCGACGTGGGCGGCGTGCCACCCTTCGCCAGCGCGTTGGAGAGCGCCATCGAGAAGCACGACGAGTGCGCGGCGGCGATGAGTTCCTCGGGGCTGGTCACACCGTTGGGCTCTTCGGACCGAGCCGGCCACGACACGTCGTAGGTGCCCAGACCTGACGACCCGAACGTGACCTTGCCCGAACCTTCGAGCAGCGAACCGTTCCAGTTGGTGGTTGCGTTGCGCGTCGTTGCCATGTCGATGTCTCCAAGCAGTGAGGGATTCGAACCATGCGCCCACTCCAACCGGCGGCGCACGAGCCGGGAGACTAGAGGCCCCCGCCCGCCGATGTCAGCGAGCGAGCCACGCCGCCGAAAAGCCCAATGGCGGCAGGAGCCACCCCCAGCGCGATGCAATCCCGACCGTGTGAGAGTGGTACCCGTAGAGCAATGCGCCGGTCGGCGGGAAGAACGTGGGGGCCGTGAGCGCGCAGAGCAACGCCGCCACAGCCACCGGATCACGCCAGAAGCACACGGCCACCACACCGAACGCAACGATGCGCACCGCCGACAACAGCAGATACCGCTCCCACCCGTCACGGGTTGGCCGCTCGAGCTTGCGCAACACGTGTTGCACCGAGCCCGACCACATGAGCGCGCCCGAGAAGGCAAGGAACGGCCCGAGCACCGAGATCGCGCTGGCCGTCCACGCCGGCGCAACCACAACACGTCCCAAGATGATGCCAATGACGAAGCCACTCGCTCCCGCGTAATCGAACACCGACGTGCGCGCGTGCTGCGGGTGGGGCGCGTCCCGTCGCAACAAGCGGATGCGCAACACGTCGAGCGGGGTGAGCAACTGGTCCGCCAACACCATGGCCACTGCGCCCGCCGGTCCAGCAATGACCGTGGTCATGGGAATTCCCCAGAAGCTGGTATTCGCGCTCGCCGCCCACGATTCGAGCGCAGCTTCGCCTGCGCTGCGCACCGGCTCGATCCGGCGGCGCGTGGTCTCGGCCACCGCGTACACCGCAACCATCGCCGCGGCGAGTGCGAAGCCACCCCACAAGCTGGAACCGACGGTCAATCGCCAACCGGCCAGCACCGCCACGGTGGAACCCACCGCCAACAACTGGCCCCGAACGAAGTACCGCCACCAATCCGGCGTGGCGCGGCGCGTGACCAGCGTGCCAATGGACGCGCCCGCGCCGTAACACGCCAACGCCACGAGGAGCTTGCTCACGCGCCGAGTGTACGAGGAACTATTCGCGCGCCATGTTGGCGAACTTGGTGTAGCTGTCGAGGAACGCCAAACGCACCGAACCAGTCGGGCCGTTTCGGTGCTTCGACACGATCACCTCAGCGATACCGCGCTGCTCGGACTCTTCGTTGTAGACCTCGTCGCGATACAGGAACAGCACGACGTCGGCGTCCTGCTCAATCGAGTTGTGCGCCACGATTCCGTTCGCAAGGAAGTTGTGGGTTCCCTCAACGGTTGCGTCGTACACCGGCTGCTCACCCAGCGGCACGATCTCAACGATCTCATCCCACAGCACGTCGGACGCAGCCAGATCCTGCAAGTACGGATCGGGGAGGGCATCGGCAAGCCGCCGCATGCGCTCGCGCGACAGCCCCGACTTGTAGAGCGACGACCCGCAGTACTGCATCTGGAGGCGGCGTGCGAGTTCCCGAGCCGAAACCCCGATCTCAGGCATGACTTTGTACCGCACGTACTCCCAGATGGCCGCAGGCACCCGGTCGACGTTGGGGTTGGACCGCTTCCCGTCGAAGTAGCTGATGAGCTCGTCGCACTTGGCGCCGCGAGCGCCATGCACCCCGATCTCACGCGCGAACCGGAGTTGATCGGGCGCGCCGGACACATCGACCACGAACCCATCGCGTGCGTGGTCGTTCCACACCCGTCGAACGCGAGCGCGGATGTCGACGCGCAAGAGGAGGTCGGCAACGTCGCGGGCCAACGCTTCGCTCGTGGTGGCGTAGTAGACCCGCGTCGCGCGTTTCCCGACATACACCGACCCGTCGGTGGCCCACAGGTGGCGCAGGAACCATGCGATGTCATCACGTCCAAGCCCAAAGATGGACTCGGGGAGTCGCTTTTCCCATGCCCGCAGACCGAACGACCCGAGGCCATCGAGCCATGCGGCGATGGGATTACGCCTTCCCTGCGTGAGCGGCTCTTGCGAGGCGAGAAACACCTGAAGCCACGTGCGCTCGCGCGTGATGCGGGGTGCGACCGCAAACTCGCGTTGCGCCGCGCCCGCAACGAACTCGGCATTCTCAGGATCTGTCGTGGTGTACTGCGGCGAGTGACGCGGCAACGTGCAGCCGTCACCAATGAGGTGCGCGAACAACGCCAGCCGATCCCGCGACCACGCCGCTGCGTCGCGTGTGCCGCCATCGATTCGTCGAGCCACGGCGATCGAGTCACCGGCGGCCAGGTGCTCGAGCGGCTTCCAACCCTCGACGGTGAGGAACGGATGGTTGGCGCTGCCCTTGACGCTGCGACCCGACCCCAACCGCAACTCGAACGTTTCTTTCGTTCCGCTGGAGAACACGTGCGTCATGGTGCGCGCCACCAGCTTGAGATGCTCGTCGAGCGACCAAACGGGGATGTTCCGTTCCCCTCGTTCGAGGAGTTCACCCATCGACACGCGTTCGTTCGTGTCGGCCCGCCACACCCGCGTGTCGGCGGTGAGACAACCACTTTCACGAAGGTCGGCGAGCATCGGCCGCTTGTCCTGGCGGTACTCCAACTGCCGGTTCAGCTGGCTCAATGTGATGACCGGGCAGTCGAGCTCACGGGCCAGGATCTTGAGGCCACGCGACATCTCCGACACTTCCACCTGACGACTCTCGCTGCGCCCCGAGCCGGTCATGAGCTGCAAGTAGTCGACGACGATGAGGCCGAGGTCACCGTGCTTCGCCTTCACGCGTCGCGCTTTGGCGCGCATCTCCATGACGGTGCAGTGCGCGTTGTCGTCGATGTAGAGGGGCGCTTCGGCCAATCGCCCCACCGCGTGACTGAGCCGCTGCCAGTCGTCTTCGGGGATGTTGCCGGTTTGCAGGCGTCTTGCGTCGACGCGCGCTTCGGCCGCCAACATGCGCTTGGTGAGTTCGAGGTGTCCCATCTCCATGGAGAAGAGCATCACGGGCTTGCGCGACTCCATGGCCACGTGCGCGGCCGCACCCAGTGCGAACGCCGTCTTGCCCATAGCCGGCCGGGCAGCCACCACAATCAGTTGGCTGCCGTGCAATCCGAGCAACAGGTCGTCGAGGTCGTGGTATCCCGTGGCCACACCGGTGACGTGCCCGTCGCGGCCATACATCTGTTCGAGGTCATCGAGCGTGGCCTGCAACGACGCGTGCAACCCCACCAACGAGTCGCTGACGCGGCGCTCGGCCACTTCGAAGACCATGGACTCGGCGCGGTCGAGCGTTTCGGTGACGTCGTCGGGTAAGGCGTATCCGAGCTCCGCGATCTCGCCGGCGACATTGATGAGCCGGCGCAGCAACGACAGCTCGGTGACGATCTTGGCGTAGTGACCGGCATTCGCCGACGCCGGCGTGGACGCTTGCAACCCGAGCAGTGCCCCCTTGCCACCCAACGCATCGAGCAACCCAGCCCGTCGCAATTCTTCGGAGACGGTGATGGGGTCGACTGCTTCGCCCTGTGAGTACAGCGACATGATGGCGTCGAACACGTGCCCGTGCGCGGGCTTGTAGAAGTCGGCTGCATCGACGCGTTCCTCGATGGCCGACACGATGGCGTCGCGCGACAACAACAGCGCGCCCAACAACGACGCTTCCGCCTCGATGTTGTGGGGCGGAACCCGTACTGCCGCCCGCTCTTGGCGCACCGGCTCGATCGCCACGCATTGCCTCCCGCTCTGCGGTGTGCACCTGCGCGACACCGGCTGGTCATCGTCACTGTTTGTGCCTGTGGGGTACAAGGGGAACAACCCTGTGTGCTTCCTGTGGAAGCACGGTGGATGAACTCCGTTTTCATCCACAAAGACTGTGGATGACGTGTGAGCATTGTGGCGGGTCCCTCTGACACAAACGACCCTGCGTGAGGCCTACACGCGCAGCGCGCGAAGTGGTCCGCCCCGAACGCAAACGACCCCGCCGGAGCGGGGCCGTTTCCACAAGGTTTTCCACATTCGGGCCGAGCCCGTGGAAGTTCACCCTTCGGCAACCACCTCAACCTTGAGAGTGGCCACCACCTGCGGGTGCAGCTTCACCGACACTTCGGCCGGACCGAGTTCCTTGAGCGCCTCGCCCAACTCGATCTTGCGCCGGTCGAGTTCGGTACCGCCTTGGGCTGCCACCGCCGCGGCCACATCGGCAGTGGTGATGGAACCGAAGAGCTTGCCGCCCTCGCCGGCCCGGGCCGCGATGGTGAACGTGCGACTGGCGAGCGACGACGCGAGGTCTTCAGCCGCCGCCTTGTCGCGTGCGTCCTTCGCCGCGCGGTTGCGCCGCATGGACTCGGACTGCTTCACCACCCCGCTGGTGGCCTTCATGGCCAGCCCACGCGGCACCAGGAAGTTGCGGGCGTACCCGTCGGCGACTTCCACGACGTCGCCCTTGTTGCCGACGTTTTCGACGTCGTCACGCAGCACGACCTTCATTGGGCAGCCTCCACCGTCTCGACGGCTTCCGCCATGTCGGCTTCAACTTCGGCCGCTTCGGTTGCCGCTTCGGTTGCCGCCTCGGTGGCTGCTTCGGTTGCCGCGGCCATGGCTTCCTCGTCACGCATGCCTTCGTCACGGTCGCGTCCGCGCCGGCCGCCCTTGCGTTGGGTGACCTGACGGATGCTGTAGGGCAACAACCCCATCTCGCGTGCGTTGCGGATGGCTCGCGCGATTTCGCGCTGCTGTTGGGTGTCATTGCCCGTGACGCGCCGCGCCCGGATCTTGGCTCGTTCCGACATGAACCGACGGAGCAGGTTCACGTCCTTGTAGTCGACGTAGGTGATGCCCTCACTTTGGAGGATGCTCACCTTTTTCTTCATCGGCTTCTTGTCTTTCGCGTCCCGCTTGGGCGCGCGCTTCTTTTGCGCCATCGTTCAAATGCCTCGTGATCAGAACGGCTCTTCGCCGTACTCGTCGTAGCTGGGGACGGGTGCCGGTTCGGGCGCGCCGCCACGGGGTGCGCCCCCGCCGGCGAAGTCGCCACCCTTACGCTCGTTACGCGTGATTGCGGCACTCGCCCAGCGCAGGCTCGGACCCACTTCGTCGGCGATGACTTCGACGACGTTGCGCTTCGAACCGTCTTGGGCTTCGTAGCTGCGCTGCTCGAGGCGACCGGTCACGATGACTCGGGTGCCCTTCTGCAACGACTCGCTTGCGTTCTCGGCGAGTTCACGCCAGCACACCACGTCGAAGAAGCTCACCGCTTCTTCCCAGTCGCCGCTCTGGCGGTTCTGCCACCGACGGTTCACTGCCACGCCGAAACGCGCGTTGGCCTGACCGGTAGGCGTGAACCGCAGTTCGGGTTCGCGCGTGATGTTGCCGATGATGGTGACGGTGTTGCCGTTCGCCATGTCACTGCTCCTCTGTGGCTGCCGCGGTGCGTGCGTGCTTCGGCGGGCCATAGGCCTCGTCGGGAATGCGCAGCACCTTGTGACGGATGACTTCGTCTGCCAGACCGAGGGTGCGGTGCAGTTCGTCCATTGCCGCCGGTTCGGCCTTCGCCTGCAGGACCACGTAGTAGCCCTCCCAGCGATGCTTCATGCGGTATGCGAGCCGCCGCTTGCCCCAAAAGTCGACGTAGCCGAGTTCCGCACCGCTCTTCTGCAAGGTCTTGCGGTGCCCCTCGACCGTGGAGCGGATGGCGTCTTCATCCGTCTCGGTGTCGAAAATGACCATGACTTCGTACGGCCTCAATGCCGTTACCTCCTCCGGACCTCCGGGCCCAGTCGTGCGACTGCCCGGTTCGGCTCCCAACGTGGCCGGCCGGGGCCGATCAGCGACAGGAGCAGGGGTTTTCGGTTGACTGCCCCGGTGGCAGGTGCCGTTTCGGGACCGGGCGAGGGTATCAGAGCTCGTTGACCAGCACCGATGCCCCCAATCTGGCGCTGAACCACGCGCCCGGCCGCGCCCGCGGGCGACGAGTCCGCGCAGCGCGTCCTACGCCCGTTGGGGGTTCGAGGCCACCAGGCCCAACAGTTCGTGGGCCACGAACACACGAGCAGGTTGCCCAACCCCCGTCGACGGCGCGCGTCCGCCGTCGGCCAGCACACCGAGTTCGATGAGCTGACCGAGTGCTTCGAGCGCGGTCTTGCGCGACACGCCAAGCGCGTCGACCAGAACCGTCGCGGTGATGACGGGGTTGCCGACCAACAATTCGAGCGCGACATGCGCCGTTGCGTCGCGTCGCACCCCCCTCGCCGCCAGGGTCGCGTGCCATTCGGACTGCAACTGCTCGACCCGCGCGACGAGCGCGCGTTGTGCGCGACTTCCGTTGCCGACCGCAGCCGCGAACCAACGGATCCAACCCAGATGATCTCCGAGACGGAAGCGCACGAGCCCCCCGGCGTATCCGCCCACGTCCTCGGCGATGGCCGCACTCACTGGCGGCGGGACCACCAACGCCAGCCGACGCGTGAGGATCCACGCCACCAACATGCGACCCACCCGACCGTTCCCATCCGCGAAGGGGTGGATGATCTCGAACTGTGCATGCGCAATGGCCGCCTGCATCACCGGTTCGACGTCGACGCGGTTGACCCACGCAATCAGGTCCTCGAGGAGCGGACCGAGGTACTCGGGCGGCGGTGTCACCAAGTGCGCGTCGAGCGGGCTCGCACCGCCGATCCATCCCTGCAGTTCGCGCACGCGCCCCACGAACTGTTGGGGCGTCGGACTTCCTGACATCAACACGCGATGCCAGCGCAACAGCGTGGGCAGGTCGAGCGGCGCGTTCGCGATTGCGTCGTGTACTGCGTCGTTGGTCGCGGCGAACGATGCCGCAACCCAACGGGCTGCCGATCCCGGCGCGGCGCCGGAATCGGTCTCGGCGAGCACCACGTCCACAACGGGCGCGCCGATGCCTTCGATGTACGACGACGCCACGCCCTCCGCTCGGAGCAGCAATCGCGCAAGCGGTTCGAGTTCGGGACGTACTGACTCCGCCGCACGGCCCACTTCCGACGCGGCAACTGCAACGACGGCCGCGGTCGCAGGGTCGAGGGCCAGGTCGCGTTCGTGCAGCAGCGTGGGGACGAACGCCCGCACCCGGCGGCCGTTCCACACGATCGGGACCTCAGTTCCGGCTTCCTGCACGATCCCCCTCATACCTTACGGATATACATTATATCCGTAAGGTATTCCGCAATGGTCCGCTGAACCACGCGCGCGGCCGCGCCCGCGAGCGACGGAATCAGGGCGCGCTGAAGCGACCGTCGGGGGTGGGCTGGCCACCGGGCGTCTCGATGGCCCAGCGGTAGGGCCGGTCCGCGCTGTAGAGCGGGCATGTTGCGTCGGTGCCCGCGCATGGTGTCATCGACCGACGGGCCACGAACGATCCGTCGGCCGCGTAGAACGCGATTTCGAGCGGGGCAACGGTGCCCGACATGGTGAAGTTCGCTTCGTCCGTGGCGTCGAATGCGAACAGCATCCCGTCATAGGGCGCGATTGAGGCGCGGCCGCGCAACCCTTGCTCGCGTTCGGTTTCGAAGTCGGCGATCACCAGGTTGTAGGTGCGGTCACCCACTCGGAACGGCGCGGCCGTGAGCCCTTCGAATGGCGGGGACGCGGACGCTGCGCCCTTCACTTGTCGTTCGATTGCGCGTTCGCCGGCCGACTGGCCAGTACTGGGAGCACGTGACGTGCACGCGGCGCCCATCGCGAGGACCATCACCGTCGCAATCGCGCCCGCGACGCGATGGGAATGAGTCACGCGCGTGCGGCGCCGTACAAACCGAGCGCTTCGGCCACGTCGTCGGCCACGTGGTACGTCTCCGCGGCCGACGGGAACGTGCCGGCTCGAACGTCAGCGGCCCATTGCGCAATGGCCCCGCGTGTGGCGTCGCCAAGCGCGGCGTACTGGCGCACGAACTTGGGCGGCGTGCGGTCGGTGAAGCCCACAAGGTCGTGGTACACGAGCACTTGGCCGCCCACGTGGCGACCGGCGCCGATCCCGATGGTGGGTACGTCGACGGCATCGGTGACCGCACGCGCCACGGCATCGGGCACGCATTCCAACACGATCGCGAAGCAGCCGGCCTCGGCGAGCGCGACCGCGTCGTCGACGATCATCTGCGCGCCGTCGAGACTCTTGCCCTGCACCTTGAAACCGCCGAGCGCGTGCAACGACTGCGGCGTGAGTCCGATGTGCCCCATCACGGGAATCTCGGCGTCGAGGATGGCGCGCACCATGTCGATGCGCTTGCGCCCACCTTCGAGCTTCACCGCGCCGGCACCTGCTTGCACGAGTTTCGCCGCGTTGCGCACGGTTTCTTCGCGTGACACGTGGTAGCTCATCCACGGCATGTCACCCACCACGAGGCACTGCGGCTTCGTGCGCGCAACGGCCGCGGTGTGGTGCGCGATGTCGTCGATGGTGACCTGGAGCGTGTCGTCGTAGCCGAGCACGACCATGGCGACGGAGTCGCCCACCAGGATCATGTCGACCCCGGCAGTATCGGCAGCGCGCGCCGATGGCGCGTCGTAGGCGGTGAGCATGACGAGTGGCTCGCCCGCACCCTTGCGGGCACGCACGGCTGGAGCGGTTCGGGGTCGTTCGGTCATGGCCATGTGGGCACCTCCACCGTCCCGGGGTCGGAGCCTCCAGGCGGCAACGCGGATCGTACCGAGATTCGGCCGTTTGTCGAAGTCCCTGAGGGGTTTGGCCACTAGCCCGCGTGGCGTTTGCCCCGGGTGATGCGCCGCCCGAGGAAGTTCCAGTGGCAGTCGAGGCAGACCTCGACCTCGTAGCAGTGGAACTCGTCGTGTTGGGCGCCGAGCTTGGCCAGCTCGCCGGGCATGGAGATGGCTCGGCCGTTCGCGGCGCGCAGCCCGTCGCCGTAGACGTATTGGACCCAGCGCATGTTGTGCTCACCGCAGATGGGGCACTCGAAGTCGGCGGGTTCGCCCACGTTGTCGGCGGCCCGGACCAGCTCGGGGTGGGCGTCGCAGACGTCGAGGCGAGTGAGCGCGCCGTGCTTGAAGTCGTTCAACACCCGCTTGCGAGCGAGCACGTAGTCGACCTGGGGGCCCACAGGACGAGTGTACCGATGCCTTGACCGGCCCGGACGCCCGCCCTAGTATTCGCCGATATATCGAACCGATATAACGAGACGATACGGAGTCCCGTGCTCGAACTCGCCATCCTGGGGCTGCTCAAGACCGAGCCGCTCCACGGGTACGAACTGAAGAAGCGCTTGGCCGACGACCTCGGCATGGTTGGCGCGGTCTCGTTCGGGTCGCTGTATCCGGCGTTGCGCCGCCTCGAGAAGTCGGGGGCCATCACTGCGGCCGACGCCGACGCGTCCGCGGGCGCGTCCGTGCGCATCCCGGCCACCGGTTCGTTGGCGGGTGAAGCGGCGGCGGCCAAGCGTCGGCACCGGCCGGTCGCGTCGCGGCGCATCCGCAAGGCGTACCGCCTCACCCCGCGCGGCGAGCAGCTCTTCGACGAACTCCTCACCGCCGACGCCACGTCGGGCGCCGACGACGAGCGCGCGTTCGCGCTGCGCTTGTTGTTCGCGCAACACCTCACGCCGGCGGCACGCCAACGGTTGTTGGAACGTCGCCGCACCGAACTCGTCGATCGTCTGGCTGCGGCTCGCCGCGCCGACGGCGCATCGTTCGACCGGTACGCGCGCTCGCTCGCCGAGCACCGCGTCCATTCCGTCGAACTCGACCTGGCATGGGTCGAGGAACTGATCCGGGCCGAAACGGCCCCGGCTGAAGGAGAAGCCAGCGCATGAGGAACAAAGTGCGAGTCGCGATCGCGGGCGTGGGGAACTGCGCGAGCAGCCTCGTTCAGGGCGTCGAGTACTACCGCAACGCCGATGCCAACGACGACGTGCCAGGTCTCATGCACGTGGTGCTCGGCGGCTACCACGTGGGCGACGTCGAGTTCGTGGCGGCGTTCGACGTGGATGCTTCGAAGGTGGGCCTCGACCTCGGCAAGGCCATTTCGGCCGGCCCGAACAACACCATCAAGTTTGCCGACGTGCCCGAGCTGGGTGTCACCGTGAAGCGTGGCCCCACGTTCGACGGCCTCGGCGAGTTCTACCGCGACACCGTCGAAGAGTCACCGGCCGAGCCGATCGACGTGGCGCAGGCATTGCGCGACGCACAGGCCGACGTGCTCGTGAGCTACCTGCCGGTGGGTTCGGAAGAAGCCCAGAAGTTCTACGCGCAGGCCGCCATCGATGCGAAGTGTGCGTTCGTGAACGCGATCCCGGTGTTCATTGCGTCGAACCCCGAGTGGGCGCAGAAGTTTGCCGACGCCGGCGTGCCGATCGTGGGTGACGACATCAAGAGCCAGGTAGGGGCCACCATCGTGCACCGCATCCTCACCCGTCTCTTCGAAGACCGCGGTGCCGAGATCGACAACACGTACCAGTTGAACTTCGGCGGCAACATGGACTTCAAGAACATGTTGGAGCGCAAGCGCCTGAAGTCGAAGAAGATCTCGAAGACCCAGGCAGTCACCAGCCAGCTCGACCACGAGATGCCGGCCGACAACGTGCACATCGGTCCGAGCGACCACGTGCCGTGGCTCGAAGACCGCAAGTGGGCGTTCATCCGGCTGGAAGGTCGCAACTTCGGTGACGTGCCCATGAGCGTGGAACTCAAGCTCGAAGTGTGGGACTCGCCCAACAGCGCGGGCGTCATCATCGACGCAGTGCGCTGCGCCAAGGTGGCCATGGACAACGGCATCGGTGGCCCGCTCCTCGGCCCGAGCGCCTACTTCATGAAGAGCCCGCCAGTGCAGGTGACCGACGACGAAGCACACCGAATGGTGGAAGCGTTCGCGAACGCCCCGTCGGCCGCCACCGCCAACGAGGTGCCCACCCTCGCCTGAGCAGGCTCGCCGGTGCGCCGGCACATGACATTCACGGAACGGCCCCGCCACGGCGGGGTCGTTTCACGTCCGGGGCACCAAGTACCGACGCAATGCATTGTGCCGAGCGACCGCCCCTCGCGAATCGGCGACCGCAGTTCGGCAAGACTCACCGCCGTGACCGAACGACCCCTCGACGCTGTCCCCTACGCCGCCGGTGCCACCGACGCCCAACTTCGATTCCTCGGCCCCGTCGACGGCAAGCGCGTCCTGGTGCTCGGCGCCCGCGACGCCACCGCCGCGGCCGTCTTCGACCGCGAAGGCGCGCACGTGCTGGTGGTCGAACCCGACCGCACCCGCATCCAGCGCGCCCAGGCCGCCACCGACGGCGCCGGCATCGAGTGGCACGAAGTCGACCACGCCGAACTCGCCTTCACTCGCGCCGACACCATCGACCTTGCATTCACCGCCGGGGTGCTCGACGAAATCGAAGACTTCCCCCGAGTGCTGCGCCAAGTGCACCGCGTCTTGCGCCCGCATGGCACGTTCCTGCTTGCGTACGAACATCCGTTGGCCCGCGTGCTCGACGGCGCGCAGTTGGCCCGCGCGTGGAACGACACCAAACCGGTCGACGCCGACCGTGAAGGTGCCGCGGTCACGTTGTTCCCGCGCACGCCGTCCGACGTGTTCGTAGCGCTCATCCGCGCCGGGTTCCGGGTCGACGCGCTCGGCGAACCAGTCCGCGCCGGCGAACCAGTGCCGGCCGCCATCGTGTTCCGGGCGCGCAAAGAGGGCGCCTGAACTACCGGCCGCCCGCCCAATCGTCGAGCGCGTCGAGCGCCGCAGCGCGATCCAACGGCCCGCGCTCGATGCGCACGTCCATCACGTGCGCCAACGCCTCGCCCACCTCGCGCCCTGGCGCCAACGTCAAACGCGCCATCACGTCGCTGCCATCAATCGGCACCGTGATGGCCGTGAGGTCCTCGTTCGCCGACAAGCGCACCACCCGCTCGCGAAACGCAGCGCCCGTCCCTCGCGCTGCGCACACCGCCAGCACATCGTCGAAGTGCGCGCCCCCACGAACTGCGACGCGACGCACCGCAGCATCGCTCCACCGATCGACGGCCTCGACCTGCTGCGCCACTGCTACCACGCGCGCCACTGCATCGATCACATCGTTCGGGAACCGCAACGCGCGCACCCGCGCCCGTGCCGCCTCACCACCCGACGGTGCCAGCAACACCGACAAGCGCACCACCAACGAATGCGCCGCCCCAACCAAATGCTCCACATCGAGTTCTTCGGGCAACACGTGCCGCCGCAGCCCCGTGGAATCCAACAATCCGAACCCGGGGCACGGATCGCTGGCCACCACCAGCTTCGACAGCTCGTCGCGCACCCGCTCAGCACTGATGATCTCGATGCGCTCGGCGTACTCCTCCATCGCCGCCACCAACTCGGGCGCCGGGGCCAGCCCATAGGTGGCGGTGAAGCGCGCCGCGCGCAACATGCGCAGGGGATCATCGGTGAAACTCACGGCCGGCGACAACGGCGTGCGCAGCACGCGCGCCTCCAGGTCGGCCGCGCCGCCGTAGGGATCCACCACCACCCCATCGGGCACTGACACCGCCATCGCATTCACCGTGAAATCACGACGCGACAAGTCGGTCTCGATCGAATCGGAATACTCCACGTACGGCTTACGGCTCTCGGGTCGATACACCTCGGCGCGGAACGTAGTGACCTCCACCGGCGCGCCGTCCTTTTCGAAGCCCACCGTGCCAAAGCGCTCACCCTGGAGCCACACCGCGTCGGCCCACCCCTTCAAGACAGCCGACACTGCGTGTGGGTGGGCGTCTGTGGCCACGTCGAGGTCCACGTGCACGCGCCCCAATACGGCATCGCGCACACTCCCGCCCACCAGGTAACAGCGATGCCCGTGGAGCGCGAGGCGCGCCGCGAACTCGCCCACCGGCGAATCGGGCGCGATCAACTGCGCCAAGGAATCCGGGATCGACTGCACGGTCTCATCGTCGCACGCGCCGACGCGTGCGCCCCGATGTTTCAGCCGGTGACGATGGGGCCAATCCTGGGCGGCGTGCCGCTCGAGCCCGGCCCGCCGGCGCCGCCGCCGCTGGACACGCCCGCAGTCCCCCGCTCCAGGTCCAACTGCTCGATCCGCAAGCGCAGGTCATGCGGTCGGGTTGCTCCACCCAAGGCTTCGCGCCGACCGATCACGCCCCGCTCGTAGAGCGACAGCAAGCTCTGGTCGAAGGTCTGCATGCCGTAGTACTCGCCTTCAGCAATCACCTCTTCGAGGTCGGCCGTCTGGTCCGGATCGACCACCCGGTCGAACACTCGCCCGGTTGCCACCAACACCTCAACCGCCGGAATCCGACCGTGCCGATCATCGCGTTCGAGCAACCGCTGACTCACGATGCCGCGCAACGCGCCCGCAAGCGACATGCGGATCTGTCGCTGCTGATGCGGTGGGAAGAAGTCGATGATGCGGTTGATCGTCTCGGTCGCGCTGATGGTGTGCAACGTCGAGAACACGAGGTGACCGGTTTCGGCCGCAGCCAACGCGGCGCTCACCGTCTCGGGATCGCGCATCTCGCCGATCAAGATCACGTCGGGGTCCTGACGGAGCACCCGCTTCAACGCGGCGTGGAAATCGTCGGTGTCGGTACCGATTTCGCGCTGGTTCACGATCGAGTTCTTGTCGGGATGCAACACCTCGATCGGATCTTCGATCGTCACGACGTGTTTGCGCATCGTGGTGTTGATGTGATCGATCATCGCGGCGAGCGTGGTGGTCTTCCCCGATCCGGTCGGGCCAGTCACCAGCACCAAACCACGCGGTTCCTCGGCCAACCGGCGCACCACCGGCGGCAAACCCAGGTCTTCGAAACTCGGGATGCCGGGCAACACGCGCCGGAACACGATGCCCACCGACCCGCGCTGACGGAACACGTTCACGCGGAATCTTCCCAACCCTGCGACCGTGTGCGCGAAGTCGGCCTCGTTGGTCGCCAAGAACTCGTCGGCCCGAGCGTTCGGCAAGATCGCGAACGCGATCTTCTCGGTGTCAGCCGGGGCCACCACCGGGAACTCCGCCGGGATCAGCTTCCCGTCGACGCGCAGGAACGGCCGCGACCCCACCTTCACGTGCAGGTCGGAGGCGCCGTGTTCCACGGCATGGCGCAACAGTTGATCGAGATCGAGCACGGGAACTCCTCGCGCGGCGCCGCTCGCCGCCCCCAGAGGATCGGCCGGTCCCCGGGGCGCCTTGACCCGCTCCTCCCCATTTCGAGGTCCGGCGGTACGCTGCCACCCCATGGTCGACACCCCCCAGCGAGTCCGGCGTGACACCGTCCGCTGGGGCACCGGCTGGGCCCGGCTGGGCAATTGGCGAGGTCAGCCCCACATCGCCCAGATCACCGTGGCCGCCACCGGCCCCGCCCCGTCACCCGTCGTCGACCGCTGCGTGGGCCACCTCCGCACCAACGGCTTCCAATCGGTGTTCACCAGTGCACTCGCACCCGAGGACACCAAGCCGTTCCTCGACGAAGGGTTCGAGGTCCACGAACGCCTCCACCTCCTCGAACACGACCTGCGCACCATTCCGCCCATCACCGCGCCCACCCGCCGCGCCCGTCGGCGCGACGAACCCGCAGTCCTCCAGGTCGACCAGCTCGGCTTCGACGACTTCTGGCAATTCAGCGCCACCGACCTGCGCGACGCCATCGCCGCCACCCCGAACCACCGCTACCGGGTCGTCGCCGACGGAGACCTCGTGCTCGCCTACGCCATCACCGGCCGGGCCGCCGGACAGGGCTACCTCCAACGACTCGCCGTCCACCCCGACGCTCGCCGCGCCGGTCTGGGCACCACCTTGGTGGCCGACGCGCTGCGCTGGCTGCGCCGACGCGGCGTACAACGCGCGCTCGTAAACACCCAGATGGGCAACGGCGGGGCCGTCGAGCTCTACGAACGCTGCGGATTCCGTCAGCTGCCGATCTCCCTCGCGGTGCTCGGCCGCACCCTGTGAAGCGAGTCGTCGCAGCACTGGCTGCGACCTGTGTCGTTGCGCTCGCTTCTCTCGTTCACGCGCCGCGCGCCGGGGTGGCCGAAGGCCAACCCGCAACACCCACCATCACGCTGGGCTCGATGCCGGCCTGGGTGGGCACGGGCAGCGACTTCGTGGTCGGAGTCACCCTCGCACCCGAAGTCGACGCGATCGTGGTGAGCGCATACACGAACGTGCAGTCCCGCCTTGCGCTCGAGAGGTCGTTCGACGGCAAGGTGCTCACCAGCCCCACGTCGAAGATCACCGTCTCGGCTTCGGCCGTGGTCGCCGGCACCACCGGTTCGGCGCTCCCCATCGGATTGCAGGCCCCCGACGCCCCGCGCGACGACCAACGTCTCCAAGTGCGTCGCACCGGCGTGTACCCATTGCGACTCGAAGCCCGACGTGGCAACGAATCAGTGGGCAGCGTGGTCACCCAACTCGTCGTCGTCGACCCGACCACCCCGGTAGTCGGAACCCGGCTCAACCTCGCGATGGTGTGGCCGCTCGCGACCGCGCCGGCCTTCCAAGCCAACGGGCAACCCGACCCCGCCGTGACCGCCCAGTGGCGGCCCGACGGTCGGGTGGGACGCCTCGTCGGTTCGCTCGGCGACCATCCGGCGGTTCCCCTCACCCTCGCACCGTCGCCCGAAATGCTCGAGTCGTGGGCGGCCATCGCGGCCAACGACGGCGAACTCGCCAGCGTGCTGGGCACCCTGCGTAGCGGCCTGAGCACTCCCCGCCAAACCCTGTCGAGCCCGTACGTTCCCGTCGACATTCCGTCGCTGTTGGCAAACGGCCTCGGCGCGCAAGTGCCCCAAGAGTTCGCGGCCGGGGCCGACGCACTCGCGGCCACGGTAGGGGCGCGCGCCGACCCCCGCACCGCCGTCGTCGAACCCGTCGACACCAGTTCACTCGACGCACTGCGCGCCACCGGCGCGGATCGCGTGGTCGTGTCATCCAACGCGCTCAAACCCACAGACGAGCGCTTCACCAACGCATCGCCGTTCTCCCTCGATGCGGGCGGCCGCCGCTTCACCGCGCTGGCCAGCAACGAATCGCTCCTCGCCACCATCACCGGCAACGACGCGCCAGCCATGCGCGCGCAACGGTTCCTCGCGTGGTGCACGGTCGTCGCCCTTGAACAACCCAACGTGCGCCGGGGCGTCGTGGCCGCCATGCCATCCCAGTGGGACGTGCCCCGCGAGCTGGCCGACGCCCTCCTGGCCGGCCTCACCTTCAACCCGTTCATCGAACCCGCCACTCTCGACAGCACGTTCGGCGCGCTGGCCCAGAAGAACGACCCGCTCGCGCGCACCTTGCAACCCATCAGTCCCGCTCGACCCGCCGTGAGCGCCACCGAGGTACGCGCCGCTGAATCCCAGGTCGACGCAGTCGCGTCGTTGGTGGGGCCCGACGACCCGCAGGTCACCCGTGGTCGGCGCCAAGTCCTCACGTCGCTCACCACCTTCTGGGCAAACGACCGCACCCGGGCCCGGGCCGAACTCACCGCCATCGACACTGCGATCGACGGATTCATCGCCAACATCCAGACGCCAACGAATCGCACCGTCACCATCACCGCACGCAAAGCGCGCCTTCCCGTCGCCATCCTCAACAACACCGGGAAAACGTTGAAGGTGAAGGTGAGCGTCCAGAGCGACAAGCTCTTCTTCCCGTCAGGGTCCGAGCAAACTGTCGACCTGCCACCGCGCGCCTCCACGGTGACCTTCATCGTCGAGACGCGCGCATCGGGCACGTTCCCGCTTCAAGTCGATGTCACCTCTGCGAACGGCCAGCTCGACGTCGCCAGCTCGAAGCTGACGGTGCGCTCCACCGTGGTGAGTGGCGTCGGATTGTTCCTCACAGTGGGCGCAGCCGTGTTCCTGGCCATCTGGTGGACGCTGCACGCCCGCAAGACCCGGCGCGTGCGCTCGGTCGGCCCGTGAGTCACCCCACTGCGGCCCGCCGCATCCTGCGATCGAGCGCGCTGATCGCAGTGGGTACTGCGTGTTCACGCGCCAGCGGCTTCGTCCGCCTGGCCACCATTGCGGCCGTGCTGGGTTTCACGCGCCTCACCGACGCGTACAACCTCGCCAACGAATCGCCGAACATGGTCTACGAGCTGCTGATCGGCGGAGTGTTGACCGCCGTCTTGGTGCCCACCTTCGTCACGGTCGACGAGGACAACGACCATCGCGGCCGCGCCGCCGTGTTCGGTACCACGCTGCTCGCGCTCGCCATCATCACCGGCATCGCCGTCCTGCTGGCGCCCGTCCTTGCCGCGCTCACCACGTTGCGCGTCGACGCAAGTCTGCGCGCGCTCGAACGCGCAGTCGTCACCGACCTGATGCGGTTCCTGCTGCTCGAGATCTTCTTCTACGGCTGGTTCGCGCTGCTCGCCGCGGCCCTCAATGCGCGGCGTCGTTTCGTGGCCGCCGCATTCGCGCCGGCGTTGAACAACGTGGTCGTGGTGGGGCTGTTCCTCGGCATCGAGTACTTCGTGAACGGGTCGTTCGACCTCGCCAGCCGCGCCAACGACGACGAGTTCCTGCTCTGGCTCGGTCTCGGTACCGCAACGGGGATCGTGGTCATGACCTTGGCGCTGCTTCCCGCGGCCCGGCGCGCCGGTATTCCGCTGCGCACCCGCATTGCCCCGCGCGACCCGGCCGTGAAACGCCTCATCCGGCTTTCGGGGTGGACGCTCGGATACGTCGTGGCCAATCAGGTGGCCTTGTGGGTGGTGCTCATCCTCGCGGCCCGCGAAGCCGGCGGCGTGTCCGCGTACTTGGGCGCATTCCTGTTTTTCATGTTCCCGTACGGGTTGCTCGCCGTGTCGATCACCACTGCGATTGCCCCCGAATTGGTCACGGCAACACGGAGCGACGACCACGCCGCCCTCAGCCGCATCTACTCAATGGGCGCGCGGCTGGTGGTGCTCACCATGGCGCTCGCCGCCGCGGTGTTCGTGCCGCTCGGCCGGCCAATCGTGCAAGCGGCACTCTCGCGCGGCGCGTTCAGTGGCTCCGCAGCGTCCCTCACTGCTTCGACGCTCGTCGGGCTGTCGGTCGGACTTCCGGCGTTCGCGTTGTACCTCTACTCGTTGCGCCTCTTCTACGCGCGCCAGAACACCCGCACACCCTTCTGGTGCAACCTCGTCCAGAACGCGGTGGCCATCGTCCTCGCCATTGCGTTCGCAGCTCGGTGGGGCGTGCCCGGCATTGCGTGGGCCATTGCGTTCTCCTACGTCGTTGCGGCGGCCGTCACCTTGGTCGTGGCCCACCGCACCGTGGGGACCTTGGGCGGACGATCACTCGTGGCAGGGATCGTTCGACCCCTCGTGGCCGCCGTCGGGGCCGGTGCCGCCGCCTTCGGCGTTCGCACCGTGGTCGACAACGCCTGGGCGGCCGTTGCGCTGGGGACCGCCGTGGCGGTGGCCGTCTTCCTCGGCGTGCTCGTGGCCCTGCGGGGCGACGAACTCGCCTTGGCCCGGTCACTCCGCCGCCGCCCGTCGGCGGCACCGAGCCCCGCCGACGTGACACCATGAAGCAGCCACCCCGGCGGGAAGCGAGAACTCGGAGGGCCCAGTCGTGACCATCAAGGTCGTCACCGACAGCGCATGCGATCTCAGCGACGAACTCATCGCGCAGTACGGAATCTCCATCGTTCCGCTCTCCATCCGCTTCGGCGACGAAGAGCTCGTTGATCGCGAACAGCTCTCGGTCGCCGACTTCTGGAAGCGTCTACGCGAGTCCGACGCCCTGCCCGAAACCGCAGCGCCCTCGGCGGGCCGTTTCGAGCAGACGTTCCGCGCCTTGGCCGCCGACGGCGCCACTGGCATCGTGTGCGTCACGTTGTCGTCCGAGGTGTCGGCCACCACGCAGTCCGCAGTGCTCGCGGCACAAGCCGTTGCCAACGAAATCCCCGTCCGCGTCGTCGACTCTCGCTTCGTCTCGATGGGCATCGGACTGCTCGCCATCAGCGCGGCCCGACGCATCAACAACGGCGAATCGCTCGACGCAATCGGCGAGGCCCTCGAAGAGGAACGCACGCGTCTGCGCCTGTTCGGCACGCTCGAAACCCTGGAATTCCTGCGGCGCGGCGGGCGCGTCAGCAACGCGAAGGCGCTGTTCGGATCCATGCTCTCGGTGAAGCCCATCCTCGAAGTCCGCGACGGTCGCGTCGAAGAGGCGGGCAAGGTGCGTACCCGGTCGAAGGCGCTGCGCGAGATCTCGGAGCGCGTGAAGGACAACTCGATCGACCAGATCGCCATGATTGGCGGCGACGCCACCGACCTCGACGAGTTGCGCGCGCTCGTGGAACCACTCGCCGAGGGTGCTGAGGTCTTCTCCGGCGACATCGGCCCGGTCGTGGGAACGCACGCGGGACCCGGCGTCGTGGGCGTCGTGTTCCGCATTCGCGCCTGAGCGTGGACCCCGCTCCCGGCGCAGTCGTCGCCGGTCGCTACCAATGCATCCGTGAACTCGCCCGACGCGGCGCCACCACCGTGTGGGAGGCCGACGATCCGATCCTGAACCGGCGCGTCGCCGTCAAGTTCCTGCACCGCACCTACAGCGCCGATCCCGAGTTCCGCGCCGCCGTCGAGCGTGAGATCGTCCACACCGCCGGCCTCGTCCACCCGAACATCGTTGCCATCTACGACGCCGGCAATGAAGACGACGTGCTGTTCGTCGTAACCGAATTGGTGGACGGCACCGACGTGGCCACCACGCTTGCCCACACGGGTGCATACCCCGTCGCTGACGCAGTCGCGATCGCGCAACAGGTCGCGACCGCGCTCGTGTTCGCTCACCAACGCAACATCGTGCACGGCAACTTGAAGCCATCGAACGTGCTCGTCACCGCGTCCGGGCACGTGAAGATCAGCGACTTCGCGTTGGCGGTGGCCCGCACCAGCGTCGACGCAACGGAGGCCGGTACGGGCCGCGGAACCGCGCGCTATCTCGCGCCCGAGCAGGTGACCGGCGCACCCGCCGACGATCGCGCCGACGTCTACGCGCTCGCCCTGATCCTCTACGAAATGCTGGCCGGAGCCGCGCCAGGCGCCGACCAGCCCGACCTGGCTGCGGCCATGGCCCGGGTCCACGCGGCGCCGCCAGCGCTGCATCGGGTCCGCCCCGATGTTCCACCGCGGCTCGAGGCCGCCATTGACCGCTCCCTTGCGCCGCATCCGGCCGACCGCTTCGACGCCTTCGGGTTCCGCGCGGCCCTCGAACCGTTCAACACCATGCACACGCCGCCCGGCGGTACGCCGATCGTCACGCCCGTCGACGCGTCCATGACCACCCGCACCCGTGACCGCCGCCCGCTCGTGGCCTTGATCGTCCTCATCGTGTTGGCGCTCGGCTTGGCCGCATTCGCGCTCCGCATCGCATTCACTTCGAACCCGTCCAACCCGTCCACCACGCTGGCGCCCTCCCAACCACTGCCGATCGCAGCCGGGCGCGACTTCGACCCCGAAGGCGACAACGGTCGCGAGAATCCCAACCAAGTACGAGCGGTCACCGACGGCGACCCGGCCACGGCGTGGAACAGCGAGACGTACACCACCGCCGACTTCGGGGGCGGCAAAGCCGGGTTGGGCATCATCCTCGAACTCGACGGCCCTCACCGGGTGAACGCCGTACGCGTGGTCGGCGACCCGGGCTGGAGCGCCGAGGTTGCGGTTGCCGACACGGCAGCGTCGGATCGATCCGGATTCGGCTCGGCCCGGGCCACCATCACCGACGCCCCGGCCGAGGCGACCCTCACCGTCGCTCCCCCGGTCGAGGGCCGACAGGTGCTCGTCTGGTTCACCCGCCTCGGGGGCCCCGGACGCCTGCGCATCGCAGAAATCCAGGTCCTCGGCTCCTGAACCCCGCCCTCGCCGGGAAACGACGGCCGCCGGTACGCTCGTGCGCCCGCACCCCCGGAGGATTCTTGTGAGCGATTGGGCCAGTGACGCCGCCGATGCCGTGGAACGCGTCGTCTCCACCGTGCGCGACCGAACCGTCGAACCCGCACAACTTGCCGCGAAGTACCTCGTCTACGGGCTGGTGGCTGCGTTCTTGGTCAGCACGGCGCTCACCATGTTGGCCATTGCGTCGTTCCGTTTGTTGAACGTGGTGCTCCCCGTGTGGGCGTCGTACCTCGTGCTCGGCGGAATCCTCGTCGCGGGTGGTTCGGTCTGTTGGATCCTGCGCACGCCGCGCACACAGGGAGCATCGCAATGAGCGACGTCCGCAATGTCATCATCATCGGTTCGGGGCCGGCCGGCCTCACTTCAGCCATCTACAGCGCGCGCGCGAATTTGCAGCCGTTGATGTTTGAAGGGCTCGGTGCGGGCGGACAGCTCATGCTGACCACCGACGTCGAGAATTTCCCGGGTTTTCCCGAGGGAATCATGGGTCCCGACCTCATGGCGCGCCTGCGCGAACAGGCGGCGCGCTTCGGTACCGAGTTCGTCACGGCCAACGTGGATTCCGTTGATTTCTCGGCGCGCCCGTTCACCGTGCGCGTCGGAAACGACGAACACCGCGCGCACTCCATCATCATCTCCACCGGCGCATCGGCGCGCATGCTGGGTTTGGAAACCGAGCGCGCGTTGCTTGGTCACGGTGTGTCCACCTGCGCAACGTGTGACGGCTTCTTCTTCCGCGAGCAAGAGATTGCCGTCATCGGTGGTGGCGACTCCGCGCTGGAGGAAGCAACCTTCCTCACGAAGTTCGCGAGCAAGGTGACCATCGTGCACCGGCGCGAGGAACTGCGCGCCTCGAAGATCATGCAGGACCGCGCCTTCGACAACCCCAAGATCGAGTTCCGGTGGAACGCCGAAGTCGCCGACGTGCTCGGCGACGGCAAGGTCAGCGGCATCCTGCTGCGCGACACGGTCACCGGCGAGACCTCCGAACTGCCGGTCACCGGGGTGTTCGTGGCCATCGGCCACACGCCGAACACCGACCTCTTCAAGGGCCAGCTCGACCTCGACGAGAACGGCTACATCCGCACCGTCCCGGGCTCCGCGGGCACGTCCGTCGACGGCGTCTTCGCCGGGGGCGACGTCCAGGACCACGTCTACCGCCAGGCCATCACGGCCGCCGGTTCGGGGTGCATGGCCGCCATCGAGGCCGAGCGCTGGCTTGCCGCCCACGGACACGGGTGACCACGCAGAGTGGTAATGCTCGCGCGTAGCGCTCAGGGCGAAGCGGTCCTCGACCTCCAGCGGCGCCTCCAAGAGCACGGGTTGCTCTGCGACCCCGATCCGTCCGGCACCTTTGGCGAAGGCACGGCGCGTGCCGTCGGCGAGTTCCAGAAGACGCGTGGCCTGCCGGTCGACGGCATCTGCGGCGACCTCACCTGGCACGCATTGGTCGAGAGTGGGTTCTGTCTGGGCGACCGTCTGCTCTACGTGCGCACCCCGCGCCTTCGTGGCGACGACGTGGCCGAACTCCAACACCGCTTGAACGCGCTCGGGTTCGACGCTGGACGTGAAGACGGCATCTTCGGAGACGCCACTGCCCACGCGCTGCGCGAGTTCCAACGCAACGCCGGCGTGGCCGTCGACGCCATCTGCGGTCCGGCATCGGTGTTGGCCTTGGCCCGCCTCGGCACGTTGGCCGGCGGTTCGGTGGCTTCGGTCCGCGAGTCACACGCGCTCCGAACCGACGTCCGCGACCTCCCCAGCCTGCGGATCTCGGTCATCGCGCCGCTGGGCCTGGCGGCACTCGCCGAAGCGGTGGCTCACGCGTTGCGCCGCGAGGGTGCCACCGTCGACTGCGACACGAACGCCACCGAACTCTCCGACGCCGCAGCCACGGCGAACCGCTTCGAAGCCGACTTGGCGTTGGCCCTCGACTACACCGAGGCTGCCGACCCCACCTGCCGGTACTACGGCACGGCGCGGTTCCGCAGCGCCCGTGGGGAAGCGCTCGCCCGCTGCGTGTTGATCGAGCTCGCCCGCCTGGGGCTCACAGCCGGCACTGCGGTCACCAGCTCCGTGGGCTTCACCCGCGAGACCCGCATGCCCGCAGTGCTCTGCGAACTCCCCATCGTGGTGGCTACCCGCGCCGAACACGCGCCCACCCTTACCGACGGATTGGTTCGGGCCATCGAAGCGGCGTTCCAGCCACCGGCCCAGCACTAACGGCGAGGTATCCCCCGCTCAGTCGGCAGGACGACCCTGGGTGATGACGCGGTAGATCCGCTCGAGGTCTTCAAGGGACGCAAAGTCGATGACCACCTGGCCGTGCTTCGCAGTCATCGCCACCTTCACCCGCGTGTCGAGGTGGTCCGAGAGCAACTCCTCGAGTTCGAGCAGTCCCGGCGGGCGCAGCTTCTGACCGGGCGTCGCCTTCGCCTTGGCGGGTGCATCCGCCGAGACCTCGATTGCTTCCTCACCCTCGACGTGCGCGCGCACTTCCTCTTCAACCGCCCGCACCGAGAGGCCGTCCGAGACGACGCGTCGGGCCAATCGCTCCTGGAAGGCCCGGTCAGGAGAACCCAACAGGGCTCGAGCGTGGCCCATGGACAACTGTCCATCTCGGAGCGCACGCTGGATGGTGGGGGGGAGTTGGAGCAACCGCAGGGTGTTCGACACCGCAGCCCGGCTCCGCCCCACCCGGCGTGCCACTTCGTCGTGGGTCAGCTGGAAGTCCTCGATGAGCTGCTGGTACGCCGCCGCCTCTTCCAGCGGGTTGAGGTCGCTGCGGTGCAGGTTCTCGATGAGGGCGTGCTCGAGCGCGTCGGTGTCGCCTGTGGTCCGCACCACGGCGGGGATGGTGGTGAGTCCGGCGCGCTGCGACGCCCGCCAGCGACGCTCGCCCGCGATGAGTTCGTAGCCCTCGCCCGCCGGCCGCACGAGTACGGGCTGGAGCACGCCAACCTCACGGATCGACGCGGTCAGCGAGGCCAAGGCCTCCTCGTCGAAGTGCTGTCGGGGTTGGTACTGGTTCGGAACGATGGACTTGATGGGAAGTTCCTCGAGCCCCTGGATGCCGGCGGATTGCTCCGCCGGAATGAGGGCTCCCAGGCCTTTACCCAGCCCGCCTGCTCGCGCCACGGCTCACCTCTCGCGCCAGTTCGCGGTACGCAATCGCGCCCCGCGAGGTCGGATCGAAGGTCATGATCGGTTGTCCGAACGATGGCGCCTCCGAGAGTCGCACCGTACGAGGGACCACCGTTCGATACACACGCGGGCCGAAGTGGCCTCGCACCTCGGCCTCAACCTGCTCGGCCAATTTGGTCCGCGCGTCGTACATGGTGAGGACGATGCCACGGACGTCGAGGGCGGGGTTGAGGCTGCTGCGCACGAGCTCGACGTTGCGGAGCAACTGCCCCAAACCCTCGAGCGCGTAGTACTCGCACTGGATCGGCACGATGATGTCGTCGGCGGCCGAGAGCCCGTTCACGGTGAGGAGACCGAGGCTCGGCGGGCAGTCGATGAGGACGAAGTCGTATTCGTCCTTCACGGCATCGATGGCCCGCTTGAGCTTGAGCTCCCGACTGAACGCCGGCACCAGCTCGATCTCCGCGCCGGCCAGGTCGATGGTGGCGGGCACGACAAAGAGGTTCCGGACGCTGGTGGGCTCGATGGCGTCGTCGAGCGGGGCGTCGCTCATGATGACGTCGTAGATGGTGGCCTGCACGGTGCGGGCGTTGACCCCCAGCCCAGTGGAGGCGTTGCCCTGCGGGTCAAGGTCGATGATGAGGACCCGGTGCCCGAGCTCGGCCAGACCGGCACCCAGGTTCACGGTGGTGGTGGTCTTGCCCACGCCACCCTTCTGGTTGGCGATGGCGATCACTCGGGGCAACACGATGTCGGGGGCCGGGGCCATCTCCGATCGGGTCGCCTCTGGTTCAGCCTCTTGGGTGGGAGTGATGGATCCGCCCTTCACTGCCGAACTCCGCTCCCGGTCTGTCACCACTTCCCCGTTTCCGTCGATCACGAAAGCGCACCATGGTGGGGGATGGAGGAGGCTCCGGTCAAGGACTGACACCGGCGTTTCACGTGAAACTGAGAACTCCGACGCGTTGGGACGAGCGCCGGCCCGAATTCGGCGCCACGGGTTTCACGTGGAACGGCCGGCGGGACGAACTCGCTACCAGAGCGGCCGCTTGTTCGGGACGCCCACCCGGCGGGGCCGGTCGACAGGAGTCGGTGCCACCTTCCGCAGGTGGATCCATCCCGTGTTGGGCGAACCCTCAATCGCGAGGCCCAGCCCAGCCAGCGCCTGGTCGTTCCAGCGCTGTCCCTCGGAATGCGGCGGCTCACTCACGGCCAGAATGCCCCCGACGGCAACCAGGCCCGCCCCGCACTCGGCAGTGGTCGCTGGCGTGCCGAAGCTGCGGGCCGTCACTAGATCGAACTGCTCCCGGAACTCGGGGAGATGTCCGGCCTCCTCAGCCCGTGCCGCCCGCGCCTCGACCCGGCCTTCGAGGCCCAATCGTCCGATGCGCTCGTGGAGCCGCTCGATTCGCGCCGTCGACCCGTCCAGGAGGGTTACGCGGGCTGAGGGCCACTCGAGTGCGAGCACCAGACCTGGGACACCTGCTCCGGTTCCCAGATCAAGAAATCGTCCGGGCGCGACAACGCCCGCGGCCAATGCGCGGGCGTTGCGGAGGTGTGACGAAAGTTCGGCCGGGCCGAGGTCGCCGACCACGCGGGCCTCCTCGAGGACCTCGAGGAGTGCCTCGTCACTCATTCGGGAAGGATCACCACACGACGACGACGGTCCTCGCCCTCGGAGATGGTGCGGACCCCATCGATCGACGTCACGGTGTCATGGACGATCTTGCGGTCAACCGAGTGCATCGGCTCGAGCGCCTGGGCGCGTCCCGTCTCGAGGGCCCGAGTGGCGCATTCACGGGTGAACTGTTCGAGGGACTCGCGCCGAGCAGTCCGGTACCCCGCCACGTCAACCACGACCTTGGGCCCTTGGCCATCGACCGTCTTGGCCACCACGGTGCGGGCCAACTCGGTGATCGCGTCGAGGGTTGCGGCCTTCGGGCCGATGAGGGCGCCGAGGTTCTGACCGCTCACCGCAATCGTCCATTGGTCATCGCCGGCAACGGCATTCGCCTCACCGTCGAGCCCAAATGCCTCGACCAGACCGTCTACGAAGTCGGCCGCGGCTTCTGCTGCCGCTGCGTCCTGGGCTTCGTCGCGCTCGTCCACGGGTGCTCCTTCTGTCGCCGCGGCTCCCCGGCCTCGGCCTCGTCCCCCGCGACGGCGTCGTGAGGATCCACTGCTTCCATTTCCGTTGCCGCTTGGGCTCTCGTCGACCGAGCTCTCGTCGACCGAGCTCTCGTCGGCTGGGCTCTCGTTGGCTGACGTTGGCGCCCGCTCGGCGGTCGCCACTACACCCGCATTGCCGGCACCCTTGGCACCCTTCGCGCCGCGCTTCTCGCCACGCGGTCGACGCCGACGGGTGTCCGGCTTCTCCCGGGAAATGGGGCGAACTCGAGCCCGTATTCGGGCTTCACTCCCGCCGATTCGGCCGAAGAGGCCGCTCTTGGGTTCTTGGACGACTTCGAACTCGAGTTCTTCGAGGTCGACGCCGAGTTGATCGAGGGCGGCTTCGACGGCGTCGTCGACGCTGCGGCCCGTGGTTTCAATCCATTCCATTGTGCGTTTCGCTGTCTCTTCGGGGCGCGCGTCAGCGGCGCCGCTTCCGTTTCCGAGCCGGGGTCGACTTCGACGCGCTGTCGTTCGCCGTCGGCTCTTCGAGCTCTTCGGCAGTCGGATCCGCCTGCTTCTTCTGGTCTGCCGCATCCCGCATGGGCGTGGTGATCTTGCGGTAGATCAGTTCTTGTTGGCCCAGGCGCCAGGCGCTGCTCGTGGCGAAGTACAGCACGAGCCCCGACGGCATGCCGTAGGCAATGAATCCAAAGAAGATGGGCATGATGCGCCCGATGATCACCATCTGTTTGTTCGGCGCCTGGCCCACCTGGCTGCGCTGAGTCTGAAGTCCTTGGAGCAGTCCGAGGAACACGACCAGCAAGACCAACGCGAAGTAGGGCCACGCATCGCCGAATCCAAGGCTTGTGGATTTCGATGCCGAGGTCCTCACCGACATGCCCAGGAAGTACACGCTCTTGATTGCGTTCCCAGTGCACGCCGAGGCGGCGAGATCCCCACAGAACGCCCGGTAGAGCGCCGAGTCGGTAGGAACCCACTTTTGGACGTTGAGAATCGTCTCGTAGAGCGCCACCAAGATGGGCATTTGGAGAAGCAGCGGCAGACAGCCGGCGAACGGGTTGATCTTGTTCTCCTGGTAGTACCGCATCACCTCCTCGTTCATCTTCTGACGGTCGTCCTTGTACTGGTTCTGGATCTTCTTGATCTCGGGTTGGACCAGTTGGAGCTTCACCATCGCTTTGGCCTGCTTCGCCGTCAGCGGGAAGAGGGCCAACATGATGAGGACCGTCAACATGAAGATCGCGAACCCGATGTTCGGGATCAGGCTGTAGAAGAACGCCAGAATCACCCCAAGGAACTTGTAGAGCGGGTGAAGCAGGCCAATGTCGAGGGCAAGAGTCACGTCAGTGCACCGTGGGGAGATGGTCGGGGACATGGTCGACGCCGCCGTCGTGCCAGGGGTGGCAGCGTCCGATTCGGCGAATGGCAAGGCCGGTGCCACGCCAGGCGCCGTGCTTGCGAACCGCATCCAGGGCGTAGTTCGAGCAGCTGGGGTAGTAGCGGCATCGGGGCGGCATCCAACTTGTAAGAATTTGGTAAACCCGAATGGCGGTGGCAATCATTCGAGCGCCGATCGAGGGTTGCTTCACCGTCATCGCTGACCATCCTGGGCCCGAGCCAGGAGCCGAGCCACGATTGTCGCAACGTCGGCGGAACCGAGCTGCGCGGCTTCGGGGCGCGCGTCGAATAGATAGGCGTATCCGTCACGGAGAGTGGTTGTGTTCGCGCGCACTGTTTCCCTTATCCGCCGTCGAAGCCGGTTGCGGATCGGGGCCGATCCCACCGAACGGCCGATCGCGTACCCAACACGCGGGGGTGCATGCTCATCGAGCCGCGCCGCCCGCAGTCCGATCGGCCCTTCCCGCACTCGTCGCGCCCGACGCAGTGCATCGAATGCCGCCCGGCCTCGCAGTCGCCAGATCAGGCGGACAGCCGAGCTCGGCCCTTGGCCCGACGGGCCTTGAGCACTGCTTTGCCGGCCCGCGTCTTCATGCGGTGACGGAAGCCGTGCTTCTTGCTGCGCTTGCGATTGTTGGGCTGGAACGTGCGCTTCACGGGTGATCTCCTGGAACGGGGTCGTCCAGCGGCGCCGGACGGGGCTCATGCGACGGCAGGCGATGCAGGGCCCGCAGGACACGAGGAACCCGGGGAGTGTACCGCCAAGGCCTCGATGAAGCGCAACGTGCCCTCGTCTTGTGACCTGTGGATAGCGCGAGTACGGTTCGCCGCCGCTGCGATGCCGTCCTCTCCTGCATTGCCGCTGGTCCCTGACCGGTTCGGAGTTTCTCCACACCTGTGGATGGTGCTGTGGACAACCAGCGTTCTGCTTCAGAACTGTGGGATTTGGCCGCCTCGCGCCTGCGTGAGCAGCTCTCGGCGGGCGTTTGGGCCACCTGGTTTGGCGGAGTTCGGGCCGGAGATCTCACCGAACGCCAGTTCACGCTTCTCGTGCCGAACCGCGTTGCGTGCGAGCGAATCCGCACCAGCTACGGCTCACTCCTCGACGAAGCGGTCAGTGCTGCGGCCGGCTTACCCCTGGACGTGGAGTTACTCGTCGACACGGCTGCCCGTCCCACGAATTCGGTGGTCGTTCCGAATTCAAGCGCCGCCTCTGGTGGAACCAATACCGAGGTCCAGTCCTCTAGTGCTGTCCAACCCGCCGACGTTCGCGCCGACGACCCCAGCTCCTGGGATGCCGGCCTGAACCCTCGCTACACCTTCGACGAGTTCGTCATCGGCGCATCCAACCGATTTGCTCACGCAGCTGCGCTCTCCGTTGCTGAAGCACCCGCGCGCTCGTACAACCCATTGTTCATCTACGGCGCGGCCGGGTTGGGCAAGACGCACCTGTTGCACGCGATCGGTCACCACGTGCGAGCGATGTTCCCGCGCAAGCGGGTGCGCTACGTCTCCACCGAGAACTTGATGAACGAATTCGTCGACGCATTGCGCACGAACAACACGCCAGGTTTCAAGCGTCGTTACCGGGAAATCGACGTGTTGTTGATCGACGACATCCAATTCCTCGAGCGCAGCCAGCAGCTCCAAGAAGAGTTCTTCCACACGTTCAATTCGCTGCACAACAGCGAGGGACAGATCGTCATTTCCTCGGACCGCGCGCCGAAAGCCATCGCAACGTTGGAAGACCGGTTACGTACACGATTCGAATGGGGCCTGATCACCGACGTCCAGCCACCCGAGTTCGAAACCCGTTTGGCCATTCTCCGCAAGAAAGCTGAGCAGGAACGTCTCACCGGCGTGCCCCCCGAAGTCTTGGCGTTCATCGCGAGCAACATCAAAGACAACGTGCGCGAACTCGAAGGTGCACTCATCCGAGTCGCGGCCTACTCGAGCTTGAACCGGGCACCATTGTCCGAAGAAGTGGCACAACGGGTCCTCTCGGACCTCCTTCCAGCGTCCCGCCCACGGACGATCACCCCCGAGCTCATCCTCGATGAGACCGCGAAGATGTTCGGCTGGACGGTGGAAGACCTCATCGGAAAGAGCAGGCGACGGCCGTTGGTCACGTCCCGCCAGATCTGCATGTACGTGTTTCGAGAGCTCACCGACTACAGCTACCCCCGCATCGCCGAAGTCTTCGGGGGCCGGGACCACACCACCGTCATGCACGCCGTTGACAAGATCAAATCGCAAATGACCGAACGCCATCAGATCTTCGACCAGGTCAATGACCTGATCGGCCGCATCAAACTCGGGAGTGCATGACCCACGCCCTGTGGACAAACCTGTGGAATGCTGGGGACAGGAGGGGACACCGCCGCCCTGTCTGGCGATCCAGCCTCTGACATCCCTCTGGGGTGTGGATAACGGTGGACGGAGAGTGGAATCTCGGGAGGGGCGCTGAGCGGCCCAAACACCAAGATCTCCACAATCCACAGCCCCAACAACAACGATTACTCATGAACCAATAGATCAATTGGAGGTCAGCGTGCGGTTCCGCTGCGAGCGCGACACCCTCGCCGAACTGATCGGGACCGCACAGCGTGCGGTAGCCACCCGAGCCGGGGCCAACCCGGTGTTGTCCGGCGTGCAACTCACCACGATCGACAACACGTTGACGGCGGTTGGCTCCGACCTCGAACTCACGATTCGAGCCACCGCACCGGCCCAGGTCAACACATCGGGATCGGTTGTCGTTCCCGCGCGCCTTGTAGGCGACATCGTGAAGGCACTCGATGCCGATGACGTGTCATTCGAAGTCGAAGGCGAGCAAGCGCACCTCACTACGGCGCGTTCGTCGTTCACCGTGCGGTTGTTGGCCGGCGACGACTTCCCACGAGTCACCGAACTCGATGCGCCGGGCGTGCGGGTGGATGCCGGTGCGTTGCACGAAGCATTGCGGCAGGTGGTTCCGGCCGCGTCGCGTGACGACAGCCGGCCGATCCTGACCGGTGTGCTTCTGACTTCCACCAACGATGGGCTACGGCTCGTGGCTACTGACAGTTATCGCCTTGCGGTGCGGGATCTTCCTGGCGTCAGTGTGTTGGGTGAAGGCCAGAAAGTCTTGGTCTCGGCCAAGGGATTCGGCGAAGTCCAACGGCTATTGGGTCAAGGCGAGATCGAGATGCTCTTCGGCACGCGCGAAGTGCGCGTCCGGGTGGGATCCACCGAGATCACCACGCGTCTGATCGAGGGCGAGTTCCCCAATTACGAGCAACTCATTCCCAGTGGATACCCCAACCGGTTGGTGGTTCACCGTGACGCGCTGATGGAAGCAGCAAAGCGCGTGCGTTTGGTTGGCCAAGGTCGCGAGAACGCCCCGTTGCGTCTTTCCATGGGTCCCGAAGGGGTCGAACTCTCGGCGATTGCTCAAGATGTTGGCGAAGCTCGCGAAACGGTGGATGCCAAGTACGAGGGCAGCGACCTCACTGTCGCGTTCAACGCGGATTACCTGCTCGACGGATTGCAGGCGGCGGCCACCGACGAAGTGGTCATCGATTCCATTGATGCACTCAAGCCCGCAACAATCCGTGGCATCGACCGACCTGAGTTCCTGTACCTCATTATGCCGATGCGCATTGCGTGACGTTGCGTGGAAGTCCGCACTGTTTCTCTGCGTGACTTCCGCTGTTACGAGTCCGCGCGTGTGGAGTTCGGTCCTGGACTGACGGTCCTCACGGGCGACAACGGCAAAGGAAAGACATCGATCCTGGAAGCTGTCGCGTGGTTTGCGACTGGTCGATCGTTCCGTTCGTCAGACGATGAAGTTCTGGTTCGAACCGGCGCGAACGAAGCAGTCGCGGCCGTGGAAATGCTGGATCGCGAGGGGCGGGAACATCGATTGGCGGTCGAGATCCCCCGTCGCGGCCGAACGCGCGTGAAGATCGATGGCAAGAACGCAGTTCGCAAACGCGATGGTGGCCGGTTGTTGCACGTGACAGTTTTTGGTCCCGACGATTTGGAATTGGTGAAAGGCGCGCCACAACTTCGCCGGGATCTCCTCGACGATCTGTTGGTGGCTCTCGCGCCGCGATACGAAGCAGCGCGGGCGGACGTCGAACGGATCTTGCGCCAACGGAACGCGGCGTTGCGGAGCGAGCGGCCGGATTCCACCACCCTGGATGTAATCGATGAGCAATTCGCGTTTGCCGGTGCCGAGCTGGTGCGGGGCCGGCTGAGACTCATCGAACGCCTGATCGGTCCAGTCAATCAGGCCTACGCCAAGTTGGCTGGTGCGGGTGAATTCGCCCTGGAATACGAGGCAGGGTGGCGCGACTTGAATGATCCAGAGTCAGTTGAAAGCGAGTTGCACCGGGCACTCTCACAGAGTCGGACGCGCGACCTGGAACGACGGCTCACCACGACCGGTCCCCAACGTGATGATGTGCGGGTTGTTCTCGACGGCCGGGACGCTCGAACCCAGGCATCCCAGGGCGAAGTTCGGTCGCTGGCACTGTCGATGCGACTGGCGTCGCACACCGTGGTGGAATCACTCATTGGCGATCACCCGATTGTGTTGCTCGACGACGTGTTTTCCGAGTTGGACGGCAAGCGCGCCGCCGCGTTGGGCGATGCGCTCCCGCCGGCCCAGACTCTGGTGACCAGTGCCATTGGTGTCCCGGCTGGCCTGGTTGCAAGTCACGTCATCGAGGTGGATCGGAACGCGCTGCGATGAACGATGAACCCCGCCCCATTCAGGACAGCGTGCGGCGGGTGCGCAATGCCCTCAGAATGGAAGATCCGCGTCGCCTCCTCGAGGTGGCGAACGCTTGGTCCGAACTGGTGGGACCACAACTGGCCGAACACACCTGGCCGGTTGCGATCAAAGACGGGGTGTTGCTGGTCGAAGTCGACGACAACGCGTGGATGGCCCCACTCCGCTATCTCGAAGACACCATTTCGAGTCGCGTCGGCGACGACGTGGAGCGGGTGAAAACACGCCTTCGCAACGGGCCTACACGGCCCCACTGAGCAGGGTGCGCGCGGCCTCCTCTGGTAGCATGGGTGCGCTCTGAAGACGGGCGGAGCCGGCGCATTGAGCGGCTCTGAAGCCCCGTTGATTGCAACGTTCGAAACACTGCCGAGGACTGACACGCGTGGCGTACGGCGCGAAGGACATCACCGTCCTGAAAGGACTCGAACCGGTTCGGGAACGCCCGGGCATGTACATCGGTTCGACTGGGCTCACGGGTCTGCACCACTTGGTGTACGAGGTCGTCGACAACAGTGTCGATGAGGCCATGGCAGGACACTGCACGCGCATCGAAGTGATGTTGCTGCCCGATGGCGGGTGTCGCGTCACCGATGATGGGCGCGGTATCCCCGTCGACATGCACCCCGAGTACCCCGACCAGTCCGCAGCCGAAGTGGTGCTCACCGTGCTGCATGCCGGGGGCAAGTTCGGTGGTGAGGGATACAAGATCTCCGGTGGACTGCATGGCGTGGGCGTCTCGGTTGTGAACGCGCTCTCCACGCGTCTCGACCTCGAGATCGACCGTGACGGTCGGCGCTGGGAGATGCAGTTCCGCGACGGCGGACAACGGGTCGGCCCCATTGCCGACATCGGCTCGGCTGAGCGCACCGGTACATCGGTCACGTTCTGGCCCGACGGCACCATCTTCGAAGACACCGAATTTCGCGCGCAGACGCTCGAGGAGCGCTTGCGCGAGATGGCGTTCCTCAACAAGGGACTCATCATCGTCTTCCGCGACGAGCGGCCCAGCGAACCGACCGAGCGCACGTTCCACTTCGAGGGCGGCATCGTCGACTTCGTTCGCCACTTGAACACCAGCAAGGAACCACTCTTCAACGACGTGATTTCGTTCGGTGATGCCACCGGCGAAGGCGAAGTCGAAGTCGCCATGCAGTGGAACACGGGCTATAACGAAGGGCTCCACTCCTTCGCCAACAACATCGCCACTACTGAAGGCGGAATGCACGAGGAGGGCTTCAAGAAGGCCCTCACGAACGTGGTCAACAAGTACGCCCGCGCGAAGGGTCTGCTCAAGGAGAAGGACGACAACCTCCAGGGCGAAGACATCCGCGAGGGGCTCACCGCCATCATCTCGGTGAAGCTGCGGAACCCGCAGTTCGAGGGGCAGACCAAGACCAAGCTCGGGAACACCGACATGCGCTCATTGGTCGAGAAGGTCGCCAACGATCAGCTCGCCGAATGGATGGAAGAGCACCCGGCCGAGGCCAAGGCGGCCGTCCAGAAGTTCGTGAAGGCGGCTGAAGCACGGCTTGCGGCCCGCAAGGCACGCGACCTCACGCGCCGCAAGTCTGCGCTCGAAGGCGCGGGGCTTCCGGGCAAGCTCGCCGACTGCTCGTCGCGTGACCCGGCCGAGTCCGAAATCTTCATCGTCGAAGGAAACTCGGCGGGTTCGTCCGCCAAGGACGCGCGCGATCCGCGCACGCAAGCCATCCTTCCGATCCGCGGCAAGATCCTCAACGTCGAGCGCGCGCGCATCGACAAAATGTTGAAGAACGCTGAGATCCAGGCGCTCATTCAAGCCATCGGCGCCGGACTCGGCGAAGAGTTCGACGTGGCCAAGGCCCGCTATCACAAGATCGTGATCCTGGCCGACGCCGACGTCGACGGGTCGCACATCCGCACGCTGTTGCTCACGTTCTTCTTCCGGCAGATGAAGCCGTTGGTGGAACACGGTTATGTGTACGTCGCGCAACCGCCGCTGTACTCGGCGTTGGTGGGTAAGACCAAGACCTACCTGAAGGACGACGCGGCGCTCGAGCGGTTCCTCGCGGAGAACGAAGGTCGTAAGCCCGAGATCGCTCGCCTCAAGGGTCTGGGCGAAATGGACTTCAACGAACTCTCGGAAACCACCATGGATCCGGCGTACAGAACGCTGTTGCAGGTGTCGGTGGAGCAGGCCGCAATTGCCGACGAAATCTGCTCGATCCTCATGGGCGACGACGTCGAAGCGCGCCGCGAGTTCATTCAGCGCAACGCGAAAGACGTGCGCTTCCTCGACATCTGATCACTGAAAGGACCGCACCGTGCCCGAGGGCAACGAGACGGCGATCGGAAACATCGAACCGATCGAAATCCAGGAAGAGATGGAGCGCTCGTTCCTGGATTACGCGATGTCGGTCATCGTTTCGCGTGCACTCCCTGATGCACGCGACGGACTGAAGCCGGTTCACCGCCGCATCCTCTACGCGATGTTCGACGCGGGCTACCGCCCCGACCGTCCGCACGTGAAGTGCGCGAAGGTCGTAGGCGACGTGATGGGCAAGTTCCACCCGCACGGCGACCAAGCCATCTACGACGCGTTGGCGCGCATGGTGCAGGACTTCTCGTTGCGCCACCCACTCATCGATGGTCACGGTTCGTTCGGCTCGCCGGACCCCGAGTCCCAGCCGGCCGCAATGCGCTACACCGAGTCGCGCTTGGCCCCACTTGCACTCGAACTTCTCGACGGCATCGACGAGAACACCGTCGACTTCGAGGACAGTTACGACGGCAAGGACCGGGAACCCACGGTGTTGCCGGCGCGATTCCCCAACTTGTTGGTGAACGGCAGCCAAGGCATTGCGGTTGGCATGGCCACCAACATTCCGCCGCACAACCTCGGCGAAGTGATCGATGCCACGGTGCACCTCCTCGACAATCCCGAGGCCACCACCGAAGACCTGATGCAGTTCGTGAAGGGTCCCGACTTCCCGACGGGTGCCAGCATCCTGGGTCGACGCGGCATCGCCGATGCATACCGAACCGGTCGCGGTTCCATCAAGATGCGGGCGAAGGCCGAGATCGTGGAGTCGGGGAACACCACCGAGATCGTGGTGACCGAGATTCCGTACCAAACCAGTGTTGAAGGCATCGAGCGCAAGATCGCCGAACTGGTGAATGCCCGCGACCTCGAAGGCATCCGTGCGTTGCGCAACGAGTCGGCCAAGGGCACGACGCGCTTGGTGATCGAGTTGCGCCGCGACGCCAACGCGAACGTGGTGCTCAACAACTTGTTCAAGTACACGCCGCTGCAGACCAGCTTCGGCGTGAACATGTTGGCGCTGGTCGACGGCGTGCCGCGCCTGCTGGACCTGCGGGCCGCAATCGACGCGTACGTGTCGCACCAGATCGAAGTGGTGCGCCGCCGTACCGAGTTCCGTCTCGAGAAGGCGCGCAACCGGGCCCACATCGTCGAGGGCTTGTTGCGCGCGCTCGACATGATCGATGCGGTCATCGACCTCATTCGTGGCAGCGCCGACGTCGAGAGCGCCCGCACGGGCCTGATGTCGGATCCGTTCGGGTTTTCCGAAGTGCAGGCGAACTACATCCTCGACATGCAGTTGCGGCGCCTCACGGCCCTGGAGCGCCAGAAGCTCACCGACGAGTACGAAGAGCTCCAGGCCACCATTGCCGAACTCGAATCGATCCTGGCCGACGAGCGCAAGCTGCGCGACGTCATCAAGACCGAGCTCGGAGCCGTACGCGACAAGTACGCGAACGACCGTCGCACCGAGCTGTCGGTCGACGTGGGCGAGATCGACGTCTTGGACCTCATCGAGGACGAGGACTTGGTGGTCCTGCTGTCGAAGAACGGCTACGTGAAGGCCACGTCGGCGGATTCGTTCAAGCGCCAAGGCCGTGGGGGCCGCGGAATCATCGGCGGCAAGCTGAAGGACGAGGACTACGTCGAGCACTTGCTGCACACCACGGCGCACTCGTACCTGCTGTTCTTCTCGAACCGCGGCCGGGTGTACCGCTTGCGCGTGCACGAGATCCCGCAGATGGACCGCACGGCACGCGGTACCGCACTGGTGAACTTGTTGCAGCTGCAACCCGAAGAGCGCATCGAAGCGGTCATCGACACGCGCACCTACGAAGATGGTTCATACCTCTTCTTCGCCACGAAGAAAGGTGTGGTCAAGAAGACGCGCATGTCCGACTACGACTCGTCGTTGCGAGCGGGCCTGATCGCCATCGTGCTGCGCGACGACGACGAACTGGTCCGGGTGGTACAGACCAATGGCAACGACGACATCATGATGGCGTCGCGCATGGGCCAGGCCATCCGTTTCGCCGAGACCGACGTGCGGCCCATGGGCCGGGCGGCGGCTGGTGTGCGGGGCATGAAGCTGCGTGAGGGCGACGAAGTGGTGAGTGCCACGGTTGCGGCGTCCGACGACGTGATGCTGTTCGTGAGCTCCAGCGGGCACGGCAAGCGGACCCCCATCGAGTCGTTCAACCGCCAGGGCCGGGGCGGCCAGGGCGTGCGCGGCATGAAGATCACGGCGGACCGAGGTGAGGTCGTGGCGGCCTTCACGGTGGGCCCCGACGACGAGATTCTCGTGTTCTCGTCCAGCGGCAATATCATCCGCATGGGCGTCGAGGACATCTCGACGCAGGGCCGAGACGCCACCGGAGTCTTGGTCGCCCGGGTCGACGACGACGAGCAGGTCGTGGCGGTCGCTCCGGTGCTCGAAGGTGACGGAGAGGATGACGACGAAGGATGACGGCGGTGGAAGCCAACCGTCCGCAGGCCGCGGCCAAGTCCTCTGTGCAAGTGCAGCGGGTGGTGCACGCGCGCCAGTTCCGCCAGACCATTCGTCACGTCGACGTGTGGTCGGTGCTGAAGGTTTCGCTGTGCTTCTACACCTGCGGGTTCTTCGTGCTGCTCATCGCGGGTTCGGTCATGTGGATCGTTGCGGCATCGGCCGGGTTGGTGCGCAAGGCCGAGAGCTTCATGAACGAGCTCTTGCTCTCCGATGACTTCAAGTTCCTGCCCGTGAAGATGCTCGAAGGGGCGTTGCTGGTCGGGGTGACCACGGTGGCCATCCTCACCGTCCTCACTGTGGTGGCGGCCACCTTTTACAACCTCTTCGGCGAGATGGTGGGTGGGCTTGAAGTCACGGTGGTCGAAGAAGACATGGCCGCAGCCGATCTCTGAGCACCAACTCGCATCCGTTCGCTACAGTGCAGCCCGCTTTCCGGGGCTATAGCTCAGTCGGTTAGAGCGCATCCCTGATAAGGATGAGGTCGCTGGTTCGATTCCAGCTAGCCCCACACGAAACCGGTCGCCCCTACACTCCGTCGCTGTGAAGGCTCTCCGACGCTGGCTCTGGGTGGTGTTCCTAGCGGGGCTGGCCGGAATCGTCGTGCGGATGCGGGGTCGGGGCGGCGAACCACCGGTGACCGGGGGATGGCGCGAGCTGCGCAGCCCTGATTTCCGATGACCGCAACTCGGGTCGTGCTCGTGGGTGACGGTGCCGTGGCCGGTGCCGCCCAGTCGATCCTGACGGCCGCCGCCGCCATCGAGCTGACGGTGGTCGGGGCCCCAGGTCATGCGCCCGCCGACGCGGACGTGATCGTGTGCGCCGTGCCGGCGGGGGCCGATGTCGAGTGGATCGTGCGGGCAATCGATGCCGGCACGCCGGTGGTGAGTGTCGGTGACGACTCGACTGCCCATCGCCGAACGTTCGCAGCCGTGGGCGAGGCGGCGAGCGCGCGTGGTGTGCGGGCGATCCTTGGCGCGGGCGTTGCCCCTGGGCTCTCCGACGTGTTGGTGCGCCATGCCAGTGTGCTCTTCGACACGGTGCACGAAGTGCGCGTGGCCCGGGCGGGTGTGGCGGGGCCGGCGTGCATCGACACGTTGCGCGCGTCGATGCGCGACGACGTGGTGGAGTGGCGAGATCATGCCTGGCGCCCGGTGCGGCGACGGGGGCACGAGCTGGTGTGGTTCCCCGATCCCATCGGCGCGCGTGAATGCGAAGCGAGCGACATGGGCGCAGCGTTGCTCCAGCGCGAGTTACCCGACGCCAACATTCGGGTCCGGACCGCGGAGCCTCCCGGAGCGTTCGCCCGGCTGCGCCGCGACCCCCTCGAGCGCGACGAGTGGGCGGCCACCCGCGTCGAGGTGTGGGGGACGCGTGCCGGCCACCGCGACACCGTTGTCTATGGCGCCATTGCGCCGTGCGCGCCGGCCGCCGGCACCGTGTTGGCGGTCACGGCGTTGGCCGCCGCCGGACGAGGCCCCGGCCTGCTGGCTGACACGGTGGGTGTCGGAGGATTGGCGAGGTTCGCCGATCCGGTGCCATTCCTGGCCGAGCTCGAGCGCCGGGGTGTCACTGCAGCAGCATTCGAGGGCGTGGCTGCCCAATAGGAGATCCCGCGTGGCGCCGAGCGACCAGATGTGGCCTGACGATCCGGAACTCGAACTCGCGGCCCGCCGGGTGCGGCTCGAACGCGAAGAGGAGCAGGCGGAGCTCGAGGAGATGGAGGAGGAGGAGCGGGATCGTTCGCTCGATCTTCCCTTCGCACTCTTGGAGTTGCAGTGGCGCGGCGACCGGGTGCGCGTGTTGCTGGCCGACCGCACGTTCGAGGGCATCGTGGTCCACGTCGGCGACGACTTGTGCACGGTGCAGACTGGCCCCGAAGCACTGGTGGACGTGCGCCTCGATCATGTGGGGGCGGTTGCGGTGGTGGAGCGCGCCCGCGTCGGCGGCCGGGCGAAGATCAGCCGCGACCCGCGTCGGTTCGTGGCGCGGGTTCGCGAAGTGGCCGAAGATGGGTCACCCGAAGTGGAGCTCGGCGCCGTGGGCAACGTCCGCGTGACGGGCACCGTGGTGCGGGTGCACGCGGATCACGTGGTGTGTCGTGGGCGCGACCGCTCGGAATGGCTGGTGCCGCTGGCGGCGCTGATCTACGTGGTTCGCAATCCGGAGCTGGGCCGCCGGCGCTGAGCGAACTCAGGCGTTGACTTCGGTCTCGACCTCGACGCCCACGCCTTCTTCGAACTGGTGGTGCTTGGGGAGGCTCTCGTTGATGAAGGCGAGGATGTCGTCCTTCAAGAAGCGGTAGCCACGCACCCCCGGGATCTGCATGGCGGGAAGCCGTCCGTCCTTGGCCATCAGCTGGATCATGCGCGGGCTCAGGCGGAGCCAAGCCGCAACTTCCGAGGGCTTCAGGATCGCCGGGTAGTCGTCTGGGTCGAACGGAGCCGATGCGGGCATGGTCAAATCCTATCTGAGCAGAACGAATTTGTCGAATAGAACTTCACATCGCGTATTGGCCGCACCGAGGCGCAGACGCGTCTGCTGCGGTTCATCAATGGTTTCGGCCACATCACCCCCAAAGTTGAGGCCCACGCACATTGGTTCTCGGGCCGACCCTGCATACGGACTATGCGCAGATCACGCGCACACAACTAGTCCCATTCGGGTGTCTTGAGTAGCATGTCCTGTTCGCTATACAGTCTTCGTAACGGTCAGTTGCGAAGTAGTTCTCCCGGAATTCTGGGCACCAGGCCGCTTCCCGGCTGACCGTCAACCCCGAAGCGGGCACATCGGGTGCCCCCAACACAACCCGGAGCCCCACGTGCGCAACGCCAGCACGCCGGTCATCGAACGTGACCCAATGGCGATACCGGCAACGCAACCCCGCGCGCCCAAGCGCGGACTCGGCAGCCGCCTGTCTGGTGGCCACCTGTTGATGATCGTTGCCGGCTTGGTGGCCTTCGTTGCGACGTTCGCGTTGTTGAGCAACCGCAGCGCCACCGTGTCGGTGGCAGTGGCGCGTTCGACCATCGACCCGGGGAGCGGGATTTCCATCGACAACGTGCGGGCCGAAGACGTGCCCGCCGACTCGCCGCTGGCCAACGATCTTGTGCGCTTCGCCGAAGTGAGCAAGGGCGGTTCGTACGCCGCGCGCCGCCTGGTCGAAGGGGAACCACTCACGAAGGCCTCGATCTCCAGCAAGCTCTCGTCGCGCAGCCAACGCGAACTCGTCATCAGTGGCAACGGCGCCGTCGTCAACGTGGGCGACCGCGTCGACATCGCGGAGGTGAAAGGTGGCACGGCGTGCTGGGTGGCCACCAACATCGAGGTGTTGGCGTTCGTGAAGAGCGAAGCCACCACGCTCGGCGGCGGTGGCTCGTCGAGTCCCGTCGTCGCCATCGACGACCCCGACCAGGCGCTGCGGGTCGCAGGGGCCTCCGAAGGCGGGAACATCCGCCTGGTGAAGTCCACCGGTGCGCAACCGACGACCAGAAATACCTGCGCGAACAACGAGGGTTCTTGACGTGGCCAACGAGTACACGCTCGGGGTCATCGCCAGCGCTCGAGCCTGGCGTACCGAACTCCAGTCGCACGTGCGCGATCACGTGGGTGGCGTGCGAGTGAAGATCTTGCGTGAACCGCGCATGGTTTTCGAAGAGCACCTTGACGTCATCGTGCTCGACGACGTGAGCCCGTTCCTCAACCGGTCCAAGGTGTTGATGCTCCAAGAGCACGGCGTGCGCGTCATCGGGGTGTTCGACCCCGAGTTGCAGGCCGGTCTCGGGCGGGGCTTCCTCGAAGCGCTGGGTGTGGACCTGGTGCTGCCCGCCACGATGGCCCCGGACGAGATGATCCGTGCCATCAGCGCGCTCGAACCCAGCACACGGCTGCACGACCGCTTCGACGAGGTGGTGCGCGGCATCGAGTTCGAAGCGCCGAGCGCGCCGGCACCGTCACCGCGGGGTCCAGTCATTGCCATGGGGGGTCCGGCGGGCGCCGGAACCACCGAAGTGGCCATCGCCGTCGCCGACGTGTTGTCCGGCCGGGGCGAACCGACCGTGTTGGTGGACCTCGACGAGTCGAGCCCGTCGGTGGGTCGGCGCTTGTCGTACATGCTCCAGCCGAACATCTTGAGTGCGCTCGAAACCGCGGCACACCGCACCCGTCCGCTCGTGGAAGTGACGGGGCGACGGTCGCCCGGTGCGCTCGGCACGGTGGGCTTCCATGTCATCCCGGGCCTCGCCAACCTCGACGACTGGCCGCAGCTGCGGCCCCATGAAGTGGTCGATCTGCTCGAACTGACGGCGCGCACGTGGCGCAACACGGTGGTCGACACCGGCGCGCGCATCGAAGACCTGGTGGGGTACGGCCTCGACCGCTACGGCGCCAGCCGCACCGTGCTCGCCGATGCCGACGTGCTCATTGGTGTGTGCGAACCGTCGCCGGTTGGCGTGTTGCGCTTCATCGACTGGGCCGCCGAAGTACGAGCCTGCGGGCGCGAACTCGGCATGTGGGTGCTGATCAACCAGGCCCCCGACCGCAAGTCGCGCCGCCACGCCGTCTCCGACCTGGGCTCCACCTTCAACCGTCTCTTCGGCTCCACGTTCATGCGCGCCGAGATCGAAGAGCAACTGCGTTCCCACATCGACCCGCGTCTCATCCACGGTGTCGTCACGGCCCCGCACGACGAGCGGGTGACCAAGGCGGCATGGGAGGGCTCGCTGGTACCGAGCGGAACGTTCCTGCGCGCAGTGGGCGAACTCATCGACGTGGCCATCCCACGGATGGCCACGCGCTCGGGCCGCAAAGGGAAGGTGACCGCGTGATCACCGGCACCGCGTTCGAGGAACTTCGCCAGGCCGTCATCGACCGGATCAAGTCGGGCAAGCTCGACCCCGAGACCGATCCCGCGGCCGTCGAAGCGATCATCTCCGAGGAAGTCGGGCGCTACCAGCAGCGCGCGCACGCCGGGGTGGGTGGCCGCCCGTTGGCCGATCCCGACGACATGGAGCGGCGCGTCCGGCGTTCGGTTCTGGGGTACGGCGTGCTTTCGGAGCTGCTCAATGACCAACGCGTCGAAGAGATCTTCATCTCGGGCAACGACGTGAGTTACGTTGACCACCAAGGCCGCCTTGCCAACGTGGAAGACCCCACCTCGGAAGAAGAGTTGCTGCACCTGGTGAACCGGTTGCTGCAGACGTCGGGGCGGGAAGTGAACATCCGAAACCCGATCGTGCAGGCCCGCGTCCTCAACGGCCAGGTGCGCCTCGGTGTGGTGATCCCGCCGGTGGCCGACCGCCTCTCGGCCACGCTGCGCAAGTACACGATGCGCAACGAAGGGTTGACCGACCTGGTGGAGCGCGACTCGATGTCGCGGCCGGCTGCGGCGTTGCTGTCGGCGGCCATGCGGACACGTACCGGGGTGTTGGTGAGCGGCATTCCGGCGGCCGGCAAGACCACGCTGGTGAACGCGCTCATGCGAGCGGTGCCGCCGAGCCACCGCGTGCTCGGTTGCGAGGAAGTGCGGGAGCTTTCGGCGCCGTTGATGCACGGCGACTATTACCAAACGCGCGCCGCGAGCATCGATGGCTCCGACAGCGAAGTGACGCTGCGCGACCTGGTGAAGATCTGTCTTGGTATGCGTCCCGACCTGTTGGTGGTGGGCGAAGTGCGCGGCGAAGAAGCATTCGAACTCACCCGTGCCGGCAACGCCGGTTGTGGCGTGTTGGCCACGGTGCACTCGAACAGCGCGCGTGAAGGACTCCAAGCGTTGGTGTCCACTGCGATCATGGCGGGCCAGAACGTGCCGGAGCGCCAGGTGCGTTCCATCTTCTCGTCGGTGTTCGACTTCGTCATCCACTGCGACCGGGAAGACGTGCAGTTCAAGGACGAAGGGTCAGGTGGAATCCGACGGCAGGTGATGGAGATCATTGCGATCCCCAGCCTGCAGGCCACTGACACGGACTTCAGTGTGGAGCCGATCTTCGTGCGCGAATCCTTCGGGGCGCCGTTGCGCTGGACCGGCGCGCCGTTGCCTGAGGACCTGCGCCGGCGGCTCGATGCCGTGCTGCGCCCACTCAACACCTCGGTACAACGCCTCCTCGAAGGCTCGGCGGCGGCGGTGGCCTGATGTTGCTCTTCGCTGCGCTCGCCGCCGGGATCTTCGTGTATCTCTTGCTCGGGTACATCACTGGCTACGTACCCAAGTCCTTCTTCACGGCCAAGCCGCGCCGTGCCAAGCAGGTGCGGGTGAGTGGCCAGGCGTGGTTGCACCAAGCCGGTATCAGCGCGTCACCTCTGCAGTTCTGGGGTTCGGCAATCGGTGCCGGCGCGGTGACGTTCGTGTTGGTGGCGGCGTTGTCGCGCACGTGGGTGGTGGCGCTGGTTCCGGCAATCGCCGTGGGATTCCTGCCCCGCGTGTACTACGGCTGGAAGCGCACCAAGGCGAATGCAGCCAAGACCGAAGCCTGGCCCGACGCGTTGCGCAGTCTGGTCTCGGGCATCAGCGCGTCGCAGTCGTTGCACACGGCGCTCAAGTCATTGGCGACCGGCGGCCCCATTCCGCTGCGGCCCGTCTTCGCTCGATATGCCGCGCTGGCCAGCACGCTCGACCAGCGGGCCGCGCTCGAAGCGATCAAAGAGGAACTCTCCGACCCGCTGAGCGACCGCGTGATCGAAGTGTTGATCGTGGCGTCCGAGGCGGGCCCGGCCGTGGTGCTGGACATCTTGCGCGACCTGGCCGAAGCGTCCACGAAGGATCTGCAACTCCTCGAGCGCTTGCGAACCGCGCAGAGCGAACAGCAGCTCAACGCTCGGGCGGTGTTCGTGCTGCCGTTCGTGCTGCTCATCTTGATGACGGCCACCAACTCCGACTTCCGCGCCTTCTACGGAACGCCGCTCGGAATCTTGTTGGTGTTGGTGGGCACGTTGATGTTGGTCGGCGGCATGGCGTTCATCCGTCGCCTCAGTCGCATTCCGGCCGAACCGCGAGTGTTCACCGCGGAGGCCACGCCATGACCGAGCTGGCGATTGCGCTCCTGGCGGCAACGGCCGTGGCCGCGGCGGTGGGTCTGGTGATCCGTCCGGTCCGTCCGCTCGGCGCGCGCATCCGCCCGTACGCGCAGCTGTCGCGCTCGCGCATGGGCCGGGGTAGCGACGTAGCGGCAATTGCGTTGGTGGCCGACGAGACGATGTCGAGCGGTGCGGCGGGCGACACGTTCGGCCCGATGGTGCGCAGCGTCGCGGATGCGTTGAGTCGGCTGGTCGACGCCGGTGGCGAGGACGACCTGCTGCGACGGTTGCGGGCCGCAGGTATGAACGACGTCACGCCCGAGGCGTACCGCATGCGTCAACTTGGGTACCTCGCATGCGGCACTGCGGGTGGCGTCACGTTGGGTGTGCTCTTGGGCGGTGCCGCAATGGCGCTGTTCTTCGGGACGTTGGGCGCCGTGTGGGGCGCCACCGTGATGCGCTCCAAGTTGGGTCGGGCCACGCGGGAAAGGTGTGCGTTGATGCGCACCGAGCTCTACACCGTGGCCCAGATGATCGCGATGTACCTACGCGCCGGACGCGGTTCGGTGCAGGCGGTGCAGGCGTTGGTGGACCGGGGCAACGGTCCGGTGGTCGACGAACTGCGCGAGGCGTTGGCGTGGATGTCCGGTGGGCGAGCGCAGGCTGACGCCTACGACGACCTGGCGGCCACCACGGCCGAACCGGCGGCGGCGCGCCTGTACCGCATGCTGGCCGACGCCGCGCGTGCCGGTGGCGACTTGGCCGATGCACTGTTGAGCGTGAGCGACGACCTGCGCAACGACCGACGCGAAGACCTCGAGCGGATGAACACCAAGCGCCGTGGCGCCATGTTGTTCCCGACGATTGCGGTGATGGCTCCGGTCGTCATCTTGTGGGTGGTGGCACCGATTCCGTCGATGCTGCTGAGTTTCGGAAAGTGATCGCACGTGCGAGAAAGGAACAATGATGGAAACGATGCTCACGTGGGTTCGAACTCGCGTCGAACTCGCAGTCGCCGATCGGCGCGAGCGGGGCTTCGTGGTGGCCGAGAACTTGGGCTACCTCGTGGTGGCCATTGCGGTGATCGGGGCAATTGGAGTAGCCCTCAAGACGGGCGTCGGCGAGAAGATCGGCGACACGGTCATGGGTTGGATCAGCGATGCGCCGAAGGAGATCAACAACACGTCGGGAACGACTGTCACGCCCTGAGTGCGACGGCGATGAACGCATGGGGCCGAGCGCGGGTGCCAGCCGAGCCGTGCGAGCACGGGTTCGGTGTGGTGCAGAACGTCGTGGTCACCGCGTTCCTGTTGGGGATCGTGGTGTTCGGCCTCAACATCTTCGTGGGCCTCTATGCACAAGGGGCGGTCCGCGCGGCCGCCGCTGACGCAGCCCGTGAAGGCACGCGGGGCGATCTCGCATCGGCGCAGCAGCGGTGCGAGGACAAGGCCGGCGAGGTGCGCAAGCAACTCCTGGCCGCAACCTGGGCCGAGCGCGTGGCGTTCCGCTGCGAAGTTCGGGCGGACCAGGTGACGGTGCGGACGGTCACCAACGACGGCAAGCCGATCGTCATGCCCTGGTTCGTCGACGCCGTACCCGTGACCAAGGGCATCCCACTCGACGCCACGGCCACGTTCCGACGGCGCGCGTCGAGTGCCGAACTGCGGGCGGCGCAGCCATGAGGCGGTCGGCCCGACCGCCCGACGAAGGCGGGTTCGCCGCCGCCGAGATGGTGGTGGCGATCGGCCTGTTGTTGATCCCCACGATCATGCTGGTGGCCGGATTCGTCCGCTGGCCCCAGCAGCAAGCTGCCGCCCGTTCGGCGGCTGCGGAAGTGGCGCGGTCCGTCGCCACCGCTGCGAACCCGCGGACGAGCGCGGCCGACCAGCAACAACTCACCTCCGTGGCGCGGGACACGGCCAACCAGTACCGCCAAGGTGCAGGCGACGCGATCAAGGGCGTGGAGGTCAGCTTCACCCGGTCCGATCGCACCGACCTCACGAACAACCCCAACGCCCGCGGCGCAATCGTCCAGGTGAAGGTGACGTACCAGCTGCCGGTCTTGAGCGTTCCGACCTATGGGCCGGTGGGCGTGAACACGACGAGCAGCGAAACGGCCGAAGAACGCATCGATGACTATCGGAGCATCGGATGATCGCGCGCATCCGATCCGCATGGACGCGCCGGGCAAGCTCGCGTCGACGTCAGGACGGCTTCGTGGGTGTACAGGTCGTGGGCTGGTGTCTGATCCTCATCTTGGCGGGCGGGATCGCACTCGACCTGTGGCGCGGGTACTCGGCCCAGCGGTCGGCGAGCAACGCGGCCGACAGCGCGGCGGCGGCCGGCGCCACTGCACTCGACGAACAGGCCTACCGCAAGGACGGCACGGTGCAGCTGGTGCCACTCGAAGCACGCGATCGGGCCTGCACCATGCTGCGCCGCCAGGACCCGACCGCCGCCTGCGACAGCAACCACATCGCAGTAACCGTCGACACGGTGCGGGTCGCGGTCGACCGGCCGTTCCAGTTCACCTTGATGCGATGGTTCGTTTCCGAGCGAAATCCCACGGTTCGCGCCACCTCCACGGCGAGCCCGCGATGAACCAGACCGCGAATTCTGCGAAATTGGCAGTGGGACCGGAACCGGCCGACACCATCAGGGCAACAACGCGCGCCGCGTCCACGGCGTGGAATGGGTGATCAGGAGCATCGATGCCCGAAGTCATCAGCATCGGACATGACGACGACCTCGACGACGACGACTACTCGCCGCCGCGTCCGAGCCCGCGCCTGAACCCGATCGTCATCATCGCCGTAGGTGGCGCGCTGCTGCTCGCACTCGTCGTGGCCGTGGTCTTCTTCATGACCGGGGACGACTCGCCCCAGCCGACCACGACCACCGGTGCTGCGGTCTCCACCACGGCCGTCACGCCCCTGGACCCGAGCGACTCGAAGGCCAAAGCGGTCCAGGGCGCGCTCGACGCGTGGGCCAAGTTCGAGAACACCGGCGACCTCGCCGTGGTGAAGGAAACCTTCGACCAGAACGGTCCCCAAGTCGTCGGCGGCCAGGAGCCGGGATCCGGATTCGTCAACGAGGTCGCGAACATCAAGGCGCGCGGCCAGTTCACCGGCACCTACAGCGCGAAGGCATCGAACTTCGCAAGCGCCGGTGAGAGCAACGGTCGTCAGCTGGTGGTCGCCGATGTGGTGTGGAGCCAGAGCGGCAAGGCCGACCAGCAGGTGCGGTGGGTGTTCGAGCTCGTGGGCGCCGGCGACGGCGGCCAAGGGTGGCGGGTCTGGACCGTGCGTCCGGCCACCGGTGGCGGTGCTGCGGCGGCACCACAGGACTTCTGCAGCGCGGCGAAAGCGGCCGCAGCCATTCCCGGCAACGCCGCGCTGAACGGCGCGCTGGATCAGGCGAAGTCGAACGACGCTCGGCTTCAGGTGCTGCGCGAGAACACCCGGCTGCGCCTCGAGGCGTGGCGCGCGATGTCGGCGGTGGCGCCGGCCGAGGTGAAGCCGAACGTCGAGATCGTGGTCAACGGGCTGGAAGCACAGGACAAGCTCGTGAACAGCACCAAGGACCTCAAGAAGATCAACGAAGGGCTGGCGAAGGACACCGCGATCACCGCAATCCCCAGTGGAGTGGGGCCGGTGGTGGCTGCGGCACAGACCCAATGTGGAGTGACGATCACGTACTGAGCGGCCAGCTCAGATCGGGTCGTACGACGCTTGCACCAATCGGTACGTGCCGTTCTGGCGCTCGATGACGCCGGTCACGACGTACGTGGTGGTGCGCGACCCGTCGACCGGTTCGAGCACGATGCGTCCGGACCACACCGAACGGGTTCCGCGCTCGGCGAACGGTTCGGCCAACACCAGTGTGGTGGCTCGCGAGCGAGCGATGGGTACGTTCTCGTCGAGCGTGCGCGTCCACGTGCTGAGCAGTCGATCGTTGAGCAGCGCGCGCGCCGAGTCGGCCAATGACTTGTCGGTGCTGCCATAGACCTCGAGTCCGCGCTTGGCAGCGTCGGCCGCGAGGTACCAGTTGGCCGGCACGGCGAAGTCGACTCCATTGCCGGCGGCATCGGCCGTGGGCATGTCCGCAAAGTCGAGATCACCTTCGACGTACACGCGTGGCGCCTTGGTGGCTTCGAGTCCGACGGCTGCGAGGGAGTCGATGACTGCCGGCGTGGGCCCCGTCGGCGCTGTCGTTGATGGCGCGGTCGTGCCCCCGGAGAACTGCCCGGTGGGCAGCGTGACGTTGACGGGCTCGGTGGCGCGCGATCTGGAGTCCTCGGATCGCTGGTTGGCGAGGACGACCACGACGAGGACCAGGGTGCAACTGGCCACGAGTGCGATTGCGTAGATACGGCCCGGCGGGCGCGGTGCGCGTTCGCGGTTCGTGCGGCCCCGCCGAGCGGTTGTGGGAGCAGTTGCGTTGGTTTCGCGTTTCGCGACGTCAGCGGCCACAGACGATGGGCTTTCCGTCGGCGCCGACTCCGCAGACGACACGGTTGATCGACACGATGCTGGTGGGCCAGAACTTGCGGTACACGACGCCCTTGCACTGGTACCAGTTGCTTGGCCCGCTGCAGCGGCTCCCACCCGATGATTCGATCCACATCGGAGTGTTGCCGTCCCACTTTACGAACATGCCCACGTGTTGTCCGCCGTTGACGATGACCATGTCACCACCGCGGGCGTCGCGCAGGTTGGTGCCGATCCGTTGCCCCACGCGACCTTGACTGGCGGCGTTGTACCCACCGAGTGCCTGCATGTTGACGCCGATGTCGTTGAACGCGACGATCATGAGTCCCGAGCAGTCCATGCCGGCAGCGTTGGGATCCTTCGGACTGCCGCTGCGTCCTCCACCCCATTGGTAGTGGAACCCGAGGTACTTGAACGCGGATTGCACGGCGATCCAACCCGCGCTGCCGTCGCCGGCGGGCGCGTTGCCGCCGGTACCCACACCACCGGGTTGTGAGGCCGGGGTGCCGTTGGCGCGCACCAACGTCTTGCCTTCCTTCTCGCAGGCGTCCTGCACTTCCTTCACCTGGGCCTGGGTCAGTCCCTCGAACCCGGGGATCTCTCCGGACTGGCCGGCGTCACCACCTTGGACCGGGCTCGTCGGCGCGAGCGGAAGTTGCGCCGGTGGGGCCAGCACCAGCGGGTCGCCCTTGGCTCGCAGGGGCTCATTGGCGCGCGCGAAGAAGTTGGCGCGTGTACCGGCGAGCACTTTTTGGAGCATGTCCCAGTAGTTGGGGGCTTCGGCCCAGATCTTGTTGCCCGGGTATTCGTTAGGGTGCGCGATCGCATAGAGCACTTGGTCGGCGGTCGTGGCCGGGTTGAGCAGGGCAATACGAATGCGCGTCTGGTACTGGCCCTCGATGGTGCGGGCGGCAACTTCTACCCCCGCGTCGAGGGTGGGGTAGTCGCTGGTGGCGCCGCGCGCCGAGGACACACCGCCGAGGCTCGGGTCGGCGGAACGCCGGTTGAGTGGGTTGAAGCGGCCGGCGTTGCCTTTGATGCCGCCGCCTTCGGCCCAGGCCCAGGCGATCATCGCCACGATGTGTTCGCTGGTGGCCACGTCGGTCTCGGGCCGGTTCGCCCCGATGGCCACCGACTTCAACGTGAATTGGGCCCACTGGTAGAGGTTCGCCATGCCGGTGACGCCGGTCTGGAGGCGGATCCCCGTGCCACGAACAACCGGGGGCGCATCGAGTGCTGCGCCCGAGGCGCTGGCGGCGGCGGCGTTGGCGTCGGTGCAGGCCTGGGCCGGGTTCACCGAGGAGGCGGCCATGGGCACGACGATGGCCACAACCGCGAAGAGCGACATCGTCAGGGCGAGCCCGCCGACTGCCAACAAGGCAATTGGGGCCAATCCCTCTTCCGTGCGGTGAACTCGCCTCCTCACGGGCCAAATCGTAACAGCACATTGCGTATTTGGCGAATAAGAAGTGCTCTTGCGTTTCTCACGTTCTTCTGGTTATCGTACGCATTATTCGAACCGGACCACCGGTTCAGGTACTGGAACCGGTCCTCAGGGGCCGGGCGGGACGGCCCGAGCGGGCCAGAACAAGGAGCACGATTCGATGCTTGCGGGGATTTACATGGTTGGCGCTTGGTTGGCCCAGGCAACCGTGACCACAAACCCGGCCGTGAACGGCACGTCGGGCACCATTCGGCTGAAGGAAGACGTCAACGTCGCGCCGAACAAGGTCGCCATCCCTGGTTCCGACCAGGTGCAGTCGGTGGTCAACGGCATGGCCGGGTGGGGTCTCATCCTGGCGCTCGCCGCCATGATCATCGCCGGCGTCATCTGGGCGTTCGGTGCGCAGAGCCAGAACCACCACCAGGCCACCCAGGGCAAGCGGGGCGTGCTGATCGCCGCCGGCGCGGCGGCACTCATGACCGCTGCCCCCGCCTTCGTCAACTGGGCCTCGGGCCTGGGCACGGCCATCAAGTAACTCGACCCGGCCCACCTGGCCGTCCCCCGTACCTGTTGTTCTCCGACCCGAGGTCTCTGATGTCGATCTCCCGCCGACGCCTGGCGCGACTGATGTTCATCATGTTGTTGATGATCACCGGTCTCGTCGCGATCGGCGCCGACCCGGCATCGGCTGCGGTACAGGGAAATCCAACTGAGGACCCCACGTGCCCGACCGGGAAGCCAACCCCCGGTCAGTCATACGGTTGGTTCGACGTCAACGGTCAGGACACCAGCGTGGCCGGACGGCTGGCGGCCAACCTCCCCAACGTCGGACGTGACGGCGGATGGTGGTGCGCCAACCGTGGTGACGCCAAGGGGCCGGACGGCATCTCCGACGAAGAGTGGAACGCGGCCACCCGCGTGTACGCCTTGGTGTCGAAGGCGGCGGCGTGCGGCGAGTCGATGACCACCGTGTTGGTGGTGTCCACCCCCGACGCGCTCGAGGCGGCCAAGCGCGACCCGGCGTATTCGCAGCTCTACAAGGCGTTCTACTGCGCCGAAGTACGGCCATGCGGAACGGTCGACGTGAGCTGTCACGTCGGACGGTTCCTCGGGAACATGGTGTCGTCCACCCTGTTCTCGGTGACCGACTCCATCTTGGAGACCGCACTCAACGTGCCCAAGGGTGGTTGCACGCTGAACAAGGCTTCGGTGGCGCCGCCAACCGATGCCGCGGGGAACTATACGAACGTGGCCGCAGCTTCCATTCCGAAGGGAACGGGCTGGACCATGCAAGAGGTTCGCGAGTGCGAACAGGCCATCAACGCCAACTACGTGCCGACCAAGGATGATGCGAACCGCACCCCGCAGACGAACATTGCCGACTGCCAACCGGCGGCGGGTTCGTTGGGTCGCACCAATAACACGTGTCGACGCGCCGGCGCCGAGATCGTGCAGGCGAACTTCTGGGACAAGTACCAGCGGATGGTGTGGCTCGGCAGCTTGCTGCTGCTGCCCATGCTGCTCCTGGCGGGTATCAACGCAATTGTGAAGCAGAACGTCGGTGAGCTGTTGCGCTCGGTGTTCATTCACCTCCCCGTGGCCGTTCTGGGGATGGCGCTCGGCGTCTTCTTCACCATTGCGCTGTCGAAGATCGTTGATGGTGCGTCGGTGTTCATGCTCAGTACGTTCAAGACCGACCAGCAGAACCTGGCGTACAACTTCGGTGCCGCCATGCGCTTTGCATTCTTGGGCCCGCAAGCGGTGATCGGATCGAGCATTGCGGGTCTCGGCATGATCTTGGTGATGCTCTTCGTGGCGATCGCCGGGTTCATCTTGTACATGGTGCTCATCGTGCGCGAGAACGCAGTGATGCTGTCGCTGCTGTTCCTGCCGCTGTCGTTCGCAGCATTCACGTTCCCGCCGGCCGCCAAGTGGTTGAAGCGAGCCATCGAGTTCTTGCTGGCGATGCTTGTATCGAAGTTGTTGATCGTGGCGGCGCTGGCCACGGGCGTGGCGTTGATGGCGGGGGGCGGCAACGCTGGCGGTGCCGGTGACCCCAGCTCGATCCGTACGTTCATGGTGGGCGGCGCCACGTTCATCACTGCGGCGTTCACGCCCTTCGCCGTTCTGAAGTTCACGCAATTCGCCGAGGCGCAGGTGGCAACCGCCATCGAAGGCCACGAGAAGGCGCCGACCGTGTTCTTCTGGAAGACGGCCGGCAACGCCGTCACTGCGAAGAACTTGGCGCAGGGTGTCGGCAAGTCCAACTGGAACCAAGGCGACGACAGTTCCGAGGACGGGCCGACGGGCCAGTCCAATGCCACGCCGGGTAGCCAACTCGGGCGTGGTGGCGGCGGCGGTGGTGGCACGGCGGGTGCGTTGCCGGGCGCGTCGGGCGCAGCGCCCGTCGCCGGTGGCGTCGGGGCGGGTGCGGGTGCCGGGGCGGGTGCCGGGGCGGGTGCTGGTGCCGGGGCGGGTGCTGGTGCCGCGGCCGGCAGCGTGGTACCCGGTGCGGGAACTGTCGCGGGAGCGGCCGTCGGTGCCGGAGTCGACAAGGCCGTCGACGGCGCCCGGGGTGCCGCCGGGCAGGCCATGAGCGCGGCCACCAACGCCAACGTCGCCGCCTCACAAGCGAATTCCAGCCTCAGCAGCGGTGGCGACGCCGAGGCGGGCTTGTACGGAAACAACGAAAATCGTTGGGAAGACCTTTGAGGATGATTGATGAGTAGCGGACAGCGATCATTCCGAATCGGCCCGCCGCAGCGGAACACCTTCATTGCGGGCCTCAGCCTGGCGCAGATCATCTGCATCGCCGTGGCCTTGGTGGGCTCACTCGGCCTCATCCGTTTGTTGCCGTTCGGCGTGGCGGCCCCCATCGCCATCGTGTTGAGCGGCGTGTGCCTGGCTCTGGGGTTCCTCCCCATCGGTGGTCGTCGGCTCGACGAGTGGGCACCGGCACTCATCGCGTGGTTCCGCCGCACCAACGCTGGTACGAGGCGCACGTTCATCTCGCCCACCCCACTGGTCGGTGAGGTCATCGGTAAGGGCGGTCGGTCGGTTCCGCCGCCGGTGCTGGCCGGCGTCAAGATCATGAAGGTTGGGCTCGAAGGTGGCCGCGAGCTCGGCATCATCAAGGACGGCAAGGAAGGCACCTACAGCGCGGTCATCGAGGTGCGTAGCGAAACCTTTGCCTTGCTCGACGCCGGTGAACAGGAGCGCCGCCTCAGCGCGTGGGCTTCGGTGCTGGCCAACTGCGCACGCGAAGGCACGGCAATCCACCGCTTGCAGTGGATCGAGCGCGCCATTCCCGAAGACGGCGACGCCATCGAGGGGTACCTGCGCGAACACATTGCGTTGCCTTCGGACCACCCGCTGGTGGAGTCGTACCGCAACTTGATCGAACAGGCCGGCCCAGTCACCCAGCAACACCAGATCTTCATCGTGGTGCAGGTGAGCACGGTGCGTTCGCACCGCGCGTTGCGCCAGCACACCAAGGGCGGCGCGAGTACCGACGAAGGTGCATGCGAAATCCTGGTGCGCGAGATCAAGAACCTCGAGAACGTGATGCGCCAAGCCGACCTGCGCGTCGTGGGCGCCCTCAACTCGCGCGACGTTGCGTACCACCTGCGCACTGCGTTCGACCCGGCGGCGGTTCGCAAGCTCGCAGCTCGGGCCCAAGGCGACGAAGACCTCAAGGGCACGGCCCCGCGCAACGCGTGGCCCATGGCCACCGAGGTCAAGTGGAACTCGTACCGCACCGACGGCTCGCACCACGCCACCTTCTGGGTGGCCGAGTGGCCGCGCATCGACGCTCCCGCCGACTTCTTGGCGCCGCTGCTGCTCCAGACCCGCTGCGACCGGGTGGTGAGTGTGGTCATGGAGCCCGTCAGCCCGTCGAAGGCGTTGCGCGACGTGGAGCAGGCGCACACCACCTACATCGCGGACCAGGAGATCCGTGACCGGGCGGGATACACCGTCACGGCCCGTCGCAAGCGTGAGTACGAAGCACTCATGCGCAAGGAACAGGAACTCGCCGACGGCCACGCGGCGTACCGCTTCTCCGCCTACGTGAGTGTCACCGCGGAAAACGATGAGCAGCTCGAGTGGGTGTCCACCGAGGTGGAGCAGGCTGCGCACATGTCGCGTCTCGACCTGCGGCGCTGCTGGGGCGAGCAGGACACGGCGTTCTGTTGCACGTTGCCGTTGGGCCGAGGACTCCGATGAGCATCCGTACCAAGCTCCAGGAACGCCGCGAGGTGCGGTCGGCCATTCGGCACCGGGCCGGTGGCATACCGAACTCCACGCCCAGCGTGAACCGTCTCTTCTACCCTCCGCACGGTTGCACCACGGCGCACCTCATGGCGGCGTACCCGTTCATGTCGGCGCCCGGCATTGGCGCCCGGGGCGTGTACATCGGTCAAGAAGTGGCGGGCGCCTCATTCTGCTTCGACCCGTGGGAGCTCTACACCCAGGGGTTGCTCACGAACCCGAACATGCTCATCGCCGGCCAGGTCGGTCGAGGCAAGTCGTCGTTGGTGAAGAGCTTGCTCATCCGTCAGCAGGTCTTCGGCCGCAAGGCGGCGGTGCTCGACCCCAAGGGTGAATACACGCCGTTGGCCGAAGCGATCGGGAGCCCGGTCGTGAAGTTGGCCCCGGGTGGAAGCATTCGCTTGAACCCCCTCGACCCGGGTCCGGGCGCGCGTGAGCTCGATGACGACGAAGTGCTGCGGCGACAGAGTGCGCTGCTTCAGGCGCTGGTCGAGTCGTCGCTCGGTCGTTCGCTACGACCCGAAGAACGCACTGCGTGTGACATTGCGCTCTTGTCGGTGCGCAAGAGCCGGTTCGACGAGCCGACCATTCCCGAAGTGGTGGGCGCGCTCCTCGACCCGTCGCCCGAAGCGGCCGCCACCGTGTTCACCACCGCCGAGTCGCTGGCACTCAACAGTCGTGACGTTGCGCTCGAACTCCGCCGGCTCTGCGAAGGCGACCTCCGCGGCATGTTCGACGGCCGCACCAACGTGAAAGTCGACTGGGAAGGCTCGCTGGTCGTGCTCGACCTGTCGGCCCTCTTCGCCAGCCCGGCGCTCGGTTTGCTCATGACGTGTGCAACGGCGTGGTTGCAGGCCGCCATCTCGCGCCCCAACGGCGGCAAGCGGTTCGTGGTCATCGACGAAGCGTGGGCCGTGCTCAACAACGTGGGCGTGTCGCGCTGGTTGCAGCAGAGCTACAAGCTCAGCCGTTCCTACGGTGTGAGCAACGTTGCGGTGATCCACCGCCTCACCGACCTGCGGGCCGTCGGCGCGGCCGGCAGTGAGGCGTACGCGTTGGCGCACGGTCTGCTCTCCGACACCGAGACCCGCATCATCTATTCGCAGCCGCACTCCGAGATGGCGGTTGCCACCGAACTGCTCGGCCTGTCGCACACTGAGTCGGAAGTGCTTCCACAACTCGGACGGGGTGTGGCACTGTGGAAGGTGGGTCGGAGTTCGCACCTCGTGCAGCACCGGCTCGGACGAATCGAGAAGGGCATCGTCGACACCGATGCCCGCATGCTCACCACGAGCGCAGTCACGGGGGCGGGGAACGCATGACGTCCGCGTATGGATCCGCCGGGAAGCCCATGGGCAACCAGGTCGAGAACATCGTGCTGTTCGCGCTCTTCGGCGTGCTCGGCCTCGGTGCCGGACTGTGGCTCACCGGCGAGATCAGCGGCCTCATCTTCACGGCCGGCCGGCCCGGCACCCCGGCCGGTGCCATCCCCGGGATCGCACTCGGGATGTTCAGCCACGTGACCGACCCGTCCCAGGCGTGGCCGGCGCAGTACCGCGACCGCATCCCCGGTCCGGTCGCGTTCTACCTCACGTTCTTCTTGCTCATTGCGCTCTCGGTGCTGGCGTTCAAGTTCATCAAGAGCCTCATCGACGGCACGCGCAAGAAGGATGCCAACTTGTCGCAGTGGGCCAAGGCGCGCGACATCAAGCCGCTCCTCGTGAAGGGACCGGGAGAACCTGGTCGTCTGGTGCTCGGCCGCACCGGCGGCAAGATGGTGGCCACCGAAGCTCGCCAGAGCGTCATCGTGCTGGGACCGACCCAGACCGGTAAGACCACCGGATTGGCCATCCCGTCCATCCTCGAGTGGCAGGGTCCGGTCATCGCGGCATCGGTGAAGAACGACCTCGTGCGCGAGACCTACAAGTGGCGACGCACCCAAGGCGAAGTGTGGCTCTTCGACCCGTCGCGTTCCACCGGCTACGAGTACGACGAAGTACGTGCCGGGTGGTCGCCGATCTCGGCGTCGAAGGACTGGGGCGGCGCGCGCAAAGTGGCCGAGTGGTTGTGTTCGTCGGCCAAGAGCGACAACAGCAACCTCCAAGACGGCGACTTCTGGTACTCGGCGGCCGAAAAACTGATGGCGCCGTACTTGTTCGCCGCCGCGCAGGGCCGACGCGACATGGGCGAAGTCGTGAAGTGGATCGACGCCAACGAAGAAGCCGAAGTCATGGGCATCTTGGCGCGTGCCGGCGTCGAGGAAGCGGCGTTGGCATTCGCCGCCTCGATGCGTCGTGATGAGCGCGCCCGCAGCTCCATCTACACCACGGCGGAAACGATTCTGCAGGCCTACGGTGACCCGAACGTCGCCGAGTCGGCCGTCTCGCCGCGGATCTTCCCTGAGAACCTTTTCAACGGCGGGCACAACACGCTCTACATCTGTGCGCCGAGCCACGAGCAGAAGCGGTTGCAGCCCATCTTCACCGCGTTGGTCAGCCAGATGATCTGGCAGGGCTACGAGACGGCCGGCCGCAAGAACTCGCCCATCGACCCGGCGCTCCTGCTCGTGATCGACGAAGCGGCGAACATCGCGCCGTTGAAGGACCTCGACGCAATTGCGTCCACGGCCGCCGGTATCGGTATCCAGCTCGTCACCGTGTTCCAGGACTTCGCGCAGATCGAAGCCCGTTACAGCACTCGGGCTCGCACCGTGGTGAACAACCACCGAGCCAAGGTGGTGCTCTCGGGTATTTCCGACCCGTCCACGCTCGAGTACGTCACCAAGATCTGTGGCGAAGAAGAAGTCGACAACTCGTCGATGAGCATCAGCGGCCAGGGCGAGAAGAGCATCACCGAATCGAAGCAGCAGCGCTCGTTGGCGTCCGCCGGATTCCTGCGGCGCATGCGCCCGATGACCGGCCTCGTGGTCTACGGCCACTTGTCGCCGATGAAGATCACGCTGCGCCCGTGGTTCAAGGACAAGGTGCTCACTTCCAAAGCCACCAAGGGGAGCGACGCTACGCGCGCACCCATGCAGCCGGCCTCGGAGATCACCACCGAACTCGACCTGGCCCGCGCTGAGGCCGAAGCCAGCGCCGCAGCCAATGCGGGGGCGCCGGGCGCCGCCGGGCAGGTCCCGCCGGGGAGCGCAGGCCGCGACCCGTTCGCGCTTCCGGATCACGACCCGTTCGGGCTCGATGACGACCTGCCCTTGGGCACCGAAATCCGTAATCCATTCGGAGCGTCGCCGACCTCGGCGGCATCGTCATCGGCTTCGTCGCCGGGATCGTCTGCGATGTCCTCACCATTTGTCGACGATTTCGACGATGATTTCCTGTCAGACGACGATCCGTATGACTACGACGGTGTTGGCGGATTCAACAGCGAGAAGAGGTACGACCCATGACCGAGTCACGAACTCAGGCGCTGGGCGACGTTGCCGCAATCATGCGAGACCGGGGTACGGCGCGGGACTCCTCGAGTACTGCCTTTTCCGGCTCCACGGGCGACATCGTTCGACGCTTGAAAGAGCTGGGCTTCCACACAGCCCACAAGACCCAAGTCGGTGAGGTTGCCGACATGTTGTTCGGCACAGCCGTTCGGCCGCGGCCTTCGGCCCACCGCCGCATCAGCGACGAGCAGTTCGAGGTGCTCAGTCGCGTCTACGCCCTCTGCAAGGCGTACGGCTACACCGTCGACGAGCTTGCGCAGTACCTGCGGGGCGACCTGAGCCGGGAAGAGATCCGGGCGCACCTGGACCGGGGGCTGGCCCTGCTCGACACCATCGAGGTGTTGGCGGCGGTGCCCGGCCTGGTTGGTGACCCGGTGACCCCGCGTGCCGACGACGAGCCCGACGAAGACTGATCGCCCGTCCGGGCGCATGGAGCGCCCAGGTGGCTGACCCACTGCAAGAGATCAGGGCACGGAGGTCCACGATGTACGCGACGACTGCACAGCGCCGATCGCCGATGGCGGCGGTTCGACTCGTTGTGCTGCTCGCGCTCGAAGTGGGCTTTGTGGTGGCGCTGCACCGCCTGGGGGCGCTGCGCGTCATGGCCATCGACACTGGCGACTTCCGGGGCTGGCTCGAATCCACCCCCACTGCGAACGCGGTGGTGGCCGTCGTTCGCGTCGTCGGCCTGGCCGCGGCGTACTGGTTGCTGGCGTCCACCGTTGTGTACCTCCTCGCCGCCGCCACGCGCATTCCGGCGTTCATGCGTGCCGCGGGATGGTGGACGTTGCCGTTCGCTCGCCGCATCGTCGATGGCGTCTTGGTGGCCACCATCGTGGGTACCGCCGTCTTCGCCACTCCCATTCGTGCAATGGCGCAAACCCCGTCGAGCGCGCCGGCTGCCGTTGCGTTCGTTCCCACTCCGGCCGGAGACCCGCTGGCGCCGGTCACCACGACCGCTGCATCCACCACCGCGGCCCCGACGACCGCAGCACCGTCGACGACGGGCGCAGTGTCGACCACTGCCGCAACCGGCGTGGGGGCCAGCGGCGGCGCGTTCGTGCCTACACCCGCGGGCGACCCCGCGAACCCGGCGCCCACCACCACGATCGCGCCCACGAGCACTGCAACCCCCACCACCGCGAACCCGGCGCCCACCACCACGGCGCCGACCACGGCACCCGTTGCGCCGCCCACCCAAGTGTTGGGCGAACAGGTGACCAAGAACACCAGCTACACCGTGGTTCGTGGCGACAACTTCTGGGTCATCGCGCAGCGTCACCTGACCCAAGAACTCGGTCGCAAGCCCACGGTCGACGAAGTGCGCGTCTACTGGCTCAAGGTCATCGACGTGAACCGCGCATCGATCTCCTCGGGCAACCCGAACCTCATTTTCCCCGGCGAGGTCTTCGAGTTGCCGGCCGTCTAGTCGGTCACCAACAACCCGCCTTCTTCGGTGAGTGGGTGTGCGTAGAACGTGAACCATGCGCCGGGTGCCTTGAGTTCGCGCATCTCCCAGCTGAACACTGCGACCAATCCGCCGAGCACCACCAGGATCGGCACGACTGTCGTAAGGCTCGCGCCCAACAAGATCAGGGCGATGGGCGCGCAACAGACCACGGCGGTGATGCCCAGGCCCATGAGCCCGGTCGTTCGGTGCTGACGCGACACTGCTTCGGTGATCGCGTCGTGCGATCGCATCGCCCACCCGATGCCATTTGCGCTCAGCACGTCCACTTCGTGGCTCACGGCGGTCGCCAAGGATTGGATGCCCGGCGTGGCGACCGCGAGCTCGCGTCGCCACCGTTCCGCCGCAGTGAGGATGTGCTGACGCTTGCGGGCCCATGCGGAGACATCGAGGACCGGCGCGCCGTAGAGCGCCGCGATTTCCTCGAGGAGGATGACCCCGATCGAGCGGGCGGCGGCAGCGCGGGCGCGCACGGCGCGACGCTCGATGGCAGTTGCCAGCCGTCCGAGTTGCTCGTTGTCGCGTTGGCGCACATCGTTGAGCCACTGGCGCAGGTTCTCTACATGGTTCATCACGGTCTGGAGCGATCGCAGCGGGTCTTCGACCGGTCGGCTGGCGGCCCGCACGAGCTCGCGGTTCAGGGCCCGGCCGGTGAGCGCGAGCGCTTCGATCGCGATCGCTTCGTCGCGTGATGTGCTGAGCACCATGGCGAGCTGCGCGTCACGACGACTGAACGCAACCTCGAGCAGGCGGCGGTCGATGCTGGAGGCCACATCCTCACACCACGGGTGGTTTCGGATCTCGAGGTAATCGTCGATCGTGAGGGTCAAGCTTTCGAAGATGCGGAACTGCCGCTCGGGGTCGCTCACAGCGAGGACGAGATCGGTGGGGTGCAGCCCCATTGCCAGCACGGCTGTGGGTTCCTTCATCACCCGCTCGATCTCGACCATTGCGGCGATCGAACCGGTCCGGGCTGCGGTCGCGACTTCGAGGTACGACTGGCGAGCCAGGGCGAAGAGGTAGGAGGCGGCATGGCCGGGGACCAGTGCGCTGCCGGGAGCGAGGTCGACCATGGCGGCGTCGAGGCGGGCTCGGGCCCGCTGGACCAACTCAGTGCTGAGGGCGGGCGCCGCAGCCATGGAGGACCGGGTGCGCTCTGCCGTCGAGAGAGGTTGGAACCTGGGCACGTGCATCCATTCACTTCTAAGCCCCGTGGAGTGTTCGGCGCCGGGCGGCGAAACCTGTAGCCCGAATGTCGGCGACGCCAGGCGCCTCGCTACGGTCTCGGCGTGTCCCATCCCGCCCTTCGGCCCCGCTGGCTCATCGGCCATGTGATCGTGGTGGCGCTCGTGGTGACCTGCGTGTTGCTCGGGTTCTGGCAGCTGCGACGCCTCCACGAGCGCGAAGCCTCGAACGCCGTGGTTCAGGCTCGGTTGGCCGAACCCATCGCACCCTTCGCTTCGTTGGTTCCGGCCGCCGGTCCGGCCCCCTCGGCGTCGGGTCTCCACGACCGGCGGGTGGTGATGACCGGAACCTACGAGGCCGACCGCGAGGTGCTGATTCGTGGGCGCAGCGACGACCGCAGCAACTCGGGCTTCTGGTCGGTGATGCCGGTGCGCCTGGCCGACGGGCGGGCCGTGACCGTGGTCCGGGGCTGGATCCCCTTCGCCGTGGGCGACGGGCCCGAACGTCCGGTGCTGGCCGCTGCGCCGCCGACCGGCCCCGTGACGGTGACCGGCATCATCCAGCCGACTCAAACCCGAGGCCTCTTCGGCGCCACCGATCCCGCCGACGGCACGCTGCGCGAGATGGCGCGGGTCGACGTGGCGCGGTTGGGCCGGCAGGTTCCGGGGCTGGTGGGCAACGTGTGGGTGCAGCTCACGGCGCAGGACCCGGCGAACGCCGGCGAGTTGCCCAAGCCGTTGTCGAAGCCCGAGCTCTCCGACGGGCCGCACCTGTCGTACGCAATCCAGTGGTTCGGGTTCGCGGCGGTGTTCGGGGTGGGGTGGGTGCTGCTGGTGCGGCGCAACGTGCGCAAGACCGCTGCGCGCCCCATCGACGGGAGCGCCGCCGACGCACCCGGTAGTGTGGAGGACTCACGTTCACCTGCGGACGTGAATTCGGGGGCGTAGCTCAGTTGGCTAGAGCACCTGCTTTGCAAGCAGGGGGTCGTGGGTTCGAATCCCGTCGCCTCCACCGAATCACTGCGTTCCGTGGCAGCGACCGCAGTGACGGCCGCCACCACATCGTCGAGCGGCACGGACGCACTGTGTCCGGGTAATCATCAGGCGACACGACAACTTTTGTCGGTTTCGCTGATGAAATCGGCCGGGGACTAGGAGCGCAGGAGCGCAGGAGCGCCGTGGCCGGCGTGCCCTCCGCGTGCCCAATGCAACGCGAAATCGGGATCCGTGGCGGTCACTGGGCGTCAACCACAACCGCAACCTGACCCGCGAAAACAGTCTCAGTCCCGCTTGGGCTCGTCGTCCCCGTGCTGGTGCCATTTCGCAAGTTCGTCCTCGGTCAGGAGAGGCGGGGTCGCGCGCTTCTTTGCTGACGGCGTCGGGTCCGCTGAAGGGTGCAGAACCGCGTCGTGCTGGTCAGGTTCGTCGTGGTGGGTGTCGTCGTCGTTGGGCTCCTCGTGTTCCTCGAGGGAGACCAGCCGGGCCGCGAGGTAGGTCGTGACCGGCACGGCGGCGACGATGCCGACGCTCCCCACGAGCGGACCGATGATTGCGGCCGCCACCTCCTCGGTGTTCACGATGTCGGTGAACCCCTGGCCGCTCAGGACGAAGAGCAACACCAACGGCAGCGATGCGCCGACCTACGCAAGTGCAAGCGTGTTGACCGTGGAAGAAACGTGGTCTCGGCCGATCTTCATGGCGGACCGGAACAGAGCCCGTCGTGGCATCGTGGGGTCGGCGGCTCGAAGCTCCGCGACCGCGGCGGACTGGGTGACGGTCATGGCGACGACGATTGCGTTGTTTCCCGAGAGAATCGAGGGAACCATGAACAGGACGATCACCACAATGCTGAGGCCGAGTCCGATGAGCGCTCCCAATCCGCGCCAACGGCCGAGCGCGATGACGACCAACGCGAAGCGCACGACAACCCCAAGCAGGGCCGGCTTTCGCTCGCGGTCGGAGTAGTAGTACTGCGTCTCCAAGGGCCCGGTCTTCGAGACGCTGCTCACGACGATGTCGTCGCCGGTGTGCAGCACGGGAAGCTGCCCGACCGGAACTTCGAAGATGAACGTCTTGCCACGGTCGAGCCCCTGATCCAGTCGGATCCGATACTCGCGACACGCAATGCCGCTGTCCTGACACGTTCCGTTGGTCGTCTGTTCCACGTGCGCGTCGTAGACGGCCTTTGCGAAACCGAGGAGTTGATCAGCGCGCTGGCGGATCGGGTCGATCCCTCCCGTCGGGCGGAAGACGATCGCGGCTCCAACGACGAGGACCAACGTTGCAACGACGGTGTTGACGACCCGCGCCGCCCGATGGTTCAGCGCGACGGCGCCGTGATGATGAGCATGTCCGCCGGCCACCGAACGAGTTTCGTGGGCGGTACCTGCCTGTTCGCGGACCCGGGAAGCCCGCCGGTCGGGACGAGAGCCGTTGCCGGCTGAGATAAGAATGGTTATCATCCTCGTTTCGGCTCGTCCCGACAGAGGTGGCTCGGATGGTTCGGATTCGATTGGGTGCGGTCTCGGTCGTGGTCGTGGCGATCGGCGCGCTGACGCTCGGCGCCTGTGGATCATCGAGCAACAGCAGCGCGAGCACACCGAAGGGGAACTGCCCGACGAAGCCGGTTCCGGTTGTGGTGAGTGTCGACCAGTGGGGCGACATCGTCGATCAACTCGCGGGCGACTGCGGCGACGTCACCACCATCTTCAAGAGCTCTTCGGCCGACCCCCACGACTACGAGCCGACCTCTGGCGACACCGCGAAGTTCACGGGCGCGAAGCTCGTCGTGGTGAACGGGCTCGACTACGACCCGTGGGCCGACAAGGCGGTGGCAACGCTCGACACCAAACCGGCCGTGGTGAACGGTGGCGACGTGGTCGGACTCAAAGAAGGCGACAACCCACACATCTGGTACGGCCCTGACTACGTGTTCAAGATCGCCGGCGCAGTCACCGCCGAGCTGAAGAAGATCGAACCGAAGGACGCCGTCTACTTCGACCAGCAGAATGCCGCGTGGCGCGCATCGATGCAGCCGTACGACGCCGAGATCGCGAAGATCACACCGCTCGCGGCCGGCAAGACCTACGGCGCCACCGAGAGCATCTTCGACTACATGGCGGAGCACGTCGGTCTCGCCAACGTGACGCCCGACGGTTACCAGAACGCGGCAGCCAACGAGACGGATCCTGCGCCCGGCGACGTCAACGACTTCGAGCAGGCGCTCGCCAGCGGCAAGGTCACCGTCCTGATCTACAACACGCAGACCGAGGGCGCGATCCCCGAGCAGATCCGCACGAAGGCGCAAGGCGCGAAGGTTCCGGCCGTGAACGTCACCGAGAGCGTGCCCCCACAGTTCAGTAGTTTCGTTGCATGGCAGGTCAGCCAATTGAAGGACCTCACGAGGGCACTCGGAGGATGACCGACGCCCTCACACTCGCGGGAGTGAGCGCGGCGCGTGGCGGCAACCTGATCTGGTCGCAGGGATCGTTCTCCGTCCCGAACGGATCCATCGTCGGCATCATCGGACCGAACGGATCGGGCAAGACCACGTTCTTGGAGATGATTCTGGGGCTGCTTCCCGTCGCCGCGGGCGAGCTCACCGTGTTCGGTGAAGCACCGCGCCGCGGCAATTCCCGAATCGGATACGTTCCCCAGAACTACACCGCCGAAGTGGGCGAGGCCATCCGCTGTCGCGACGTCGTCACCCTTGGCCGCACCGGGTCTCGATTCGGGCTGCGGCGCGGGTCGCACGAAGACCGCGCGCAGGTCGACGCTGCGCTCGAAGCCGTATCAGCGGGCGATGTCGCACATCGACGAATCTCCCAACTCTCGGGCGGCCAACAGCAACGCGTCGCAGTCGCACAGGCGCTCGTCGGTGACCCCGATCTTCTGCTGCTCGACGAGCCGCTCGCGAATCTCGACGTGCGCAACCAACACGAAATCGTCGAACTCCTTCGCGATTTGCACGCGGCGCGCGACGTGACGATCCTCGTGGTGGTCCACGACCTCAACCCGCTGCTCTCGATTCTCGACGGCGCGATCTATCTCCTCGACGGGCACGCGCACTACGGCGCCATCGGTGACGTCGTCGACAGTGAACTCCTCACGCACCTGTACTCCACCCCGATCAAGGTCGTGCGCACGGCGCAGGGCGATCTCTTCACGAGGAGCTGACGAGATGACGCCCGTACTCGCAGAGGTCGGCTACCAATCGAACTGGACCGAGGTGCTCCAAGCCGGCTTCATGCGCAACGCGTTCGTCGGCGGCACGCTCGTTGCGATCGCTTCGGGGCTCATTGGTTACTTCGTGGTGATCCGCCGCGACGCGTTCGCCGCGCACGCACTTGCACACATCGGTTTCCCAGGTGCGACGTTCGCGGTGCTCGTCGGCATCCCGGTCACGCTCGGCTTGGCCCTCTTCACCGTGAGCGGTGGGCTCGCGATCGGTGCGCTCGGAAAACGCGTGTCGAATCGCGAGGTGTCGACCGGCACGATCCTCGCGCTCGCAACCGGCCTCGGCGTGTTGTTCGCTTCGCTCGCGTCCGAGAACACGAACACGATCACGAGCGTGCTGTTCGGCAACCTTCTCGCGATCTCCACCGGCCAGATCCAGATCTACACCGTCTTCACGCTCGGCTTGGCCGGGGTGCTCGTTGTGATTGCGCGTCCGCTCCTGTTCGCCTCGGTCGACCCTCAGGTCGCCGAGGCCAAAGGTGTTCCGATTCGCATGCTCGGGATCATCTTCATGGTCCTGCTCGCGCTCGCCATCACGATGGCGGTCCAAGTCGTCGGCACGCTGCTGCTGTTCGCCCTCGTCGTGACCCCTGCGGCCACGGCCCTCGCCATCACCGCGCGCCCGGCGGCGGTCCTCGCGCTCGGTGCGGGGATCGGGCTCGCGGCGGTGTGGATCGGGCTCGTCGTCGCGGTGATGTTCAACCTTCCGCCGAGCTTCTGCATCGTCACGCTCGCGTTCTTCGCCTGGATCGTGACCATTGCGATCACACGCGACGGGCGCCGGCGGGCACGAGTCGGCGCTGCGCACGGAAGTGGTGGCCACGCCGGTGGCGACCACCACCACCCCGAACCCACCAAGCTCAGCGTCTGAGCGCCGAGGGCGCGCGCCAACGATCTTGGACGCGTCAGCGCGCTCGACCGCGAGCGGTCGCCCGCACGACCGCAGGTCCGTCGGGCCGCAGTCCAGGCGCCGGATCGTCTTCCGTCGCCTCCACCGAGTGATCATGTCGTGACCGCAGAAATCATCTGGCGAGACGACAGGTTTTGTCGGTTTCGCTGATGAGATCGACCGGTGGCCGGCGCGCCGTCGTCAGCGTCCGATCGACGTATTGCGCGCGGGCGCCCGATGCTGAGTCGGGTCATCGACCTCGATGCCGTGCGCGTCGAGCAACACGCGCTCGGTATCGGTGAGTTGGTTGCGCACCTCTGCGAGTTGGTCGAGCCAATCGCCGAACCCGATGGCCTGGCCATCTGGCAGTTCGACCTTCACGGTCACGTGACCACCCGAACGCAGTGCGACGTCGGATCCCTCCACGTTGTGCCAGTGCTCGAGTTCGATGCCTGCATTCCGAAGCGCGTCCATGCCGGCGCGCACGAACTCGGAGACGGCGCCGAAGCGCGTGAGATCCGGCCGCCCAACCGCGGGCCGTGTGGTCGATGCTTCCGGCGCGGGACTGGCGGGCGGCTCGGCGGAGTCTGGCGAGCGGCGGTTCACGGCACGGGAGGTGTCGCGCGTAGGGCGAAGTCGTGGCGCGCGTACAGAGACCGCAGTCACCGGTTGGTCCAAAAACGCGCGCAGGCCCGGAAGGGCCTTGAGCTCGCTTTCGGAGATCACCCCCAAGCGGGCAGCGCGTTGCGCCTCGACGAGCCAGCGACCAACGGGAAACAGCTGCCCGTTGGTCACGGTGTCGTCAAGCGCGATTGGTGCACCTGGATCGCGCTGACGATGCCACTCGATTGCCGTGTTGCCATGGGCCAGCCACAGCTTCATGGCTTCGTCGCGCTTCATCACTTCCGTGACGGCAGGAAAGTCGCGCAGGTGCACCTTGCCACATCGCAGGCGTTCGCTTACTGGCTTCGCTCGGTCGTTCACCAGAACCTTTGCCCCATAGCTGGGCTGGTCCTCGTGGAGTGCGATTGCCTCAGTGAGCGCGTCGACGGCCTGACGCAGGAGGTGAGACGCGACGAGTTCGTCGGGGGACGCGAAGCCAACGCTGTGGAGGGCCAGTCGGAGCTCAGCCGACAGATGCGGCCACGCCTTGCGTAACGTCTCGGCTCGCTTGGCGAGGGCATCCGGATCTTGGGGTGCCAGGGAATCAGATGCAGCTTGCTCGTATTCCGCCAGGAACTCCAGCCACTCCGCCGATTGAGCGCGGGCCCAGGAGGGGGACGAAGATGCCATGGGTACGAGGATGCTCGACACGCTCGGTGACGGGCAACTACTGCGCAGCTGCGGTGCATTGCGACGGAGCGTCTTCCCCTGCCCCTGGTCTCGTCGGAGCCTTGATCGTCAACGCGTGCGGATCTCATCATTTGCTCACACTCCGAGCGTTGAATCTCGATGACGGACCGTTTCCGGGTCCCGAACCACCCCCACGGGAGTGGGGAACGAGACAAGGAGCAAGTCATGAACGCGAAGCGTTGGATTGCCGGTGGCGTACTTGCGCTGACCTCGGTCGTGGGGGTCGCAGGTGTCGCCGCTGCGGCCGAGGGTGGGGCGACGGCTGCGCAACCGGGAGCTGCGGAGGCCGCCCCGGCCGGCCCGAGCAAGGCGCTCCGCCGGGCCGCTGCACTCAAAATGCGGCGGGCCGCGGTCAAGATCGTTGCCGAGGTCACTCAAACGAGCCCTGCCGACGTGAAGGCGGCGCTGCAGGGCGGCCAGAGCGTGGCCGACTACGCCGCTGCCCACGGCTCTTCCCCGGAAGCGGTGAAGAGCGCGCTGGTAGATGCCGGGAACGCTCGGATCGACCGGGCGGTGCAAGCGGGCCGGATCACCCAGGAGCAGGGTGACCAACTCAAGGCTCGGCTGGCTGCGCGCATCGACCAGGTGGTCACCCGGACGCGGACGGCCCGCCAGGGTTGATCGCACCCGTCACCCCCCAATCCCTGATGCGTTGCGTGAGGCTGCCCGCCCCGGTGGGCAGCCTCACTGCGTCAGGCGACCAGGCGTCCAGGCGTCCAAAAGAACTAGTCCTTTTTGTCAGCATGCCGGCGCGCTACATGCCGATCAGCCAGCAGTGCAAGTGGACGGACGGTGGCAGGCCACGCGCACAATGCGCATATGATGAAGTCGGCCGAAAGGCGTAGCCCGGCCGAAGGGGCGCCCCCGGGTGGGGGCATGGGCAGGAGAAACCGTCATGGATGATCGTGCTGCGCCGATGAGAGCCCAACAAACTTCGAGCCAGCGATGACCGACGCCGAGCGCATCTCCCGAGTCCGATCGTCGACCGCGGTTCGTCTGGCCGATCGCGGTCAGCGGCTGTGGGCGCTGTTCGGCGCGGTCCTCGGTGTCATGTTGGTCGCGGCGCCCGGGCTCACCGTTGCGCAGCGACTCACGGTTGGCGGCCTCACCGTCGTGTTCGTGCTCAGTGCAATTGCGGCACTGCGCATGTCCGACCGACCCTTGTTCGCACGCAACACGATGGTCGGTGTCGCCGTCGTCCTGTCGCTGGTCGGTGCCATCATCATTCCTGAGCTGCTCATCGTGATGGGCCTCATCGCGCTGGTGTCCATCGCGTGTTCCACGTTCCTCGGGGGTGCCAGCGAAGCCGGTGGCGTCGCCGTGGCGTGGCTCAGCGGATTGGCGATCGGCGAGTTGCTCGCGCCGCCGAGCGCCAAGGTCGGTTGGTACGTCTTCGCAATGTTCGTGTTCGCGGCCGTGTCGATGATCGCGTGTGTCGACGCGCTCACCCACGAACGCCGGCGAGTCACCGAGAACTTGATGCGCCTCCACGCGGCAATGCGCGCGATGACGGCCACGCCCGGGCTGGAACCCACGCTCGATTCGATCGTGAACTCGGTGGGCCAGGCCATCGGTGCGGTGAACACCGGCATCATGCTGCGACGCGAGGACCACCTGGTCCTGGCGGCACCCCGCGGCATGGAATCCATGTGGAGCGAGGAACAAATCGCCAACTACACGCGACGGGAACTCGCCCTCGAAGGCGGTAGCCCACTCTCGGTCGCTATTGATACGAAGGCTGCGGTCGTTGTGCGCGATGCCGTGCACGACGACCGTTTCCCGCTCTGGGCCAAGACGTGGGCACGCGCCATGCGCGACTTCGGCATCCACTCCTTGGCCGTCGTGCCGTTGCGCTTGGGGGACGAAGTCATCGGGCTCCTGGTGGCGAACTTCACGTGGAAGGGCGCAATCGATGACGACGAACTCTCTATCCTCGAGGCGTACGCGGAACAGGCCGCCCTGTTGGTGGTGCGGGCTCAGGCCTATGAGCAACAGCGTGAAGCCGCGGAGCGGTTGGCCGAGGCCGACCAGCTGAAGTCGGAGTTCCTGGCGATGGTGTCGCATGAACTCCGCACCCCGCTCACGGCCACCAAAGGCTTCGTCGACACGGTGTTGTTGCACTGGGACAAGCTCGACGAGTCACGCCGGCGCGAGTTGCTCGAGCGCGCGTCGAACAACGCCGACGACCTCACGCGGCTCATCACTCAGCTGCTCGATTTTGCCAAGATCGACGCCGACCGCGTGGAGATCCGGCCGCAGGTGGTTGCGTTGCATGATGTGGTTGGGAACATCACTGACGGGCTGGCTCCGGTGTTGGCCCAGCACGAACTCGTCGTCGATGTGGATCCGACCACGCGCGTGGTTGCCGACCCCGACGCGGTCGGTCACGTGTTGACCAACCTTCTCAGCAACGCGGTGAAGTTCTCGCCCGAGGGATCGCCGCTCGTGGTGCGCAGCCGGGCCGACGACCGAGAAGTCGTCGTGTCGGTCGCCGACGCCGGTTCTGGGATTCCCGCCGAGGACCTGCAACGCATCTTCGACCGCTTCTATCAATCCGAGCAGCCGTGGTCATCGCGCCGGGGCACCGGCATCGGCCTGGCCATCGCCCGCAAGTTCGTGGAACTGCACGGCGGTCGCATCTGGGCCGAGAGCGAACTGGGTGAAGGCGCCACGCTCTCGTTCACGCTCCCGGCCGCGCTTCCCGTCGACGAAGATGGAGCGCCGGTTGCCGACGGGTTCGCGGGTGCGGACGCCGACGCGCAGACGGTCAGCCCGTCGAGTCGGCGCGCCGGTTGACGATGAACACGCCGCTTGCGCGCGACATCACCTGCTGATCGTCGTCGAGCACCTGCGCGTCACACCACGCCACCCGTTTGGCCAAGCGCGTCACGGTGCCCACCACGTGCAACGTGTCGCCCTCGCGAGCGGGCCGCATGGTCGACACGGTCATCTCGAGGGTGGCGCCTCGCTCGCCGGATTCCAAGCCGGCCAGCATGGCGAAGTTCATGGCGGCGTCGAGCACCACGGCGTGCACGCCGGCCTGGACCATCCCCTGGGGGTTGCAGCATTCGCGGGTGGGCACCCATTCGGCCTCGGCGCGTTCTGGCGTGTAGGCCGAGAAACACACGCCGAGGTGGCCGAGGAGCGCCATGCCGCCGTCGCCGAGGTAGCGGTCGAGATCACGAGCCATCGCCCTGCACGCTACGGCGCCCTGCACCGCGACCCACGCCGGCACCCGAAGCGTTGACCTGGGTCGCCGCCGGGAGGAGAATTGACCGAACGGTCAAGTTCGTTCGGGCCGCCCCGACCCCAACCCCCGAGGAGTCCCCATGACCACTGCCGTGATCGTCGACGCAGTTCGCAGCCCCCTCGGGCGTCGCAACGGTTCGCTGAAGGACGTGCTGCCGGTCGACCTGGCCGCGCACGTGCTGCGGTCGCTCGTGGAACGCAACCAGCTCGACCCGGCGTTGGTCGACGACGTGATCATGGGCAACGTCATGCAGACGGGTGACCACGCGCTCAACATCGGACGGAACGCGGCGTTGGCCGCGGGGTTCCCCGAGAGCGTTCCGGGTGTCACCATCGACCGCCAGTGCGGGAGTTCGCAGCAGTCGTTGCACTTCGCTGCGCAAGGCGTGATGGCCGGCGAGTACGACGTGGTCATCGCCGCGGGCGTCGAGAGCATGACGCGCGTGCCCATGGGCGCCACACTCACCGCGGGCAGCAATCCGTTCGGCAGCATGGCGACGCGCTACCCCAACCTGGTGCCGCAGGGGTTGTCGGCCGAACTCATTGCGAAACAGTGGAACATCTCGCGCGAGCAGAACGACCGCTTCAGTCTGGAGTCGCACCAGAAGGCGGCCAAGGCGCGGGAAGAAGGCCGATTCGAGCAGGAAATTGCGCCCACCAAGGTGACCACCGATGACGGTGAAGTGCTCTTCGATTTCGACGAAGGCATCCGGCCCGACTCGTCGATCGAGAAGCTTGCGTCCCTCAAGCCCGCGTTCTCTGAAGACGGTGTCATCACTGCCGGCAACTCGTCGCAGATCACAGATGGCGCGTCGGCGGTGTTGGTGATGAGCGAAGACAAGGCGAACGCGCTGGGATTGAGGCCACGCGCGCGCTTCGTTTCGTTCGCGCTTGCGGGTGTCGACCCGGTCACGATGCTCACTGGTCCGATCCCCGCAACGCAGAAGATCCTCAAGAAGTCGGGCCTCTCGCTTGACGACATCGATCTCGTCGAGATCAACGAGGCGTTCGCGCCGGTGGTGCTCGCATGGGAGCAGGAACTGCACCCCGACATGAGCAAGGTGAACGTGAACGGCGGGGCCATTGCGCTCGGGCACCCGCTGGGCGCCAGCGGCGGTCGCCTCATGGCCACGCTGTTGAACGAACTCGAACGCTCGGGCGGTCGCTACGGGTTGCAGACCATGTGCGAAGGTGGCGGCATGGCAAACGCAACCATCATCGAACGACTGGGCTGATGATCGGCCGAATTCTCTGGATCGTGTTCGTGGTGGCCCTGGGCTTGGGGGTGTACCTCATCGGCGCTGGGGCCATCCGGAAGTTCAACATTCCGCCGCCGCCCGAGCCCGACCCCGACAACCTGCGGCCCGTCGACTACCAGTTCCGCTGCATTGTCTGCGGAACCGAAGTCACGATGACGGCGGCCTCGAACACGATTGACATGGAGCCGCCGCGCCATTGCCGGGAGGACATGGTGCTGGTGGGAGATGGGGACAACCACGAGGCGTGATTTCGCCTGGTCAGGGCCCTGTGGCCGATGTTGTCCACAGACTGTGGACAAACCAGTGGATAATGACATTGTTGTAGTTCGCGGCGGGCGCCGGCACGACGCCTCCGGGCCGACACCCCTGGTCAGCGCACCTGCGTGGCCACACCGAACCCGCTCATGAGCAGCACCAGACCCAACATGAGGTACCGATTCAGGGGCTCGTGCGGCGTACCGCCCGGCAACAGGTTCATGTAGTTGGCCACGATCACGATGGCCCCGAGCCCGATGCAGGCGAACATGGCCGCCGCCACCCACATGGGGCTGGGCTGGCTGCTCTTGGGGGCGGGCGGGGTGTAGCGGGACCGCTTGCTCTTCGATTGAGGCACGGCGGGCAGGCTACGCGCTGCTCGAGGGGGTCGCCGACACCCCCGGCAAGGTGGCCCAGGCACCGCGGCGCTCGGCCAGGCCATCGGCCACCAGTGACTCGAGGGCCTCGAGGTCCAGGTCGGCCACCCGGGTGCGGCCGACGCGCAGCGCCGCCAACACCCCGCCGCGGCGCTGGCGGAACGATCCGTTGTAGGCCGCGGGCCGCCGGGGGCCCTCGCCGGCCAGCGGGCCGCGGGTGGCACAGTGGGGACGCAGCGGACAGTCGTCGCAGCGAGGGGACCGAGCGGTGCACACGAGCGCGCCCAGGTCCATGAGTGCCAGCAACCGATCGCGGCCCAACAGTGGCGCGGCGATTGACTGCATGGCGTCCTCGGCGGCCGACGGCGTGAGTGCGTGCCCCACGAGGCGTTGACAGACGCGGCGAATATTCACGTCGACGGCGGGAACGTCGACGTCATCGGTGAGCGCAGCGAGCGCACCCGCGGTGTACGGGCCGACCCCGGGCAGCGACGTGAGGTCGTCGGGCCAGCCGTCATGCGCCACGACCGTTGCGGTCTCGTAGAGCGCGCGCGCCCGGCGCGGGTACCCGAGGCGCCCCCACGCAGCGATCGCCGCCCCCGGTCCGGCGTCGGCCAGCGCGCGCGCCGTGGGGAACTGGGCCACGAACTCCGGCCAGGCGGTGAGCACGCGCGCCACCTGCGTCTGGTGGAGCATCACTTCGGAGACCAATACGGTCCAACGGTCGCGCGTGAGTCGCCACGGGAGATCGTGACGGCCGTGCGCGCGATACCAGCGATCGAGCGCGGCACCTGACGTGCCGCGCGCCATCAGGTGGTGGTGCTGGTGGACGACGACGACACCGGCGTTTGACCCACGGTGATGGTGACGGTGTCGCCGCGCTTGGCCCTGCTGCCCGCCGTGGGTGACTGCGCCAGCACCTTGCCGTTGTTGGCCGGTTGCGATGCCACCGTGACCACCTGGACCTGCAACCCAAGCTGGGTGAGCGTGGCCTGCGCCTGCGCAGTGGTGCTGCCCACCACGTTCGGCAACGTGATCTGCGCAGGACCCGTGCTCACGAACATGCGCACCGTGGTGCCCTTGGGCTGCTCGGAGTTGGCGGCCGGGTCGGTGCGAATGACGCGTCCCGCGCCCACGGTGTCGCTGGGCTCGTTGACCGTCTGCACCGAGAAGCCGGCCACGCCCAAGCGGTTGGCGGCGTCGGTGCTGGGAAGGTTGGTGACGTCGGGAACCTGCACCGGCGCTTCGCCCGTGGAGACGAACACGGTGACGGTTGCGCCGGTGGCCACCTTGGTGCCGGCCGCGGGGTCGGTGCGAATGACCTGCCCCTTCTTCACCGTGCTGCTCGCTTCGTCCTTGGGGGCGGGGACGAGCCCCAGTCCCTGCAGCGTCTTCGCGGCGTCGTCGTAGGTTGCACCCACCACACCGTCGGAGGGGATGCTCACCTGCGCAGCGCCGGTACTGATCACCAACTGCACGGTCTGACCTTGTTCGAGGCGCTCATTGGCACCCGGCTTCTGGCTCACGACTTTGCCGGCCGGAACCGTGACGTTGGGTTGCTCGCTCACCGAGACTTCGAACCCGGCGTCGCGCAACTGCTTGGTGGCGTCGGCCTGGGAGAGTCCGACCACGTTGGGCACGCTCACGGTCTTGGCATCCGAACCGTTGGTGAGCGCCTTCCACAAGAAGAACCCGCCCAGCGCTGCGAGCGCGATGACCAACACCGTGATGGCGACGATCGCGCCCCGGTTGCTCTTCTTGGGAGGCGCGGGCGCGGCGACGGGTTCGATGCGCGGGGTGGAGGTGGTGGTGGCGGCTGGTACCTCGGCCACCATCGCGGTGACGGGCGCAGCGGCCAACGGGCGGCCCCGGTCGAACCGCAACAGGTCTTCGCGTAGATCGGTGGCCGACTGGTAGCGGTCGGCCACGTCCTTGGCCATCGCGCGCTCGACGATGCGTTCGTAGTCAGCCGGAACGCCGGGCACGCGCTCACTCAGGGGGATCGGCGTCTCGCGGACGTGCTTGTACGCAACGGCCACCGGACTGTCGCCTTGGAACGGCGGTACGCCGGCCACGAGTTCGTAGAGCACGACACCGAGCGAGTACACGTCGCTGCGCGCATCGACCGGGAACCCTTGCGCCTGTTCGGGCGAGAAGTAGGTGGCCGTACCCATGACGTTGCCCGTCTGGGTGAGTGCTTCGCTCGTGCCGGCACGCGCGATACCGAAGTCGGTGACCTTCACCTCGCCGTTCGCGGTGATGAGGACATTGCCGGGCTTCACGTCGCGATGCACGACCCCGTTCTTGTGCGCGAAGGCCAGCGCAGCGGCGATGGACGCCCCGATGGCCGCGGCCTCGGTGGCGGGCATGGGGCCGTCTTCGCGCAGCAGGTCGCGCAGCGTGCGGCCCTCGACGTACTCCATGACGATGAAATACGTACCGTCGTCGACGCCCCAGTCGTAGATGCCCACGATGTTGGGGTGGTTCAGTCCGGCGGCCGACTGGGCTTCGCGGCGGAACCGCTCGACGAACGCGGGATCCCGCGCGAACTCGGGGAACAGGACCTTGAGCGCAACCGGACGGTCGAGCATCTGGTCGCGAGCCAGGTAGACGTCGGCCATTCCGCCCCGAGCGATCTCGCGGACGATCTCGTAGCGATTCGAGAACACCTTGGCCGGCACCGACATCGTCTTCACCCTAATCGTTCGTGTTTTCCGATGGTCTTCACCCGCTGGTGGCGAGCAGCTGCGACAACACTTCGCGCGCGATGGGCGCGGCCACTTGGCCCCCGGTGGCCTCGTCACCGCGCGATCCACCGTTCTCGACGAGGACGGCGATTGCATAGCGCGGCGATTCGGCGGGCGCGAACCCCACGAACCACGCGTGGGGAGCCGAGTTCCCGTCGACCTGCGCGGTTCCGGTCTTGCCTGCGACCGCGACGCCGGGGATCTGGGCGTTCTTTCCGGTGCCGCGCGCCACGACTGCGATCATCATGTCGCGCACCTGGGCCGCGACCTCGGGTGTGGTGGCGGTGAGCCACGCACCCGGTTCGATCTTCTTCAAGACGTTGCCCTTGGAGTCCTGGATCTCCTGGCCCAGGTGCGGGGTGGGGACCACGCCGCCTCGCGCGATGGCAGCCGCGACGAGCGCCATCTGGAGCGGCGTGGCCGCCACGTCGCCTTGGCCGATACCGGCGAGCGCGAACACCGGCTTGTCGTTCTCGAAGGTGCCCGGCAACGGGCCGGTGGAGCGCGCCGGCGCGGGGTTCATGGTGTCGAGCGGGGGACGTTGCCCGATGCCGAACTTCGCCATCGCCGGCGGGAACTGCTCGCCGAGCGCCACGCCCATGGCCGCAAAGGTCGTGTTGCACGACCGGACGAAGCTCTCGAAGACCGTGCCTCCACAGTTCGCGCCGCCGAAGTTCGAGATGGCCCGGTTCGTCTGCGGCGGCGTGTAGTTCCGGATGACCGGGAACTGGGAGTCGGCTTGCACGGTGCCGGTCTCGAGCCCGGCAGTGGTGGTCACGATCTTGAACGTCGAACCGGGCGCGTAGATCTCGGCGTAGGCGCGCGGCAGGAGCGGCTTGTCGGGCGCCAGGCTGAAGAGTGCGTACGCGCTCTGCACCTGCTTTGCGTTGTGGGCCACGAGCGGGTTCGGATCGAAACTGGGGTTCGAGTACATCGCGATGATCGCCCCGTCGGTGGGGTCGAGCACCACGACCGATCCACGCTGGTCGCCCAGCGCATCGCGCGCAAGGGTCTGCGCACGTTGGCTCACGCTGATGACCAGGTTCGACGGGTCCGACCGGCCGATCAAGAAGTTGCCGAGGTCGGCGGCACCCGTGATGCGTGGCGGAGGTCCCCGGCCGATCAGTACCGAGTTGTATTCGGCTTCCAAGCCCGTGTTCCCGTAGACGAACGACTGGTAGCCGCTGATCTGGCCGAACAGCGCGCCAAGCGGATATGAGCGCTGGTAGCCCAGGTCGTCGTTCGACTTCGCCGACTGGGCCACCACCTGGCCGTCGACGGTGAGGATCGCGCCGCGCGGCCGCGCGTAGTCGTTGATTGCATTGCGCACGTTGCGGGGATCGTTCGACAGCGCATCGGCGTGGATCACCTGGAGATACGTGAGCTGCGCGACGAGCACCAACAGGAGGGCCATCACGACGTAGGCGACGCGTCGAATTGGCGTGTTCACGATTCGATCGCCTCGTTGGCCACTTCGTCCGACATGCGGATCAAGAGCGCAATGATGATCCAGCTGGAAACGAGTGACGAACCGCCGTACGAAATGAACGGCAGCACGACCCCAGTGAGCGGAATCACGCGAGTGATGCCACCGATGATGACGAACGCTTGGAACGCCAACAACATCGTGAGGCCGGCCGAGAAGAGCTTCGTGAACGGGCGTTGCGCGGTGGCCGCGATACGGAATCCGGCGCCGGCGATCAACAGCAACGCGATGACGATGGCGACCGTGCCGAAGAACCCGAGTTCCTCGCCGATGACGACGAAGATCGAGTCCGTCTCGGCGGCGGGAATCTTGATCTTCTCGACGCTTCCCAGGCCCAGCCCGCGCCCGGTGAACCCGCCACTGCCGAACGCGAACGACGCCTGAACGATCTGGTAGCCCTTGCCGGCGGCGTCCTTCCATGGATCGAGCCACACCTGCACGCGTTCGCGCACGTGTCCGAACAACTGGTACGCCACGGCAGCGCTCGCCACGAACACGGCGATGCTGCCGAGCGCGTAGCGCGCGCGGTTGGTGGCCATGTACACCAGGCCGGCGAACAGCAAGAAGATGATGAGCGAGGTGCCCAAGTCCTTTTCGAACACGAGGACGAGCATCGACGCACCCCACGCCAACACCAATGGCAGCAGGTGGCGAAGCAATCCACCGCCGCGAAGGCCTTGGCCCCCGATCAGTTCGCGCTTCTCGGTGAGGTACGCCGCGAAGAACACGATCAGCAGCACCTTGGCGGCCTCGCCCGGCTGCACCTGCATCGGCCCGAGCTTGATCCAGATGCGCGCGCCGTTGACCGTGAGACCGATCCCGGGCACCAGTGGAAGCAGCAATGCGAAGATGCCGAGGAACAGCGCGGTGTAGCGGAACTGCTCGAGGTCGCGCACCCGCTTGACTACCACCAGCGTCACGATGAACGCACCGATGCCGATGGCCGTCCAGAGTGCTTGGGTGCGCGCCAGATCGCGATCGATGCGCGAGATCATCACGAAGCCGAGCCCGTTGAGGAATGCGGCGAGCGGCAGCAACGTGGCGGTCGCGTTGGGGGCGAGGCGGCGCACGGTGATGTGCGCCACCACGAACAGGCCGAACATCGCCGCGAGCAACGCCCACAGGTCGGGCGGCAGGTTCGCGTTCCGGGCCACGGCCACGAGCACGTACCCGACGAGCGCCACGATGACGGCGATCAGACCGAGCCCGAGCTCGGGGAGGCGACGGGAGCGGGCGACGGGCGCGCTCATCGCGGCACACCGGGGCTCGCCGTGGTGCCGCCGAGCGTGGGGGTCGGCGATGCCGTGGTGGTTGGTGCCGACGTGGTGGTGGGATTCACCCGGTCGTCGACTCGCGCGCGCAAGCGGCGCACGTACGCCTGGGCCTCTTCCTTCGAGCCGAACACCGGCTCGTTCCCCACTTCCAGGAGTTCTTGTGGGGTGAGTTCGGAGCGCGCGACGTCGGAACGGTCGGCGACGGTGGGGTTCCACCCCAGCACACCGCCGGCGCGGCCTTGGAACACGGTGACCGTGTCGCGATCGAAGCCCACGAAGTAGCTGGCGCGGGCGTACCAGGCAACGGCTCCGATGCCGACGGCCAACACGAGCAGGATCGGCAAGGCGACGAGCGCGATCTTCGCCGCGCGTCCGGCGGCGCGTCCGGCGCGACGTCGCGGGGGTGGACTCGGCGCAACGACCGGCACTTCCGGAGCGGGGACGGGAGTCGGGGTGGCGTTGATTCGCCGGGCGGCCGGTTGACCGTCGTCGACCGGTTCGGCGCCGGCGAGCACGTCGATGACCACCACGGTGATGTTGTCGGCGCCGCCGGCTGCGTTCGCGGCGGCAACGAGTTCGGTTGCCGCGCGGTCGGGGTCGGCCTCACGTTCGACGACACGCGCAATGGTGTCGTCGCGCACCATCGAGGTGAGGCCGTCGGAGCACAGCACGATGCGATCGCCGCGGCGCAGGCGGAGCGCGAACACGTCGACCTCGACGGTTTCATGGATCCCCAGGGCGCGCGTGATGACGGAACGCTGCGGGTGCACCTGCGCCTGTGCGGGCGTGATCCGGCCTTCGCGCACCAGTTCTTCGACGAGGCTGTGGTCCTCGGTGAGTCGGAGGAGTTGGTGGTTGCGGACGAGATACGCGCGTGAGTCGCCGACTTGTCCGATGAGTTCCTGATCTGCGGTCGTCGCGAGCACCGTGATGGTGGTGCCCATGCCGCGGAGCTCGTCCTCACGCATCGCTTTCTCGAGGATGGCGTCGTTCGCGCGCGCGATGGACTCGTCAATTGGGACCCCAGACGCAAACGCCGCCCGCACCGCTTCGAGCGCGGTGGCGCTGGCGACTTCGCCGGCCCGGTGGCCGCCCATTCCGTCGGCCACGGCATAGAGGCCGATGCGGTCGTCGACGAGGTACGCGTCTTCGTTCCCCGGGCGGACGCGTCCGGTGTCGGTGGCGGCCGCCGCGCGGAGTTGCAGCGTCACTTGACGACCTGAGCCACCGTCTGGCCGAACTGGACGCGATCGCCGCGCTTGAGCCGGACCGGCGCGCCCTTCACGCGTTCGGAGTTGTGAAACGTGCCGTTGGTGGACCCCAAGTCCTCGAGCCACACCTTGCCGTCTTGTTGGTAGATGCGCGCGTGGACTTGCGAGACGAAGGTGTCGTCGGGAAGCGCGACGCCGCAGCCCCCGCCCCGCCCGATGGTGAGGTCGTCGTCGAGCACCACGGTTTCACCGCGGCGCGCCACCGGCTCGACGAATTCGAGTCGCCACTTGCCGCGCTCACGGCGGTTCGGTGCGGGAGCGGCCGGGCCAGCCGAGGCGCGCTCGGCGACCACCGGTGTGCGGAGTTCGAGCACCGTGACGCGCACGACCCGCAACAGGAACAGGTAGACGAGCGCCAAGAAGCAGAACTTGAGGACGGTGAGCAGTGCGTCGTTCATGGAGTCAGGACGCCTCGAAGCGGATGATGGTGTTGCCGAGTTGGATGACGTCGCCGTCGTTGAGCGCGTGGGCGCTGATCGCGTTGCCATTCACCAGCGTGCCGTTCGTTGACCCCATGTCGACGACTTCGTAGCCGTCGAGGTCGGGGCGGATCTCGGCGTGCACTCGTGAGACCTGGGGGTCGGTGCACGTGATGGTGCAGGTGGGAACCCGGCCGAGGGTGGTGACGCCGTCGCCGAGCTGGTGCCGGCGCCCGTCGGGCAGGACCAGCGCGCCCAGGTGTGCGCCCGCCGCGGCGACCACCACGGCGTCGACGCGGGTGCGTCCCGGCCCCAGGTGGTCGTCCTCGGCCAGCCGCACGGCCACCGGCCCGGCGAAGCGGTACCCCTCGTCGCGAGCGTGCTGGCGGACGGCGTCACCGAGCTCGACCACGAGGGCATCGCCAAACCCCTCAAATCGTGCGAAATCGGCCGGACCGAGGTGGACGGTGATGTCGTTGGGCGCCATCGTGCCGCGCAACCCCATGGTGCGGCCGTCGTCGATGGCGCGCACGACCTTCCGGCCAACTTCAACTGGCTGGAGCCCGCTGCGGAACGCCTTCGCGAAGGTGCCTTCCACGAGCTGCTCGAGCCGGCGCTCGAACCCTCGCAGACCCATTCGGGCGAGTGTACGGCCCGGTTCGGGCTCAGATGCGGCGCTCCAGCCGCCGCCGCGGCGGCACCGCTCGCCACGGTGTGAGTACGCTCTGCCGGCTTCCCGAAGGGATTCCAAGCCACGGGCGAGTGGCGGAATGGCAGACGCGCTGGCTTCAGGTGCCAGTGAGGGCAACCTCGTGGGGGTTCAAGTCCCCCCTCGCCCACCACGAAAGAAGGCCACGGCAAGTGCTGCGGCCTTCGGTGTTCGCCGTGATCCGTGCGGGTGACCCCTCGGGGCGGTTGGTCAGCGCGCGATCCACGAGTTGAAGTCACTCAGCACGGCAGGAGTGATTCGGGTTCCGCTGTTCTCGAAGTAGCTCTGGTAGGCGTTGATTGCCACGATCTTGTTGACCGTGCCGAACTTACGCAACACCGGGCCACCGCTGGTTCCCGAGTACGTGTCGTTGTTGTAGGTGACACGGCGAGCCGTGATGTTGGTGATGATGCCCGAAGCGGTCCATTGGGACCCTGTGGCCTTGTCGGCCGGATAGCCGAGTAGCTGGGTGGTCCAACCGATCTGCATGTCGGGCGCAGTGTCGAGCGCGAACCAGCCCACGGTGTTCCCGATGTTGCAGTCGAGCTTGATGGCTGCGTAGTCGTAGCTCATGGCTTGGCGGTCCACCCATGCGGCCGATGGGTACAGGGCGACGCCGTTGCAGCGGCCGAAGGGTGGTCCGTCGGCGTTGGCGCCGGGGTACACGCGCACGTTGGTTGCGTACTGCATCGGTGCCGATGAGCTGGGCCGGTTGTACACACAGTGGCCTGCGGTCGCCACTGTGTTCGGACTGATCATGGCGCCCGAACACGAGTAGAGATAGCTCCCCAGCTGCCCGATGATGAACACCACCCGCTTGTACGGCGCAATGGTGGTGTCCTTCACCTTCACCCGGGTGTCTGTGCCGATCACGAAGTTCGGTCGGGCCCATTGGGTCGGCGGGAGGGGGCGTGCGTTGCGGGCGTCGGCCCACGGGTCGTTGGCGCCGGCGGGCCCGGCGGCGGCGAACGATGCGGCGACGATTGTCCCCACGACGAACAGCCCGGCGATCGAGCGCAGTCGAGTGATCGTCATGGTTTGCTCCTCTACCCCGAGCGGCGTCATCCGTGCCGCTGCTCCCCCGGCTCGCGCTCCGCGCCCGCGAGGTGTGTCCGATTATGACGGCCCCCCGGGGTGGGCCGCTAGCGTCTCCCGCTCATGGGCGAGGATTGGGGCGCAGCGGTCCGGTTGGGCGTCGACATCGGCGGCTCGGGGGTCAAGGCGGCCCCGGTCGATCTTCTCCGCGGCACGTTCGCCGCCGAGCGGTTCCGCATTTCCACCCCCGACCCGTCCACCCCGCAGGCGGTGGCCGATGTGGTGGCGAAGCTGGTCGAGCACTTCGAGTGGACCGGTCCCATCGGCACCACGTTCCCCGCGGTCGTGCAGAACGGGGCGGCGCGCACCGCTGCGAATGTCGACGAGGGGTGGGTCGACTGCGACGTGGCAGCACTGTTCACGCAGTCCACCGGGTGCGACTTCACCGTCGTCAACGACGCCGATGCCGCCGGCTTGGCCGAGCTCGAGTTCGGTGCTGCCCGCGAGCAGCCCGGCGTGGTGCTGTTGCTCACGCTGGGTACGGGTATCGGCAGCGCGCTGCTCGTCGACGGCGTATTGGTCCCCAACACCGAACTCGGTCACCTCGACGTGCGCGGCAAGTCGGCGGAAACCCGCGCGTCGGACCGCGTGCGTGAAGACAAGGACCTCGGCTGGGAGGAATGGGCGGAGCGCCTCAGTGACGTGTTGCGCGAGTACGAGCGTCTCCTGTGGCCGGACCTCATCGTGCTGGGCGGCGGGGTCAGCAAGAAGGCCGACAAGTTCATCCCGCTGCTCGACGTGAGGACCCCGGTCGTTCCGGCCGAGCTGCGCAACGAAGCCGGCATCGTGGGCGCCGCGTTGGCGTCGGCGCGCCAGCGGCATTTCCACGTCTCCTGACGCAGCCGCGCCACTACGCTGCGCGCCGTGCCTGCCACCCGAACGTCTGCGGATTCCGTCGCGCCCCTGGCTTCGCGCTTGGCGTACTTGGGCCCCGAGGGCACGTTCGCGGAGGAAGCCGTCCTCTCTCAGGCGGACCTGGCGCTCGAGGCGCGCATCCCGATGCGCAGCGTGCTCGACGTGGTGAACGCCGTCGAGGACGGTGAATGTGAGCGCGGGCTGATCCCGCTCGAGAACTCGATCGAAGGGTCGGTCAACGTCACACTCGACTCGTTGGCGTTCGACTCCGACTTGCTGATCCAACGCGAAATCGACCTCCCCATCTCGCTCCATCTGGCTGCGAAGCCGGGCACCAAGCTTGCGGCAGTCACCAAAGTGGTGTCGCACCCCAACCCGCTGGGGCAGTCGCGCCTGTGGTTGCACCGCAAGCTGCCCAAGGCTGTGCTCGAGACCACCAACTCCACCGCAGAAGCGGCCAAGCTCGTCTCGAAGTCGCGCGTCGATTCCATCGCGGCCATCTGCACCAACGCGGCGGCCCAGCGCTACGGGCTCTCGGTGCTGGCATCAGATGTGCAGGACCACAGCGACAACGCCACGCGGTTCGTACTGATCGGCCGCGGCATCCCCGCGCCCACCGGCCACGACAAGACGTCGATCGTGTGTTTCCAGCGCGAGGACCGACCGGGTTCGTTGCTGGCGATCCTGGCCGAGTTCGCGTCGCGCACCATCAACCTCACCAAGCTCGAGTCGCGGCCGTCCAAGGGCGGGCTCGGCCAGTACTGCTTCTTCATCGACTTCGAGGGCCACATCGCCGATGAACTCGTGACCGATTGTCTTCGCAACCTGTCGGCGAAGCAGGCCGAAGTGAAGTTCTTGGGTTCGTATCCGGTCGCGGGCAAGCACGCCGAACGTCGACGTGCCGCAGGGAAGCGCTGGAAGGCCGCCGACGACTGGTTGCACGCGTTGCGCGCCCAGATCCGCACCGAGGGAGACCGCCCGTGATCGATGTCCGACGGCTGCGTGAGCCCGAGTTCCGGGCACACGTCGAGCGCAAGCGCGTGCGCGCCGGCTTGATCGACGAGCTGCTCGAACTCGACGACGCCCGGCGTGCGTTGCAGCAGTCCGTCGATGATCTGCGGGCCCGGCAGAACGCGGCCAGCAAGGCAATCGGCCAGGCCTCGCCCGAGGAACGCCCGGCGAAGATCGCCGCCGCCACGACGCTGAAGGAAGAGCTGGCGGCCAAGGAGCCCGAGCTCGCCGACCTCGACGCCCGCGTCCGCGGGTTGGCCCTTGAGGTTCCGAACCCGGCCGACGCATCGGTGCCCGACGGCGGTGAGGACGAAGGCGACGTGGTGCGCGTGGTTGGGGGTACGCCCGACGCTCCGCCGCTCGATCATGCCGACTACGGCACCACCATGGGTTTCATCGACATGCCCCGCGCCGCCGAAACGAGTGGGTCGCGGTTCGCGTACCTCATGGGCGACGCGGTGATGCTCGAACTCGCCTTGGTGAACTGGGTCGTCGAGCAGGTGCGCGACGCCGGCTTCACCCCGGTGGTTCCGCCGGTGCTCGTGCGGGAACGCACCATGGAGGAAGCCGGGTTCTTCCCGACCGACCGGTCCACCGTCTACGAACTCGGTTCCGACGACGACCTCTTCCTGGTGGGAACCAGCGAGGTGCCGCTCTCGGCACTGCATCGGGGCGAGATCCTCGACGCCACCGACCTGCCATTGCGCTACGCCGGGATCTCCTCGTGTTTCCGTCGCGAAGCCGGCACGTACGGCAAGGACACACGCGGCATCTTCCGCGTCCACCAGTTCGACAAGGTCGAGATGTTCTCGTACGTCACGCCCCACGAGTCGGTGGCGGAACACGAGCGCATCCTGGCCATCGAGGAATCGATCGTCGGGGGACTCGGGCTTCCGTACCGAGTCGTGAACATCGCGGCGGGGGACTTGGGCAACCCGGCGGCCAAGAAGTTCGACATCGAGGTGTGGTTGCCCAGCGAGGGTCGCTACCGCGAGCTCACGAGCTGCTCGAACTACCTCGACTACTCGGCGCGGCGCCTGGGAACCCGGGTGCGGGTCGATGGCGGGACCGAACTGGTCCACACGCTCAACGGCACCGCGTGTGCCATTTCGCGCACGCTGGTGTTCTTGATGGAGCACTGCCAGCGGGCGGGCGGCGAGTTCGCCGTCCCCGAGGTGCTCCAGCCGTTCTTCGGCCGCGCCGTGATCGAGGCGCCCTCCGCCTGAGTTCCGGGGCATTTCTGTCGGGAGTCTGACGGAAATCGGCATGCGGCCTTCGGAATGTGGTGCGTGCCATTCGCCATATTCGCGGAAATTCTGTACCTTTTCGGACAGGTGGCAGAACTCTGCCGCTGCGACGGACCCACGCGACGAGCGAGGCAGGGATGCGGTTTCAGTGGACGCGGGCTGGAAAGCCTGCACCGATTGTACGGATTGCGGCACTTGGAGCAGCGATTCTGTTGCTGGGCATCGGCACGGCGCAGGCGCTGCCCGCCAGCGCCGGTGCCGGCGACCTGATCGCCGGCACCCCGAACCCGGGCATCAAGTCCTGCCCGGCCAAGGTGGGTCTGGTCTACGACCTCTCGGGTTCCATCGGGAAGCCCGAAGACGGTGGCAACGCCGCCAATGTGCGCAACACCAAGGACGCGCTGAAGGCCTTCGCGCGTGCCTTCGAGGGCACGCCGGTTGCCGTGCGCGCCTTGGGTTTTGCGTCCTACGCGCCCGCCGACCCGCCGTCGGCCAGCAATGGGTACAACGTCATGACGCCGCAGACGTTGCCGTTCTACGACGCGTTGTTCGAGAGCTCGAACTTCAACCAGACCTACGACGGCACGAACCACCACATGGCGTTCCAGTCGATGGTCGACATCTCGGGCAGCAACGTGTCGGGGAATCCGGAAGCCATCGTCTTCGTCACCGACGGTGTGCCCACCTACGCCGGCACGGTGCGCGGGCAACTCACCGGGAACGGCAGCGAGTACCCGCTCGGGTCCTCGCAGTTTGCGGCGGTGGCCAATCCGTCGATCTTCCTCGCCGACATCTTGAAGAACGCGGGCACGCGCATCATCCCCGTGGCGGTGAAGTCCAACCGGCTCTTCCAATACGCCGACTACTTCAACCGGATCTCAGGTCCGAACGACACGCGCTACATCGCCGACTTCCCGCAACTCGCGGGCGAACTCAGCACGATCGCGCGTCAGCTCTGCACGCCCGAAGTGCCGACTTCCACGCTCAACGTCGCGGCCTCCGTCGACGGCGCGTCCGCCGCGGTGCCCGGTTTCAAGCGCTGGACGCCGGCCGAAGGTGGTACGCCATTCTCGACCGCCGCAGGAGCCTGGACCTCGACGGCGGGCAAGTTCGGCCAGCCGTGGAACTTCGGTCTCCAGTGGGACCCGAAGGCCGCGCCGAACCTCGAGTACCAACGGCGCGAGTGTTTCTTGAACAATCCTGATCTTCCGGGCGCAACACCGCTGCCCATCACGGACGGGCCCAACGACGGTTTTGTCAACACCAACAACGCGAACCCGGTTCCGGTCGGCGGGCAGGTGTTCTGTCGCTACTTCTTCCAGAGCGCACCCAAGCTGATCACGCCCTCGGTCGACGAGACGGTGCGCGTGCGCGACGTAGAGACCGGTCAAGTGGTCAACACGCCGAAGGCGGGTGACTGGAAGTTCGCGCTCGCTGCGGGTGCGAACAACCAGAGCGGCACCACCGTGCAGGGGCAGACCCTGAACTTCGAACCGGTCTCCACCCGGACGCCGCTCGACGTCACGTTCACGCAGACTCCGGTTGCGGGGTACACGTCGCTGGGCACGCCGGGCTGTCTCATCAACGGCGCGGGAGTGCCGGGTGCGAACTTCGCCACCGGACCCAACGCCATCACGCTGAAAGCCGTGACCCCTGGCGCAACCGTGGTGTGCACGTTCCAGGACGAGATCACCAAGGGCCTGAAGCTGCAGAAGACCGAGAAGAACGGCAAGACCACGGCGAAGCCGGGTGACACGCTCACCTACGTCTTCAAGCTCTCGAACACCGGTTCGTCGACCCTGAAGAACGTTGCCGTCACCGACGAGTTGTTGGGCGGCGCAATGGGCACGGTCGCCCAGATCGCGCCGGGTCAAACCGTCACGCTGCCCGAGCAGCCGAACCACTCCTACAAGGTTCCGGCGAACGCGAGCGGCATCATCAACAACAAGGCCACCGCCGCGGGCCAAGCGGTCGATGGTCGCAACAAGACGGTCGGCGACGTGTCCGCCAACGCCGCGCTCGACATTGCGATCCCGGCGTGGACGCTGACCAAGACCGCCGACAAGAAGGTTGCACGGGTCGGCGACACCGTCACCTACACGATGACGGTCAAGAACACCGGAGCAATCGCCCTCGGCGACGTGCCGGTTGTCGACTCGGCCATCGGGTTCGAAGGCGTGATCAAGGGCCCGATCGCACCGGGTGAGAGCAAGTCGATCACTGCCACGCACGTGCTCACTGACAAGGACTTCGGTGACACCGGCAAGTTCATCAACACGGCGTGCACCAAGGCCGATGGTAAGAACATCGACTCGGTGTGTGGATCGGCCACCGTCTGGAAGGCGGGCATCGAGCTCACCAAGACCGGTCCGGCCACGATCCTGCCGGGTAACCGCATTGCCTACGAGTTCACGGTGAAGAACACCGGCGCGGTCACGCTGACCGACGTGGTCATCACCGACCAGGACCTGCCGGTGATCGACGCAACGATCGAACTGAAGAAGCCGTTGGCTCCGGGTGAGACCAGCGACGTCCTCAAGGTCGAGGTCACGTTCCCGGCCGACTTCCAAGGTGACTCGTTCACCAACACGGCGACCGTCACGGGCACGCCCATCGACCCCGAGACTCAGCAGCCGCTGCCGGACTCGAAGGTCACCGACGAGGCCTCCCACACGGTGAAGGTCGTGCGCCAGTCGCTCGAAGTCACCAAGACCGTGAACCGTCCGGTGGCCAAGCCGGGTGACAAGGTCACGTGGACCATCACGGTGAAGAACACCGGCTCGGCGGACCTCACCAACGTGACGATCACCGACCCCACGATCGGGTTCACCGACACGGTGGCGTCGCTGAAGGCCGGCGAGTCGCAGGTGCGCACCGTGGAGTGGACGGTGCCGACCGAACAGACGCAACAGGTCAAGAACGTGGCCACGGCGTGTGCCGGTGACCTTTGCGCCGACGGCAAGGCCGACCTCGACATTGCGAGCCTGAAGATCGTGAAGGCCGCAGACAAGGAGAAGGCCGAGCCGGGTGACAAGGTGTCGTACACCTTCGACGTCACCAACACCGGATCGGTGACGCTCACCAACGTGGATGTCACCGACGACATCCTCGGCGAGATCGGCACGATTGCAACCTTGGCGCCGGGTGACACCACCCAGCTCACCAAGGACTACACGGTGCCCAAGGACCAGAAGGAATCCGTGGTGAACACCGCAACGGCATGTGCCGCGGTGCCCACGACTCGGCCGGTCCAACTCGAAGCGGCGCCCGCTGCGGCGACCACGACCTCGGTGTTCACCCCGCTCAAGGTGACCGGCGACGCCGAGCAGTCGACGTCCACCACGGCGGCGAAGGCGCCGACCGTCGACAAGGTGTGTGCCACCGATTCGCATACGTTGCTCGTGGGTGACGCGGCATTGTTGGTCACCAAGAAGGCCGACCGGTCCACGGTGGTCACCGGCGACCTCATCACCTACACCTACACGGTGAAGAACGTCGGCACCGAGAAGATCCTCAACGTGAAGCTCGTCGACGACAAGCTCGGAGACATCGAGCTTGACAAGACCGAGCTGAACCCGGGCGAGACCGCCACCGGCACTGCGCAGTACACGGTGAAGGACACGGACTCGGGCGACATCGTCAACGTGGCCACGGTGACGGCGAAGTCGGAGTCAGGCAAAATCCTGAAGGGCTCGGTGACGCTGAAGATCCCGGTGGTCAAGGTCGGCCCGAACACGACGACTCGTCCTGACGACAAGGTCTCGCCGGCGCAGCTGCCGTTCACGGGATCGAGCTCGCTGACCTCACGGATCCTGGGCGTCGGCCTGGTGCTCCTGGGCATCGGTGCGCTCTTCGTGGCCATCGGCCGCAAGCCCAAGTTCCTCGAGCGGTTCATCCCGAGCCGAGGTGAATGACGCCACGACAACGGAGTCGTGATGTGACGAGGCCCGGGCGTACTGCCCGGGCCTCGTACGTGAGCGGAGGGAGTGGGATTCGAACCCACGGAGCTCTCGCTCGCCGGTTTTCAAGACCGGTGCATTCGTCCGCTCTGCCATCCCTCCTGGCGGCAGAATCAGACTACGCGGTACGGCAAGAATGCAGGACGTGACCGTGGAAACTCTTCGCCGCGACCCGACTGACGTGCTCGAGCACGTACCCGATGGCGCCGACGTCATCGTGCCGCTTGCGGTGGGCGAGCCCCCTCGCTTGCTGGCAACGCTCGACGAGTACTCGCACCGACTGCGTAACGTACGCGTGCATCAGATGCACGCGATGGCCGACCTGCCGTACCTGCACGGTGCGGCCGGCGACAACCTGCGACACGTGGGGTACTTCCTGTCGCCCACGTCGCGGCGCGCGTTCGCCGAGGGCGGCTGCGACATGGTGCCGGCGAACTTCAGCGACATGCCGAAGCTGCTCCGCGACACCACGAAGTGTTCGTTGGTGATTGCGCGATGTGCGCCCCCCGATCGGCACGGCTACTTCTCGCTGGGAACGAACGCCGACTACACGGCCCGATTCATTGGGAAGGTGCCGTTCTTCCTCGAAGTGAACCCGAACATGCCGCGCACGTTCGGGGAGAACAACATTCACGCGAGCCAGGTGAGCGGATGGATCGAGGCCGACGATCCGATTCCCGAGGTCGCACCAGCCGTTCCCGGCCCTGCGGATCATGCGATCGCGGCGCTTATTGCGGAGCGAGTCCCCGATGGCGCCACGGTGCAAGTTGGCATTGGTGCCATTCCCAACGCCGTGCTGGGCGCGCTCAAGGGCCACCGCAATTTGGGGCTCCACACCGAACTCATGTCCGACGGAGTGATGGACCTCTTCGAAGCGGGCGTCATCACCGGTGTGAACAAGACGTTGCGCCCGGGCAAGATGGTCACCACGTTCGCAATGGGCACGAAGCGTTTCTACGAATTCATCGACGAGAACGCGGCAATCGAGTTTTTGCCGGTGGATTGGGTGAACGATCCTCGCACCATCGGACGGGAACCGAACTTCGTATCGATCAACGCCACCGTCGAAGTCGACTTCTTGGGCCAATGCAATTCGGAGATGATCGACGGCCAAATGTTTTCGGGATCGGGTGGTCAGTTCGACTTCGCGCGTGGCGCAATGCATTCGGAGAACGGGCAAGGGTTCATCGCGGTGCACTCCACGGCGCGTAGCGACACCGTGTCGCGCGTCGTGCCGCGGTTGTCGCCCGGTGCCGCGGTCACCACGATGAAGAACACGGTCGACAAGGTGGTCACCGAGTTTGGGGTCGCGGAGCTGCGCGGGCGCACGCTGAGCGAACGGGCGCGAGCGTTGATCGACATTGCGCACCCCAAGTTCCGTGACGAGCTCGAACGTGAAGCCCATGCGATGGGGTACCTGCACCAGTGATGCCCCACCACCGTGGGGGAGCCCCGGGGGAAGCGGACCGGAGAGTCCGATAGTGTTCGGCGTCCCGTAGCCGGCCCGGTGGGCCGGATGCGGCCGGGAGGGCTGACCGAGTGGCCGAAGGTGCTTGCCTGCTAAGCAAGTAGGGGGCGTTGAGTCTCCTCGAGGGTTCAAATCCCTCGCCCTCCGCACCCACGACCTCCGCTTCGGCGGGGGTCGTTTCGCGTGTTGCGTGCGCGGCGTGTGTGAGCGCGGGGAGTGTTTGGCACGAGCGGCGCGCTCAGCCCGTCGTCATGGTGGCAACCGCCATGACCCGGTCGGCGCCTTCGTCGCGAATTTCCACCCGCACCACTTGGCCGGTGCGATGGGTTCCGAGTGCCGTTGCCGTCGCAGTGACTGGTCCGACGCGACCAGGGCGTAGGAAGTGCAACACGGTGTCGTGGGGCATGCCGATCTGGAGCGTGCGCGCCGCGCGGTCGGCAAGGTAGCCCGTCACGCCGCCGTGGAGGATGCCCCACGGGTTGCGCAGTTGGTCACGTACTTCGAGCTGTACGCCGTGAGGAATTGTCGTAAGCGCGAGGACTTCGTGGAGCGGCACGCCGGGTTCGGCGTGCAGGCGCCACGGTCGGTCGCGCACCGGGATTCCGAACTCGGGCACCAACGCCGCGTTGGTTTGCATCACCGAGGCCACGAGGTTTCCGTCGTTGTCGTGGAGTTCGGCGCCAGAGACGACACTCGTGCGACCGGCGCGCCACACGGTGGTGCGTGCGTGCACGGGGAGTGGGCCGTGGGTACGGAACATGCGGAGATGCTGGTTGGTCGTGACGCACCACTTGTCGGGGAGCGCCGCCAAACTCGCAGCCAGGCCGGCGACCGAATCGGCGAAGGCGAGGAGGGCGCCAACCCGGAAGTTTCCGGGGTCGTCCACGAGCGATGCTGCGTTGCTGGCGCGGGCGGTGATCACGCCGACACCTTCGTGGGGCTGCTCCTCCATGGTGAGGCCGAGCGTGCTGGCCACCACGAACGCGGGCCGCTGCGTTGCGTCGCTCATGACGCCACGACCGCGGTGCCCCGGGTGGACAAACGTTGTTCTGCGCCGTCGTCGACGCATTCGATACCGACCACACTTCGATGTGGGTCGTGGTGGTGCACCGTGCCGATCGCGCGCACGGGTCCGACGCGCGCCGGTGCGAGGTACGAGATCGTCAGTTCCGTCACGGTGCCGCCACCGGCGGCGTGCGTGGCCGCAAGGTCGTGCAGCATCGCAACGACGCCACCTTGCAATGCGTTGATTGGGTTGCGGACGCGTCGAGCGATGGGGAGCAACAGCGCATCGTCGACGATCTCTATGCCCAAGTCGGTGGCCAGCGGCCCCGACAGTCCGCGCTCGGGTTCGGGGGGAGCCGAAACGCGCGTGGGGGTGAGGACCGCCGGTTGTCCCGCTTGCGGGAGCACCGCAAAGGTCATGGTGGCGTTGGCTACGAGTTCGTTGGCGCCGTTGGTGCAGTCGATTTCGGTGACAACCGTCGACGTGCCCCGGCGCACAATGCGCGCGGCGCCAGTCACGTGATCGCCGGGCGTCACCGGTGCGAACCGGTGGATGGCTGCGTCGGCGGTGGCGATCCAGTCGGGGTGGACACCGTTGATCGCGGCGGTGCCGCCGACCACGTCGATGAGCGTGCCGAGGACACCGATGGTGATGCCGCCGTCGTGGGCGCAGATCTCGGGCACGGCGGGCATGGTGGCAACGCATGGGATGGCCGCAGCGTCGAGTGTCTGGATGCACAGGTCACGCAGGATTTGGCCAACCGGTTCCATGGTGCTGCGAACCTACCGGGCGCTCATGGGGTCCCGGTCCGGCTGGGCCCCGGTCTGCATCGGGCCAAGCCCTCGATTCGGGGCCTCGTGTAGGATCGTCATCCGCAATCCTGCGCTCGTAGCTCAATGGATAGAGCATCTGACTACGGATCAGAAGGTTGGGGGTTCGAATCCCTCCGAGCGCGCCACACTCTGAACTCCGGCCCCGCCTTGTGCGGGGCCGTTGTCGTCAGCGTTCGATGCCGCGGCCGAGGCGGGGCGACGCTGCTCGCTCTCCTGACCGCGAGATGAGCTGCTCGAATGCGCGGGTTCCTGACGCGACAAGACCGATGTTGCTCTTCGCCAGGTCGACGACGGTTGATCCCACTTCGCGAGCCTTCAGCGCTCCCACATCGAGCAGTCGAAGGAGCTCGGCGCTGTCGCGACTCAACGCTGCGTGCCGCTCCTGAATCGGGCGGAGCGCCTCGACTACTGCTTCGGCAACGTCATTCTTGAGTTGCCCGTATGACGAGTACCCTACGGCGGCCTCTTCCGGCGTCCGGTCCGTCACTCCACCCAGAATGGCGAGCAGGTTCGAGACGCCGGGCTTGTTGACGGGATCGAACGCGACAACGTTCTCGCTGTCGGTCACGGCGCGTCGGATCTTCTTCTCGATGGACGCTGGGTCGTCGAACAGATAGACCGTTCCATTCGCAGACTCCGACGACTTGGACATCTTCCGAGTGGGATCTTCGAGGTCCATCACTCGCGCTCCGGCTGGGGGCAATACGGCTGCCGGAACCACGAAGGTGTTTCCGTAACGATTGTTGAAGCGCTCTGCGGCATCGCGTGCGAGTTCCACGTGCTGACGCTGATCTTCGCCAACCGGTACGCGTTCAGCGTTGTAGACGAGGATGTCTGCTGCCATGAGTGCTGGATACGTGAGCAGTCCGCCGGTGACCGACTGCTTCCCGGCTCCCTTGGCCTTGAATTGGGTCATGCGCTGCAACTCGCCAACAGTGACGGTGCATTCCATCAGCCATCCGAGCTGCGTGTGCAGATCTGCATTGTGGCTTTGTACGAACAACGTGCACTGATCGGGATCCAGCCCAATGGAGATGAGCGCACTCGCCAGTTCGATGGTTTGTTCGTGAAGTTCTCTTGGGTCACGCGGCACGGTGAGTGCGTGCAGGTCGGCAATGCAGTAGATCGCGTCCGTCGTGTGCTGGTCGATGACCCAGTTGCGCAGAGCGCCCAGGTAGTTGCCGAGGTGAATCCCGCCCGTGGGCTGGATCGCTGAAAGGGTGCGCGGGCTATCGGTGCTCACTTGAACTCCTGTCGGATTGCAGCGTGTCGATCCAGGGCCTGAGCGCTCTGGTCGGTTGGGTTGAGGCACAGGTCTGCGACCTGTTGCGCCAATACGGCGAGTGGTTCCACGATGGCCACCGCGTGTTCGTGGTCGCGGTCCTCGAAGGCGAAGCCCAATTCGGTGCATCCGAGAACCACGACATCGACGTGGGGATGCACCAACAAGCGGACCCAAGCGCGGTCGTCGCTGGTGTCTTGACCCCCGACGAGACGCGAGATGACCTCCCCGAGTCGATCCCAATCGGAGCGCGGGGGTAGTGCGACCTGAAGCCCGCACTTCTCCAGGGTCGAGGCATAGAGCCCTTGCTGCATCGAGGTGGGTGTTGCGAGCACCAACACTGATTGGGGCTGCGCTTCTAGGACCGTGTTGGCGGTGAGATCGATCATGTTGAGGAGCGGCACGCGGCGCTGCTCCGCGAGTTCATCGAAGAAGGTGTGCACGGTGTTGCATGCGATGGCAAGAAAGTCGGCACCGGTGGCTTCGAGGGCGGCCAGATCGCTTCTGATCATGGCGAGGACATCGCGGCGGCGCCTGTCGTCGTGGACAAGATCCGGTACCGGCGTGCTGGTCATCATGAGGTGAGGAAAGCCGTCGTTCGCAGAGACCCCGCGCACTTCGATGCAGTAGCGAATGACCTCGTTGTACCAACGCGCCATCGATCGAGGACCCATTCCTCCAACCACGCCCGCCTTCATGCGCTTGCGCCGAGCTCGTTACTTGCGTTCATTGCCCTGACCATTCGATCGCGTCGCTTGCGACTCAAGTGTGGAGTAGCGCCAGACCGCCTTCATCAGTGATTCCACGGATATGTGTCTTCGGCATCCGCTCTGACAGTTCCGTGTTTCCACGGATGCCATGTTGGCAGGTGATTTTTACGGTCGCATGTATGACGCGACGGCTGCTCTCCGACTGGTCCATCTGGTGCAAGACCCGCATGTCGGCGCTCAACGAAGATGCTCCCAATCGCGACGATGCATTCGGGCAGCTGCGACGCGAGCTGCAAGAACTGCTGCAGCAAACCCACGCCGCTGGCATACCCGAGCTCGAGGCAGATCGTCGCGATCTCATGCGGTTCGTTGGCTTCGGCGTGTCGTCACTAGAGAGCCATGCACAACGCCGGAGGAGTGCACCTGGCGCTGCGCTTGATGCATTGGAAGCTGGAGAATTCATTCAGTTGCTTGGCGATTCGCTTGGCCACGTACCCCGCGATTCTCTGTACACCTATTGCCTTTGGAACACGGGTGACGGTCGAATCGCGTTCACTCGCGATCAGCAAGAAGACTTGTTTGTCGACGTGGTCGCAGTCTCATTGGCGCACATTGAGGCCGCCATCCGGACCATTGACCTTGCGCTCATGGCACATTCACTATCCGTTCTTCCTGATGTTGCGGAACTGCTCAACAAATCGGCGTCCGAACTGAGTTCCGCGCGCTTGCAGTTCTCGCGGTTCAGGGGCAGCTTGACCAAAGAGTTCTTCTTGGGCGAGCTGCGCCAGTACAACGTTCCGTGGGTCATCGGCGGCCGGGAATGGCACGCGCCAACGGCTGCGGATTCGGCAGCGCAGATTGAACTGGATCTGCTCTGCGGGTTTCGTTCCGACGAATACATGGAGCACGTCAATTCGAGAGCGGAGTACTTGACCCGGGCCGACCGGGAGCAAGTGGAGCTGATGATCGGCAACGACGCCAGATCGCTCACGGAGATGATTCGGGCCACCATCGCAACGGTTCCCGACGTTCGGCCGTTTGCCAATCCATATGTGTTGCGTGATGCGATTCAGAAGTTGACCCCTGAGCGTCAGGAGGTTGTCCGTGCGGCTCATGGCGTGCTGCTGGAAGCGGGAAAACTCACTGCTCGCCACTTCCAGCTCGTGGACAATTACTTGGAGTCGGAGCCTGAGGCGCCACAACGTGGACCCGTCGCAAGCGCCAAGGGGACGAGCGGAATGAGTGTGGAACAGCTCGCAGAGCTCGTTGAAATGCGTCGGTTCGATCCGATGGCCCGCACGCTCAATGGTGCGATGATGCTCTTGTCGGGTCGGGCGACCGAAGTCCGCGGAATCGGAAGGTCGCTGTCCTAGCCCTGCATCGACTCCTCGAGCGACGCGGCGATCCGCATGCCAGCTCGAGAGCGGGATGGCGTTCCGCGCGTCCGCCAGTGGCTCTCCCAAGTCGTACGCTGGAGAGCATGAAGAAGCAGCTTCCTTTCATTGCGATCGCCGGGCTTCTCGCGCTGGTCGCGGCCTGTGGTTCCAGTGCGAAGTCGAGTGCTGGCACGACCGCCAAGCCGGCAGAGTCGCAGTTCTACGTGGCCCTGGGTGACTCGTACACGTCGGGCTACCAGCCGGCAAACAATGGCCAGCCTGCTGGCAACACCACGAACGGGTTCGTTTATCAACTCGTTCCGAAGCTGGCTGCGAAGGGCATCAACGTCCAGCTCGCCAACTTTGGCTGCGGCGGCGCGACCACCACGTCGATTCTGCAGACGAACGGTTGTCCTCCGATGGCGCTCGGCCCCAACGGCGAGCAGTACCCGAACGAACCGCAAGCGACCGCGGCTGAGAACTTCATCAAGGCCCACTCAGGCAAGGTTGCGCTCATCACGGTGTCCATCGGCGGCAACGACGTCACTGCGTGTGCTGCGAACCCTGACCCAATCGGGTGCGTGGGTACGGCGGTGAAGAACGTGCAAACCAACGTGACCACGTTGGTGAAGGGCTTGCGCGACGCTGCGGGCCCCAACGTGCAGATCGTTGGCATCACCTATCCCGACGTGGTGCTGGGGCAATGGGTCGCAGCCCCGCAGGCGCCCATGAACCAAGCGGCGAACCAGAGCTTGGCGCAAATTTCGGTCACCGCGTTCCAGCAGTTCATCAACCCCACGCTGAAGAGCACCTACGAGTCCGTGGGCGGCACCTTCGTCGACGTCACTACGGCAACGGGCGGGTACACGCCGCTCACCGAAACCACGACGCTGGCCCCGTACGGAACAGTGCCCACCGCAGTTGCGAAGGTGTGTGACCTCACCTTCTATTGCACGCTGCGCGACATCCACCCGCAAACCAGTGGCTACACCCAGATCGCCGACCTGGTTGCGGCGGTGGTCAAGAAGTAGCGACCGGAGCAATGCCAGTAGGCGTCAGGGTCGGATAGAACGATCTCCGTGACCAGCGAATCGAACGCGACGGCGAAGACCACACAGCGAGCGGCGGCTGCGGTCGAGCAGCTGCGCAACCGGGCCGATCGTCTCGAAGCGAAGAAGGGCACCGGTTACCTGGTTGCGGTCACCAAGCGCTTCTTCGACATCGACGGGGTGAACCAGTCGGCGCTGTTGGCCATCGAACTCTTCACCGTGGTCATTCCGCTGATGGTCATTGGTTTCAGCTACGCCGCCCAGCTCACCACGCACGGCAGTTTCGGCAACCTCTTCATCCGCGAAACCGGCATCGAAGCGCCGTACGACCGCACGGTGCGGCGCACGTTCGGTACGTCGACGAGCGTCACCTCAGCGCTCAGTTTGGTTGGCCTGCTCGGTTTCCTGGCCTGGGGCATCCCAATGGCCATCACCGTGGCGCGCATGTTCGCATTTGCCTGGCGGCGCGAACAGTTCGGCTTCGGCACGCGGTTGTGGCGCGGAACGGTGTGGTTCGTGCTCTACCTCGCAGCGATGAGCAGCTCGCAAGCGATTCTCTTTGCGCACGGCTGGCGTGGTCCTTGGCTGTTGATTCTGTTCCTCTTGTCGAGCATCCCCACGTTCGTGTTCTGGATGTTTTCGCCCGTCCTGTTGGTCCAAGGTGGGATCACGGGATGGAAGTACCTCGTGTTCAGTGGGTTCGCCGGCATGGTGATCGAAGGGATCGTGCTGCGCATCGCCGGTCGAATCGCGATTCCGTTGCTGATCGAGGGTTGGAGCGGGTTCGGGCCCATTGGTGTGGCCATGACGCTCATGACGTGGTGCGGTGTCATCGGAACCGGCTGGGTGATCTCGGCGTGCGCCGGGGCCGTGGCGTGGGAACGCAGCGCGCCCGACGCAATCGTGGCGTTCACTGAAACGGTTGACGACAGAGAGCTTCCAGCGTTGGACACCAAGCTGTGACCAGGGTTGCGATCCTCACCCCGATGCCCAGCGAGTTCGCGCCATTGGCGAAACGCGTTGCGCTGGCGCGGGGCCACGACGGCTTGCATCGGGGACGCATCGGTGATGTCGACGTGGTGGCCACCATCACAGGCATCGGCACGAAGCTGGCCCACGAAGCCACCGAACGGGTGCTCGCCGACGGCGAAGCGCACCATGTGGTGGTGAGCGGCATCGCTGGTGGCTTGGAACCGTTCGCGGCGGTGGGCGACCTGATCGTCCCGACCCACGCGCACCATGCGGCCACTGGCGTCATGTACGAGTCGTCGGTGATCGGTGATCACGTGGCGAATGGGTGCGTCTCCACTTCCGACGAGTTGATCACCGATCCGACGCGCTTCGACGCGCTCAAAGCGCAGGGAGTGGTTGCGCTCGACATGGAGACGGCGGCGGTGGCCGCGGTGTGCGCGGAACGCAACGTGCCATGGTGTGCGTTCCGTGGCATCAGTGATGTGGCTGGCGACGGGGGCCTCGATGATGACGTCTTGGCGCTGCTCGACAGCACCGGGGCCATCAAGCGTGGGCCCGCGCTGCGCTATTTCTTGCGGCACCCGGGCCGGATCCCCACGATGATGAAGCTCGGCCGGGGTGCCACCGGGGCAGCGAGTGCGGCCGCGGCTGCGGCAGTTGCCGCGATCGCGGCGCACGACTTCGCCTGATCGACTAGAGAGAGACCCGTGTTTCTCGCGGTCAAAGAGATCAAACGCGCCAAGGTGCGCTTCGGACTGTTGATGGCCGCCATTGGGCTGCTCGTGTTTCTCATCTTGTTTCAGCAAACCCTGCAAGATGGCTTGCTGCGCGCGTTCGTCGGTGCCATCGACAACCAGAGCGCGCCGGTGCTCGTGTACAGCGTTGACGGGCAGCGCACGCTGCAAGGTTCGATCATCACGCCACCCCTCGAAGCCAAGATCAACGGTGCGCCCGGTGTCGGCGCCCATGGCCGTATCGGCCAGGGCACCTTCACGGTGACGGTCGGCGCAGCGCAGAAGTCGGCGACCATCATCGGCTACCAGGATCCCAAGCTCGGTGCGCCCACCACGGTGGTCGCCGGTCGGCTGCCCAAGACTGAGGGCGAAACCGTGGTCGGCGACGAACTTGGGGCGGGGTGGCAGATCGGTGATCGCGTGCGCGTCGAGCCGGGTGGTTATGACGTCACGGTGGTGGGTCGGGCCAAGAACATCTCGCTGTTCGCGAACCCCACGATGTTCACTACGTATCCCACCTATGAACGCGCCGTGCGGGCAGTGAACCCCGACGCCACGGTCATCTTGCCGAACGTCATTGGGGTGGCCCCGACGCCGGGTGTGTCGAACGCACAACTCGTGAAAAACGTGAATGCGGCGAGTCTCGACGCCGATGCGCTCACCAAGCAGGATGCCGCCGCCAAGACCCCCGGGGTCGCGCAGGTGCGGCAGTCGTTCTTCCTCATCTTCTTGCTCTATGCGCTGGTGGTGCCGTTCGTCACCGGTCTGTTCTTCCTGATCCTCACGTTCCAGAAGGCCAATGCCCTCACGCTGCTGCGTGCGATCGGCGCCCCGTCGAAGCGACTCGTGCGTGCCCTCATGGTGCAGGTCCTCATCGTGATGGGCGTCGGACTGCTGATCGGAGTTGCGCTATACGCGCCGCTGTCCCAACAAACCATTGGAGCGATCCCATTGCGATTCGAGACGGTTCCGGTCATCGTGTGGTGCACGCTGCTCCTGGTGCTCGGTCTCGTCAGCGCATTGTTCTCGGCCCGGCGCGTGCTGCGCATCGATCCCATCGAGGCGACCACGGGCGCAGGAGTGGGATCATGAGGATCGCGTTCCGGGAACTGGTGCGGCGGCCGAGCCGATTCGTCACGGCCGTCGTCATCCTCACGCTCATTGCCAGTTTGCTGATGCTTCTGGGGGGATTGCTCGACGGTCTGATCTCGCAATCCACCGGCGCGATCTATGCGCAGCGGGGCGACCTCATCGTGTACTCATCCACGGCGGAGAACTCGTTCCTGCGCTCGCGCATCACTGCCGAGGAGCGCGCGCGGATCCAAGCCGTCCCGGGAGTCACCGCAGTCTCTGGGCTGAGCGTCGTTCAGCTCGGCGCACGGGTTCCCGAGCGCGGCGCCCGGGACTTGGCGAACGTTGCGATCTTCGGAACGGAGACGCCACCCAAGGGCGTCGTAACGATCCCTCCGCGCGGCCAGGGAATCGCCGACGACACGCTCAAAGCCAACGGCGTCAAACGGGGCATGACCATCTTGTTGGGGCCGGCCCGCGCACCGGTCACCATCGTCGGTTTCGTGTCGGGTACGGCCTACGAGGGGCAGCGGTCGGTGTGGGCGAGTCCCGAGACCTGGCGCGACGTGCAGAGCGCCAACCGGCCGGATGCGCGGTTGGCCCCCGGCGCCTCCCAGGCGCTCGTGGTGCAGACCAAGGGGTCCGCTACGGAAGTTGCGAAGGACATCGACCAGGCCACCACGGGCGCGACGACCACGCTCACGGTCGATGCCGCGGCGCGGGCGCTTCCGGGTGTCGAACAACAAGAGAGCGTGTTCAACCAGATCATCGGGGTCACGGTCGTGGTGGCCATCGTGGTGGTTGCCCTCTTCTTCGCGCTGCTCACGGTGGAACGCACGGCGCTCTACGGCGTGCTCAAGGCAATCGGGGCGCGCTCGCGCACGTTGTTCGCCGGCGTGGTGCTCCAGGCGGTCATCGTCACGATCGTGGCGTGCGGGATCGGCGGCGCGCTCGCAGTGTTGTTGCAGCTGCTCATTCCGCCGGGCTCCATTCCGTATCAGCTCACCGGACTGCGCGGGGTGACCAGTGCGGCTTACCTGTTGATCGCATCCATCGTGGGATGCGCGTTCTCGCTCCGTCGGGTGTTGCGAATCGACCCGGCGTCGGCCATTGGGAGTGGATCATGACCACCAACGAACAAACTGCGGCGGCCGCCGCGCCGACGAATGCGCTCGAACTCGAGAACGTGCGCAAGGTCTACACAATGGGCGACACCGAGATCGCCGCGCTCGACCACGCAAACCTGAGCGTTGGTGTGGGCGAGATCGTGGCGTTGGTGGGCCCATCGGGTTCGGGCAAGACCACGCTGTGTTCCATTGCCGGCGGCATCTTGTCGGCCACCAGCGGCACGGTGGTGGTGGGCGGTCACGACATAACTACCTATTCCGCCAAGCAGCTCACTGAGTTCCGACGCGACAAGGTGGGCTTCGTGTTCCAGAGCGTGAACCTGGTGCCCTTCCTCACCGCGCGCGAGAACTTGCTGGTGGTCGACGAGATCGGGGCGCGCAATCGTGCGGCGGCCAAGGCGCGAGCCCAGCAGCTACTCGAAGAACTCGATCTGGCCGACCGGGCGAACAACCTTCCGGCGCAGCTCTCGGGTGGTCAGCGCCAGCGGGTGGCAATCGGGCGCGCCTTGATGAACAACCCTGAACTCGTGCTCTTCGACGAACCCACCTCGGCGCTCGACACCAAACTGGGCGAACAGGTGATGGCGCTCATCCAGTCGGAGATGAAGGCTCGCAACACGGCCGCCATCGTGGTGACGCACGACGAACGCATCACGCATTACGCCGATCGGGTGGTGCACATCCTCGATGGCCAGGTCACCGACGGGACCCCATCGCCGAACTGACGCCGGTCACGCTTCGCGTGATCACCAGAAGTTGTAGAGCTGGCGTGCGTTGGTTTCGGCGATCTGCTTCGCTTCGTCGTCGGGTACGTCGATGAGCCCCTCAGCGAGCATCTTGCGGCTGTTCGGGTAGTTGCCGTCGTTGTGCGGGAAGTCGGCTTCCCACATCAACTTCGCGAGGCCGATGCGATGCCGGTTCGCGATCGCGTAATGGTCGACGATCATGCACACCCAGAACTGGTCGGCGAACACCTGCGACGGTGCGCGCTCGTTCAGGAGGCCTTCGTAGCGGCTGCGTTCCCACGTGTAATCCAGGCGTTCGAGCACGTAGGGCACCCAGCCGGCACCGCCCTCACTCAGCGCGATCTTGAGGTTCGGGTGCTTGTCCATTGCGCCGCTGTAGATGAGGTCGCCCAGCGCGCTCATCGAGTTCACACCACAGAGTGCAATGCGCAGTGATGGCGTGACTTCGGGGGACGGGTTCACCATGAGGCTGGCTGAGGTGCCGATGTGCATCGACAGCGGCAGACCGGTGTCAGCTGCCGCCGCGAACACGGGGTCCCAATGGCCGGTGGGGAACGACGGCAGACCGAGCGGGTACGGGTTCTCCACGAATGAGATCGCTTTGTGTCCTTTGGCTGCGCATCGTTCGATCTCGGCGACGGCGAGCGAGGTGTCCCAGAGCGGCACGATGCATTGCGGCAAGAGGCGATCGGGGTACGAGCCCGCCCACTCGTCGATCATCCAGTCGTTCCACGCGCAGATGCAGGCGAGCGCCAGGTCTTTGTCGTTCATCTCGAGAAACAACGTGCCCGCGAAGCGGGGAAAGGTCGGGAACGCGAGCTCGGCCCAGACGCCATCTTCATCCATGGTCTTGATGCGCTCGTGGACGTCGTAGGCAGCCGGGATCATGTCGTCGTAGCGACGGGCGTAGAGGTCTCCGCCCTTGCCGGCCTCTCCGTCGCGGAAGCGACGGGTGTGCACGTTGCCTTGGAACGACAACGGAAAGAAGCGACCTTCGTACAGCCATCCTTCGCCGCCGTCTTGCTCGATGATGCGGGGCGCCGCGTCGCGGAACTTTGGTTCGATGTAGCGCTCGAAGACATGGGCTGGTTCCACGACGTGGTCGTCGACCGAGACGAGCTTGGTGTCGGGTGTGAGCATGGGGCACCTCCAAGGTCGAGGAAACGCTACCCCCACGGCGGCTGGGTGCGAACCAGCCGGAAACGGTTGGCCGAATGACTGTGCTGCCGAGCTGCGGCGGCCGAAAATGAAGCCATGACCAACATGCCTCCGCCTGCCGACCCCACGCTGGTCGCCCACCGCGGCTGCCCGGCGTGTCAAGCCCTCGACGCCGCCGACGGCGTGCAGGACGGCCGAATGTTCAGTCCCACCAATGTGCACGCGAAGAACGTCAACATCCTCGTTGGCTTGCTGTCGCGCGCGCAGGACCGCGCTGCGGACAAGGTCACCAACTTCGCGGGCTCCCTCAAGTTCGTGTACATCCACTCCGTTTGGTTCGGGATCTGGATCCTGTTGAACTTGGGCGTATTGGGCGCAGCGCTGAAGTTCGACCCGTATCCCTACGGCCTGCTCACCATGATCGTGAGCCTGGAAGCCATCTTCCTCTCCACGTTCGTCATGGTGAGTCAGAACCGCCAAGCGCAACGCGCAGAGTTGCGAAGTGACATGGACTTCGAGAACAACCTGCGCGCCGAGATCTGGGCAGTGCACATCGGTGCGAAGCTCGGCATCGACCCGACCCACGTGGAAGATGTCGTGCAGGACGCGCTGCGCCAGATCGCGAGCGAAAGCAGCCCGACGGCGTCAGCGCCAGAGTCCTGAGCCGCGGGCGGTGAACGCGACGCTGGTCAGGAGTTGGTGGGGAATCCCAAGTCGGGCCCGCGGCGAGCGGGGTCACCCCACTGCGACGTGACCACCTTGCCACGGGTGTAGAAGTGCACGCCTTCGGGGCCGTGCACGTGGGTGTCGCCGAAGAGCGACTGCTTCCAGCCGCCGAATGAGTAGTACGCCATGGGAACGGGGATGGGCACGTTGATGCCCACCATGCCGGCGTCGACTTCTCGCTGGAAGCGACGGGCAGCAGCGCCGTCGCTCGTGAAGAGCGCAACGCCGTTCGCGTAGGGGTTCGTGTTCACCAAGGCGAGCGCGTCGTCGTAGGAGCTGACGCGCGCCACGCACAAGACGGGGCCGAAGACCTCTTCGCGGTAGATCTCCATCGCGCTCGTGACGCCGTCGAAGAGAGACGGCCCGATGAAAAACCCACGTTCGCACCCTTCAACGACGAGGTCGCGACCGTCGAGCACCAGCGTTGCTCCGTCGCGCACGCCGCCGTCCACGAGGCCACGAATACGGTCGCGGTGCGCGGCGGTGATGACCGGGCCCATGTCGGCACCCGCAGTGCGACCGTCGGCAACCGTCAACGCAGCGGCGCGTTCGCGGATCATGGGCACCAACTGATCGCCCACGTCGCCCACCGCAACGATGACCGAGATGGCCATGCACCGCTCGCCGGCCGAGCCATAGCCCGCACTGACAGCCGCGTCGGCCGCGGCTTCGAGATCGGCGTCGGGCAGCACGACCATGTGGTTTTTCGCGCCTCCGAGGGCTTGCACGCGTTTGCCGTGCGCTGTGGCGGTCTCGTACACGTGGCGCGCAATGGGTGTGGAACCCACGAAGCTCACCGCGCGAACCTCGGGATGTACCAACAGCGCGTCGACGGCCTCGCGATCTCCGTGGGCAACCGAGAACACGCCGTCGGGGAGGCCGGCATCGCGCCACAGTTCGGCCAGGAATTGCGCAGCCGACGGGTCGCGCTCCGATGGCTTCAGGACGAACGCATTCCCGCACGCAATCGCGATGGGTGCCATCCACAGCGGCACCATCGCCGGGAAGTTGAACGGCGTGATACCGGCCACGACCCCCAACGGGAGGCGCATGGATGTGACATCGGTACCGGTGGAGACCTGATCGGAGAACGATCCCTTCAGCAGGTGGGGGATGCCGCAGGCAAACTCGGCGACTTCTTGCCCACGGCTGACTTCGCCGCGTGCGTCGGCCAACACTTTGCCGTGCTCGGCGGTGATCACAGCTGCGAGTTCGTCGCTTCGGTGCTCCAGGAGCTCACGAAACGCGAACAACACGCGAGCGCGGCGAGCCAGAGAGACGTCGCGCCATTGGGTGAACGCCGTAGCTGCCGTCGCAACGATGTGATCGATGTCGGCTGACGATGCCAGGCTGACTTCGGCCGTAGTGAGGCCGTTCGCGGGGTCGAAGACCGGGCTCGTGCGAGATCCGGGCGGGGCCCATGGAGCGCCGTTCACCCAATGCGCAATGGTGGTCACGACCACTCCTTCGTTGTGCAGTCGATGCCAGTTTCGCAGTCGCAGCTTGGCCCCGTGCCCAAAGGTGCCACCGCGCGCGTGGCACGATGTTCAACCATGCCGACGCGCGGTGACCGACCCAAGGGGTACATCCCCCACTTTCTCCAGGGCCCACCTCGTCGTCTGGGTGAAGCGCGGGTTCCCGATCCGCGTGCCGCCGAGCGCCGTCAGGACGACATCGGCCTTGCGCTCCACGCCCTGGCCACCGAGTACCGCAACCAGCCCTCGCCCGCGGCGACTGCGTTCGTGGAACGCATCGTTGCCGAGGATCCCAACTCGGTTCCGCCCGGAGTCATGCGCCGGCTCGAATCGGCGGCCCAAGCGGTCATCGGCGGGTGGCGCGTGTTGTCGTTCGGTGTCGAGCCGCGTATCACCGACCAGACGGTGGCATGGTTCGCGTGGATCATCACGCCGCAGGCCCCCCCGTTTGGGTGGCTGTCGTATTGGACCATCGCGTGGGCGGCCCATCAGCAGTTTGTGGACACCGATTGGGTGATTCCGTTTCCACTCTCGGAACCAGATCTGTTGCACGACCAGTTCCTGCTGCGGCGGGACAAGGTGTTGGGGAGCGATCAGTTCGAATTCCGGCGTGCCGTCACGGGCGCCTGAACGCGGAGCGCTATTCCAGCGTCCAGTCGTAGACCACCGCAGTCCGCGCCAAGATGTCGTGCACCGCCGCGTTCCTCCGGCTGATGATCGCCCACGCAAGACTCACCCAACCGAAGGAGATCACGATCGCGGTGCGCAGCAGCGCTGCGGGAGCGCGCAGCGAGCCGCCCCGAGTGGTGACCACTCGCAAGCCCATGAGTTGCTTGCCGACGGTGCGCCCGGTGCTCAGATATGCAGTGAGCAGGTAGATACTGGCGATGAGGTACTCGGCAAGAACGGTGGTGGTGGGGCCCGGGTTCGCGAGGCCGAACGAGCCTCCGTTGAACAGGAACTTGACCACACCCACGATGAGCAGTCCCAGGACGTAGATGAGGCCAACGATTCCGAGGTCGATGAGGTCGGCGGTGAGTCGTGACGGGAAGCCGGCGCGCAGGCCCTGACGTTCGCGCGCGTAGGGGCTGCGCACGGCAGTGGCGCGCCGGGTGGCATGCGGTGAGGTGGGCGGCACCGGCGCAATGTCAGTCATGGCGCGTCCCCGCTGCCGGATGCTCGGACGCATCGATGTCGTACTCCTCCACCACGAGTTTGCGCGGCGCACGACGGAAGAGAATGCGGTCGGTGATGCGAGCGGTGAAGTCATCGAGCCGCATTGCCGTGACCCGGCCGCCGTCGACGAGGTCGCCCGCCACGCTGCCGGTGGAGTCGCGCACAATGGCGCTGATGTCGATTTCATCGAGGACACGTTGTGCAATCGGTCCGATGTCGACGCGAGCGAGGAGCGCGTCGAGATCGACGCGACTCATCACCTGGTTGATGTCCACACGTTCGATCAACTGGTTCAGGTCGACGCGATCGATGACCTCCGTCACGTCGACGCGGGCCAGCAGTGCGTTCACATCGACCTGATCGATGATGGCGTCGATCGGGAGTTGCTCGACGAGTTCCGCTACGTCGAGTCTCGTGACGATGGCCTCGGCGAGTGCCGGCGCCAAGCGGCGGGTGAACTCGGTGACGAGTGCTTCGTTGTGCTGCTGTTCATGGGTGCCCAGCGCGTTCCACTTGTCGAGGTAGCGCTCGGCGGCTCCGATGGGAGCTTGCACGATCTGAGGCCGTCCTACGGTGTTGACGGCGCGCGCCACGTTGCGCTCGATCGCTCCGGACGTGGCGAGGAGCGCTCGCCGCATGGCGAAGCCCACACCCAAGAGCGCGCCCGGAACGAGGTGCACCACGTCGCCCATCGGTCCCGACATCCGTTCGTCGTTGGTGGCCGTTGGCTCGGTGGGCACGAACCGTTCGATTGCGTCGACCGACGCCGTCATGGCGATTCCCGCGGCCCCCATCCCGAGTCCGGTGACGCGTTCGAGCAACCCGGTGAACCCCAACGTTGCTGGGGCCGGGCGGGTGTAGCGAACCATGTCGGTGGTCGAAGTCGTCATCGTGGGAACCAGGAACGCCGGAGCGGGCGAGAGACCCAAGTGTGTCACCTACGCTCGGCAATCGTGCAGGTGCAGTCAGGTTGGTTCGAGGGTGCCGGCGCCGTCAACGTGGCGACCGCCGTGCCCGCCCGGGTGGGCGAGCTGGACTTGGTGGTCTGGCGCGATGGCGCCGGTGTCGCCCATGCCAACCATGCGCACTGCCCGCACCTCGGCGCGCACCTCGGGTACGGCGGCACGGTGCACGACACCACGTTGCGGTGCCCGTTCCACGGTTGGGGATTCGACCCTTCCGGGGTGGTGTGTGAGGTGCCGTACTCCACGGGAGCGCTGCCGCGAGTGCAGGCGATTCCGGTGCCAGTTGCCGAACGCGCGTCGATGGTGTTCGTGTGGTTGGGGGGCGACGAGCCGTTCGCGCTTCCGACGTTCCCGTGGTTCGAGCGCGAGGATGTCATCGCGCCGGATCCGCTCTACTTCGGCGTGATCACCGCAACGGTCGACGACTTCGTGGAAAACGCGGCCGACACCGTGCACTTCGAAACGGTCCATGGCGTGGCGGCGGCACCGGTGCTCGAGTCGGCCACCTTCGACGGACCGATCGCGCGGTTCCGGACCACTCAGCAGTACGCCACGCCGCGGGGGCCGGTCGCCGGTCGCATCGACATCGACGCAGTGGGTCCCGGCATCACGTACACGGAATACACCGGGCTCTTCGACGGTGGGGCACTCGCCACGTTCACGCCGCGGAGCGACTGCACAGTGGAGTTCAGCGTTCAGTTCCGCTTTGCTCCTGATACCGATGCCGCATTGGTGAAGGCGTTCGTGGAAGGCAGCCGGCAGCAGATCAACCGCGACATTGCACTGTGGTCACACCGGGTCCATCACGAAACACCGGCGTTGGAACGCGGTGACGGCCCGATCCTCGAATTGCGTGAGTGGATCAGCCAGTTCCGCTGAGTCAGCCGGCGCGTGCGGCGCGGAACGCGCGCTGCAGGAGCGGCGTGCGAGCCGCCAGGACGCCACCCATCTCGGTGTTGGCGTCGACGGGTGCGAAGTGGCCGTTCCAGAGCGACACCGATTCCACTTCGACCTCGGTGATGACTGGCTCGGAGGCCGGCGGAGCATCGGCGACCGGCACGTCGAGCGGAAGCGGAATGCCGCCGGGGTCGCGGTCGGGTCGGCGCCCGGTGCTGGCGGCGGCTACGGCCCGTTGTGCCGCGCGCGGCGCGTCGGGGAGCGCGAACAATGCGGGGGCGTCGGGACGGTCGTCGACCAGTACCCATTGGCGCGGCAGCACCAGCGTTTCGGCGTGGCGGCGACACACGCCCCACGCGTCACTGTCTGCGGTGACGGACAACAGGTGCGCCACTCGTCGGCCGGGCTCGAAGGCCACCAGGGCCGCCGCCGGCGCATTGCAGTCAGGTCGCGAACAATGCACGGTGACAAACTACATCGTTGTGATCTGGGCTGTCATGCCACCCCGTCACCCGCACGGATCCCGCCCCGGAGGCCCCAATGGCTGAAGTGCGCCGCACGCTGTATCCCGAAATCGAGCCGTACGCCACGCACCGATTTGCCGTGGGGGACGGTCATGAACTGCACATCGAAGAGTGCGGGAATCCCTGCGGGAAGCCGGCGGTGTTCCTGCACGGGGGTCCCGGCGGCGGCATCGAAACCGACTACCGCCGGCTCTTCGACCCCCAGGTGTACCGAATCGTCCTGTTCGATCAGCGAGGGTGCGGCCAGAGCACGCCCCTGGGTTCGGTGGAGCACAACACGACCTGGGATCTCGTGGCCGACATCGAGCGCATCCGTACGTTCCTCGGCATCGAGCGCTGGCTCGTGTTGGGCGGCTCATGGGGTTCCACACTCGCCCTCGCGTACGCCGAGACTCATCCCGAATCGGTAACGGAACTCGTGTTGCGCGGCGTGTTCTTGTTGCGCCCGCGCGAGATCGAATGGTTCTACCAATCGGGTGCGAGCCGGCTGTTCCCCGACGCGTGGGAGCGTTATCTGGCGGCCATTCCGCCGGAAGAACACGGGGATCTGTTGCGCGCGTTCCACTCGCGACTCCACGGCGCCGATGAAGCGGTGGCCATGGCAGCGGCGCAAGCATGGAGCCGCTGGGAACTCGCAACGAGTTACCTGTTCCCCAAGCCGCCGGATGAGTCCGACGAGTGGCTGCTCGTCTTCGCGCGCATCGAAACGCAATACTTCGTGAACGGTGGGTTCTTGCGTACGCCGAACCAGTTGCTCGACGACGTGGCGCGTATCCGGAAGATCCCGGGGGTCATCGTGCAAGGCCGCTACGACGTTGTCTGTCCGGCGGAGAGCGCGTGGGCGTTGCACCGGGCGTGGCCCGAAGCGCGCCTGGAGATGATTGCAGATGCCGGGCATTCCACGTTCGAACCCGGCATCGTGGATGCGCTCGTACGGGCGACTGACGGGTTTCGCACCTCCGGCTGACGTGGTCCGCGCAGTTCTCATCCATTCTCGATTCCCGTACGATGGCGAGATGAAGTCCGACGTCCACGCGGCGATTGCCGACCGCCTGCGCCAACGCAGCGAGCGCTACACCGAGCAACGACGGGCGCTGATCGAGGCGCTTCGGGCTGCCAAGCGTCCTGCGACCGTGCCCGAACTCCTCGACCGGGTCCCCAACCTCGCCCAGAGCTCCGTGTATCGGAACCTGGCCGTCCTCGAGCGGGCCGATGCAGTTCGGCGCGTCGCCGGCGCCGACGAATGGGCGCGCTACGAACTCGCCGAGGGGCTCACTGACCACCACCACCACCTGATCTGCGAATCGTGCGGCGCCGTGTTCGACTTCACCGTGAGCGACGCGTTCGAACGTGACCTTCATCACGTGCTCGACCAGGTGGCCGATCGCCACGGCTTCTCCGCGGCCCAGCATCGCCTCGACCTGGTGGGCCGCTGTCGCGATTGCGGCTGAATGGCGATCCAGGCCGGGGTCGCGCACCGCATACCCTGCTGTGATCGATTCCTCACTCGACCCCGACTCGACGCGCTCGCCCGACCTCGCCATCGGAGCCTTCACCGATCGCGGCCCGTGGGTCGTCGACCCCGACCAGATCACGTGGCTCGGTGGCATCGAGCGCCTACGGGATCGCACCCGCGCCACGGTGCCGGTGCTCCTCGAAGGTGATCGCCTCCCGCCGGTGGAGCGGCTGGTGGCCGCCGTGGCCTCGGTGGGTTCCGCGATCGGAATGTGGTGGGCGGTCGACCGTCGCCAAGGGCGCGAGGCATCGCGCCGGGGTATCTCGCAACGGCTCCGTCGATCGTTCGAGTACCTGGGCGCGAGCTACGTGAAGCTTGGCCAGATCATCTCGTCGGGTGACGGGTTGTTCCCCGAGGAACTCGTCAATGAGTTCAGGCTGCTGCGCGATCAAGTGGCGCCCGAGCCGTTCTCGGCGGTGCGCGCAACCGTTGAGGACGATCTCCATGCACCGCTTTCCGCGGTGTTTGCCGAGTTCTCCGAGGAACCCATCGCGGCGGCATCGATTGCGCAGGTGCACGCCGCGCGTCTGATCACCGGCGAAGAAGTGGTGGTGAAGGTGCAGCGTTCGGGTATCGCCGGACGAGTCTGCGCCGACATCGCAGCGCTCAGTTGGTTGGCACCTCGCCTCATTGGCCGCATCCCGGTGACGGCGTTGGCGAATCCGCCTGCGCTCGTCGAAGTGTTCGCCGAGACCATCATCGAAGAGCTCGATTTTCGACTCGAAGCGGCGAACATGCTCGACATCGCGCGCATGCTTGCTGAGACCGACCAACGCAACATGGTGGTGCCGCGTCCCCATCCCGAGTTGGTGACGCGTCGGGTCATGGTGATGGAACGCCTCTACGGCTACGACTTCGACGACGTCGAGTCGATGCATGCAGCCGGCATCGACACGCAACAACTCCTCACTTCGGGCCTCATTGCGTTCCTTGAAGGTGCGTTGCTCCACGGCGTGTTCCACGGTGACCTGCACGGTGGGAACTTGATGGTGCAGGCCGACGGCCGAACTGCGCTGCTCGACTTCGGTATCACCGGGCGACTCAGCAACTTTCGACGACTCGCGTTCATGCGGTTGCTCGTGATGGGTACCGCCGGCGATGTGAAAGCCCAGCTGGCGGCCTTGCGTGACCTGGGCGCGTTCCCACCCGACACCGATCTCGACGCGGTGGTGGCCGATCTCGAGCTCGACGGTCCGGTGAAGGACCCCACGCGCATGTCAGCCGATGAACTGGTGGGTGAGCTGCGTGAACTCACCAAGAAGCTGCTTGATTACGGCGCACGGGCGCCCAAAGAATTGATGCTCTTCGTGAAGAACCTGATCTTCTTGGAGAGTGCAACTGCGTCACTCGCACCCGACCTCGACATCCTCGCCGAAGTCACGAAGGTGTACGTGTACTTCGTGCAGCGGCACGGGCCGCGCATCGCGGCGGAGCTCGGACTCGACCCGAACAATCCCGTCGAGCTCGACCTCGACGCGGTGAAGGCGAGTTTCGGGGTGTCGCCCGACGTCGAGCGCCTCACCTTCCGCGACATGCAGGCGCGCCGCGACCTCATTCGTCGGCGCATGTCGCGCCGCAAGTAGGGCGCGGTCCAGGTCAGTCGTCGCGAACGGGCAGTCGGCGCAGCGCTTGGGCGGTCGTCCGCAGCAGCAGAATCGCCCCACCGGCAAGGCCCAGGAAGCCGAGCGTGCCGAGCGTGTTGCGCACTCCACCCGGTTCGGTGTTCGCGCCCGCAACGAGGACCAGTGCCGACGCAACGACGGTTGCGCTCCCCATTGCCGCCACCAGGATGCGGTCGAGCCAGCGTTCCACCACCATGCGGTCGTTGCCGGCGTAGCGCTCGGTGCGGATGCTGAGCACGCCGGCTCGCAGCTGGTTCGCAATGGTCTCGGCGTGTTCCGGCAACGTGCGTAACGCCGGGAGGGCGCGAATGAGTTCGCGTTGCGCAATCTCTTCGGGTGTGCCCATCGCTGGCGCTTCGGCACGTACGAGTTGGTTGCCTTCGTGGGCCAGGTCGAACTCGGGGCTGATGATGGAAAGCGTTCCCTGCAGCGTCAGCATCGCTCGTCCGAGGAGCGACATTGCTGCGGGTGGACGTAACTCGTGGTGCTGCATCACCTGCAGCACCTCGGCGAACAATGCCGGGTCGATTCCGCCGCGTGCGTTGCCGAGCAGCTCCGACAGGTCGGATTCCAAGGTGCGCAGGTCGACACTGAGGTCGTCGCCGGTGAGGCGGCGGACACCGCGCGCAACCAGCGAGGCATCACTCAGTGCGAATCCGGCCGCCATTTCCTTCATGGCTTCGTGCGTGGTGGCGTCGAGCCGGCCGACCGCGCCGAAGTCGAGGAGCCACAGCGTGCCGGCGTCGTCGATGAGCACGTTCCCGGGGTGCGGGTCGGCGTGGTACAGCCCGTCGTCGAACACCTGGCTGATGAACGACGCCAGTAGGCGCCGTGCGAGTTCCGTGCGCGGGACTGGACTGGCATCGAGCGCCGAAGGATCGGCGATGCTCTCTCCGTTCACCTGCTCCATCACCAGCACGCGGTCGGTGCTGAGCTCCGAGTACACCTCGGGAATGGCGATGCCAACATCGTTGGCTCGGTTCGCCCGAACCCTGGTGGCGGCGCTGGCCTCGTGCGTGTAGTCGAGCTCTTCGGTGATGCCGTTGACGAGCCCGTCGACCAGGTCAGTGATGCCGAGCTGACTGGCCGCCGGGACGCGCCGGTCGAGTTGGCGGCTGGCGAGGCGGAGCACGCTGGCGTCCCGGGCCACGAGCTCGTCGATGCCCGGTCGCTGCACCTTCACCACGACCGGCCCACCGTCGACCAAGCGGGCCCGGTGGGTCTGGCCGATGGACGCAGCGGCCAGCGGTTCGGCGTCGAACGACGCGAACGCGCGGTCAACGGGTTCGCCGAGTTCCTGTTCGATGACTTCGGCGACCTGCGTGTAGGGCACTGCTTTCACGTCGGACTGCAATGACGACAGTTCGGTGGTGATGGCAACCGGGAGTACGTCGGTGCGGGTCGATGCGATCTGACCGAACTTCACCATCATGCCACCCGACTCCTCGAGCACGTTGCGGAGTCGGCGCGCGAAATCGGTGGACGCGAACGCGCTGCCCGAGGCGTAGCGCATGTGGAGCAGGTTCTCGTGGCGCGCATTGCGCAGCAATTCCCGCAGGCGCCCGTAGGGCGCGAACCTGGCCTTGATTGCGCGCAGTGGGTGGAGCCACCACCGGGAACGACGGCGGTGGGGCATGGCGCGGCGTGACACCATGTCGAGCACGATCACGATGGGCATGGTCACGAGCACGCCGAACGCGATGGCGATCAGAACGATGAGCGTTGCGCTGGCGCTGGTGTCGCGCAGCGAGACGATGGCTAGGGCCAACCCGATGATCCAACCCAGTGCTGCTGCAATGGCGGCGCGCCAGAACCCGATGCGGATGCCGAGCATGCGGCTCGCCACCCATCCAATTGTGACGATCCACGGGATGATCACGAAGAGCGTGGACCAGAACCCGAACTGCAGGGACGCTTCGGCGAGGAACAGTGATAGAGGCATCGCCACCGGATGCTACGGCCGACGGTCCCCGATCACGATGCTTGGTGCCCGCCTGTCCGGTTGTCGGCGCGCTCCCACAGGTGGCGAACCACGGCGTCGCCGTCGCCATCGGCGTCGGGAATCGCGTGGAGCGGTGGAATCCAGCCGGGCTCTTTCGGGGTCGGTGGCGCCTCGTCGGGGTGGAGGCGGTACGCGCGCCCGCGCGGGCGAGTCACGTCCTCGGGCGCGTCGTACTTGGGCGACTGCTCGGAGATCACGTCGGCGAGCGAGTCGTGACCGGAGCCGTGACGAAACGACTGTTCATCGGAGGTGGAGTCGCGGCGAAACCATCCCATGCACTCTTGGGTCGGCCGCTTCGACGCCCGAATGCCGCAGAACCGGGCCGACGATGGAGTTGGGCCGAACGACCCAGGCTCCAAGCCGGCTGAGTCCGTCAGGTGGGGCGCGGCGCGAATCGGCTCTGGTTTCGGACCAACTCGGTGATCACGGCGGGCGCCGTTTCGGGTGACCCCGAGTCGAACGGCGGGTCGGGGTCGTACTCGAGGGCGAGTTGGATGGACTGGGCGATCACGTCACCTTCGATGCGTTCGACGAGTTCGAGGGCCAAGTCGATGCCGGCGGTGATGCCGGCCGAGGTCGCGACCTTCCCGTCGATGACGACGCGATCCTCGGCGAGGGTGGCGCCGTACTTCTGGAGGAGCTCTCGTGCGAGCCAATAGGTGGTGGCTTCGCGACCTTCGAGGATTCCTGCAGCTCCCAGAATGAGCGCGCCGGTACTGACCGAGGACGTCCAGGTGGTGCTGGCGTGCGCGGCGCGTACCCAGTCGAGGACGCGTTCGTCGGTGCGCATCTGTGCTTCGCCGACGCCTCCGGCGACAACCAGCACGTCGGGGCTCGGGACGTCGTCGATTGCGGCGTCGGCGAAGACGGTGAGGGTCTCGGCGTGGTCACGAATGGGCCCCGCCTCGGGAGCAACGAAGACACACTCGGTCCCCGGCATGCGTCGAAACACTTCGTAGGGGCCGACCGCGTCGAGCGCAGTGAAATCGTCGAACACGAAGAACGCGATTTGCATGGCCGCAGGCTACCGGCTGGTTCGCCCCTCTCGAACCAGCCGCTGGCGCTCGTGCTCGGATCAACATACGCAGCCTCGCTAGCCTGACCGCCCCCATGCCTACCCGCCGTCGCCAGATATTCGAACTCCGCGAGCGAATCGACGCGCGTCGTACCGCGCTCGAACTCTCCTACCGCGCCTATGCCGATCATCTGGGTGTCCCCGGGCTGGCGAGCATCATCAACGGACCCCCGACGCGCCGCCTACGGCCGGACGAGGCCGACCGATTGGCGACGGACCTCGGCATCGAACGGGAGTGGTTCGACCCGATCGTGTCCGAGACCGCAGTTCGTCGGGTTCGAGCTCCGCGCGGCCCGGCCGATCGCACCCGGATTCCCTTGCGTACGGCGTTCGGGCGGTGGGTCAGCCGTCAGCTCGCGCAGCGCGACCTGACCCCCGAGGGGCTGGCGGAGCGGTCAGGTATCTCGCCGGTGTCGATCCGCGATTGGCAGCGCGGTGAGCTGTTGCCGAGCCCGGTCAACGCGCGTCGTTTGGCCCTTGGGCTCGACCTCGATCCGGATGTGTTGTCCGCAACACTCAAAGGGCTGCGCGACCAGGCGAACGAGCAGCCCGAGCCACTTCCGGAAACGACGGTGATCTCGCTGCTCGACGCGGTTCCGCGGGCACGCGAGCAGCGCGCCTTCAGACGCTCCCGCTGACCTGCACTCTTTCGGCGTCCTGAGTGCAGCGGGAGAACTAGCGTGCGAACGTGCTCGCTTTGTTCCCGGCGCCGCCGTTCCAGAACCTCGGCCCCATCCACATGTACGGGTTGTGCATCGCGCTCGGGGTGTATGTCGCGTACCTGGTTGCCGAGCGGCGGTGGCGCAACCGCGGGCATGATCCGGCGGACATCACGGCCCTGGTGATCCCCGTGGTGATCAGTGGAGTCTTTGGCGCGCGCGTGTACCACCTGTTCACCGGTTACGACTGGGCGAAGAACGGCATTGCGGGCACCGTTGCAATCTGGAACGGTGGTCTGTCGATCTGGGGCGCCGTCATATTCGGTGGGGTTGCTGCGGTCATCGTGGCCTGGCGCCGCCACTTGCCCATCGTCGAGTTGCTCGACTGTTTGTCGATCGCGGTAGTGCTCGCGCAGGCCATCGGGCGCTGGGGCAACTACTTCAACCAAGAACTGTTCGGTCGCCCCACGTCGTTGCCGTGGGGGCTCGTGGTGGACCCGGCCTTCCGGCCGCCGCAGTTCGCAACCGATCGCACCTTCCACCCCACGTTCCTCTACGAGTCGCTGTGGTGCGTGGGGATCTTCCTGGTGCTCAACTGGGCCGAGAAGCACTTCGGAGATCGTTGGCGCGTGGGCTGGACCGTTTGTGGCTACGCGGCGCTCTACACGCTAGGGCGTTCGTACTTCGAATGGCTGCGGATCGACAAGGCGCGCACTGCGGTGGGAACGTCGTTCAACTTCTGGTTTTCGGTGGCCCTCTGCTTTGCTGCGCTGGCCACCATCGTGGTGATCGGACTGCGCGGCCGCCGCTACCCCGGGCCGCCGGCAGCACCGCTGGCCGCCGTCGCGCCACCAGAGGACAGCGCCTAGTCTCGGCCGGTCCCCCGTTCCTGGAAGGCGCTGCCATGACCACCGCTCCCACGACCGAACCGACGCGAACTGGCGTTGCCGCACGGGCGGTGTCGGCATCCAAGGTGTACGGCGCAGGTGAAGCCGAAGTGCGCGCCCTCGACGGCATCTCGGTCGAGTTCGCCCGCGGTCAGTTCACGGCCATCATGGGGCCGTCGGGTTCAGGTAAGAGCACGCTCATGCACTGCCTTGCTGGGCTCGACCGGGTCACGTCGGGCCAGGTGTTCCTCGGCGACCTCGACATCACGAAGCTGTCCGAGAAGCAGCTCACGGTGGTGCGCCGCGACAAGATCGGGTTCGTCTTCCAGGCGTTCAACCTCATTCCCACGCTCACTGCGCTCGAGAACGTCACGCTTCCGGAGGCGTTGGCCGGGCGCAAGCCCGACCAGTCCTGGCTCGACACCGTCATCGACACGGTTGGGTTGCGCGACCGATTGGGTCATCGGCCCAGCGAGCTGTCGGGCGGCCAACAGCAGCGGGTTGCGGTGGCGCGTGCTTTGGCCAGTCGGCCCGAGATCATCTTTGCCGACGAGCCGACCGGCAACCTCGACTCCAAGTCGGGTGCGCACGTGCTCGACTTCATGCGCCGCGCCGTCGACGAATTCGGCCAGACCATCGTGATGGTCACTCATGACCCCAACGCAGCCAGTCATGCCGATCGCGTCGTGTTCCTGGCCGACGGCAAGATCGTCGACCAGATGGACCAACCAACGGGTGAGGCCATCCTCGACCGCATGAAGCGCTTCGGCGAGTGACGCCATGTTCCGACTGACTCTGAAGGGTGTCTGGGCGCACAAGGTGCGCTTCCTGCTCACCGGAATCGCCGTGGTGCTCGGCGTGTCGTTCATCTCTGGTTCGTTCATCTTCACCGACACGCTCACGAAGATTTTCGACGACATCGTGTCGTCGGCGAACGCCAGGGTCGACGCGGTGGTACGCAGCAGTCAGAAGGTTGAGACCACCTTCGGCGACCAGCGCTCGCCCATTGGCGAAACCGCGTTGCCGGCCGTGGAGTCGGCGGCGCCCGGAGTGCAGGCATCTGGGCTCGTGCAGGTGACCCCGCGCTTGGTTGGCAAAGACGGCAAGCAGGTAGGGGCGGGCGGGAACGGACCGCCCACTCTGGGGTATTCGTGGACCGAGGTGCCAGCACTCAACCCGTGGCGGTTGCTGCCCGGCAGCGAGCCGCCTCGTGCCGACGACCAGATCGTGGTCGACGAAGCAACCGCGAAGTCAGCCAAGTTCGCAGTGGGCGACACCGTCACGGTGCTCACTCCGCAGTCCAAGCCCTACAAGTTGGTGGGGATCGCGAAATTCGGCGCGAGCACCAGCCTGGCCGGCGCCAACATCGTGCTGTTCACGCTGCCAGAGGCGCAACGCATTTCGCAGCTTCCGGGTCAGTACTCGCTCATCCTTGCCACTGAAGGCGGCGTCGACTCGGCGAAGCAACAACAGCTCGTCAACCAGATCAACGACGGTCTGGTGGCCCAAGGTACGGCCAACGTCGAGGTCATCACGGGCGATGCGTATCGCAAGGAGCAACAAGACCAATTCCAGCAGTTCATCGACGCCTTCCGAGTGGCGCTGCTGGTGTTCGCAGGGATCTCGCTCTTCGTCGGCACGTTCATCATCTTCAACACGTTCTCGATCGTGATCACGCAGCGGCTTCGCGAACTTGCGCTATTGCGGGCCATCGGTGCGGGCGGTCGGCAGGTGACGCTGTCGGTGCTCGGAGAGTCTCTGCTGGTCGGAGTCTTGGCATCGATTGTTGGAACATTCTTCGGCGTACTGCTCACGTTCGTGTTGCGTACTGCGCTCAATGCCATCGGCGCCAAGCTGCCGGCGGGCGATCTCATCATTGCGCCGCGCACGTTTGTAGTCGCCATGTCGGTGGGCGTGGTCGTCACGGTCGGCTCGTCGATCCTTCCGGCCATCCGGGCGGCGCGTACGCCGCCGGTCGCGGCCATGCGCGACCTCCCGGAAGCGGCGTCGGCCCGGCCGCTCGCGCGTACTGCGCTCGGGGTGCTCGTCACCGTCATCGGTTTCGTGGTGTTCGGCTTCGGGCTGTTCGGCAAGTTCGACAACTCGATCTACGCGGTGGGCGCCGGCGCCGGGATCGTGTTCATCGGCGTGTTCCTCCTCAGCCCGGTGATCTCCACCCCGATGAGCCATACCCTCGGCGCACCGCTGCGCGCTTGGCGGGGTATTGCGGGGCAACTGGCGCAAGAGAACGCCGTGCGGAACCCCCGACGAACTGCGACTACTGCTGCGGCGGTGATGATCGCCGTGGCACTCGTGGCCCTCATCACGATCTTTGCCGGCTCGCTCAATGCAACGGTCGACAAGGTTGTGAGTTCCTCGTTCCGATCCGACTTTGTCGTGAACAGCGGCGATTTCCCCGGGATGAGTCCCGACTACCTGGAAAAGATCCAACAACTCCCCGAGGTGGAACCCGACGGCGTTGCGCCGCTGCGCATCGGGTTCCAGAACTCCATCATCGAAAAGGGTAAGCCCAAGGCAACGTTGCTCCTCGCGTCTGATCCCAAGGCGCTCGCGAAGAACTTCGACCTTGGAGCCAACGACCAGATCCGCAACATGTCGGGGAACGAGATGGCGGTCACCAAGCGGATCGCGCAGACCAATCAGTGGACCATCGGATCGAAAGTCGACGTGGTCTTCGCGCAGCAGGGGCAAGCGCCCACCCCGGTGTCGTACACCATCGTTGCGCTCATGCGCGACGATGCTCTCGGCCCGCGCGGTGGGCACATTGTCCCCATCGACTCGGCGTTTGGTCAGTACGTGCGGCCGGTGGCGAACTTCCAGGTCTACGTGAAGCTGAAGCCGGACGCCAACGTGAAGTTGGCCCGCACGCAGATCCAGGACATCGTCAAGTCGGATCCTTCCGTCAAGGTGCAGGACCAGACCCAGTTCCGTGATGCGCGCAAGGCCGAGGTGTCGCGCTTCGTGAACATCATCTACGCGTTGTTGGGGCTTGCGCTGATCATCGCGTTCATCGGCATCGCCAACACGCTGGCGCTCTCGATCTATGAGCGCATTCGCGAGCTCGGTTTGCTGCGCGCCGTGGGCATGACGCGCAAACAGGTGCGCGTTGCGGTGCGGTGGGAGTCGGTGATCATCGCGATCTTTGGCACGCTGCTCGGCCTCGTGCTCGGCTTCGCATTCGGCTGGGGACTGGTGCGGGCCCTCAAGGATCGCGGCATCACCGAGTTCGCCGTACCGGTGGGCCAGCTCGTGGTCATCGTGCTGATCGCCTGGTTCCTCAGCGTGATTGCGGCAGCGCTGCCCGCTCGACGAGCTTCACGGCTCAACGTGCTCGATGCCATCGCTCACGAGTAGCGGTCGGCCTGGAGCTTCTCGTCCTTCTCGCGAACCATGTCGGCGAGTTCCGATTGGTACTTCGCCATGGCGTTGCGTAGTGCGTCGTCAGTGGCCGCCAGGATGCGCACGGCCAACAGCCCGGCGTTCTTCGCGTTGCCCACTGCCACCGTCGCCACCGGGATGCCCGCCGGCATCTGCACGATGGAGAGCAGCGAGTCGAGGCCGTCGAGCTGCGCGAGCGGTACGGGCACACCGATGACCGGCAGGGTGGTCATCGACGCCGTCATGCCGGGCAGGTGGGCGGCCCCGCCGGCACCCGCAATGATCACCTGCAGGCCCCGGTCGGCGGCGGTGCGCGCGTACTCGACCATCATGTCGGGGGTGCGATGCGCGCTCACGATGCGAACCTCGTGAGGAACGCCGAACTGTTCGAGGATCTCGACGGCGCCGCGCATGACGCTGAGGTCGCTGTCGCTGCCCATGATGATGCCCACGAGCGGGGTGTCGGCCATGCCCCAACGGTAGCTTGCCGTTCGTGCGAACTCGACTGACGGAACTCCTCGGCGTCGAGCATCCCGTGATGCTTGCCGGCATGGGTGGGGTGGCCTACCACCAGCTGGTGGCCGCAGTCAGTGAGGCCGGCGGGTTCGGGTGCTTCGGCGCATCCACCATGAGTGGTCCCCAGCTCGAAACGGAACTTGCGGCCGCGCGCGAACGCACCACCAAACCGTTCGGCGTCGACTTGCTCACGGCGCTCCCTGCGGAACTCGAAGCGAACGTCGACCGTTTGATCGCCGGCGGGGCCACCGCGTTCGTCGCCGGGCTCGGCGTGCCGCGCGACGTCATCGACACATGTCATCGACACAACGTGTTGGTGGGCAGCATCGGCGGCAAGGTCCGCCATGCCATTGCTGCGGTGGAAGCCGGATGCGACTTCGTGATCGCGCAGGGCACTGAGGCCGGCGGGCACACCGGATTCATCGCCACCATGGCGCTGGTGCCCCAAGTGGTCGATGCGGTGGAGGGGCGCGTGCCCGTGGTCGCGGCGGGTGGCATCGCCGATGGGCGGGGGCTCGCCGCCGCGCTCGTGCTCGGCGCCGACGGCGTGTGGGTCGGGACCCGGTTCATCGGAACGCCCGAGGCTCGCACGGTCGCCGGGTACAAGGAGGCGGTGGTGCGGAGCGCCGAAGACGACACCGTCATCACCCGCAGCTACAGCGGCAAGCCGATGCGCGCAATCCGCAACGAGTGGACGCAGCGTTTCGAGGAACATCCGGAGCAGCTGCAACCGTTCCCGGTGCAGCTGGGCTACTCGATCGACGAAGGTGCGTTCCATCTCGGCGGCGACGCCACCACGCCCGGCGTCGACCCCGCGATCGAGGGGTACCCGGCGGGGCAGGTCGTGGGTGCAATCACGGAACTGGTGCCTGCGGGCGTGTTGGTGCAGCGATTTGTGGACGAGGCCGAGCGGGCAATCGCGAACGCCCCCCGCTGACGAGCGGCCCGCGCAGGCAGATGCTCAGCGCCGACCGGCCCGCATCTGCGCTTCCTCTTCCTTGAGGTCGTTCGCGTACATCATCTCGACGAGCTCGGGGAACGACACGCGCGGCTTCCATCCGAGTACTCGGCGCGCCTTGGCGCAGTCGCCGATGAGCAGGTCGACCTCGGCGGGGCGCATGAAGCGTTCGTCCTGCTTCACGTACGGCGTCCAGTCGTCGATGCCCGCCGCCTTGAATGCGAGATCGAGGAACTCGCGCACGCTGTGCGTCTCGCCGGTGGCGACCACGTAGTCGTCGGCCTCGGGCTGCTGCAGCATGAGCCACATGGCTTCGACGTAGTCGCCGGCGAAGCCCCAGTCGCGCTTCGCGTCGAGGTTGCCGAGTGAGATGGAGTCTTGGAGGCCGAGCTTGATGCGCGCCACCGAGTTGGTGATCTTGCGCGTCACGAACTCGAGGCCACGACGCGGCGACTCGTGGTTGAACAAGATGCCGCTGCTCGCGTGGAGGTTGTAGCTCTCGCGGTAGTTGAGCGTGGTGTAGTGGCCGAACGCTTTGGCCACGCCGTAGGGCGACCGCGGGTGGAACGGCGTCTCTTCGCTCTGGGGAACTTCGCGCACCTTGCCGAACATCTCCGACGAGCTGGCTTGGTAGAAGCGGATGGGGTTGTTCTCCGCGCCCCCCACGATGCGCACGGCCTCGAGCATGCGCAGCACCCCGAGGCCGGTGATGTCGCCGGTGAGCTCGGGCTGGCGGAACGACAGCTGCACGAAGCTCATGGCGCCGAGGTTGAAGACCTCATCGGGCTGGACCTGCTCGACGGCAGCGATGAGGCTGGAGAGGTCGCGCAGGTCACCCTCGACGAGCTCGAGCGCCGGGTTCTCTTCTTGGACCAGCTGGGCCTTGGGGTTGTTCTGACCCCGAACCATTCCGAAGACCTGGTACCCCTTGCCGGTGAGGAATTCGGCGAGGTAGCGGCCGTCCTGGCCAGTGATCCCAGTGATGAGTGCGCGCCGCACGAGGCCTCCAGAGCTGTGTTCGATGACCCCGAGAGGCTAATCCGCCGGTCCCGAGTCGGGTCGAGACGACGGGTTCGCGGCGATTTTCATTGACGAGACCCTCCGATCGGCCTACGCTTCCGTCCGGGATGTCCGTTTTGCCCGGGTAATGTGGCAGGGGGCTGGGGTCAGGGATGGCGTTCAACGACAACTGGGAAGATCCGACGGTTGCCACCAAGACGGGCGACCCCGCGGTCGACGAGCTGGTGTCGGCCGCCGGGCGGCTCGAGGACGAGCGCCGCCGGGTCGCGATGCGCAACCTCGGGCCCACCATTGCGCTCCAGCACTCACGCGACATCGAAGACAGCGCCGCGAAGCTGCAACAGCAACTCGACCAGCTCACGGCCGACGGCCTGGTGGGCACGGCGGATTACGCGGTGGTGAAGGGCGCGCTCGCGAACACTCGTGACCGGGCGTGGCGGGATCGCATACTGGCGACCTCGGGCAACGGCGACCCTGAACAGGACGATCGCGAGGAGCGCGAGGAGCGGGAGCGGGCTCGTGAAGCGCTCGTCTTGGCTGCGGCGGTCGTGTTCGGTCAGCGCGATCAGTTCCGCAACGACTTCTACAACTCCTTCCAGGCGAACCAAGCGTTGTTCGCCGACCCGGCAACGCGCGGCGCCGCCGAAGCGCAGCTGAATGCCATGTTGGACGGCCAGTTCGACGAGGTGGTGCGCGACCCTTCGGGGGCGGCGGCCCAGGCCTACGGCGCATGGCTCGACGGCAACGGCAGCGGGCTCGATGGCGCAGACCAGTTCGCGCGCAACCGTTGGAACCACTACCAGGTGGAACTGCACGGCTGGCGCCGCGACGAGTTCGCCGACAAATTCTCCACCTGGACCGACTCGCTCCAACGTGACTTCGGCACGGTGTCGAGCGACGAGCAGGCGCAACGCATTCGCTACGTCGACGGTGCGGTCCACGATCAATTCGACTGGGTGGTCGAGCAGGGACCGGCGGCGGTCACGGCGTACGAAGCGCGCTTCGGCGCCGACCGGGCCGGCGACGGACGGGCCTCTGATCGGTTCCTCGCCGACCGCTGGCAGCACTACACGCAGGAGTTGCACCAGTACGAGCGTGACCGCTTCCAGGGTCAGTTCAACGATCGCGCCGCCGCGCTGAACCAACAGTGGTCGAGCTTCGATGAATCGCAGCGCACTGCGGCACGGGTCGGCATGCGCCGCGACGTGCGCTCTCACTTCGACGACGTCATGGCGCGCGGGGGCGATGCAGCGGCCGTCTACGAGGAGCGGTTCAGTGCGCAGGGAACCGGTGCGCGTACGGCGGCCGATCAGTACCTGGCGCGCGAGTGGCAGCAATATGGGCGCGAACTGCAGCAGGTGGAGCAAGCCCAACGCGAGCAAGAAGAAGAGCGGTTGCGCACCGAGGAGCGTCAACGCGATCAGCAGGTGGTCGACCAGCGTCAACGCCGCGACGAGCAAACGCGCCAAGAGCAACGCATCGCCGGCGACGCCGCGCGAACCGACGAGCAGGCTGCGTTCCAAGGCATCGACCCCAAGACGCTCAGCACCGAGGAGTTCCTGGCGGCGCAGCGCGGCCAGACCGTGGAGCAGACGCGTGACGAGCAGGAGCGCGTCGACCAGCTTGCCGACGAGAAAGCCGCACTCACCGCTCGGAAGGGCAGCGCCCTGGGACTCATGCCCGACGACGACAACGTGTCCGAAGGGTCGTATCGCGGGATGGATGTCACCGGCACCCCAGACGAAATCAAAGATCTCGACCAGCAGCGACCCGAGTGGGAGGATGGACACATCGACTCGATCGCCGCGACCGGCCGGGGGTTCACCCGGAGTCGGGCGGCGGCCAGCCTTCGCGGCGGTGGAAGCCCTGACTGGCGACTCGAGCACGAGTTCGGTCCCAAAGCCCACTTCGACCCCACGGATTGACGGTCATGTCTGAACCAAGCTCGGATACGCAAGAAGCAATGCAGGTCAACGAACCGCAGTCCAAAGCAGCCACGCTCGAAGCCGTCGATGCGGGTCGCCGCCGCGACCAGATTGCCAACTTGCCCACTGCGGTGTTGGTTGCCAACGCGCGCAATCGCATGGATGACGCCTCAGCGGTAGCGGGCGCATCAGATCTGGTCTTCGACGAGCGTCGGCTGGCCGCCGAACTCGAGCACCGCGACTACCAAGCGTTCTTGTTCGAGCTGCGCGATGAGCTGCTCGGCCGCATTGGCGCCGACGAGGACGAACGGCGCCGGGGTCAGGGCCTCGCAGCAATTTTTGTCGGTGGCGGCGGTGCTGGGGTCGGTTCGATCGCATCGCTCGACGGTTGGGGCAAGTACCTCGCAGGATTCGTCAGCTGGTTCGATCTTCAGAAAAACAAGGGCGGGCTCGACGCCGAGAGCGTGGTGGCGGGGGAGTTCGTGACGGCACGGGTTCGCCGTTTGGCGCCCGGCGCAGAGCGAGACGACCTCGACCCGCCTGGGATCGAGCGGGGGCAGCTGCGCCCAACCGACGGTACAGCGGAGTAAGAGCCGACGCGTCGGCCCCGGCTTTTGCGCCTCAGTCCGGGTCGGTGCGTCGGTCCCAGTTCGGGTCGAGCTGCCGGAGGAACTCAGCGCAGCGCGTCGCTTCGTCGGCTTCGCCGATTGCCTCGGCGCTGCGGCGCAATCCGTCGAGTGCCCGGAGGAATCCTTGGTTGCTCGGTTCGCTCCACCGCACGTACCCCACGCCGCGCCAACCGCTCTGACGCAACGCATCGAGCCCGCGGTGGTATCCGACGCGAAAGTACGCGTACGACTCCACGTCATCGCGGCCGAGCGCACCGAGTTGGGCCCACGCGTCGAGGAAACGCGGCCACCGTGCCACGACGTCGGCCACGCCAGCGTGACGTTCGGCCGGTGGCAGTGCGAGCGCTGCGGCCAATGCTTCGAGCGCGGCCTCCGGTTCGGGGGTAATGACGGTTTCGGGGGGTCCGGAGGGGGAGAGTCCGATCGGCTGGTCCATGGGCGGAGAATCTACGGGCTGGGGCATCGGTACGATCGTCGGTCATGGCCGACCCCGCAGCGCCGCCGGAACCGCCGGTGAACCCGACCACCGTGTTGCTCGTGCGGCACGCGGTCACCGAACAGACCGGCAAGGTCCTTTACGGCCGGGCGCCCGGCATCGACCTCTCCGAAACCGGCCGCGCCCAAGCGGATGCGTTGGCCACCCGACTGGCGGGACTCCCCATTGCGGCCATCTACGCAAGTCCCATCGAACGCGCCCAACAAACGGCTCAGCCCTTGAGTGTTGCGTTGGGAATGATCGTACGTACCCATGAGGGATTGGTCGAGGTCGACACGGGCGAGTTCACCGGCAAGACCTTCGAGGAACTCGGCGCGCTCGACGACTGGAAGCGCATCGTGCGGCAGTCGTCGCGGGCGCAGCTGCCGGGTGGTGAGTCGTTGGCCCAGATGCAGGTGCGTGCCGTCGACGCGGTTGAACAGATCGTACGACTCCATTCGGGCGAGACGGTGGTGGCGGTGTCACACCGGGACCCGATCCTGGCCGTCATTGCGCATTACAGCGGCGCGCACCTCGATCACTATGAGCGCATCGCTGCGGCGCCGGCGTCGGTGAGCGTGTTGCAGTTCGGGTCGCACGGCGCACTCGTGTTGAAGTGCAACGACACGGGGTCGTTGGCCGACCTGGTGCCCGAACCGCCTGAGCAGTCCCACGAATCCGAGGCAAGCAATGGCTGACGTCATTGAACTCGACGAGGTCGACGCGGTCATCGCAGGCGCGCGCGGCGAGCCCGGGCAGCGCGAGTTCCTCATCCAAGCGCGGCACGGCGCGGCCAACCTCACGGTGCTCGTCGAAAAGGAACAGGTCGCGATCCTGGCGCGCGAAGCGAAGCGGTTGCTCCAACGCCTGGAGGCTGATTTCCCCACGGAAACGCCGAACGAATCCGGTACAGGGCCGATGGCAATCAGCGAGCCGGCCGACCCGCTGTTCCGTGCCCGCTCGATTGGACTCGGGTTCGATCCGGCGCGCGGCCGGTTGGTCATCGAGTTGCGTGAGCAGCCGGGCGACGACGAAGACGAGCCCGAATCCGACGACGACGCCGACGGCTGGATTGCGCGCATATACGCAACCCGTGCCCAGGTGTCGGCGATGGCGAACGCAGGGTCGGCGGCGGTGGTCGCTGGCCGTCCCACCTGCGACTTGTGCGGGTTCCCCATGGATCCCAGTGGGCACATCTGTCCGCGCCTGAACTGACGTGCGCGGGCGAGGGGGGCAATCTCGTGAGTGAGCCCGGGCACGAACTGCGCATCCCCGTTGCAGACCTGGCACTCGATGGCGCCGTCGACTTCTTGCGCGACGCCGAACTCGAAGTGCTCGCCCGCATGCCCTACTCGTCGAACGCCACGTTCATCGCGGTTGCGCGTACCGAGGCAATCGAAACCGCTGTGATCTACAAACCCATGCGCGGCGAACGGCCGCTGTGGGACTTCCCCGATGGCACGCTCTTTCAACGGGAGGTCGCAACCCACGAACTGTCCGCTGCGTTGGGCTGGGGGGTTGTGCCGCCCACCGTGGAACGAGACGGCCCCTTCGGACTGGGCATGGTGCAGCTGTTCGTCGAACACGATGCCGACGAGCACTACTTCACGCTCCTCGAGCGCTTCGCAGATCGCTTCCGGGCTTTGGCTGCTTTCGATGTGTTGGCGAACAATGCCGACCGCAAAGGCGGGCACTGTCTCCACGATGTGCGCCGCAACGATGTGATTGGTATCGATCACGGGCTCACCTTCCACGAGGAGTGGAAACTCCGGACCGTCATCTGGGACTTCGCCGGCGAGCCCATCGCCGAGACATTGCTGGCCGACATCGACCGCGTCCGCGGCGAGCTCGATGGTGCGCTCGGCGCTGCGTTCGAGCACCGGCTCTCGCGTGGGGAGCTTGACGCCTTGCGTGACCGGGCCGACGAACTCTTGGCCGCCGGGTCGTACCCGATTCCCGAAGGCGACTGGCGGTCGGTGCCCTACCCGTTGGTCTGAGCGATCCGAGCGCGTGTCGTGGGGCTGCGCCCCTTGGCCCATAGCGCAGCCGCACCGACTACGCCGGCTGCGAGTGATCCTGCGAGCACACCCACACGCGCGTGATCGATGGCGACCGGTGACGAAAACGCGAGGTCGGTGATGAACAGTGAGACCGTGAATCCGATGCCAGCCAGTACGGCGGCCCCAGCGATCTGGCCCAGGGGAACGCCGTCGGGCATCCGGCCGCCGGCGAGCCGCCCGAGCGCCACGCCCACGAGCACGCCAACCGGTTTGCCGATCACGAGTCCGAGTATCACTCCCCGCGTGACAGGACTCGCGAACGCGGCAGCGAGCGCGCCACCGCCGAGGACCACGCCGGCGTTCGCCAACGCGAAGATCGGAATGATCACGTAGCTGACCCAGGGGTGCAGCGCCGTTTCGAGCCGCTCAAGCACGGGGGTGCCGTTTCGGCCGACGATCGGCGTGCAGAGCCCGAGCACCACCCCGGCAATCGTGGCGTGGACCCCTGATTCGTAGACCCCGAACCAGAGCAGGAACCCCGGGACCACGTACCACCAGGGCGATGATGCGAACCGGCGCATGATGATGACGAGTGCAAGCAGCGCAACGGCTTCGAGCAGCCACCAGGCATTGATCTTCGTGGAGTAGGCGAGCGCAATCACCAGGATCGCGCCGAGGTCGTCGACGATGGCCAACGTCAGGAGGAACAGGCGCAAGCCGGGCGCAACGCGCGCGCCCAGGAGCGCCAGCACGCTGATCGCAAACGCAATGTCGGTAGCGATGGGGATTCCCCAGCCGCGGGTGGCCCCACCCAGGTTGATGGCGAGGTACACGCAGGCTGGAACAACCATGCCGCCGATTGCGCCGGCGATGGGAGTGATCGCAGTGCGACGGTCACGTAGCTCGCCGTGCACGAACTCGCGCTTGATCTCGAGTGCAACGACGAAGAAGAAGACCGTCATCAACCCGTCGTTCACCCAGTGCTGGATGCTGTGGCCGAGCAGCTGGTGATCCCACACGGTTGCGTATGACGACCCGAGGTTGGCCCACGCAAGTGCGGCGACCGCTGCCGCAATGAGTACCGCACCCGCGGCCGCCTCGGTGCGAAGGAACTCGGCGAGTGGATCGAGGACGCGGCGGCGCGGCTGCGTCACGATTCGATGAGGCGAGGCGCCGCGATGAACGCGGTTTCGGGCCAGCGTGACCGCTGCTTCTTCGCCAGCTTGTGCATCAGTTCGATTGCGCCAGGGTCGTCGTCACCGGGTCGGGTCTCGATCGCGCCGTTGGCCACCATTTGGTCGATGAGTTCGCGTCCGGCGTCGGTGCGCACGACCGTGAGCGTCCAGTCGTTGAAGGCGCCAATGCCGCCGGTGGAGATGTCGGCGTGCTCGGCGGCGAAGTCGGGGCACATCTTGCAGCCCTCGCGCGTGTACGCGTGACACTCCTTCAGCGGCACTTCGACGTAACGATCGTCGTGCGTCCAGATCTGCAACTTGCCCTTGATGTTCATCTTCTTGATGACGGCGCGGGGAAGGTCGTACTGCGCTTCGAGGAGTTCTTCGAAGATGGCGTCATCGAACGTCTTGGAGCACAGCAGCCCGATCGACAACGACAGCTTGCGCGCAACCTTGCCCGCCTTGCGTTGTTTCATGACGGGCGGCACCGACGCCTGACAACTCATGCCCACCAACGCAATGCGTTCGTCTTCTTTGGTGAGCTCCTCGTACGCCAGCGTGTTGGCGGAGTAGGTGTAGCGACTGCCTGCGGATGCGACCACTTCTTCGCGGGTACGAGCCACGCCCGGAATGGCCTTCCAACTGGACCCATCGCCTTCCAAATAGCTGACGAGGGCGGCGTCGATGAGGTCGTGCTCGAGCGCGTAGACCAGCAGTGCCGAGACGAGGCCGCCGTCTTGGCCGACGTCGAGCAACTCGGGGTCGGCAGCCCGCGCCAAGAACACGTCCTTGGTCACACCCGAGACTTCCTCGGGCGTACGAGCGCGGCCGAACAGGAACTCGTCGATTTCGGGTTCCCAGGCACGAAAACGCGGGCAGGCGCGGGTGCAGCTGGTGCAGCCTTTCTCTCCGTGGCTGCATTCGCCGGGGCCGGTGTCCGCTTCGGTCTGGAATGGCTTGTAGACGCCGTTGGCGTCGTCGTATCCGAGGACGTCGTGGGGGCACGCAATGACACAGCCCGCGCATCCGGTGCAGAGCCCGCTCATGACAACCTCGTCGTAGAGGTGCTGCCAATGGAGCTTCTCGGGGCGAGCCGGGGCCTCGGGCATGGGGACTCCTTGCGGGACGAGAGGAGACGAGTCTCGCACCCCCGCCCGGATAAAGCGCAGGTGCGGGCCGTTCAGGCTTTACATTGCCCGCATGGCAGATGAAGTTTCCGGTCCCCAGGACGACGACCTCGTCCCGCCGCCTCCGTTCGGCGCGCCGCCGCAGCCGCCGATGGGTGGTGGCACCCCGCCTCCCCCGCCTCCGCCCGCCGGTGGTGGTTGGGGAGCGCCGCCGCCTCCCGGTGGTGGCACGCCGCCTCCGCCGCCGCCGCCCGCTGGTGGTGGTTGGGGAGCGCCGCCGCCTCCCGGTGGTGGCACGCCGCCTCCGCCCGCCGGCGGCGGCTGGGGAGCACCCCCGCCTCCGGGCGGCGGCACTCCGCCACCCCCGCCGCCCCCGGGTCAGCCCGGGTACGTCACGCCCGGTGGTTCGGGCGGTGGTACCAACGGCCTGGCCATCACCAGCTTGGCCACCGGCATCGTCGGTCTCGTGCTGTCGTTCATCTGCTGTTGGATCTTCATCCTCGGCATGATTCTCGGCGTCGTCGGAATCGTGACCGGCGTCATGGCCCGGAAGCGCATCGCCGAGAGCGGCGGTTCGGGATCCGGCATGGCGATGGCAGGACTCATCTGTGGGTCCATCGCCATCGTGATCGGGATCATTTGGATCGTCCTGATCATCGTCGGGGTCTCGGTGGGCAACTTGAACAACACCACAACCACCACGATCTTCTGATCACTCTTCGTTGCAGTAGGGGGCCCGGGGTCGGGCCCTCTACTGTGCCGTCATCGTGAAGATCGCCGACATCCTCGCCCGCGGGCGCACGTACTCCTTCGAGTTCTTCCCGCCGAAGACTCCCGACGCGCAAGCGCAACTCGAAGCCACTTTGCGCGACCTCGAACCGCTCGGTCCGAGCTTCGTGAGCGTCACCTACGGGGCCGGTGGTTCCACGCGCGAACGCACGCGCGAAGTGATCGTGGGGCTCTTGCGCGACGCGTCGATGGTGCCCATGGCGCACCTCACCTGTGCGGCGCACACTCGCGCCGAACTCGTCGACATCGTGACGCGCTACCGCGACGAAGGCCTGCAGAACATCCTGGCGCTGCGCGGCGACCCGCCCGCCGACCTCGACTTGCCCCCTGGGGAACTCGCGCACGCCACCGACCTGGTTGCGCTGGTGCGTGAGGTGGGCGACTTCTCGGTGGGTGTGGCGGTGCACCCCGAAGGGCATCCGGCATCGACCGATCGCGCCACCGACCTGCAGTTTCAAGCTGCGAAGTTGCGCGCTGCCGACTTCGGCGTCACGCAGTTCTTCTTCCGCATCGACGACTACACGCGCTTCGTCGACGAAATGCGTGCTCGCGACGTGGACACTCCCATCGTGCCGGGCATCATGCCGGTGCTGAATCTGGGGGCAGTGCAGCGCATGGCTGCCATGAGCGGCGCCGCGTTCCCCGCCGAGCTCGAAGCCGAACTCTTGGATGCCGAAGGGCGCGGCGGGGCTGAGGAAGTGCGTCAGCTCGGTATCGCGAAGGCCACCGAGCTCTGCTCGGCGTTGCTCGACGCGGGTGCGCCGGGTCTGCACTTCTACACACTGAATCGGTCACCGGCCACACGCGAGATCTTCACCGCGCTTGGCCTCACCCCCGCCTGACCCTCGCCTCGGGGCGCGCAACGGCCCGCAGCAGGTGCTGCGGGCCGCAGTGGCGGAGGGGGTGGGATTTGAACCCACGGTGACTTGCGCCACAATGGTTTTCGAGACCATCCGATTCGGCCGCTCTCGCACCCCTCCTGGGGGGATCGGCCCCAGCGCAGCCGTTCCCAAGAATCGGTGATGTTATCGGCCGATCAACGGCGCTGGTCGAAGAACGAGCGCAACAGGGCCGCCGCCTCGTTGGCACACACCCCGGCGGTCACCGTTGCCTCGTGGGGCAGGCGCGGATCGGCAGCCAGGTTGTAGAGCGTGCCGGCTGCCCCGGCCTTCGCGTCGGCGGCGCCGAACACGATGGTAGGGATGCGGGCGGCGAGCGCGGCGCCCGCGCACATGGGGCAGGGCTCGAGCGTGACGACGAGCGCACACTCCTGGAGTCGCCACGAGCCCAGCGCCGCGGCGGCGTCACGAAGTGCCAGCACCTCGGCGTGCGCGGTGGGGTCGCCGGTGAGTTCACGTTCGTTGTGGCGACGGGCGATGACCTCACCGTCGCGCACCACGACCGCGCCCACTGGCACGTCGTCGTGGGCGAGCGCCGCTCGAGCTTCCTCGAGCGCCACCGCCATCGCGTCGGACCATTCCATGTGGCGGAGGGAGTGGGATTCGAACCCACGGAGGGTTGCCCCTCACACGCTTTCCAAGCGTGCCGATTCGGCCGCTCTCGCACCCCTCCAGAAGTGGGTCAGGCTACTCGGACCGACGACGGCCTGGCACTGGTACCGTGCTCGGGCGGCTCGCCGCTGCGCCCGGTTGGGTCCGGCGCAACGGGATCCCGCGAACCGAGTCAGGTCCGGAAGGAAGCAGCTCTCAGTGGGCCCTTCCGTGTGCCGCCGGGTCGCCTGATCGATCGCGCGCGGCGAGTCGCACCTATAGGGAGGGTGGGGAACAGGCCAATGACGGCGCAGTCGCTGTACCGCAAGTACCGGCCGCAACGGTTCGCGGAACTCGTGGGCCAAGAACACGTCACCAACGCGTTGCGCAACGCCGTGCGCGACGGGCGCGTGGGGCACGCCTACCTGTTCTCCGGACCGCGCGGTACGGGCAAGACCACCAGTGCGCGCATCTTGGCGCGGGCGCTCAACTGCACGAACGTGTCGGCCGACGGCGAACCGTGCGGCGAATGCGAGTACTGCAAGTCGGTAGCGGTGGGCAACGCGTTCGACGTCATCGAGATCGACGCCGCTTCGAACAACCGGGTCGAAGAGATTCGTGAGCTCATCGAACGCGTGGCGTACCGCGCGGCCGGTGGCGGTATGAAGGTGTACATCGTCGACGAGGTGCACGAGCTCACCGACCGCGCGTCGAATGCGCTGCTCAAGACGCTCGAAGAGCCGCCCGACCACGTGGTGTTCGTGCTCGCCACCACCAACCCGGAACGCGTGCTGCCCACCATTCGGTCGCGCACGCAGCACTACGAATTCTCATTGCTCACCACTGAGCAGCTGCAAGCGCACCTGGCCGACGTGCTCACGCGCGAAGGCGTGACCTTCGAACCCGAAGCGCTCGAAGTGGTGGCGCGGCGCGGCGCCGGTAGTGCGCGCGACTCGCTGTCGTTGCTCGATCAGGTCTTGGCGGGCGCCGATGGCGCAATCACCATGGACACCGTCGCCACCATGTTGGGCGGGTCGAGCTTCGAACTGCGGGCCGAGATTCTCGAAGCGATTGCGGCCAACGATCCCGCACGCGCGGTGCTCACGCTCGAAGCGCTCCTGGGTTCTGGGCACGAACCGCGCCGGGTGGCCGACGAGTTGTTGCGCGCGGCGCGCGACGCGTTCGTGCTCACCGCATCGGGTGGCGACGCGCGTGTCGACCGCAGCCACGACGAACGCGAGCGGCTCGTCCGCATCGGTGCCGACTTGGGCGTCCCGTCGCTCGGTCGCATGATCGAGTCGCTCGGCCAAGCAGTGGTCGACATGCGGGGCACCGAAGCTGCCGACCCGCGCTTGGTGCTCGAGGTCGCGCTGGTTCGTTTGGCACGCGCCGAGGGCGGCACCCCGCTCGATCAGCTCGCCGCGCGTCTCGACCGGCTCGAACGTGCCGTGGGTTCGGGCGCGCCCTTGGCAGCTCCGAACCCTGCGCCTGCGCCTGCGCCTGCGCCTGCGCCGACGGCGAACGTCGCACCGGCATCCGCTTCGCCCGCAGCGGCCAAACCGGCGGCCGCACCTGTCGCGCCTGCCGAATCACTGGCTGCAGCGCCGACGCCGCCACCGGCACCGGCGGCTGATGCGCCGCGCGGCCCGGCGGGTGCGAAGGCCGCGCTCGGCGCACTGCGCAAAGCAAGTCCGTCGGCGGCGAAGGCCCCGGCATCTGCGCCGTCCCCCGCCTCCGAACCGCCGGTGTCGGCGCCTGCCCCCGCGGCCGCAAGCGCGCCGCCGGCACCGCCTGCGAAGCCACTCGCGCTCGACGAGGTGATTGCGGCGTGGTCGCAGGTGCTGCCCGCGCTCAGCATCGCGACCCGCAGCGCGGTGAGCGAAGCCCAGCCCATCTCGGTTGAGGGCGATGTCGTCACCTTCGGCGTGCCCAGTGCGCTCATCGACGCGGCCAAGCCGCGGTTTCAGAAGGACGCGCCCATCATTCGTGAGGCGTTCGTCGATCGACTGGGCCGCACCGTGCGTTTCAAGCTTGTGCCCTACGACGGCTTCGCCGACTCCGCTCCGCATGGTTCCGAATTGAGCACTGCGGCACCGATGGTGCCAACTGCCGACTCGCCCTCCGACGATGTGCCGCCGCCGGTCGACTCCGACGTGCCGCCCGACGATGGCGAAGACGAAGTCGTCGACCTCACCGAGCTGGTCGACGCCAACGACGCGCCGGTGCCGAGCGCGCTGAACCGACTGCAGGAACGCTTCGACGCCACCGTGGTCGACGAGAAGCCACGTTCCTGATTGCTGCTGCGTCATCGAGGAGACTGTCACCATGCCGAACCAGAAGCAGCTCAACCAGATGATGCGCCAGATGCAGAAGATGCAGGCCGACATGGCCGCGGCGCAGCAGGCGCTCGAAGAATCGACCGTTGAAGCATCGGCCGGTGGTGGCGCGGTGAAGGCCGTGGTCACGGGCGGCGGCCAACTCGTCGGCCTCGAGATCTCGCCCGACGTGGTTGACCCCGACGACATCGAGATGCTCCAAGACGTGGTGCTCGCCGCGGTCAACGAAGCGCTCGATGCGTCGCGTGCGTTGCAGCAAGAGAAGATGGGTTCGGTCACTGGCGGTCTCGACCTCGGTGGCCTCGGCGGCCTCCTCGGCTGACGCTCGCGTGTCATCGCCGTACGCCGGTCCCATCCAGACGCTGCTCGACGAGCTCGGGCGGCTCCCGGGCGTGGGTCCCAAGTCGGCGCAACGCATCGCGTTCCACATCTTGAAGTTGCCGGCGGAAGACGCGCGTCGCTTGGCCGACGCAATCGTCACGGCGAAGGAACGCATCGGGTTCTGCTCGCGTTGCTTCAATCTTTCCGAAGGCGAGCTCTGCGAGATCTGTCGTGACGACCGTCGCGAGGCGAACCTCGTGTGCGTGGTCGAAGAGCCGCGCGACGTGGTGGCGTTGGAACGCACGCGCGAGTTCCGAGGCCGCTATCACGTGTTACAGGGTGCGCTGTCGCCGATCGACGGAGTGGGCCCCGACCAACTACGCATCAAAGAGCTCATGGCGCGCATTCCAGCCGAAGGCATCACCGAAGCCGTGGTCGCCACCAACCCCAACGTCGAGGGCGAAGCCACCGCCATGTACTTGGCGCGGCTGCTCAAGCCGCTGGGAGTGCGGGTCACCCGGTTGGCCAGCGGACTCCCAGTTGGTGGTGACCTCGAGTACGCCGACGAGATCACGCTCGGGCGCGCGCTCGAAGGTCGGCGCGAAATCGACGTCTGAATCGAAGTCCCAGCCCGGCGCAGGAACTGCGCGGGAAAGACCATTCCCACGCCTACTGGCAGCTACGCTCCCGAGCGCACGTGTGGCGCGGCCCTCGCCGCGACCAGAGGGGAGAAACCAATGGCAGACGTTCCGCCGCCGCCCGGTGCGGGTGGTCCGACAGGTGGAGTTCCGGGGGAACCCACGAGCGACGAGAAGACGATGGCGCTGATCGCGCAGGCCGGCCCGATCGTGGTTGGGTTCTGGGCCCCGCTCATCATCTTCTTGATCAAGAAGGACGAGTCGGCGTTCGTGCGCGAGAACGCCGTGGAGTCGCTGAACTTCAGCATCACCTGGGGTATTGCGGCGATCGGTCTCTGGGTCTTCAGCTTCATCTTGGCGGCGGTGACCAACGGCATCGGCGGTCTCGTCTACTGCCTGATCTGCCCGCTGTGGATTGCGGCGGTGGTGTTTCACATCATTGCGGCGGTCGCAGTCAACAAGGGTGAGAGCTACAAGTACCCAATCAACCTGCGCCTCATCAAGTAACGAACGCGCAGCATTCGTCGAACGGCCCCGGCAGCTGCCGGGGCCGTTTCGCGTGGTGACGACGATCGGGTTGGGTCAGGCGCGCCCGAGTGCGAACCAGTTGAGCAGCGGGGTGTTGCGCGCGACAACCCACACGATCACGACGGTCGCAATCGAGTACCAGGTGCGATTCGACCATCGGATCAGCGGAAGTCGACCCCTTCCGTAGGTGTCGGAGAACCAGACGAACAAGCAGTACGCGATGACGGGAATGGCTGCCAGGAGCAGCAGGTTGTAGCGCGCCGCAGTGACGATGTTGCCGTGCACCAGGTGGTGCAGCGCGCGGGTCATGCCGCACCCCGGGCAGTACCAACCAGTGGCGGCGTAGACGGGACACTGTGGGAACACCTGGTGACGTTCCGGATCGAGTACCCCGGCGAGGACGCAACCGCCGATTGCTGTTCCGGCAGCGACGATGGGCGCGCCGTAGCGCACGACGCGGAGGAAGCGGGACCCTTCGGCGGTGGTCTCCATGGATGCAGAGCGTACCGCTAGGCCCGCAACGCCTTTTCGAGAATCGGGTTCAGCTGGTCGTACTCCAGCAGGAACGCGTCGTGTCCGTGCGCGGAGGTGATGGTGGCGAGTTCGGCGCCCGAGATGCCCCGAGCGAGTTCGGATTGCAGGCGGGGCGGGTAGAGGCGGTCGGAGTCGATGGCCACCACCGTGGTGGGCGCGCTGATCCGCGCGAGTGCGGCCGAGATGCCGCCGCGCCCACGGCCCACGTCGTGGTGGTCCATCGAGCGGGACAGCGTGACGTAGGTGTTGGCGTCGAAGCGTCGGGCGATCTTGGCGCCGTGGTGCTGCAGGTAGCTCTCGACGGCGTACCGACCGTCGGTCAGTGGGTTCTCGTCGCTCTGGGGGCGGCGCCCGAAGCGCGCGTCGAGTTCCAACTCGGTGCGGTATGCGATCTGCCCCGATGCACGCGCCACTGACAACCCGCGCCACGGTCCCTCGTGGAGGTCGTAGTAGTTGCCGCCGTTGAAGTACGGGTCGAGCGCGATCGCACCGTTCTGTACTGCGGTCAGCGCGATCTGCTCGGCAGTTGCCGCCGCGCCAACGCCAATGGCAACGAGCCGTTCGACGCGGGCGGGATAGGTAATGGCCCACTCGAGCGCGCGCATGCCGCCCATGGATCCGCCGATCACCGCGCCCCAGCGCGCGATGCCGAGATGGTCGGCGAGCGCGCGTTCCACTTCGACCTGATCGCGTGGCGTGACGACTGGGAAGCGGGATCCGTACGGCGCGCCATCGGGAGTCAACGACGACGGGCCGGTGGTGCCCTGGCAACCGCCCAGCACGTTCGGGCACACCGCGAACCATCGATCGGTGTCGACGCCGCGACCGGGACCGATGAGCCCGTCCCACCAACCTGGGGACACATGACCGGGCTCGACGGTGCCCGCGGCGTGACTGTCGCCGGTGAGCGCGTGCAACACCAACACTGCGTTGGTGCCCGTGGCGTTCAACTCGCCCCATGTCTCGTACGCAACAGTGACCGGGCCGATGTGGCCCCCAGCTTCGAGCGCCAAGGGCGCATCGTCGAAAAACGTCGCGAACTGGCGGCGCCCCGACGGATCGCCGGGGCGCCACGCGCCAGTCACAGGAATGGATGGGTCGCTCACGCG
>JBMOIJ010000002.1:0-173005 GCA_049317385.1 Acidimicrobiia bacterium
AAGTCCGGAAAGGAAGTGTGTGTGATGGAAGCAGTGGAACTCATCGTCGGCCGAGCTGCGCCGCTCAATCGCGCCGACATCGACACCGACCAGATCATCCCCGCGCATTGGTTGAAGCGCATCGAACGCACCGGATTCGGTGAAGGACTCTTCGAAGCGTGGCGCAAGGACCCCGACTTCGTACTGAACAACGTCGCGTACAACGAAGCCACGATCCTCGTGGCCGGCGCAAACTTCGGCTGCGGTTCGTCACGTGAGCACGCGCCCTGGGCCCTCCAGGACTACGGCTTCAAGGCCATCGTGGCTCCGAGCTTCGCCGACATCTTCCGCAACAACTGCTCGAAGATTGGGCTCGTGCCCGCGCCCATCTCACCCGAGTCACACGCCCGACTGATGACTGCCATCGAAGCCGATCCCACGCTCGAAGTCGTGGTCGACGTGGTCGACCGGCGCGTCACCTGCCCGGCCATCGACCTCGACGAACCGTTCTCGATGGATGACCACACGCAACACCGTTTGCTCAACGGTCTCGACGACATCGGCATCACGTTGCACAACGAAGAAGCGATCACGGCCTTCGAAGCGCACCGGCCGAGTTTCCTGCCCAGCATGGGTTGAGACTCACGGCGGGCCGAATCGGCGCCGCGAGTGCGCGAAAACAGTTCGCCCCGCCGCGCTGCATTTCCTACCGTCGGGGGCATGAACGCGCGATCGACGTCCGAGGAAGCATCACCCGCCTCGTCGCGCACGCTCGGATCACTGGGCATCTGGTGGGACCAGCTCCCGCGGGACCGGATCGGGCTCATCATCGCGATTCTCGTGGTCAATGCCTGCGCGCTGACGGCTGCGACCTGGCAGGTCGGTCGCCTGGCTGCATCCGCCACATGGGCCGGCGTTGCCGTCTACGCCGCGCTCATGCTCACGCGCACGTTCACGTGGGTTGGGGCCGTGTGGTGTTGGCGACCGCTGATCAACCAAGCCGCCGGAACGATCCGCGGTCGGCTGCTCGGTCGCGCGCTGCGGCAACCGCTCACCGTTCTGGGCGAGACGTCCGCAGGCGAACTCGTCGACCGCATCGACGACAACACCTCCACCGTGGCGCGCACGCTCGCCGACCCTGCGCTCCAAACTGTGTCGGCGCTGCTCACGGCCACGGCCGCCATTCTCTTTGCCACCTCGGCGACGCCATGGGCGGTCCCGGGCTTCACCATCGTGCTCGTCGTCGTGGCGTGGGTGACGCGCGCACTGGGTCGACAAGCGTCGGCGGCACGCGCTGATCTCGAAGAGGCCTGGACCGATGCCGCAATCGTGGTCGACGAAGCGGTCCTAGCTCGCGACGACGTGCGAGCGCTCTCGGGACGCGCGCACGCGCTGGGTCGGTTCAGCAACGCGATGCAGCGGGTGCTCGGGCTCTCCCGTCGCGACGCGCACGCGAAAGCAGTGTTGTCTCTCGTCATCGACGGCGTCCTCGCCGGCTCGGTGTGCATCACGCTGGTCGCGGCTGCGCTCGCACAGCATGCGGGTGCGCTGTCGCTCACGCAGATGGTGGCGTTGGTGTCGTTGGCCGTGACGTTCTCGGGCCAAGTGCGCATGGTGACGCGCAACTACCCGGTAATCATCGAAGCGCTCGGGGCCGCCCAGAAGGTGGCCGAACTCGACGCAGTCGCAATCGAAGAACCCCACGCCGACGAAATCCTGCTCGGCCCGGCCACGGTGGAATTCCGCGCGTGCACGTTCTCGTACGGACCGCATCTCCCCCACGCGCTGCGCGGGGTGGATCTCACGGTGACAGCCGGCCGAACCTGTGGCGTTGTCGGCCGCACGGGCGCCGGCAAGTCCACGCTGGTGAGCCTGCTCACGCGCGCGGCGGCCACGCCGCCGGGGATGGTGTTCATCAACGGACGCGACGTCTGCGACTTCGACCCCGATGCGCTGCGGCGCTCCGTGGCCGTGGTTTCGCAGCGTACGGAACTCTTGGCGGCCAGCGTGACCGACAACGTGACCCTGTTCGATGCGTCGCTGACGCGCGCCAACGTGCACGAGGCCTTCGAATCGCTCGGACTGGCCGACTGGGTGGCTTCACTCCCCGACGGCCTCGACACCCAAGTGGGCGCCGGTGGCCTCACGCTGTCGTCCGGCGAGGAGCAGCTCGTCGCGTTCGCACGCGTTCTGGTGCGCGAACCCGCCGTTGTGGTGCTCGACGAAGCAACGGCGCGCATGGATCCCGTGACCGACGCCCGCGTGGCCCGCGCCGCAGCGCGACTCCTGGCCGGGCGGACGGGGATCGTCATCGCGCACCGGCTGGCCACGTTGCGGAGTTGTTACGACGTTGCTGTGATCGATCACGGACGTGTCGTCGACCACGGCGACCGCCACGAGCTGTTGTTCCGCGCGGGGCCGTTCGCCGACCTCGTGCGCGCATCCCGACTCGATCCCAACTGGCTCGCATCCGATGAGGATTTGTGGTCGGAACACGCGCCCACGCGCCTCCGGCATCGTCGCGAGCAAACGCAATCAGTAGACGAAGTGGTTGGCGCCCCGCAGTCGGAGCGCTGGCGACCACAGCTCGCGCGCACGGTCTGGAACCTGATGTGCACTGATCGTCGCAACGGTCTGGGCGCGCTGGCGTGGTTCGGCTTGTCGCTGGTCCTCGGCTACGGGGGCGTCATCGGGACGTCGCTGTGGGGCCGCGTCGCGAACCAAGCCGCGGCGGGCAACCTCGCCACCGTTGCCATCGTGACCTTTGTCGCGTTCGCGCTGCTGGGAGTCGCCGCCCGATTCCCAGCCGACGCCATGTACCCGCGCTGGTGGACGCAGGCCGAAGGTCGATTGCGCGCCGCCATCTTGAGCGGACAGCTCGATCGCTACCGCGTGCGCCGCCGCCCAGCCGGCGAAGTGGTGTCGCGTATCTACAGCGCGAGCCGCGTGGTCACCCTCGGCGATCGCTGGGCGGATCTCATGACGTACATGGTCCTCGATTACCTGCCCACAGTCGTGGTGTTCGGCGTGGTACCCGGTGCGATCCTGTTTGCCTCGGGATTGGCGCCGATGGCCGTTGCATTCTGCACGCGCCACCGCATCGTGGCGTGGGCCCGGCGTTCAGCCGAGCGCCGCGCCCACTCGGCGGTGTTCCTCGCTTCCATCGTGGATGCCGCTCGCACCGTCAAACTCTTCGCCGCTGGTGACGCCGTGACGCGCGCATACCGCAAACTCGACCACGCGCGAGTCGAAGCCGAACGCGCCGAAGGGTTGGGCCGGGCCACGCTCGAACAAAGTGTTGGGCTGAGCAACAGCCTGGCGCTCATCGCAACCTGGGCCGCTCATGTGGGCGGTGTGTTCCCCATGCCCGTTGCGTTGGCCGCCTCCGCCATGCTGTTGCAGTCGTCGTACGCGGGGTACTGCGCGTTCATGGTGGTGGTCGAAGGTGCCGACGCCCGCTACTGGCTCAGCCAAGTGGCCCCACTCGCACAATCCGAAGACCTCGTGAGTCTGCCGCCGGAGGTGTCGTTCGCCGAGCCGCCGCCGGCGCCGCGTTCGATCCCTGCTGCAGTGGCGCTGGACCGTCTGCAGCTCGATGCGTTCACAGTGGTCCACGACGACGGCACGGTTGGTGTGGCCGACGTGAACCTGACGGTGCGGCCAGGAGAACTGGTGCTCGTGGTGGGCGAGATCGGATCGGGGAAGTCGTCGCTGCTCGGCGCCCTCGCCGGCCTCTACGGCCACTGTGGCGCGCTGTATTGGAACGAACGTCTGATCGAAGATCCCGAAGTGTTCCTCCGGCCCGGCCAAGTGGCTTGGGTGGGGCAGGTGCCGCGCGTGCTGTCGGGGACGTTTGCCGACAACGTGACGCTCGGACACGAACGCGATCTCGGCATGGCAGTGAACGCAGCGTGCCTGCGCTCCGACATCGACCGCGCCGGTGGTCATGACGCAGCGATTGGTCACCGGGGTGTGCGCTTGTCGGGTGGTCAGGTCCAACGACTCGCTCTGGCACGGGCCCTCGCGGCCCGCACGGAACTGTTGATCGCCGATGACGTGAGTTCGGCACTCGACGCTGAAACCGAGCTCGATGTGTGGGCATCGCTGCGCGAGCACGGCTGCGCCGTGGTGGCGGCATCATGCAAGCGCTCTGCGTTGCAGTTGGCCGATCGCGTCATCGTCTTGGACGACGGGCTACAGGTTGCTTCCGGCCGCTGGGACGACCTCGAGGATCGCTACGCGCACCTCGGGGCCTAGCGCGCCTTGCGGCCGAAGAGCACTGAAAGCTCGCGCCACTTCCAGATGCAGTCCACATCACGGAATCCGATGGCCCGCAGCCACTCGAGTTGTGGCTCGACCGGAGTCAACATGTTCGACCGGTCTTCTTCGATGTGCATCGCTTCGAGGAATTCATCGTGCAGCTGGGCGCTCGGCGACGCCACATGTTCGAGGTTCACTAAGGTTCCGCCCGGCACCAACGCCGCATAGATGTCGCTGTAGATCGAACGCTTCCGCTCATCGGTCACGTGATGGATCGCGAACGCCGACACGATCACGTCGAACCGACCCAAGCTCGGCCACGGGTCGTTGAAGTCGTACGTCACGAATTCAGCACGGTGGTCGCCATTGAACCGTTCCTGCGCGCGTTCGAGCATCCCCAGGTTGAAGTCGGTGCCGATGCCGGTGGCCGCCGGACGCGCCGCGAGCACTCGGCGCAACAGGTCGCCGTCGCCGGTGCCCAGGTCGAGCACCCGCTCCACCCGCTCGGGCAGGACCTCGAGCACCACGCCGTACGCTTCATTGCGATGCGGGAACGCCTCGCGCTGAACCAGGTACTCCTCGACGTGGTCGTCGTTCACCCACAAGTTCGTATTGGTGCTCACGGTCCCACCTCGGTGTCACGCTCGGCTCGGTCCCGCATGCGCACGATGCGGTTGACGGCCGCCAGGTATGCCTTGGCACTCGCTTCCACCACGTCGGTGCTCACACCCCGACCACTGGAGCGGCGCCCGTCCTCCTTGAGTTGCACCACCACGTTCGCCTGCGAATCGAGCCCACTGGTGATGGATGCCACCGAGTAATCCAGCAACGAGCCGTGGAAGCCAGTGATGTCGCGAATGGCGATGCACGCGGCGTCGACCATGCCGTTACCCGTTGCGCTGCGTTCGATCTTTTCACCCGTGTCGTTGTCAGTGACCGCCACGGTGGCGTTGGCCTCGCGACCAGTCCCGCCGTTGGACGCCACCGACGTGAAGTCGTATCGGTGCACGATCTTGGTGCCCATCTCTTCGGCCACCAACGCTTCGAGGTCGGCTTCGGTGACCTCCACCTTGCGGTCCGCAAGTTCCTTGAACCGTACGAACGCGTTGTTCAGCGCCTCGCCCTGCACATCGAGACCCATCTTCTTCAGCGAGTCGGCGAACGCGTGGCGCCCCGAGTGTTTCCCCAACACGATCTGGGCCGCTTCTTGGCCCACGGCCTTCGCGTCGATGATCTCGTAGGTCTCGCGATCGCTCAGCACGCCGTGCTGGTGAATACCGGACTCGTGAGCGAACGCGTTCCGACCCACGATTGCCTTGTTGTACTGGACGGGGTACCCGGTGAGGCGTGAGACCAACCGCGACGTGCGCGCGAGCTCTTCGGTCTTCACGCCGGTGGTGGTGTTGCTCAGCATCTCGGGGCGCGTACGAATGGCCATGACCACTTCTTCGAGCGCCGCGTTCCCAGCGCGTTCACCGAGCCCGTTGACGGCACACTCGATCTGACGCGCACCGTTGATGACTCCGGCCAGCGAGTTGGCCACCGCAAGCCCCAAGTCGTTGTGACAGTGCGTCGACACGATGTAGTCGCCCTTCACCGTGTCGATCACGTACTTGATGAGCTTCCCGTAGTCCTCGGGCGTTGCGAACCCGACGGTGTCCGGGATGTTCAACGTGGTGGCGCCGTTGTCGACGGCGATCTGGCAGACCTCACACATGAACTCGGGGTCCGACCGATACCCGTCCTCGGGGGAGAACTCGACGTCGGGCGTGTAGCTGTGAGCCCGGGCGACGCCCGCCGCCGCTTCCGCCTTCACCTGGTCGGGCGTCATGCGCAGCTTCTTTTCCATGTGGATCTTTGACGTGGCGATGAACACATGGATGCGGTTCTTCTCGGCGTGCCGGACGGCTTCCCACGCCCGGTCGATGTCCTTGAAGCCCGTGCGCGACAAGCCGGTGATCACCGGCCCCTGGGCGCTCTTCGCAATGGCCTCGACCGCGTCGAAGTCACCCTGGCTCGCAATCGGGAATCCCGCCTCGATCACGTCGACGCCCAGGCGCGCGAGCTGCTCGGCGATCTCGACCTTCTCGGACACATCGAGCGCGATACCCGGTGACTGCTCGCCGTCGCGCAGGGTGGTGTCGAAGATCTTCACTTGGTCGCTCATTGCATGGCTCCGGGTTCAGGGTCCGACGGACGTTCGGGCAAACAAAAACCCCGTGCCCATGGGCACGGGGTGGTGGACGAGCACCGGGCTGTGGTGCTCGCCTAGGAGATAAGAAGCAGGCCGAAGTGGACGCTCATTGGCTTCTACCTTACACGACCGCTCCGGAACGGGAAACGAGTTTCCCCGCCCGCCCGTCACCTGCGCTTCACTCAGGCACGGCCGAGCGATCGCTGGCCGAGGTACCGACCGACGTCGCTGGCCTGCCAGCGACCGTCCGCCATGTGGGCCACCTCGGTGATCGGGAACTCCCGTCCGGCCCCGACCTCCAGAGTGCGGCGTTGCGCAGTGGCCGTGACACGGACCACACCCACCGGCGCGTTCGCCGGCGCAGCGAGCACCAAGGAACCGACGAGTGCGTCGAAGCGCGCTCGCTCCGCCTCGGTCCAGTGCTGTTCGACGCACGACGAGATGATGACGTGGACACCCGGAGCTGCACTCGAACCGATCTGCGTGACGAAATCGAACGCGTCGACGGGTTCGAGCGTGAGATCAGGCTGCTCGGCAATGAAGTCGAGGGCCCGCTCGATGCGCGTGATCAAGGGCTGATCTTCGGGCGGAAGCCAGGACAATGCGCGATCCCGTCCATCGGGGTCCCGCGGATCGAGCGGTTGCACGTCGCACCCGCGCCGCGATGCAACAGACATCCGTCCACCGATCGGCAACCACGGATCGGCGACCGGGAAGTCGTCGACGAACATTGCGGCGTCGGGTGCGCCCACCTTCCGACCCGAGAACGAGTAGCGATACCGATCCGCATAGAGCAGCAAGCCCGAACCAGCACCGATCTCCCACAAGTGAAGCGGCGCATCCGGATGCACGGCAGCAACGGCGGAGAGTCCGCTGTACACCGCAGCGGCACGGGCCAGGTCCTGACGCTGCACGACGCTCATGAACGGCGCGAGTTCGCGCGGCGCCGCCTGGGATAGCAGTTCCATCGTGCGGGTGCCCGCCGCCAGACCCGCCCACATTGCGTCGCCGGCCGGGCGCGTCGCCTGCCCGAAGTTGCCGGCAAGCTCACGATCTCGGTGCGATCGCGCGTTCCAATGCGCCCACGCCAACAACCCATCGATGCTGAGGAATCCCCCAACGAGATTCGCGGCTGAGCGGTCGGCCCCGAGTGCTCGGCTCACCCCTTCGGCGAACGCGCAGCTGAAGATCCGATTGCTTTCGAAGAAGACGTTGCCGCGAACACGACACCGTTCGACTTGCCGCGCGCTGAATGCAACGTCCATGTGGAGTTCCAGAGTGGGTGGCCCTGGTACCGCGCGTCAAACTCAGTCGAAGTCGATTGCTTTGGCGTCGATGACGCCCTCGAACCCGCGAATGCTCTCCACGACCTCAGCGGGCACCGCGTTGTCGACGCTGAGCACCTGGAGGGCACGCTCGCCCGCCGGACTCCGACCCACGTCCATGTCCGCGATGTTGATGCCGGCTGCACCAACCGCCGTGGAAACCCGGCCGATCATGCCGGGCACGTCGGCGTTGCGGACCACCAACATGTGGCGGGCCGGTGGGAGATCGACGATGTGATCGTCGATGCCCACGATGCGCGGCGACTCCTTGGCCCCCGCCAGCGTTCCGGCCACGTGCACCGGACGGTTGCCGATGGCGCCGCGCAACGTGATGAGGTTCACGTAGTCGCGCGCCGAACTGGAAGTGGTCTCACGTACGACGAGACCGTGCTGCTCGGCGATCTGGGGCGCATTCACGAAACTCACCGGCTCGTCGCTCAGCCCACCGAGCACACCCTTCAGCACTGCGAGCGTGAGGACTCGACAGTCGTAGTCGCCGATCTGCCCCTCGTAGGTCACCTCCAACGTGCTGACCATGCCCGCAGCGAGCGACGTGAAGAGTCCACCCAAGCGTTCGGCCAACGGCAGGAACGGCCGCACCGTGGCGCTGGCTTCGGACGCCGCCAAGTTCACGGCGAACGGCACGAAGTCGCCCTTCAGCGCAAGCACCACCATCTCGGCGATGGTGACGCCCGCCTTGTCCTGGGCTTCCACCGTGGACGCGCCGAGGTGCGGCGTGACCACCACGGATTCGAGCCCGAACAACGGCGATTCCGTGGTTGGCTCCTTCTCGAACACGTCGAGTGCCGCACCTTGGATTCGGCCCTCGGCGATCGCGTCGGCGAGTGCAGCTTCGTCGATGATGCCGCCGCGCGCCGTGTTCACGATGCGCAACGTGGGCTTCGCTTCGGCCAGCACCTTCGCATCGATGAGCCCGATGGTTTCAGGGTTCTTTGGGAGGTGCACCGTGAGGAAGTCGGCGCGTCGCACCAGCTCCAACAGGTCGGGCTCCAGTTCGACACCGAGTTGCCGGGCGCGCTCGGCGCTCACGAACGGGTCATAGGCCACGAGCTTCATGCCGAAGGCGAGCGCACGTTGCGCAACGAGCACACCGACCCGGCCGAGACCCACGATGCCAAGCGTCTTGCCGTGCAGTTCGACGCCCGTCCATTTCGATCGGTTCCACTTCCCTTCTTTGAGATCGCGGTTCGCCTGCGGAATGTTGCGCGCCTGCGACAACATCAACGCAACGGTCTGCTCCGCGGCCGACAGCACGTTGCTCTGCGGCGCGTTGACCACCATGACTCCGCGCTTTGTGGCGGCGGCCACATCCACGTTGTCGAGCCCGATGCCGGCACGACCGACCACCACGAGGTCGCGACCTCGGTCGAGGACGGCCTCGGTGACCTGGGTGGCGCTGCGGATGATCAGCGCCGCGGCGCCGTCGACCGCGTCGAGGAGCGCCTCGGGCGAGAGACCCAGCTGGACGTCGACCTCCAGGCCGGCAGCCCGGATGGCGTCGAGGCCGGTGTCGGCGATCTCTTCGGTGACAAGAACTCGGGGGGCCATCGATCCTCCGGACGGCCAGGAAACAGGGGCCTAGCTACCGTAATCGGGGCGAACGGCACCGCGACGGGCCGCACCACTACCCTGATCAGCCGATGTTCCGACGGTCCACTTCCGCCGCCTTCGCCCTGATCGCCGGGCTCGGCCTCGCAGTTGGGGCTGCCGCGCCGGTCGGCGCCCAGACCACCACCGCCAAGGGTCCCACCACCACGGCCAAGTCCAGCTCGGGGTCGGGCACCTCCGGGTCGTCGTCGGCCTCGGGCACCTCCGGGTCGTCGGGGTCGGCCACCAAGCCAACGGGCACCGAGCCCATGGCGTGGATCCTCATCGACGCGGACCGCGGCGTGGTCTACGGCGGCCGCAACCTGCACACGGCCTACCCCGTGGCGAACGCGGCAACGCTCATGACCGCGCTCACCGCCGCACAGCAACTGCCCTTCGCCAGCAACGTGAAGGTGAGTGAACTGGCGGCCAAACAACCTGCCCGCAAACTCGGCCTCAACACCGGCGCCACACTCACGTTCGGCGACGCATTGCGCGCCATGCTCATCGGCAACGCGAACGACGCCGCCTACGCCATCGCCGAAACCGCCGGTGGCGACCTCGCCGGATTCGCGAAGCAGATGAACGTTGCGGCGCAATCGATGGGCATGAAGGACAGCACCTTCAACGACCCGGCCGGGCTCGACGGAAGCAATGCGTTCAACGGCGGCACGTCGATGAGCCCCTACGACCTCGCCATTGCGGCACGGAACCTGCACGGGGCTCGCGAACTCGCCGACATCACCAAGCAGCGCACCGCCGACATCAACGCGTCCAGCGGCAGCTACTCGGTCCAGAACGTCAACCTTTCGTTCCTCGACGCCTATAAAGCCGGCGACGGACTGAAGGCGGGCTACTCCGACAAGGCCGGGCGCACACTCGTCGCATCGGCCACCAAGAACGGCCGCACGATGATCGCGGTCGTCCTCAACAGTGGCGACCCGGTGTCATGGGCCATCAAGTCGCTCGACCGCGGGTTCGCAAGCGACGACATCACGGCCACCATCGACGAACCGCTCCCCCAGCCGGTCAGCGCCACGGCCGAAGCCGTTGCCCGCTCGCTCGGGGCAATCCCACCCGTGCTCGGCCGTCCAGCGCTCGCTGCTGCAGCCGGCGTTGCGCAACCGATCTCGACGGCCACTTCGGCCGCCACCACGACCGCCCGCCCTGCGGGGAGCGACGCCAAGTCGACCGACAGCGGCCTAGGCGGCTTCGGCTACTTCCTCGTGTTCGTACTGCTGTTGTTGGCCGCCGTCGTTGCCCTGCGCGTGCGGGCGGTGAAGCGCCGCCGCCAGCGCCGGGCCCAGCGGCTCCGTGCGTTCAACGATGCCCAGCGACGAGGCGCCATCACGGTGCTCGACGCGGATCAGTACACGCAGCCCAACCACGTCAAGACGGTGGCATCGCGCCGCTGACGGGTCACGGCGTCTGCCAGCTGACGCAGTGCGCCCGGTGGATGCGGCGCCGTTCGCTCAGGACTCTTTGCTGAACGTGTGCAGGTCCGCAAGGCGCGGATCATTCGAGAAGACCTCAACGATCGGCTCGTCCATACGCAAACGCCGCTGCACGACGCGAATGTGGTTCTCTTCGTTCCAGAGCATGAGCGTGGCGGCTACACCGCTGGCACCGGCACGCGCCGTACGGCCCGAGCGGTGCAGGTACGCCTTGTGGTCTTCGGCCGGGTCGTAGTGCACGACCACGTCGACTTCGTCGACGTGGATCCCGCGGGCCGCCACGTCGGTAGCCACGAGAACCGGCACCTTGCCCGCCGTGAACTCGTCGAGCGCCTTCTCGCGCGCGCCCTGGCGCAGGTCGCCGTGGATCGCCGCGGCCTTGCAGCCTTCTTGCTTCAGCTGCAGCACCAACCGATCGGCACCACGCTTGGTCTTCACGAACATGATGGTGCGCTCGGCACCGGCGGCGATGGCGGCCGCCACCTTCACCTTGTCCATCTGGTGCACGTGTAGGAACCGGTGTGTCATCTGGTCGACAGTGGGCTCGCGCGACTCGATCTCGTGGAACACCGGGTCGTCCATGTACCGACGCACGATCTGGCTGACTGCACCATCGAGGGTGGCCGAGAACAGCAGCGTCTGGTGCGGTTGCGTCATGCGGAAGAGGATCTTCTGCACTTGGGGCAGGAACCCCATGTCGGCCATGCGGTCGGCTTCGTCGAGCACCAGCACCTGCACCGACTCGACGCGCAACACGCCTTGTTCCATGAGGTCGATGATGCGTCCCGGCGTCCCCACCACGACGTCGAGGCCACGATCGAGCGCATCACGCTGCGGGTCCATGGAGACACCGCCGTACACCGGGAACACCGAGCGGCCGATGGACTGGCCCAACGGCGCGAGTTCCTCGTGTACTTGGCTCGCGAGTTCGCGCGTTGGCACCAACACCACCGCGTGCGGCGCATTCGGTTTTGCTTCGTCGATGCGCTCGAGCAGCGGAATGCCGAACGCCAACGTCTTGCCTGAGCCGGTCTGCGCCTTGCCGCATACGTCGCGTCCCGCGAGAGCGTCGGGAATTGCGAGCGCCTGAATGGCAAACGGACCGGTGCGGCCCCGTTCGGCGAGTGCGGCCACGAGCCCGGGTGAACACCCGAGGGCCTCGAAGGTCGTCATATGTGGTTCCTGTCGCGTCGGTGGCGACCAACGCATCGATGAACTGCGCACCGCGTGGCGTGGCGGTGGGTCGCCGGGTGGGACGCCGGTTTCCAGGACGCCCCGGTCAATTGCGGGCTGCATCGGCCCGGGTGCATACGCTCCGGGACCAATGGTACCCCTCGACGCAAGACTCCCCGTTCCGCGGCTGCTCGCCGGTCCGTACGGCCTTCCTGGAGAGTGACGGTGTTCAGCGTCGGATCGTTCAACGTGCACTGGGGCGGGCTGCGCCCCGACGGCCGGCCCTACGACGTCACCACTGCGTGTCTGGCCGTCGACGCCGACGTGCTGGTGGTTCAAGAAGCCTGGTGGGCTGACGACGGCAGCAGCTTCCTCGACGACGTTGCCGAGAAGGGCGGCTACGAACTGCTCGAACACCCGTTGTCCCGCGGAATCGCGCGACGCGACACGCGCGAACGACCTCCCCCCATCGGACACTGGGGGGTCGCCGTGTTGACGCGCTTTCCCGTACTCTCGACGCGCGCGCTCCCACTCGGCGAAGTTCCGATTGACCGGGTGAGCAACCGCAGCGCGCTGCAGGTACAAATCGAGGTCGACGGCGCCGTGGTGGACTTGGTCGCAGTGCACGCGTCGGCGCTCACCGTAGTGGGACCGGTACTGCAACTTCGACGGCTCCGGCCGCAACTACCGCTCGATCGCCCAACCATCATCGCCGGTGACCTGAACATCACTCCGCGCGCCGTAGCGCAGCTTCTGGGCGACTGGACACGCGCGGTCACCGGGAACACTTGGCCATCACCGCGCGCCGTGGCGCAGATCGACCACGTGTTGGTGAGCGAACACTTCACGGTCGAGCGCGGCGATGTCCTCCCCGACCTGGGATCGGACCACCTTCCGATTCGCGTCGAGTTGTCGTGGGCACAACCGTGATGGCGCGCCGGCGCGTGCTCAGCCGCGAGCGGCGAATGCGATCGGCGGCTGATTAATGCGGAACGGCCACCCGAAGTGCTTGGCATCACCGAATACCACGACGCGCCCTTCCGCGGTCTGGATCCAGTAGCCACCGTTCGTTCGGGTGGGCACGATTGCGATCGAACGCCGACCGGCACAGCCGGCCAAGCTGCCGGCGAACCGAGCGGTACCGAACGTGAAGACACCCCCGTCTTCACTGAGCAGGAAGTAGCCGGGGGACCTTGTTCGGGCCGCGGCCGCAGCGGTGATGGGCCGGTTGAGGCGCACATTGCCCATCGAGCCCAGGTAGGGCGCGTCGCCGAACGCGAACACGCCGCCGTCGGAGGAGAACAGCCAGTACCCGTTGCCGCTCGGACTGCGGGCCATGCCGATGATCGGGTTGTTCAATCGAATCCGCCCCAACGAACCCAGGAACGGCGCATCACCGAATGCGAACACGCCGCCGTCCGATGACACCATCCAGTAGCCGCGTCCGCTACTGGAGAACGTGAAGCCGACGATGGGGTTGTTGAGGCGGATGTTCCCGAGCGAGCCAAGGAACGGTGCGTTCCCGAACGTGAACACCCCGCCGTCGCCCGAGTACATGACGTAGCCGCCGCCATCGGGAGTGAGGGTCAGCCCAATAATCGGACGATTCAGTATCAGCGCGCCGAGCGAGCCGTAGAACCGCGCCGCGCCGAAGGTGAACACGCCGCCATCGGCGGAAGCAAGCGTGTACCCAGTTCCACGCGTCTGCGAACTCTGCGCCCCGGCATCGGGAGGGCAGGTCCAGGAAGCACCGGCCCACTGCAACATGTCGGCGTACATGTCGATGATGGACTCGCCGTAACCCACGCCCGGGTACGCCCACTTGCCGTTGAGGTCTTCCCAGTTTGGCGCCGCGCCCTTGTAGAAGAACCGGTCGTAGGCGTACGCCGAAGTCCACGGCGGGTTCTTCAGGTTCGACGCGCGCGACGTGGGATCGGCGTAGTTGCGCAGGTGTTGGATCTGCGCGCGTACGCCGAGCTGCGCATCCACGAAGGTGCGGCCCCCCGAACACGAGTTGCACGCGCCGATGCCGGCAAAGTTGTTGTCCCACGGTCGCACTTGTCCGTAGTCGGGGAAGTTGAACCAGCCCGTTTCCTTGATGGACTGGATGAACGCGACGTCGCCGCGCACGTTCTCAGTGACACCTTCGTTGATGAACAGTGCGGTGAGCGTCTCGATGGGCACCGTGGCGCGGTACGCCGGAATCCCCCGCTTGGACTTGTACCAAGCGACCATGCCCTCGGCCGAGATGCGCGGCGCCCCCATGATGGGGTTGCGGAATTCAGCGGCTGCCGGCCGAGTGGCGCTGGGCGCGACCACCGCGGTCACTCCGCCGACCACCCCGAGCGCGAGCGCGAGGGCGAGCGCGACAGCGGCACGCAACGGGGCACGCAACGGCGAACGGCACGAGTTCAACACGGGCCTCCAGGTTAGGCAGCCCCGGCCCCGGCCCAGCACCAGGCCGTATTGGCGTGATGTCCGTTTTGGGCATTACCGTCGCACGCGTGTTCACCCCCACCACTGTCGAACGAGCCACCGCCGAATTGGCACGCGAGCTCCGCGCCCAAGGGCACACGGTGTTCGTCGACGCGCCCGTTACCGGGCGTGACGGGCCCCGGTTCGCAGTCATCGACGCCGACACCCGCTGCGCTTACGACGTCATTGAGGCCGCGCCCATCACGGATGCGGCAATCGATCGCTACGGCGCCGCCCACGCCGCGAACCATCGCGTCTGCGTCGTTGCCCCGCTGCACGAGCTCTCCCCGACCCGATTGGCGGTCCGAGATCACGTCGACACAGTGCGTGCGTACCAAGAGGTCGCGCCCGGCTGCGTGGGTCTGCACTTCGAAGCACTTCCCTAACCAAGGACGGAAACGGTGAGCGACACCGACTACGGCCCAGTGCCGTCAAACAAGATCGCGTTCTGTTGGGACGCTGACGGCACGTTGTTGCCCGGGTACATGCAGACACCCATGTTCGAGCACTTCGGCGTGGATGAAGGCGAGTTCTGGGAGAAGGTCAATGCGGCAGTCAGCAACTATCGCGACCGCAATGTGCTCCACGACCCCGACAACGTCTACCTGAACATGATCGTGGCCGACGCAAAGCCCGGTCGCCCGTTCGCCGGCCTCACCAACTCTCTGCTGCGAGAACTGGGATCACGGGTCCGGCTGTACCCAAGTGTTCTCGAAGCCTGGGACACCCTCGCCGACGTCTCTGGGAATCCTTCGTGGCGGGCGGCCGAAATTCAGGTCGAGCATTACGTCATCTCGACCGGGTTGCGGCAGATGATTCTGGGCACCGAGCTGGGGCGGCGGGCGAACGGCGTATGGGGCGGCGAGTTCGAGCCGGCGACCGATTCGATCGGCGATCCCTCGCAACCAATCGAACACGTCGTGTACGCGGTCAGCGCCACGCTCAAGACCCAGATCCTCTATGCCATCAACAAGGGCTCGAACATCGACCCCAGCATCGATGTCGACCGGCCCGTCCCGGACGCGTATCGACGCGTGCCCTTTCAGAACATCGTGTACACCGGCGACAGCAAGACCGATGTTCCCGCAATGAGCGTCACGGCCCGGAACGGCGGATTCACCGTTGCCGTATGGGCACCGGGTTCCAACAAGCGCGAGGAACAGTCGCGGGCGCTGGTCGCGGACGGACGGGCGAAGGTTGCACGGCCCGCCGACTTCGGCCCCGGCTCAGCACTGATGGACACACTCATTGCCGAACGCGATCGAATCGCCGACCGCATTGTCGCGGAACGAGCCCAACACCGGTTGCGCTACCACGGCACCGAGATCACCCACCACAACGACAATCTGCAGGCCCAGGCGCGCAACACCCAGGGCGGTGTCGGTCGCTGACCTGACCGAGCAGATCGCCCGTCTACGCTCCCCCCAGTGACCAACGGCAACTCAGTGCAGTGGATCGACACTGACGACGCATTCGGCGAACTGATCGACACGCTTGCCCGCGAGCCCCGCTTCGCGCTCGACACCGAGTTCCACCGCGAGCGCACCTACCGTCCGAAGCTTGCGCTGGTGCAGATCGCATGGAGTGCCGGCATCGCACTCGTCGATCCGCTCGTGGTCGACGTGCGGCCGCTCGCCAAGATCCTGCAGGGCGACGCCGTAATGGTGGCCCACGCAGCCGACCAGGACCTGGCGATCCTCGAACAAGAATGCGGTGCGCGCCCCACCCAACTCTTCGACACCCAAGTGGCGGCCGGGTTCACGGGAATGGGCACCCCATCGCTCAGCGCGCTCTGCACCGACTTGCTGCAGGTGCGCCTCGCCAAGGGAGACCAGCTCGCGGATTGGACGCGCCGTCCCCTGGGTCCCGACCAGCTCAACTACGCGGCCTGCGACGTCGCGTACTTGTTCCAACTCCAGGATGTCCTCACCGAGCGGCTGAGCCAGTCGGGCCGACTGCAGTGGGCGCTCGACGAGTGCGACGAGCACCGCCGCCGCCAACTGCTGGCCCCCGTCCCGGAGCAGGCGTGGTGGAAGCTCAAGGGAAGTCGCAACTGGCGCGGCGATTCACGAGGGGTGGCGCAAGAGCTTGCGGCCTGGCGCGAACGCACCGCAGCGCAGCTCGACATCCCGGTGCGCTTCGTACTCCCCGATCTGGCGTTGCAAGGCATGGCGCAGCGCCCCCCACGCACTCGCGACGAAGTTTCGCGGGTGCGTGGCATCGACGGTCGGCAGATGAAGCCCGACACCGCCGATGCCATCGTGGCCGCGGTGCAACGCGGCCAGGCGCTCGCGTCCGACGACCTGGTCCGCCCGCCTCGCGAACCCTCAGGCGGCCCACCGGCGCCGGTCGGCGGGCTGCTGGCCGCATGGGTCACGCAGAAGGCGCGTGACCTGGGCATTGACAGCGCTCTGCTCGCCACGCGGAGCGACATCGATGCATTCGTGCGCGGCGACACGAGCGCGCGCATCGCAACGGGATGGCGAGCCGAAGCGGTGGCGGAACCGATCCGCCGCATCATGCGCGGCGAACTCGCGCTGGTAGTGCGCGACGGTCGCGTGATCGAAATCGACGCGCCCGCTACTGGTTCATCATGAAGTCGGCGGCGCCCACCAGGTAGTCCCGCATGGGCGCGTCGAGCTCGGGCGCCAACGCGGCCTCGTCGAGCGCGGCACACATAGCGTGCACCCATGCGTCCCGCTCGGCCGGTCCGATGGGATAGGGCGCATGACGCATGCGCAACCGGGGATGTCCGCGTTCGTCGCTGTAATGCGCCGTTCCACCGCCCCAGTACTGCGAGAGGAACCCGGCCAGATGCGCCTTCCCGGGCTCCAGATCTTCGGGATAGAGCGGCCGCAGCACCGGATCGGTTTCGACGCGCTCGTAGAAGCGGTCGACCAACCCGTCGAAGAACGGCCGGCCGCCCACGAGGTCGTACACGGAGGGAGCCGGGCCGCCCCCGAGCTGCACTGATTCGTCCGTCATCGACTCACTCGCCTCACTCAGCCACGTGTTGCGCGCCCAGGTCGCGCAAAGCTGCCCGCAGCGCGTCGGCGGCGGCGTCGAGGTCGGCCGGATCGGGGGCCGGGTCGGCGTTCGCGAAGTCGAGGTCGTGCACGCCGTTGATGGGCACCACGTGCCAGTGCACGTGCGGCACTTCGAGCCCCGCGATCATCAACCCGATCCGGGTGGGCGCGAATGCTTGCATCTGTGCACGGCCGATCTCTTGCGCAACCAACGCGCAGTGCGAAGCGGTGGACGCGTCGAGATCGAGCCAGTGGTCGACCTCGGCGATGGGAACCACCAGCACGTGACCGCGAGTGAGCGGGTTGATGGACAGGAACGCGACACACGTCTCGTCGCGCCAGACGAACCGTCCCGGCAGTTCGCCGTTGATGATGCGAGTGAAGATGGTGGCCATGCGCGCAGTTGTAGTCGCGCTCGCCCGCCGTCGCGTTGCTTACGCCGACTTCTTGGCCGGCTTGGGCTTGGCAGCCTTCTTCTTCGCCTTCGGCTCGTCGGCGGCCTTGGTGTTCCCCGTGCTGGCGGCCTTTGGAGCCTTGGGCTTGGTGGCCTTGGGTTCCTTGGCCTTGGGCTCCTTCACCGGGGTGCCGGTTGCGAGCGCTTCGACCCGCTCGGCCAACGCCTCGAACTCTTCGCGGCTGGGCGGCCGGAGCTGACGGAAGATGTCGTCGAGCTCGCCCCGCACCGCTTCGCGAAAACGTCCGGCGCGGGTACGACTCCATTCCACGACGTCCGCCACGGCATCGGCGGCCTGCGCTTGGGACACCTTGCCCTCAGTAACGAGGTGGTCGACCAGCCGTTGCGCGCGGTCACGCGACACCTCGCCGAACTCAGCGCCGGCCTCGTAGAGGTCGCGCAGCGAGAGCGATCGACGGGACTGAGCGGTCATGGCCACACCTCCACGCAGCGCCGAGGGGGCGGCCTGCAGCTGGCAATTGTGCCCAGGGTCGGCGGAGAACGCCAGAACCGGAGCCAGACCGGCGACAATGGCCGGCCGTGAACCGCACTTCCATCACCGCGTACACCGATGGCGCCTGCCTGGGGAACCCCGGGCCGGGCGGTTGGGCGTTCGTGGTCGACGGCGGCCCGTACGCAAGCGGGGCCGAGGCCCACACAACGAACCAGCGCATGGAGATCACGGCGGCGCACCAAGCCGTACTCGCGATCGACGAGCCCGTGCGCGTGGTCAGCGACTCCACCTACGTCGTGAACTGCTTCGTGCAGCAGTGGTGGAAGGGCTGGCAGTCGCGCGGCTGGAAGAACTCGAAGAAGGAACCCGTTGCCAACCGCGAACTGTGGGAACCGTTCATCGATCTCGTGGTGTCGCGCAACGATGTGACGTTCGAATGGGTGAAGGGACACAGCGGCGATCCCATGAACGACGCGGCCGACAAGCTGGCCACCGCCGCCGCGGCCGAGCAGCAGGGTGTACACGGTGCGCGCTACGGCGCCGACGTCGTGGCAAACATGGCCGTGGACCCCGAGGAATCACTTCGGATGCACGGCATCCTCGTGACCGGCGTGCGCCCATCGTCGCTCGGCGGGTACGACGCCACCGAGGTGCACGCGCGGGTGCGGGACCGACTCGCCGAAATCCTGGTGGCGAAGAAGGCCGTCGACCCCGACGCCGTCGTGGTCAGTGGACTCCAACTCGGATCCGACCAGCTGGGGGTGGAGGCGGCGCTCGCCGCGGGCGTGCCGTTCGTGGTGGTGCTCCCCTATCCGAACCCCGAGACGGCCTGGCCCCGCGAGTCCCGGGCCCGCTTCGCCGAACTGCTCGCCCAGGCCCGCCAGGTGATCACGCTGTCGCGCACCGAGCCCACCTCGAAGCAGGACGCCGGCCGGCTCATCGGCCGCCGCGACGACTGGATGGCGCGCCATGCGGTGGAGGCCGTGGTGGTCTGGGACCGCCAGGAGCCCACGGTGGGCCGGCGGGCCAAAGCCCTGGAAGCCGCCCTCGAAGACGTCTGGATTCTCGAGCCCGGCCTCTGAATCGGCCGAACCCCTCGACTCGTGCGGTTTCCCACCGTATAGTTTCAAAAAGTTCAGATTCGGACATTCTTTACAGGGGCAGGGCATGAAGCGGAAACCGGCCGAACCAACGCTGGTGATTCCCCCACCGGGCAACCCCAATGTCCCGGGCGACCCCGCAGCCGACGCCGTCGACGCGGCCGAACTCGAGGAGGACGAGCCGCGCCACACCTTGTCTTCGGCGGACCTGGTTGCCGACGACGTCACGTTCGCGGCGGCCCGAGACACCGCATTGGAAGAACTGCGTCAGCGCTCGTTGTTCATCACCGGCACCGACCTCACCGACGCCGACGAACGCACCGTCTTCGACGACGCCGTGGGGTCCGCCCTCGAAGCCGCACGCGCCGCGCAATGGGACTCGTTCCGCACCGGATCGACCGACTCGCTGACCGAAGTGCTCCCTCACCTCGCACAGGCATTGGCCCGAGCGGAAGGTCTCGGCGATCACCCCGACCGAGCCATGCTGCGCGCGACCTTGGGCTCGCTCAACGCTCGCGCCGGCAACCTCGAGGCGGCGCGACTCGCTTTCGACGGCTTGAGCGACGAGGACTGGGCCAGCATCGCGTCGCCCACCGATCGAGCCACCGCGCGTCAGCTCTACGCCGTCGCGCTCGAGGAAGCCGGCGATCGTGCGGGTGCGGTCCAACAGCTCACACTGGCAATCGACGAGTTCGCCGGACTGGAGAACGGCGAGGTCTACCTGGCGTACGCCCAGTTGCAGCGCTTCTCCATGGTGGAGCGCGGCCACGACCGGTTGCTCCCGGAAGCCAAGACTGCGCTCGGCACGCTCCAGAATGTCGCTTCGGACCCGAGCACTCCGGGGCTCGCCGCGGCGGCGCAGCGCGACGTGGCCACCCACGGAGCGCTCGTGATCGACGTGGAGCGGGCACTCGGCAGCTCTCGAGCAGTCGCCTAGGGGCCCGGTCGCCACAAGAATCGGCTCCGGTGACGACAGTCACGACCGGGATCCCGATTCACGGGGTTGGGAACTCGGGCCGATCTGCCGACGTTTCACAGGGGAACCGGGCGGGGCATGCCTCAGCCCGTTCTCAGGACCGGGGCGCAGCATTGCGCCAGAGAATCAGCGACCGCCGGAGCAGCGCGTGACCGAGACCAATCCGTTCGAGACCGACACCACTGGCTCCGCCGCACCGAACACCACCGTCCCCACGTCGCGCGCCGCGCAGCTCATGGAGCGCGCGCTCATGGAGATCAAGAAGGTCATCGTCGGCCAGGACCGCATGGTCGAGCGCGTCATGGTGTGCCTGCTCGCCCGCGGCCACGTGCTGCTCGAAGGCGTGCCTGGCGTTGCGAAGACCCTCACCGTCGAAACGCTCTCACGCACCGTTGGCGGTTCGTTCGTTCGCATCCAGTTCACACCCGACCTGGTGCCGGCCGACATCGTTGGTACGCGCATCTACCGGCCATCCACCGAACGCTTCGAGATCGAACTCGGACCGATCTTCGCCAACTTCGTGTTGGCCGACGAGATCAACCGCGCCCCCGCCAAGGTGCAGAGCGCGCTGTTGGAAGTCATGGCCGAACGTCACGTATCGATCGGTGGCAACACGCATTCGGTGCCGGAACCGTTCCTCGTCCTGGCCACGCAGAACCCCATCGAGAGCGAAGGCGTGTACCCGCTCCCCGAAGCGCAACGCGACCGCTTCCTCATGAAGGTCGTGGTGCCGTTGCCGACACCAGCCGAAGAGATGCAGATCGTGCAGCGCATGGGCACCAATCCGCCCGAAGCCTCCGAGCAGCTCTCACTCGATGAACTCCGGGAGCTGCAGAAGGCAGCATCCGAAGTGTTCGTGCATCACCAGGTGGCCGACTACGCCGTCCGGCTCGTGCTCGCCACCCGTGAACCCGAACAGCACGGGCTGGTCGACATCAAGCCCTACGTTGCGTACGGCGCATCGCCGCGTGCGTCGCTCGGACTCGTTGCCGCCGGCCGTGCGCTCGCGCTGATGCGCGGCCGCGACTACGTGGTTCCCCAAGACATCTTCGACATCGCCCCCGAGGTGCTGCGCCACCGGCTGGTGCTCTCCTACGAAGCGCTGGCCTCCAACGTGACAGCCGAAGACGTGCTGGTCCGCATCCTCTCAACGGTCATTGCTCCGTCGGTGGCCCCGAGCCAGGACCCCACGGCCAACCACTTCTGATGCCCGACCGTTCGGCCCCGCCCACCACTGACGACTTCGCCCACGCGAGCGCCGTCCTGCGGCTCTTGGAGTTGCAGGTGACGCGCAAGCTCGACGGGCTGTTGCACGGTGAGCACTTGGGACTGGTGCCCGGCGTCGGCTCCGAGTCGGGCGAAGCCCGTCCGTACGCCGCGGGCGACGACGTGCGCTACATCGACTGGAACCTGACCGCCCGCATGAACGACCCCTACATCCGCGAGCCGATCGCAGATCGTGAACTCGAGACGTGGGTGGTCGCCGACCGATCGGCCAGCTTGGACTTCGGCACGGCCGAACGCGAGAAGCGCGACCTGGTCACTGCGGCGGCCGCCGCCATCGGGTTCCTGGTGGCCCGGGGTGGCAACCGAGTCGGTGGCGTGGTGATCGACGAGCTCGGCGCCGCACCGGCCGTCGTTCCTCCCCGCAACGGCCGAGTCGCAATGCTTGCGCTCCTCGAACGCTTGGACCGCGCCGGGCGCCACGACACGCCGGCACGCGGCGCAGACCTGGCCACCGCAATCGAGACCTGCGGTCGCGTGGCAAAGCGACGCGGGTTCGTCTGGGTGGTCTCCGACTTCTTGACGCCGGCGGGCTGGGACCGTTCTCTGCGGGTGCTCGCGGCGCGCCACGAGGTGTTGGCCGTCGAAGTCATCGACCCACGCGAGCTCGAACTCCCCGACGTCGGACTGCTCACCGTGGTGGACCCGGAATCCGGACACACGCTCGAAGTGCCAACCCAGAAGAAGTCCGTGCGCGAGCAGTACGCCGCCGCCGCGGCCGAGCAACGGGAAGAGATCGCACACACGTTGCGTGCGGCGGGGGTGGGCCATCTGCAGTTGCGCACCGACCGTGACTGGTTGCTCGACATCGTTCGCTTCGTGGCCGACCGTCGTCGCGCCCGATTCGCAGGAGTCGCGAATTCATGAAGTTCATCGCCCCCGACCGACTCCTGCTCCTGCTCGCACCCCTGGTGCTGCTCGTTGCGTACGTCGTGGTGCAGTTCCAGCGCAAGCGCTACGCGGTGCGGTTCTCGAACGTCGACCTGCTGGCCCGAGTTGCGCCGAAGCACCCTGGTTGGCGGCGTCACATCGCGGCCGCACTGGTTCTTGCTTCGCTCGTGGCGTTTGTTGTCGCGTTCGCGCAACCCACCGCCACCGTGAAGGTGCCCAAGGAGCGGGCAACCGTGATGCTCGCCCTGGACGTGTCGATGTCGATGAACGCCACCGACGTGAAGCCTTCGCGCATCCAAGCAGCACGAAGCGCAGCCCTGCAGTTCCTCGACGCGGTCCCGCCGCGTTTTCGAGTGGGCCTCGTGGCGTTCTCGGGTACCGCCCAGGTGGTCGTGCCACCCACACTCGAACGAGACGAGCTCCGCAGCGCAGTACAGAACCTCGAACTGGACGAAGGCACCGCCATCGGCGACGCCATCTACGCCTCGTTGAACGCATTGAAGAACGCCGACTCCAACGAGAAGAACCCTCCACCAGCACGCATCGTGTTGATGAGCGATGGCAAGACCACGCAGGGACGACCCAACGAACGTGCCGTTGCGGCGGCAAAGGAAGCGAAGATTCCCGTCGACACCGTGGCGTTCGGCACCGACGAAGGCGTGGTGCAGCTGCGCGGCGAAACCGTCCCCGTACCCGTCGACCGTGCTGCGCTGGCCGCCGTGGCGAAGGAGACCAACGGGAACGCGTTCACTGCGGTGAGCCGCAGCGAGATCGAAAACGTGTTCAAGCGCATCGGCAGCAGCATCGGGTACGACACCAAGCAGCGCGAGGTGACCATCTGGTGGCTGGGCGCCGGGCTGGGCGTGTTGATCCTGGCGTGTGGCGCAGCGCTGATCTTCACGAACCGACTGCCCTGATCGCGCGCTCGCCAAACCTCGCCCACACCACGTGACTCCGGACGCACCGCGCGCTCCGCGCGCGTGACTTCACACCGCCCCGTACCTACGGTCGCCCTCGACGCCACGACCCAACGAGCGCGTCAGGGAGAAGTGCGATGCAAACACAACAACCATCCATGACCACGATCACCGAAGAAGGGATCACGATTGAGCGCCGCAGTGCATGGGCGGCCGGGTGGATCACCTTCGCCGGCGTCGTGATGATCATCGCCGGCGTGTTCCACGGCATCGTCGGTTTCGCCGAGATCATCGACCGCACCTACGTGGCCGTCGGCTCCAACTACGCCTTCGCGTTCAACGTGTCGGCGTGGGGCTGGCTCCACCTGGGCATCGGCACGTTGCTGGTCCTCGCCGGCCTCGGCGTCTTCACGGGGAACGTGGCGGCTCGGGCGGTGGGCGTGCTGATGGCGGGCCTCAGCGGGATCGCCGCGTTCATGTGGCTGCCGTACGCCCCCGTCTGGGCCGTGGCCATCATCGCCATCGATGTGGCCGTGATCTGGGCCCTCACCGTGCACGGACGCGACATCCGGTACCTGTAGAGGGTCCGCCGTTGGGTGATCGGCTCGACCGCGATTTGGGCATCAGGTCCGGTGCGCAACGGGCCGATCACCCAGCATGCTCGAACGTCTGGGTCGCTTTGCCGCCACTCGTCACAAACTTGTGGTGCTGATCTGGTTCCTCGTGCTCGTCGCGCTCGGCGTGGGCGCCGGCGTCGCCAAGGGGAGCACCAATGATGTCTTCCGGATCCCGGGCACCGACTCACAAGCGGCGTTCGACACGCTGCAAGCGAAGTTCCCGGCGCTGAACTACCCCTCGGCCACCCTCGTCTTCATCGCGCCCCCGGGCAAGACCGTCCAAGACGAAGAGGCCAACATCCAGGCCGCAATTGCCAACGCGGCGAAGCTCCCGAACGTGCTCGACAACAAGATCGCCGACCCGTTCGTGCAGGGCAGCGGCGCGCTCGGTATCTCGTCGAACAACCGCGTTGCTGTCACGTCGGTGCTCTACAACACCACCGCGCCGAACCCGAAGACCGTTCTTGGTCCCGAAGCGTTCTCGAACCTCAACAACGCGATCGCTCCGGCACGCGCGGACGGCGCCACCACCGCAATCGGTGGGACCATCGCCGACCTCTACGACACGGGCGGCGGCGGCATCTCCGATCATGCCGACGAGATCGGCTTGCTCGCGGCGCTCGTCATCCTCATCGTGTCGTTCGGTTCGCTCGTTGCGGCGGGTATGCCGATCGGCGTGGCGCTCTTCGGCCTGGCGTCGGGGCTGTCGCTGGTCACGATCCTCGAGAAGTTCACCACCATCGGAAGCGTGGCGCCCATCCTCGGCACCATGATCGGGCTCGGCGTGGGCATCGACTACTCGCTGTTCGTCGTGAGTCGCTACCGCCAGAATCGCGCCGGTGGCCAGCAGACCAACGAGGCAATTGCGAGCGCAATCGGCACCGCCGGCAGTGCCGTGCTCTTCGCAGGGTGCACCGTCTGCATCGCAGTCTTGGGCCTTGCTATCGCCGGCATCCCCTACGTGACCACGCTCGGCTGGGTCTCGGCCCTGGTCGTGGCGATCATGGTGCTCGCTGCGCTCACCCTGCTCCCTGCGTTGCTCGGCTGGGTGGGGGACCACATCGACAAGTGGACGATTCCGCACCTTGGTGGACGCGCCGATGGTGACAGCCCGTTCTGGGGTCGCTGGGCGCGCACCGTCGGCCGCTTCCCATGGGTGTTCGCGATCGCGGCTGTCGTGGTCCTGAGCGCGCTCTCCATCCCCTACGCCCGCATGCAGCTGGGATTCCCCGACGACTCGAGCGCGCCGCCGGGAACTCAACAACGTGTCGCCTTCGACGCAGTCACGAGCGGCTTTGGCGCCGGCTCGAACGGCACCCTGTTGGTCACCTTCACTTTTCCAACGGTGACCCAGCAGAACGTCCCTGCGTTGCTCACCACCTTCGAGAAACTCCAACAGGCAGTCGATGCTTCGCCCGACGTGGCGAAGGCCGTCACCATCCCGAACAACACAACTGCACCCGATGCAGCCGTGATGATCGTCACCCCGAAAACGTCACCGGACAGCACCAAGACCCAGGCGTTGGTGCGGGACCTACGCACCAACGTGCTTCCGAGCGCCGTCAAGGGCACCCCAATTGCCGCCGGCAACGTGCATGTGGGTGGCGTGACCGCGACCCTCATCGACTTGAGCACGCGCATTCAGGATCGACTTCCCTACTTCATTCTCGCGGTCGTCAGCCTGTCGTTCCTGCTGTTGATGGTCGTCTTCCGATCGATCTTGGTACCCCTCCAAGCTGCGATCGCCAACATCTTCTCGATCGGCGCGTCGTACGGGATGCTCGTGTTGGTGTTCCAAGAGGGCCACGGCCGTTCGCTGATCGGCCTTCCCGAGACCGTGCCGATCGTTGCGTTCGTACCGTTCATGATGTTCGCCATTCTCTTCGGGCTCTCGATGGACTACGAGGTCTTCTTGATGAGTCGTATCAAGGAAGAGTGGGACACCACCCACGACTACCGCGACGCGATTTCCACCGGCATCTCGATGACGGCCCGCGTGATCACGTCGGCAGCGTTGATCATGATCTCGGTATTCCTCGCGTTCGTCACCAACGCGCAACCGGCCGTGAAGATGATGGGGTTCGGCTTGGCATTCGCCGTGCTCATCGACGCCACGGTGGTGCGGCTGTTGTTCGTGCCGTCCACGCTCGAGCTCATGGGCAAGGCTGCATGGTGGTTCCCCGGCTGGCTCGATCGTTTGCTGCCCCGAATCAACATCGAAGGCAGCGATCACCCGACACCGGCTGATTCCAACGGCGACCCCGTTGCGGACAGCGACCCGGTTGCCGAGAGCCAACCGGTTGCCGAGAGCCAACCTCGAGCGGAACCCCTCGCCCCCGCACCCGCCGACTGACGCCCTACGCTCGACGGCGCTGTGACTGCCGTCGACGTCGATCCCGAACCTGCACTCGACACGCCGCCCCCTTCGGCGACGCGTCGTCGGGTTCCCCGCCTGCTCATCGAGCTGCTGGCGGTGGCTGTGGCCACGGTGGCCATCCTGATCCCGGCGTTACAGCTCTGGAAGGCCAACCTGTCGGTGCCGTTCGTGTACGCGCAGACCGAGCGCAGCCCGTACTCTTACGCCGGCGACGCGCCCTTCTACCTGATGATGAGTCAGGGCATGCAGGTCCACGGTACGTACCTGGAGAACCCCAGCCTGGGGTGGCCGAACGGCCAGCAGCTCTACGACCTCCCCCACGGCGCCGACAACCTGAACCTGCTGAGTGTTCGCATCCTCGGCGCGCTCACGGGCGATCCCGTTGCGGCGGTGAACCTGTTCTTCCTCCTCACGTTCGTGACGGTCGCACTTGCGGCGTACCTGGCGCTGCGATGCTTTGCGATCTCGCGTTGGGTCAGCGGCGCGCTCGCGTTGTTGTACGCGTTCGCGCCCTATCACTTCGCGCGCGGCACCGCCCACGTGCTGTTGTCGTCGTACTTCATGGCGCCCATCGGCTTGTTGCTGATCGCGCGCCTGGCGTCGGCGACGCCGCCCCTCACCAACGATAGGAGTCGTCCGTCACTACGTGGCCACGGCGGCTGGGTGGTGGTGCTGGCGTGTGCCGGCCTGGCATCCACCGGCGCGTACTACGGCATCATGACGATGATCATCATCGCGTTCGTTGCGCCAATCGTTGCGCTTGCCCAGCGCAACTGGCGCCCGCTGCTCTCAGGCGCGCTCGTTGCCGGCACCATTGCGCTCTTCATCGGGCTGAACCTGGCGCCGTCGTTCATCTACTGGGCGCAGAACGGCCGGGCCCCCGACGTGGCCGCCCGATTCGCCACCGAAACCGAGATCAACGGGCTGAAGGTCACCCAGATGTTCTTGCCGGCGCGCGGGCACTGGTTGTTCGGAGACCTGGCGGAGCGTCCCAACAGAGACTCCCGGGTGCCGTCCGAGCGCGGGCAAGAACTCGGCGCGATCGCCGCAGCCGGCCTCTTGGCCACCGTGGGCGCAGTGCTGGTGATCGCGTTCGCCGCGAAGCGACCGGCACGGGCAGCCGACGCCGACGCGCTCACCGCCGACGACCCACCCGGCCCACCACTCGACATCATGCGACGCAACGGGGCCACGTCGTTCGTCCTGGTTGGCATCGCCGCGATCGGCGGACTCTCGCTCCTGCTCAGCCAGACAGTGCTGTCCGAAATCCGCTCGTGGAACCGCGTCTCCATCTACTTGATGTTCTTCGGGTTGCTGGCCGTGGGGTTCGGGCTCGATCGCGTCCGCGCCTGGCTGGCCACGCGATCGGCACCGAAGTGGTTGTTCCCCGTCATCGTGGCCGTGGTGCTGGTGTTCGGATGCTTCGATCAGATCACCAGCGCTGACGTGCCGGCCTACGCGCGCAACGCGCGGCTGTGGAACAGCCAGCAGTCGTTCATCGCCCAGGTCACAAAGGAACTCCCCAAGGGTGCGGCGGTATTCGAACTCCCGTACCTCACGTTCCCCGAACCCGGCGCGCAAGGCGGCATGGGCCCCTACGACCACATCCGCGGGTTCCTCGCCCGCCCTGACCTCAACTGGAGTTGGGGCGAGAGCCGCAACCGCACCCCCAACTGGCAGGCCGCGCTCTTCGACGGGCCCGGCCCGCAACAGCTCGAAGGGATCGCAGCGGTCGGTTTCGACGGCCTCCTCATCGACCGGGCGGGCTGCCCCGACTCGTGTGCGCTCGCCGAACTCGCCTACAGCGAGTTCTTGAACCAGCAGCCACAGGTGAGCAGCGACGGCCGCCTTGCGTACTACGACCTCCGGCAGTTCCGCGCCGAGCAACGGCAACGCTTGGGAGATGCAGGCGTCGAACAGTTGCGGCGCGAGACCCTGAGTCGCGGAGTGGTCGCGAAACGCTGAGCCTGGGCAGGCGTCGACACCGCGACGCCCGCCCCTCACTCCAAGTAGTGGATCTCGCCGTCGGTCGCTTCGAGGACGGCTTCGACCGCGACGTGCAGCATGGCGTGCAGTTCGTTGAACCGGTCGGTCTCGGGGTCGCTTGCATCACTCTCGATCGGTGCGAGATCGTCGGTGAGCCCGTCGTCGTCGAGCGCGGCGAACGCTGCGTCCCAGTCGGTCTTCTCGGCCGCGAGTTTCAGTCGCATGTTGGGCGCTTGCACCAACGCGCGGGCCAGGTCCTGCACGATGGTGACCACCACGTCGGTACTGGTGCGCACTCCAGGAGTGGCCAACAGGTGGAGCGCCTGGAGTTTGCGCATCGCCAGGGCCGCCACCATCACCGGGTTGGTCATCTCGCGCACGACGGCCGGCGGGTCGACCGATGACAGGTCGAGCGCCACGGTCGCCGGTACGTCGAACCAGCGTTGCAGCATGTCGAACAGTTCTTCGGTGACCTCGTGCAGCGCGAGGAACTCGGGGGGCTTGGGCGTCACGTCCACCCGGCCATGCTCGCAGATCCGGGCGAGGTTCAGGCCGGTTCGACGGGCGGTGGCGTGGGCTGCACCTGCGCCCGATATCGCAATCGGAATGCGATGTACGCCGCCAACCCCGATGGGATGGGGATCCAGAACGACACCAGGCGATACGACAGCACCGACAACGCGATGTCTCCCGGCCGCACCCCAGCCAATGCCAACGTGGCCGAAAGACCCGCTTCCACGAACCCCAAACCGCCCGGGGTGAGTGGGATCATGCCGAGCACAACCGCGGCAACGTACGCGAGCAACACCAATGCTGGGTTGGGACGCGCGCCCACAGCCGTGAGCGCTGCCAACAACGCGAGGTAGTCGAACATCCAGTTCCCCACCGAGGCGCCGACGGACTGTTTCCACTTGCGACCGAGCAACCGCAGCACTTGGTCGCGTTCGTCGACCAGGCGGGTGGCCAGCGGGGCGACACCGGGCTTCGGCTTGCGAATGCGGTCGATGACGCCGCCGAGCAGCGAGAGCGGGCGACTCGTGCTCGACAACCAGAGTCCGATGCCGAACAACACCACGAACACGCCGAGACCGATCCACACCGACTGGAGCAGCCCATCGGGAACCGGCATTCCCAACAAGATGAACGGCACGGCGAGCAATGGGAGCGCCGCCACCATCCCGGTACCCAACAAACCGGTCGCCGTGAGCGCCGATGCCGTGCTGGCGCCACCGAACCCGGCTTCGGTGAGCATGCGTACCTGGACCGCGCCGGCCGCAGCCGCGCCGCCAGGCACCACGCGGCTCGTTGCATTCGAGGCCAACTGCGCGGTGGCCACAGGAAACAACGTGGCGTTCAATGCGATGCGTTGCAGCGTCCACAAACAGAAGAAGCTGATGCCTTCGAGCGCGGCCATGACGATGTACCACCACCAGGCGATGCGCTGCAGTTCGTCGAAGCTGCCGAACACGGCGGCAAGCGCCGGCCACAGAACGTAGAGCGCAATGGCCGTGATGAGGAGAAGCACGATGCGCAGGGCGATCTTCCCCCACGAAACGGTGGATACCGGTTGCACCGCGTCGTCCGCCACGTCGACACGATACGCGCTGCAGGTTTGGGGACGGTCGAGCCGACCCCGCTAGCGTTCGCACCATGGCGAAGCCCCCCGCACTCCAGGTCACCGGTGACCCCGTCGCCGACCGCCTCGTGTCCACGAACGCGCTGGCGTTGCTCATCGGAATGCTCTTGGACCAACAGGTCCCCATGGAATGGGCATTCCGCGGACCGTTGACTTTGCAGGAGCGCATCGGCGAACTGGACGCCACTGCGATCGCCGAGATGGACCCCGACAAGTTCGAAGCCATCTGCCGCGAGAAGCCCGCCATCCACCGCTTCCCAAAGGCCATGGCGAAGCGCATCCAGGAACTGTGCGCCGTGGTGAGCCGCGAGTACGGCAACAATGCCGCCAAGGTGTGGAAGGGCGCGCCTGACCCCGACACCGTGTTCGTTCGCCTGCGCGCCCTCCCTGGCTACGGCGACGAGAAGGCGAAGATCTTCCTCGCCATCCTCGGCAAGCGTCTGCAGGTCGCGCCCGCCGGGTGGGAGCCGTTGGCGAATCCGTTCAGCGATGCCACGCCGCGCTCGGTGGCCGACATCGGCTCCCCCGCAGCGCTCGCCACGGTCCGCGCGTGGAAGAAGCAGCAAAAGGCCAAGGGCAAGTCGAAGCAGGACTAGCGAGGCGCGCCGGCCATTACTGCGGCGCGTAGCGCTGCGCCACCTTCACCAGCTCGGCCAATGCGTCGACCATGCCATCCGCAATGCGCTCGGGTTCCGGGACGTGCACGCCGTCGCCCAGCATGCTGGCGAACATGCGGTCGATGTAACTGGTGATGGTGATGTTCAGGCCCGTACCGTCGATGACCGGACCGATGGGATAGAGCTGCACCAGTCGCGCGCCGGCCATGTAGACGGGAATCGGCGGCCCCGGCACGTTCGACGCCACCAAGTTGGCCACCGAACGCGAACGGTCGGCGATGCGCAAGCGGTGGTAGATGCCCATGAAGCTGCTGATGAGCGGACCGGGCGTGGCTTCGAACAACTCGCCCAGCGTGTCGTCGCCGAACTCGCGTTGCACCTCTTTCCCAGCATCGGCCTTGCGTTGCGTCATACGCAGGCGCCGCGCCGGGTCGGAGATCTCCACGTGCATGCTTGCGAACATGGTGCTGATGGCGTTGCGCCCGCTCTCGTCGACCCGGATGGACTTGGGGACTGCGGCAACGAGCGGACGGTCGGGCAGCTCGCCCCGATCGGAGAGGTAGCGGCGCAGCGCACCGGCCACCACTGCGAGCACTACGTCATTCACGGTGACGCCGAAAGCGTTCTTCACGAACTTGACGTCGGCCAGGTCGAACTCGGCGAAGCTGACCGAACGCGTCGGGGAGATGGTGCGACTGAAGCTGACGTTCGGCCCCGTGAACGGCATGGCTGCGTCGAGGTCGGCCGGGTTGAGTCGGCGCACCAACGACGCACCGGCACTGGCCACTTTCGACACCGTGCGCACGGCGGCGCGCGGAATCTCTGCGGCACTGTCGAGGACCGAACCGGCCAACGCCACGACCGACGGCTCATCCGGCGCGGGTTCCGGATCGCGCGCCGGTACGAGGGGCGCCGTCGCTTCCAGGTCGAACAGCCCTTCGAGCACCCCGAGCCCCGCCGCCCCGTCGGCCTTGGCATGGTGCAACTTGCCGATGAGGGCAACGTGACCGTCTTCGAGTCCGTCGACGTACCAGAGCTCCCAGAGCGGCCGCGAGCGGTCGAGTTTGTTGCCTGCAATGGACGCCGTGAACCTCGCGAGTTCCTCACGACCTCCAGGCGCCGGGAGCGTTGCCTTGTGCAGGTGGTAGTCGAGATCGAAGTCAGGGTCGTCGGCCCACACGCCGTGCGAGATGCCGAGCGGCGGAACCACCAGTTTCCAGCGCAGCACCGGCATGTACGGCAGGCGCGCCGACACCAGTGCGCGCACACGGTCGAAGGTGAACTGCTCGGGCGCGGTGGTGGGGTCGAGCACCAGCACGCCCAGGATGTTCATGTGCACGGACGGGGTTTCGGCGGTGAGGAACGCGGCGTCGAGCCCCGAGAGACGTTGCATCAGCGGAATGGTACGCCGAGTTCGGCCAGGACCGCATCGGCCAATTTCGGCCACGCCGCTACCGCCCACTCCCCGAACGGCGTGTCGCTCATCCCCACCAGCGCAACGTTGGCCACCGGGTCGACCCAGATGAACGCGCCGCTGCGACCGAAGTGTCCGAACGTGGCCGCAGCGTTCCGCGATCCCATCCAGTGCGGATGTTTCGTGCCGTGGAGTTCGGGGCCCAATCCCCAATCGCACGGATCCTGACGACCGAAGCCCGGAACCACACCGACGAGGCCTGGGAACTGCACGCTGGTGGCCGCGTGCTGCGAGCTGGGAGCCAAGACACGCGGCGCGAAGCACTCTCCCGCAAAGGCGACGAGGTCATCGAGCGTGGCTCGCGCGCCATGCGCGGGCGAGCCCTGGAACTGCACCGCGCGCATGCCGATGGGCTCGCACACACCTTCGCGTACGTACTCCCAGAACGCGAACCCCGTCACGGCTTCGACATGCGCGCCAACGAGTTCGTACCCGATGTTCGAATAGATGCGGCGCGCGCCCGGCGAGGCAATCGGCGCCGCGCCTTCGAACGGAAGGCCCGACGCGTGCGCCAACAGGTGGCGGAGCGTCGACCCTTCGGGACCCGCCGGGTCATCGAGCGCACACGCGCCTTCGTCGACGGCGAGCAGCGCAGCCCAGGCCGTCAGCAACTTGGTGACCGACGCCAACGGAAACCGCTCACTGCGCGGACCGACGGCATCGACGACTCCCGCCGGCCCCACGACCGCAACTGCCGCCGCGCCGACGGGCCATTCGGCAACTTGGCTGAGCGCGCGCACCACGTCAGTGCGCCAGGTCGGCCAGGACCGCGGCGGCGGTGCGCCGGCCGCTGAAGAGCGCACCCTGGATGGATGCACTGTCGCGGTGGTCGCCGCAGACGAACCGATGGTCACCGAGCGCAACGGCGCGCCGCGGGTTCCAGGGCGGTCGTTGGTCGGGCTGGCCGTGCGGGATCACGTTGGCGCGCAGCACCGACCAGTCCGCCACGGATGCACCGAACCACGCGCGCATCTGGCGCCGCACCGCGGGCACCATCTCGGGGTCGAGCGCGTCGGGGCCGGGAACCGATGCGCTGACGAGCGCGCGTCCGGCGGGCGCGTACTCGGGCGCGACCTCGCTCATGACGGCCACGTGGCGCGCCGGACCCGAGGCGTCGCCGTCGAGCAACAGGGTCGCGCCCCGCCGCGGCGGCGCGTCGGCGGCGAACCACACCGTTGCCACCGGACGCGAACCGGGGTCCGGCAGGCCGAGCAGTCGCGCGGCCGCCGGCCCTTCGGTGGCGATCACGAGCGCGCGTCCCCTGACCTGCGTGCCATCAGCTGCAACCGCAGTGGTGCCATCGACGCGCGTGACCGCCGCACCCAATCGCACGGTGTCCGACGGCAACGGCGCGGCAATCTGTTCGGACAGTGCACCCATGCCGGCCGCGGGAACCGCGGCGTCGCCGGTGGCCAGCATGCGAAAGATCATCTCGAAGCGTCGACTCGTGACTTCGAGCTCGGGGTCGAGTTGGATACCCGCGAACAACGGCCGCCAGAACGTCTCGATCATGCGCGTGGAGAAGCCCCGGGCGCGCAACGCAGCGAGGGTGCTGCTCTCGGGTCGGCGGAACAGTTCGCGCGCATCGCCGCGGCGCGTGGATCCAACCAATGCCAACACGCGCGCGTCGTCGGCGAGATTCGCAATTGGCGCCCGCACGGTGGACCAGATGGACCCTGGCGCGCGCAACGGGTCGGCCACCCGGTGGAACCGGCCGCCCACCCGCACGGCCGCACCGGGTTCGAACCGCCGCAGTGCCAATTCGTCGAGGTCGGCGTAGCGCGCGAGCTCGGGGTAGGCCGTGAGCAGGATCTGGAAGCCGCGGTCCACGGTGAACCCGTCGACTGCGTCGCTGCGGACTCGTCCGCCCACGCCGTCGCCGGCCTCGAGGACCACGACCGCGCGGCCGGCTGCGGTGAGCTCGCGGGCGGCGGCCAGCCCGGCCAGGCCGGCCCCCACGATGACGACGTCGGTCTCCGGGCTGGGGATCAATTCCTGACCTCACAGGTCGGCTTTGCTGGTATCCTCAGGGACATGCGTCGGCTCTTCTCTTTCCCGGACCCGGTGAACGAGTACGCCGCCCGCTGGGTGGCGGGATTCGTCGTCGTGCTCTCGGGCGCCTTCGTGCTCACCGGCTGGAAGTGGTTGTGCATCGTGCTCGCCTACGGCTTCGTGGCCCGCGTGTGCACGGGCCCCACTCTCTCACCGTTGGGACAGTTCGTGACTCGCGCGGTGATCCCCGCGCTGGGTTCGCCCAACCGGCCGACCGCCGGCCCACCGAAGCGCTTCGCGCAAGGCATCGGCGCCACCCTCTCGGTCACCGCGCTCGTCCTTGCGTACGGGTTCGATGCCGTCACCGCCGCTCGCGTGGTGGTGGGCATGATCACCGTGGCCGCCACACTCGAGAGCGTGTTCGGGTTCTGCTTGGGCTGTTGGATCTTCGCTCGCCTCATGCGCATCGGGTTGGTGCCGGCGTCGGTGTGCGAAGCGTGCAACGACCTCTCCAAGCGCGTCGCCGTGAACGCGCACTGAGGCACCCGCCACCACCGCACCGTCACAGCCGGAAGATCTCGACCACCGTCCACACGGCCAGAGCCACAAAGATGACCGCGGCGATGCGCCGCACCGTCTGCACGGGCAACACCTTCAACACGCCGCGGCCAGCCACCACGGCGATCGCTGCAACACTCCAGAGCGCAAGTACCGCTCCGATTGCAGTCGACCCGGGCGCGCCCGACCGGGCCGCCAGGCTCGCGGTGGCGAGCTGGGTGAGGTCACCGAACTCGGCGAGGCCCACCACGGCGAAGCTGGCGCCGGCGACGTGCCAGAACCCGTGCTCGGGCGGGAGGTCGTCGGCGGGGTCGTCCTCCTCGTCGCCTTCGCGCCACATCACCACGGCCCCCACCAGGAACAGCACGGCCACCGCGGCGTAGACCGGGGTCTTCGGCAGGCGGGAGATCACCCCGCCGAGCGCCGCGGCCAAGGCCATGTGCACCGTGAAGGCGCCCGCCACCCCCGTCCAGACCGCCAGCGGCCGGTGGTAGCGGGTCGACAGCGCCACGCTGGCGAACATGGTCTTGTCGGGCAATTCCGCCGGAAAGACCACCACGAAAGCGGTGAGAATGGCGCTCCACTGCAACATGCGGCGGCATTCCTAGCCGACACCTACTGGCCGACGCCCCGGCGGGTAGGGCCGAGCTGGTCGGCGCCGCCGCTCCCGGCCGACACTTTCCTTCGTGACCTCGGTCCCGATCCATCAAGCGCCCCCTCGGACCTGCCGAATCCTCCATTCGGTGATTCGACTCCGGGTTCTCGTCGCCCTGGTTGCCGGTGCTCTCATCATGGGCGCTGCGGCGCCGCGCGCGCTTGCCGAGGACACGCCGGTCTCCCCCGGTGCCCCCATCGCGGTGGATCCGAACCTGGCTCCGCAGGCCGCCGCCCGCATCGCGCAGATCCAACCAATCGTGGCCGACATCGAATCGCGCGCTGCGACCGCGCGCCAACAGCGCGACGCGGTCAGCGCCGAACTCGACAACGTGCTGAAGCGGTTGAGCGCCGGCGATGTTCGCCTGCGGCAGTTGGCCCGCGACGCCGAAATCGCCGAAGCGCGTGCCGACGACACGAAGACGCGCCTCGGCATGGTGAGCGCCGCGTTGTACGCGAGTTCGGCCAACGGGAACGACAGCCGGGTACCGTCCGAACTCATCGACGCGAGCTTGGCGAGCCAACGCGCTGCGCAACTCTCGGCCAGCGTGAGCATTGCGCAGAAGAAGCTGCTCGACCAGTTCATCGAACAGAAGCGCGTGGCCGACAAGGCGTCGAAGGCGTTGCGTGAAGAGAAGCGCGCGCTCGAGGTCCGCAAAGAAGAACTGTCGAACGCGGCCCCGAAAGCACAGCAAGACGCCGCCGATGCCGCCGCGCTCGCCGATCGCGCCCGGCGCATGATCGAGGCGTGGCAGAGCGTGCAGCTCGGCTCCAACACTCCGATCATGGGCAAGGTCGTGCTGACGGGTCCCGAGCTCGCTGCGTGGTTCGGCGCCAAGTACTCGCCGCCGCGCACAACGGTGCCGCTCGACATCCTCACGAACCTCTACATCGAAGAGGGTTCGGCCGAAGGCGTGCGCGGCGACATCGCGTTTGCGCAGTCGGTATTGGAGACGGGCGCGTTCAGCTTCCCGTCGTACGGACAGGTCGGGAACACCGACAACAACTTCGCCGGAATCGGCGCCTGCGACAGCTGTCCGAACGGGTATGGCTACCCCGACGCCCGCACCGGCATTCGGGCTCAGGTCCAGCTGCTACGCAACTACGCCGACCCCTGGGTGACGTCAGCGACGCTGCGCAACCCGTCGGTGTGGACGAAGTTCGACAGTCTCAGCGTGCACGGCAAGCACCCCACCTGGCAGAGCCTCACCGGCACGTGGGCCACGTCCACCACGTACGGACCGAAGATCTTCGAGATCTACTTCGCCATGTTGAACTGGGTGACGGACAACTTGCTGTTGCCCAAGCTCGCCGGCAGTGGATCAGCGGCGGCGCTGCCGGTTGCCGGCCCGGGGAACAAGGCATCACGCTGACCGGGGGCGCGGTCGGGTCGGTCACACCCCACCGATAGCGTTTCCGTCGTGCAGTCCGTGGTGTGGCAACCGTCGTTGTGGGGCTTCGAGACGCCCCCGTCGGTCGACCCGTCGTTCGCATCGATCACTCGCCACCAGCTCGACAGCCACGCGTGGGTCGAACACCAATCGGCGTGGTTGGCGGGCCCCGATGCGCTCCTGGATTCGCTTCTCGGTTCTTGCGAGCCGCGGGCGCTGCCCCTTGTTGCCCAGATGCGCCAGGCACTGAGCACGCGCTACGGGGTCCCCCTGGAATTCGACGAACTCTTGCTCCTCACCGGCGGCAACCAACCGCAGCCGTGGCACCAGCACTCCAGCAGCCGGAAATTCACGAACCCGGTGGTCGCCGGAGTCACGTTGGGGGCGCGCCGCAGCATCCGCCTACGCGCCCGTGGCATGCGCGGCGCGGCCACCAGCTTCATGTGCGCGAGCGGCGACCTGTTCGTGATGGGTGGTGCGTCGCAGCACGAATGGGATCACTGCGTTCCGCGCAACCGTCGGGCGCCCGGACCCCACGTGCGCATCGTGTTCGCTCAGTCGCGTTCGTAACGCCAGGCCCGCTCGTCCATCCACAGTCGGTGTCGGGGCCCCTCGATGGTGGCGTCATTGGTGGCGTACCCCGCATCGCCGAACCACATCGCAACCGGACCGATGTCATGGGGCGCGATCTTGGTGACGAAGTACTCGGGCTCGCGCGTCGCCGCGGCCGCCAGCAGTTGTTCCATTGACGAGTACCGCAACAGTTCCCAGAGCGTCACCCACGTGGGTGGCGCGAGTTCGACCTCGCTGCGGTCGCGGGCTGCGAGCACGGTTTCGGGCTGCCACCACGCGTACGCGCGTGCTTCCACATCGTCGATCACCACATTGCCCGGCGGCGCGGGCGTCACGAAGAACCACGTGGCGAACCGTTTGGTCACATCGGGCGGGGGCTCCCAGTGCGACCACGCCGCCAAGTTCGCAGGGTCGATCTGTAGTCCCACTTCTTCCCTGGTTTCGCGTGCGCCGGCAACCCGGGCGGCGTGCAAGTCGTCGCCACCTTCAACAGCGTCAGACGGTTCGAGCGCCCCTCCTGGAAAGACCCAGTATCCACCCATGAATTTCATGCCCTGATCGCGCCGGATCATCAGGACTTCGATTCCCGACGGGCCGTCACGCCCCACGATGACGGTTGCAGCGGCCCGGGTGACGACCTCGGTCATGAGCAGATCGTAGAGGCGCCGTTCGCGCGGCCGACATCCGGATGGGGGCCCGCAGTGGTTATTCGGGAGACCGGCCGGTAACCTCTCTGCCGTTGCCACTGCCGAATCACCGGTACGGTTCGCCAGAGCACCAGCCAGCAGGGTCAGTGCGATTCGCGAAGGGGCAGTCCATGCAGATCGAGATCGAGCACGACGGTGCCACTGCGGTCGTTGCCCTGCGCGGCGACCTCGATGCCAGCACTGCCACCGACTTCGAGTCGGCGGTGCTCCCCCTCATCGACGAGTCGGTTGTGCATCTGGTCGTGAAAGCCGAAGCCCTCGACTTCGTCGACTCGTGTGGTTTGCGTTCGCTCGTCCGCGCACGTGAGCAACTGGTGGGCAAGGGTGGAAGCCTCGAAGTGCAGGGTCCGTCCCCCACGGTGCGGCGAGTGCTGGCCATCACGCAGCTCGAAGAAGCGTTCGGCGTCGCCTGAGCCTGGAACGCGTCCGGCCGAGCCGGACTGCAAGCGCTACTCCTCGCACGAAGCGTTGGGAACCAACGTGCGTTCCACGTGCACGATGGTGCGACCGCCATGGCGCGACACCGAGAACGAGTGCACGAACGCCTCCACGATGGGCAAGCCGCGTCCGCGCACCGCAGAGGGCGGCGGCAGCTTGAGCCCCGTGAGCTGGTTCGGGCCGGCCATCAACACGCCGGCTTCAAAGCCGGGCCCGTCGTCGTCGACATCCATCGCAATGCAGTGCGCCTCGCGCCAGGCAGTGAGGCGTACCTCGCTGTCGGGGCCCTGCGACACCTGAATCGCGTTCGTGGCCAGCTCACTGGCGATGAGGACGAACTCGTCGGCGATCGGGCTCAACAGGCCCTCGCCGGCCAACCATCCAGCCACCGTGGCGCGGACCGCGTGGAGCTCCCGGGAGTCCGCCGGAAAGCAGATGGAGATGTCCATGACGGTCCTTGGCACTCGGGCGCGCGGTTCGCACCGAGCGTACGCTCGGGGCGCTCGTCGAGTCCCAAGGATCACGCCATGGCTTCCGATTCCGACCCCACCGTGCTGCAGCTGCCCGCCACCATGCGGAACCTGCGCACGGTCCGCCTCGTGGCTGCGGCCTGTGCCGACGACGCCGGCTTCGATTTCGAGGGCGTCGAGGACATCCGCCTCACCGTCGACGAACTCTGTGCCCTGGTGATCGAGGGGGCCCAGACCGACTCGCAGCTCGAGGTCCGCTTCGAGGCCCGACCGGGCGAGGTTGCCGTCTCGGGACACTGCGCAATGCCCGACGGCGCGCCCGCTCCGGAACTCCCCCGCCTCTCGGCCGAAATCCTCGCCGCGGTCGCCGACGACCACGAACTCGCGGTACGCGACGGGCAGTGCCACTTCCGATTCACCAAGCGGCAACTGCCCGAGTGATCGACCCGCGCTTCGTCGAGTACCGGCGGACGCGGGATCGCTCCCTGCGCAACCAGCTGGTGGAGGACAACCGCGACCTTGCGCGCGCCATCAGCCGCCGGTACGCGGGGCGCGGCATTCCCGTCGACGACCTCGACCAGGTGGCGGTCGTTGGACTCATCAAGGCGGTCGAACGCTTCGACCCCGCTCGTGAAATTCCGTTCCACGCGTTCGCTGGGCCCACCATCGAGGGGGAACTGAAGCGCCACTTCCGTGACACCTCGTGGTCGGTGCGGGTGCCGCGTCGACTTCAGGAGCTGCGCATCGAGGTGCGTCGCGCGGCCGAGCGCATTGCCCATCGGACCGGTCATCACCCCACGGTGCTAGAGATCGCAACCGAGATTGGGGAACACCCTGATCACGTGCTCGAGGCCATGAGCGCATCAGCGGCGTATCAGAGCGCGTCGCTCGACCAGGCAACCGAACCCGATCAGCCGGGGTTCCAAGCCCACGTGGCCGACGTCTCCGCGATGGAGCAGGCCGATCTGCACCTGGTGATCGAGCAGGTCGTGCGCACGTTGCCCGAACGGGAAGCGCAAATCGTTCGGTTGCGCTTCGAGCACGACCTCACGCAGTCCGAGATCGCAGAGCGGATCGGCGTGAGTCAGATGCACGTGTCGCGTCTGTTGCGCCGCGCACTCATCGCGCTGCGAGAACAGCTCGATGAGGACACGTCGATTACCCCGTCGGGGAACTGACTCAGTACACGCGCAACGCGTGGACCAGCTCGCGCTTGCTCATCGCGGAACGCCGGTCGATGCCCAAGTCCTTCGCGCGGGCGTACAGCTCGTCACGGGTCCATTCCTCGATGGGCCGTTCGCCGTCATCGGTGCTGGCGCTGCGGCGACCCGCGGACTTCAGCGCGTCGGCGCGTGACTGTTCCCATTCCTCGAGCTCGAGGCGCCGACGGCGCGCCATCTCGCGCTGACGCCGGGCCAGGTCTTCGCGCTCGCGAACCGTGAGACCGATTGCTGTTCCCATTGGTGCCCTCCCATCCCGTTGATGGGACGGTTCCCGCTCGGCCGCGCTCCCAAACCTCCGCGGTTGGGCGCCGGGACCGAGCCAAATGGCGCAGTACCCCGGCGGTGGGGTCGGTAGCCTCGGCCGGCGATGACTCGACCGATCTCCCTCACTGGCATCAAGCCCACTGGTACGCCCCATTTGGGCAACTTGGTGGGTGCGATTCGGCCGGCGCTCGGCCTCGCCGAGCGCTACGACGCCTACTACTTCATCGCCGACGAGCACGCCCTCACCACGATCCGAGACGCCGAGGAAATGCGCCGGTACTCCTTCGAGGTGACGGCCACCTGGCTGGCGTGTGGCCTCGACCCCGAACGCACGGTGGTCTACAAGCAGTCGGCCGTGCCCGAAGTCTTCGAGCTGCACTGGATCATCAGCTGCCTCACCGCCAAGGGCCTGATGAATCGCGCGCATGCGTACAAGGCCGCAGTCGACGCCGCCACCGCCCGGGGCGACGACCCCGACGCCGACGTGAACATGGGGCTCTACAACTATCCGGTGCTCATGGCCGCCGACATCTTGGTGATGCGCGCCAACGTGGTGCCGGTGGGTCCCGACCAGATCCAGCACCTCGAGATGACCCGCGACATCGCGCAGCGGTTCAACCACACCTTCGGCGAGGTGCTCACCGTGCCCGAGGCGGTGGTCGAAGCCGCGGTCGGTATTCCGGGTACCGACGGGCGAAAGATGTCGAAGAGCTACGACAACACGATCCCGCTCTTCGAGGCCCCCAAGGCCCAGCGCAAGCGGATCATGCGCATCACCACCGACAGCACGCCGATGGGAGAGCCGCTCGACCCCGACGGGTCCGCGGTGTACCCCCTGATCGCCGCGTTCGCGTCGGCCGACGTGGCCGACGACGTGAAGGCGCGCATGGTGGCCGGCGAGGCGAGCTGGGGTGAGCTGAAGGGGCTACTCGCAGATCTCGTCGACGCCGCGCTCGAGGGGCCCCGCGCTCGGTACGAGGAACTGTGCGCGCACCCCGACGAGGTCACCGAGGTACTCGCCGAGGGCGCTCGCAAGGCGCGGGTCACATCCGAGCGATTGATTGCGGACGTGAAAGCGGCAACCGGCCTGATCTGACCGGCGCCGTGCGCCCAGTGGGACGCACGGCGGTCAGTCGATGGCGCGAGCCAGACGAGCGATGAGTTCGTCCTTGCGCTCTTCGAACGTGGGGAGGTCAATGACCTTGTTGTCGTAGTCGGCGTGGAGCTGCGCCACCAACGGCAGCAGGTCCTCGGCCCGCTCGACCACACCGTCGAACTCGTCGAGCTCGTCGCCTTCGGCGCGGTCTTGGCGGCGGGCGCGCTTGGCGGCAGCCTTCGACTTCTTGTTGCGCTCTCGCTGGAGCTTCTCAAACGTGGTGCGCTGTGTGCCCATCATGGACCTCCTCGTCCGTCAGGACGACGCGCGCGTCGGGGGGAACACGCGTCGTCAGTGCGCATGAGAGAGCCGCCGGCACGGAACCGGCGGCCCGACTCGATATCGGCAAATTCGTCGTCAGATGGGACGAACGTTTTGCGCTTCGTCGCCCTTGCGACCGGGGGCCACGTCGAATTCGACGGCTTGGCCCTCGTTGAGTGACTTGTAACCCGAACCCTGAATGTTCGAGTAGTGAACGAACAGGTCGCTTTCACCTTCACGAGAGATGAAGCCGAAGCCTTTCTCTGCATTGAAGAACTTCACCGTGCCAGTTGCCAACGCACTTCACTTTCTTGGATTGCAGCGAGCCGGGACGACCCCCTGTCAGCCACCATGCTAGGCGACGAGATCCCGATCCCGGCGAGATGGCCCGGCGAACCGGCCGGGGCGGGCCCCCAGCCCCCGCCGTTGGGGCTTCCCACTGGGGTTCTGGGCCGAGCGGGCGCCCGCCCGGCACCCACTCGAGGACCCCGCCAGGCGCTCGACCGGGCGGTAGCGTCCGTCCTCAACCAGGAGCGGGCCCATGTGTTTCATCGTGCTGATCGGGGCGTTCGCCCCCAGACTCGCGCTGTTCTTCCTCTGGATCTTCAGCGACCGGCTGGCAATCGCGTTCTCGAACTTCTGGATCGGGCTGGCCGGCTTCGTGTTCCTGCCGTTCACCGCACTCTTGTATGCGATCGCCTACGCGCCGGCGCGCGGCGTCCAGGGGTTCGGCTGGTTCCTGGTGACGTTCGGGTTTCTGCTCGACCTAGCGCACTGGTTCGGCGGCGCGAGTGAGACGCGCAACCGCTCGGCGCACTGACGCGTCGACCGATCGTCAGCCGCCGTGGTGGCCGTCGGTTGACGGCGGCACCAAACGGTCGACCGTGAGCTGGGCCACCCGGGCGCGAGTGATGCCGAACACGCGCGAAATCTGACCGAGCGACCAACCATCGGCACGGAGCGCACGCAACGACTCGCTACGGATCTCGGCGGTGCTCACCACGTTCTGTTGCAGGATCTCGATGAGCTGAGTGGCCGCGTACGCGCGTTCCTCGGGGTCGCGAATCGCCGCGATGCGCTTGAGTTCGGCTTCGAGTACTGGAGCGAGATTTCCCTGCTTCACCCGCTCGCTCCCGATCGGCGACGCGTCGATGGATCCGTACCTAGAAGACCCTAGGCGACCTGCCGATCGGATGGGCAGGGAAAGTGCGCAAATTTGTGTAGCCCCGCTAGACGTTGGCCAACCGGACCACGGGCGCCGCTCGCCGGGCGCCGGGCGCGACCATGGCCGGCGCTACGACGCCCGCGGAATTCGGACCGTCATCCGATCTGAACGGGGACCAGCTCCGCACTCAACCGAGCGTTCGGCCCCGACGCGAGGGTCGGTTGCGATGTCGGCGATGACCGCTTCGACGTCGACATCCTCCATGAACTCGAAGCGCGCCTCAGCGCTTCCAGAACCTTTCGAGCAAGACCGGAGCGGGATCGGTGAGGTTGCGCGGATGCTCGGCCACGAACATCAACATCGACTTGGGGAAGTAGCGGCCACGCTCATCGCGCGCCGCGATCACTTCGCTCACGCCCATGGTGGAGTGCTCGAGGAACGACAGTGCAATCCGCTCGCGACCCCAGCGCCAGGTGAACATCTGGAGCGCAAGCACGGTTCCGATGACCACCGGAATCCACGCCCCGGAAAACAGCTTCACCGAGTTCGCCGCAACGAACGCACCATCGATCACGGCCAACGGCACGAAGACCGCCAAGATCAGCACCACCGGCCAACCCCACGCATCTCGGGCCAGCGCCGCCACCGAAACGCAGGTGACGAGCATCACCGCAGCGACCGCGAATCCATTCGCGGCGCGCGAGGGCGCGGCCGTCGAATCGCGGAAGAGCAGTTCATTGATTGCGTACAGGGGCGACGTTCCGATGTCGCCGAACACGACGCCGAGCGCACCGAGAACCAGGAGCGCTTGCGCGCGTGTACCGACTTTGGGCATCGGAACGGCCTATGCAACGGCCCAATTCATGCGTCGGGGGGTTGCACCACCAGCACCGGGATAGGCGACTCGTTGATGAGCCGGTACGACTGGGCGTGCACGATCGCGCCCCAGAACGGACCGGTGGTGTTGCCACCGATCACGATCATGCGCGCGTTGCGCTCGCGTCCGATCTCGATGAGTCCGTCAACTGGCTCCGCGTCGATGTCCATCGCTTCGACTCCAAGCGCAGGGTCGAGTTCGTGCACGATCTGGGTGGCCTCCTCGAGGAATGCATCGCCGATGTGTTCGACCTCGCGTTTCACGTCACCGGTGACGCCACCAACTGGGTTCTGGCCGTAGGCGAACGCAACGACGAGCGACTCGTTGAACGCTCGCGCCACTGCGACTGCTTCTTTGATGGCGGCGTGCGCTCCGGCCGAGCCGTCGAACCCACACACAATTGGTGCTGCCACGTCAGTGCCCCCCACTCGATGACATGTAGGTGCCGAGGTCGTCGGGCACCGGACCGCTTTCCGACAACGGTGGAACTGGAGCACCACTTCCGTCGGGCTCGGGGTGCGGCAGCGGGTCGGCCTTGCGACGGAAGAACGTGGGGGCCTTCGCCCACCATCCGAGCATCAGCGGGATTCCCCCGACGATGAGGCCAACGCCGATGAAGAGCGACGGTGCCAGCCCGAACCACGCATAGGAGTCGGGATCTGGGCTGAGCGAGTCCCACGCCGACTTCCCGAACGCGTACGCAAGGGTGGCTGCGCCGAGAATCGGCGCTACCCCCACGAAAAAGAAGTTCTTCGCGCTCTTGAAGATCGAGCGCCGGTAGTACCAGACGCACGCGAATCCAGTAGCTGCGTAATAGAAGGCGATTGCGTATCCGACACCGGTGATGGAGTCGCCCAGCACATCGCCACCGAGTCCTTGCTCCGAAAGCACCGTGAGGCCGACGTACCACACAACGGCGAGGATGCCGAAGGCCCACGTGGTGTTCGCCGGGGTGAGGAACTTCGGGCTGACCTTTCCGAACCACTGTGGGAGTGCCTTGTGAACGGCCATGGACAGCGAACTGCGCGCCGCCGGCAAGATGGTGGTCTGCGTGGACGCGGCAGCCGAGGTGAGCACGGCGAAGATCAACAACTTGTTGACCCAGCCCCCGAGCACCAGTGCGCCGGCGGCACTCAGCACGTCACTCTGGTTTTCGGTCATGAATCCCGAGCCGCCCACGGACTGCACCGCTGCGGCCGACACGATGTATGTGAGCACCAGCACGACGGTGGAGATGACTGCCGCCTTGCCCGGCGTCTTCTTGGAGTCTTTCGTCTCTTCGTTGACCGAGACCGCGGTGTCCCAGCCCCAGTACAAGAAGATCGCAATCAACAATCCCGCACTCAACGCGCTGGCGGATTGGATCTCGAGCGGGTTGAACCACGACAGCTTCGGCTTGACCGATGCGACCCCGTCGGCGACGTGGCCACTGAACGCGAACCCGAGGGCAACGATCGAGAAGACCACCAGGATCACGAGTTCGAAGGCCAACAAGAAGAACTGCGTCCACTTGTTCAGCTCGATACCGATGACACAGATGAGCGTCATCAACAGAATAAAGACCACTCCAACCGTCGTGGTCCACACCGCGTTGTCCGCAAGGTCCTTCTTGCCGAAGAGCAGGAAGAAGTACTCGCCGGTGATGCCCGCAAGGCTTGGCATCACCAGGAGGTCGGCAACGATGACCGCCCACCCCGTGATCCAGCCGGTCTTGGGCCCGAAGGCACGCGACGCCCAGGTGAACGCCGTGCCGCAGTCGGGATCGGCCCGGTTCATGTAGAAGTACGCCGCCGCGATGAACAACATCGGGAGGAACGACAGGATGAGGACCGCAGGCGCTTGGTCCCCCACCTCCTCGGACACGAACCCGATGGACGCGGCCAGGCTGTAGCCGGGCGCAGTGGATGCGACGCCGATGACGACGGCCGAAAGCAGTCCCAGAGCGCCGACTTTCAGACCCTTGCCAATGACTCCCGTCGAGGCGTCCGTCTCACTGGCCGCCGACGCGGTGATGTCGGTCACGCGTCCCCCAATCCCCCCACCGGCGATGCACGGGCCGGGTCGACCCGTTCTAGTGCCCGGCGCTCGGTACTTCGTGCCATCTGACCCTGACAGAAACCACCAGCAAAAGCAATGAATTCGTTGGTAGCAGTGGAATTCAACTTGGATTCCCTTGTGGCTGCGGCCTTTTCCTGCGACTATCGCAGCCATGACTCGTGCGAACTTCATCAACGGCGAATGGCGCCCCGCCCGTTCGGGCGCCACCGATCCGGTCTGGAACCCCGCTACCGGCGGCGAACTCGAGGAAGTCGCGTCCAGCGACGCGGCCGACGTGAACGATGCCGTCGCGGCCGCCGCCGCGGCGTTCCCCGAATGGGCGGCCAAGACGCCTCGGCAACGGGCCGAAGCCATCAATGCCGTCGCCGACGCAGTGGCCGCCGATCTGGGCAACCTTCAAGCACTCGAGATCGACAACGTGGGCAAGCCCGAGTCGATCATCGAGTTCGAGATGGATCTCACCGTCGACAACTGGCGCTTCTTCGCCGCCGGAGCGCGCTTCTTGGACGCACAAGCGGCGGGTGAATACCTCGAAGACCACACATCGTTCCTGCGCCGCGACCCGGTGGGTGTCGTGGCGTCCATCGCGCCGTGGAACTACCCGCTCAACATGGCCACCTGGAAGGTCGGTCCCGCGCTCGCGGCGGGCAACACCGTGGTGCTCAAGCCCAGCGAACTGACACCGCTCACTGCATTGCGCTTGGCCGAGATCACCGCCGACCTACTGCCGCCCGGTGTACTCAACGTGGTGACGGGTCAGGGCGAAACTGCCGGCGCGGCCCTGGTGCAACATCCGGACGTGGCAATGGTGTCACTCACCGGCGACGTCGCCACCGGAAAGATCATTGCCCACGAAGCCGCCGACTCCCTCAAGCGCGTGCACCTCGAACTGGGCGGCAAAGCGCCCGTCATCGTGTTCGACGACGCCGACATCGAAGCGGTCGTCGCGATGCTCGCCGAAGCCGGCTACTACAACTCGGGTCAGGACTGCACCGCGCCGTGTCGCGTGCTCGCCGGACCGAAGGTGCACGACGACCTGGTGAACGCGCTCGCCGCATCAGTGAAGGACATCAAGGTCGGTGACCCGCACGACCCCGACGTGGCGATGGGACCGGTGATTTCGGCCGCGCAGCTCGAGCGCGTCGAAGGCATGGTCGAGCGGGCGCGGGCGGCGGGTGCTGAGGTCGTGGTGGGCGGTGCGGCGCGCAGCGGTGCTGGCTTCTTCTACGAACCGTCGGTGGTGGTTGGCCCTGCGCAAGATGCCGAGATCATTCAACGCGAAGTATTCGGACCGGTGGTCACAGTGCAGCAGTTCTCCGACGAAGCACAAGCGCTCGCGTGGGCGAACGGCGTGGACTACGGGCTCGCATCCAGCGTGTGGACACGCGACGTGGGGCGCGCCATGCGCATGAGCGCACGCCTGCACTTCGGCACCGTGTGGGTGAACGACCACATCCCGATCGTCTCCGAACTCCCCCACGGCGGGTTCAAGCAATCCGGATACGGGAAAGACATGTCCATTTACGCCATCGAGGCGTACACCGAACTCAAACACGTGATGGTGAAGTGGTGAACGGCGTCGTGGCCGTCGACGCGATCGACAAGCAGTTGATCGAGTCGTTGCAGCAAGACGGTCGTCGCGCGTACACGAAGCTCGCCAAGGACGTGGGGCTGTCAGAAGCGGCAGTGCGCGCTCGGGTACAACGTCTCATCGAATCCGACGTCATCCAAGTCGTGGCGGTCACCAACCCTCTACTCCTCGGGTTCCGCCGCATGGCCATGATTGGTATCTGCATCGAGGGCGACACGCGTCCCGTCGCCGAGAAAATCATGTCGTTCCCGGAAGTGGAGTACCTCGTGTCCACCAGCGGCTCGTTCGATCTGCTCGCCGAGGTCGTCTGCGAGAACGACGACCACCTCTTCGAACTTCTCAACGACAAGATCCGCGCAATCAGCACGGTTCGCAGTACCGAGACCTTCAGTTACCTGCGTCTGCAGAAGCAGACCTACGCCTGGGGAACGCGATGAACGAACAAGAGATCCAACAGCTGTCCGAGCAAGCGCAACGCCATCTCTGGATGCACTTCACCCGTATGGGCGGCTACGGGCCCGACCACGAGGTGCCGATCATGGTGCGCGGGCAGGGCACGTCGGTATGGGACGCGCACGGCAAGGAGTACCTCGACGCGCTGTCGGGGCTGTTCGTGGTGCAGGTGGGGCACGGCCGCAGCGAGTTGGCCGAAGCCGCTGCGAAGCAAGCGCAGACGCTCGAATTCTTCCCAGTGTGGTCGTACGCGCACCCGAGCGCCATCGAGCTGGCCACCCGGTTGGCCGAACTCGCACCCGGCGATCTCAACCGCGTGTTCTTCACCACCGGCGGTTCCGAAGCCGTGGAGAGTGCCTGGAAGCTGGCCCGCCAGTACTTCCGCGCCAAGGGTGAAGGTCAGCGCCACAAGGTGATCGCGCGCAAGATCGCGTACCACGGCGCATCCCTCGGCGCGCTCTCCATCACGGGTATCCCCGGAATGCGCGCCCCGTTCGAGCCGCTCACCCCGGGCGGCGTGCACGTGTCGAACACGAACCGTATGCGCCACCCGCTCGCCGACGACGAGCACGCGTTCATGATGGCGATCACCGACGAGATCGAGGAACGCATCCTCTTCGAAGGTCCCGAGACAGTGGCGGCGGTGTTCCTCGAACCCGTCCAGAACGCGGGTGGCTGCTTCGTGCCGCCCGCGGGGTACTTCCAGCGAGTGCGGGAGATCTGCGACAAGTACGGCGTGCTCATGGTCAGTGACGAAGTGATCTGCGCATTCGGGCGCCTCGGCACGATGTTCGGCGCGCAACGCTTCGACTACCTCCCCGACATGATCACTTGCGCGAAGGGCCTCACCAGTGGCTACTCCCCGCTTGGCGCCGTGATCTGTCGCGACCATCTGGCCGAGCCGTTCCTGGGCCCGAAGGCCACGTTCATGCACGGCATCACCTTCGGTGGCCACCCGGTGTCGTGCGCGGTCGCGATGGCGAACCTCGACATCTTCGAGCGCGAAGACCTGCTGTCGCATGTGCGCGCGAACGAGGGCGAGTTCCGGTCCCTGCTGGAATCGCTACGCGACATCCCAATCGTGGGCGACGTACGCGGCGTGGGCTACTTCCAGGCGGTCGAACTCGTTCGCGACAACGAGACGCTGGACACCTTCACCGACGAGGAAGCGGAGTACCTGTTGCGGGGCTTCCTGTCGGAACGGCTCTTCGACGCCGGCCTGGTGTGTCGCGCCGACGACCGCGGCGACCCGGTCATCCAGCTTGCGCCGCCGTTGATCTCGGGCCCACGAGAGTTCGAGCGCATCGAAGCGATCCTGCGCGAAGTGCTGACCGAAGCGACCGAACGGATGGCGTCGTGAGTAGCGCCGGCCAGCCGCTGGTGGTTGGCGTTCCTCGCGAGATCAAGAACAGCGAGAACCGGGTGGCCGTCACGCCTGATGGCGTGCACGAACTCAGCACCCACGGCGTGTCCGTGTTGATCGAACGCGACGCCGGCGCAGGTTCATCCATCACCGACGACGACTACCGCGCCGCTGGCGGCGAGATCGCGCCCTCAGCCGATGACGTGTGGGAACGCGCCGGTTTGGTCATGAAGGTGAAGGAGCCCCAACCCGAAGAGTTCGACCGCCTGCGGCCGGGTCTCGTGTTGTTCACCTACCTGCACCTGGCGGCGTATCCGAAGGTCGCCGAGGCGCTGCTCGACCGCAAAGTGACCGGCATTGCGTACGAGACGGTACAGACCGCCAACGGTGTGCTCCCGTTGTTGGCGCCGATGAGCGAGGTCGCCGGCCGCTTGGCCACCCAAGTGGGTGCGCACTTCTTGGAACGCGCCCACGGCGGGCGCGGCGTACTGCTCGGCGGCGTGCCCGGCGTACGGCCGGCGCGTGTCGTCGTCATCGGCGCGGGCAACGTGGGCTGGAACGCCGCGTGGATCGCCCAGGGCATGGAGGCCGAGGTGCTGCTCCTCGACCGCAACGTCGATCGCCTTCGCTGGGTGGACCAGATCCACCGTGGCCGCATCATGACGCTGGCCAGCAACGTGGGCGCCGTGTCGCGTGCGGTGGCGGATGCTGACCTGGTGATCGGCGGCGTCCTGGTGCCCGGTGGTCGCGCGCCGGTCGTGGTGACCGACGCGATGATCCGCACCATGAAGCCGGGCGCGGTGATCGTCGACTGCGCGATCGACCAGGGCGGATGCGTCGAAGGCATTCGCGAAACCAGCCACGCCGACCCCGTGTTCGAACGGCACGGCGTGTTGCACTACGCCGTGGGCAACATTCCGGCCGCGGTGCCGCACACGTCCACGTACGCGCTCACCAACGTCACGCTGCCCTACGCCGTTGCGCTGGCAACCATGGGGCCCGTGGATGCCATCCATGCCGACCCCGAGCTCGCCAGCGGCGTGAACACCGTTGGCGGCGACGTCACCAACCCGGCGGTAGCGAACGCGCTCGGCCGGGATTGCATCGACCTGAACATCACGTTGCGAGGCTGACGCCATGCGCATTCTCTTGGTTGGGGCCGGTGGCGTCGGCGAATCGTTCGCAATGATTGCCGCGCGCCGACCGTTCTTCGACGCCCTGATCGTGGCCGACTTCGACGAGACTCGCGCCCAGTTCGTTGCGCAGCGCACGGCCGACCCTCGCGTGACGGCTAGTTCCATCGACGCACGCTCGGCCGATTCGGTGGCGGCGGCAGCCCGGGAATCGAACGCGGACGTGGTGATGAACGCGTGCGACCCGCGGCTCAACGAACCGATCTTCGATGGCGCATTCGCCGCGAGCTGCACCTACGTCGACATGGCAATGACGCTCTCGGCCCCGCACCCGGAACAACCGTACGAACGCGTGGGCCGCACGCTCGGCGAGTACCAGTTTGCGGCCGCCGACCAGTGGGAAACCGCCGGGCTGCTCGCGCTCGTGGGAATGGGAGTCGAGCCAGGACTGTCCGACGTGTTCGCCCGTTACGCCGCCGATCATCTCTTCGAAACGATCGACGAGATCGGTGTGCGTGACGGCGCCAACCTGCAAATCGAGGGCTACGACTTCGCGCCCACGTTCTCGATCTGGACCACCATCGAAGAGTGTCTCAACCCGCCGGTCGTTTACGACAAGGCCGCCGGCGGATTCCACACCACCACACCGTTTTCCGAACCCGAGGTGTTCGAGTTCCCCGATGGCATTGGTCCCATCGAGTGCGTGAACGTGGAACACGAAGAAGTGCTGCTCATCCCCCGTTGGGTCGACTGCAACCGCGTCACGTTCAAGTACGGGCTGGGCAACGACTTCATCAACGTGTTGCAGGTGTTGCACCAAACGGGGCTCGATCGCACCGCACCAGTGCAGGTTGGTGACGCCACGGTGAGCCCGCGCGATGTGGTGGCCGCTTGCTTGCCCAACCCGGCGCATCTCGGCGACCGGATGCACGGCAAGACGTGCGCTGGCACCTACGTGACCGGAGTCGGCAAGAACGGCCAGCCGCGCGCCGTGTACCTGTACCACGTGGTCGACAACGCAGACTCCATGCGCGACTACGGGTGCCAGGCCGTCACGTGGCAGACCGCGATCAATCCCGTTGTGGCTCTCGAACTCCTTGCGACCGGGCGGTGGGCCGGTACCGGCGTGCTCGGTCCTGAGGCGTTCGACTCGGTGCCCTTCCTCGAGCTCCTCAACGACTACGGCTCGCCCTGGGGCATGCAAGACCGCCCCACCTGACTTTGCGTCGTTCGCATAAGTCATGACGTATGCGAACGACGCAAAGTCGAGAGAAGTCGGGAGGAATCAGCGGGGAGGGAGCGTGCAGTCCACGCCGGCGTTGATGCAGTCCCGCACGTGCGCTTCGAGCACCGACTGGTTCCAGGCGTTGAAGAAGTCGCCGTGGGCCGTAATCGGCGATCCGGAGGCCAACGTGACGCGGTCTCCACCAGTGATCGGATACCGCACGAGCAACATGAGCTGCGGCACCATCACTGGGTGGGTCGACGGGCAGAGCCCTCGGTCGCTGTAGGCCAGATGCGATGCGTGGTCGCTCGAATCGAGATCGACACCGTTCCAACAGTCGGGGAACGTGACTCGCAGCCGCAAGGTGGGCTGCGAACAGGTTGGCACGGTCGACTGCGACCTCACGCCCCCTTGCGTACCGCAGTCCCAGCCGGTGACCCGCAACGATTGAGCGCTGGTAGCACGCGCATTGCCCGCCACCACCTTGAGACCCGACGGGAACGCTTGGATCTTGGTGTGATCCTTGCGACCGGTGAGGTAGTACGCCGTCGAATGCAGCGGGGTCACCGCTTGGCCGTTCGAGTAGAGCGTGGGAACCCAGTACGCCGCAGTGTCGGCGCGGTCTCGACACAGCGTCGGCGCGGCTCGCAACGACTCGAGCGTCGAGTTCGCGTCGGTAGAGGTATTGGCGAAGAAGTCGTGCGAGTGCGACATGCCACTCATTCCCTGGTGCACGATCGGGTCGTCTGGCGCTCGATGCGTGAAGCGGCAGCCGCTGCGGAACTTCGCGCCCGAGAAATCGACGGCGGGCGCAGGTCCATTACGGCGGGGAGCGGACCCGTCGGCCCTTGGCGGCCCTGACGGCGCGGCTGTGCCACCGCCCTTCGGTACCGCGCGATCGGCATCGCATCCAGCCAACGCCATCGCCATCACCAGAACCATGGCCGCCAGGCCCAGTCCGAATCGCATCGAATGTCGCATGATTCCCTCCGCGTCGACTGGCTTCAGTTATCGACGTTCGACCTGGGAATGATGCGAGCGCACCGTGAAGATTTCATGAAGGCGCACTCCGCTCCGGTGGCGTTTCGGCGCGCCGTGCGCTGCGTACGCTGGCTGCGATGCAATGCACCGCGATCCTCGCCGACTCCGTCGTCTGCGCCGAAGGCAAGTTGTACGTCCAAGGCGGCGGCTGGACCACCATCTGGACCAACCAGGTTCCGCTGCAGTGGCCGCGCGTCGGCATCGGGTTGCTCATCACCGTGCCGTGGCTCGACACCCCACAAGAGCACACGTTCTCGCTTCGGGTCGAGAACGAAGACGGACAGGTCCTCTCATTGGGGGCATCGCCGCCTGACACTGCCGGCGAGGTCGAGGCGCTCGACGCGCTCGGGGGCGAGTTCTTCGTGGGCCGGCCGCGCGGACTGCCCGACGGCGACAACCAGGTCGTTCCGGTTGCGCTCAACATCGACGGCCTGGTCCTGCCCAGGTTCGGTGCGTATCGGTTCGTCATTCAGCTCGATGGCGCGGATGCCACGTCGATGCGCTTCCGAGTTGCGGCTCCACCAGGCTGATTGCTGACTCATGTCGCGCCGCCCGGCGCGCGCCGCAGCCGACTAGGGTTAAGGGTGCCCTAGCAATCCAGGAGCGCGGACCGGTGGCAAACCTCAAGAATCTCGGCACGTGTTTGAACGCCGAGCGCAACCGAATCGACCGCATGCCCGACGCGGCGCAAGCGGCACGCGATGCGGCCGCCGCGATCGACGTGGTCCAAGACGCGCTGAACCGCTTCGCCCAACTCCGCTCTGAGCTCCTGCGCGAGCTGCGGTACGAACACGGCTGGTCCCTCGGTGAGATCGCCAGCGAGTTCGGCATCACCCGCGCTCGGGTGGCCCAGCTCACCTCGTAACGGAGCCCGCGGCTGAGGCCGGATCACACCGCGACCGCCCGCCGCTAGGTTCGTCGGCCATGAGTGATGCAGGAACCGGATATCTCGTGCACCCCGACGCCGGCCCCGGGCCGGGCGTACTGCTCCTGCATTCGTGGTGGGGCCTCACCGACCAGGTGAAAGACCTGGCGAACCAGCTGGCGGACGCCGGATTCACCGCACTGGCCCCCGACCTGTTGGCCGGCGCCCACCCAGAGACCAGCGCCGAAGCCGAACTCACCCTCGAGGCCGCCGACATCGACGCCACTGCCGGCCTGGTGCTCTCGAGCGCAACCGCGCTGCGCTCCCAGACCCGCGACCCGCGAGCACCCGTCGGGGTGGTCGGATACTCGATGGGCGCGTCGTGGGCGTACTGGTTGAGCGTGCGCCTCCCCCAGTCGGTCTCGTGCGTGGTCAGCTATTACGGCACCCAGAACATTGAGTTCGACGACTCGCAGAGCAGCTATTTGGTTCACATCGCCGAAACCGACGAACTCGCCAGCGACGACGAAACGAACGAGACATTGGCGCTCCTCGGCCTGGCCGGGCGTCCGTTCGACGTGTACCGCTACGACGAGACCCAGCACTGGTTCGCCGAACCCGATCGACCCGGCCATCACGAAGCCGCGGCGGCGTTGGCATGGGACCGCACCATCGCGTTCCTCGCCGATCACCTGCAGCGATAGTCAGGGAGCAGCGCGCCGCTCCGCCGCCGGACGGTGGTGCTCAGGCGTCGGGGAGTTGGTCGAGGTTGTTCGACAGGCCGCCGCCCGGCTCCGTACGCAGGTACGCGCCCACTCGCGCCGAATCGATGACCTGCACGCGATAGTCCCCGGCCCCGGCCACGTAGTACTCGTACTCGCCGCTGCGGATCTGTTCGATGGCGTCGTCGCGCGACACCGTGCCCCAGGGCCCCACGAGCGTGGTGACGTGGCCATCGGCTTTTCCTGTGGCAGTCACCTCGCGCTTCTTCGACGGCGCCACGCTCGACAGGTCGATGACATCGGCCTCGGTCTCGGTCTCGGTGTTCCCGTCCCCCAGCGCCTTGCGGAGGGCGACCACGACGCCGGTGACAGCAGCAGCAATGACGGTCCACTTCAAGATTCGCTTCATGGGACCAGCCTACGAGCCGGGCGCGGCCACGAACTCCAACGGCACGCTGGCGTACCCGTGGACGTTACTCATGTGAACCCGCTCGCAACGCGTTTCGTCGACCAGCACCTGCGGGTAGCGCTCGACCATGGTTTCGATAGCGATGCGGGATTCGAGGCGGGCCAAGGGCGCCCCGATGCAGAAGTGCACACCGAATCCGAAGCCAAGGGACTGCTTCGGCGGGCGACGCACGTCGAAACGGCCTGGGTCATCGAACGCGCGCTCGTCACGGTTGGCTGCGCCAGTCAGCAACAAGATGCGCGACCCCTGGGGTACCCGTTGGCCGTGCCACTCGACGTCGCGCATGACCGTGCGCCCTTGGTACTGCGATGGCGAGGTGTAGCGCAGCACCTCCTCGACCGCGCCGGGAATCAGACCGGGGTCTTCGGCCAAGGTGCGGTACTGCTCAGGGTGACGAGCGAAGAGCACCACCGCGTTGGCCAGCAGCTTGGTGACGGTCTCGTTGCCCGCTGCTCCCAACAGCGCGCAGAACCCGGCGACTTCCCCGTCGCTGAGGCGGGTCATGGTGCCGTCGTCGTCTTCGACCTCGACTGCGCAGAGTGCCGAAATGAGTCCGTCATCAGGATGTGCCCGCTTGTCGGCGATGAGTTGCCACCAGTAGATGGACTGGTTCGTCATGGCGTCGATGGCGCGCTGAGGCACCTTGGGTGTTCCCTCGTCGCGGTCGAGCGAGAGGTCCATCCACTCGCGCACCTGGCGGCGATCACCTTCGGGAACACCCAGCAGCGTGAAGATCACGTTCATCGGCAATGTGGCCGAGACGTCCTTCACGAAGTCGCATTCACCGAGGGCGGCAGCACGTTCGATGAGTTCGACGGCAAGTGACCGGATGAACCCCTCGAGTTCGGCAACGCGCTTGGGAGTGAACCCGGCACTCACGAGTTTGCGCAACCGGTCGTGACGCGGCGGGTCCATGAAGATCATCATCGGTTGCACTTCGAACATCTCGGGGTCGAGGCGTTCCACCGTGGTGCCGTAGGCACTGGAGTACGTCTTCCAGTCACGCGACGCGTCGAGGACGTCTTGGTAGCGAGCGAGTGTGAAGAAGTCGAGCTCGTCGTTGCGCCACAGCGGCGCTTCGTCGCGCAACCACCGGTACGTGGGGTATGGGTCCTCGTGGAACTCCCAACTGAACGGGTTGAGCTCCATGGCGTGTCCCCCCGAACCGATGCCGTCGCTCCCCGTCACGCTACCCGCCGTACAGCGAGGAGCAGCGCGTCAGTCCTGGCCGTAGGTGTTGAGCAGCTCGATCGCTTCGTGCAGGTCGGGTGGCCACCACGTCGGCCCCACCGATCCCTCGATTGTCCGCGGGTCGACCGGACCGCGCTCGTTGCTGGCCTGATACACCGCAAAACACAACTGCAGCGCTTCGATCGCGGCGTCGGGCGTCATGTCGACTGGGCGCGTCCCGTCGAGGAGGCAGTCCACGAAGTGCTTCGAGCTCTCGAGGAAACCGGTGAGCCAGTTCGCATCGATCGCGTCGAAGTGGGTCTGCGTGCCGTCCTTGCTGTAGAGAATCACTGGCGCCAGGTCGAGCATCTCGCCGGTGAGACGCGTCACCCATACGAACCCTTCGGTGCCCTGGATCTCGAAGAACTCGTCGGCGCCGTAGTAGCGGCTGCGGATGAACATCTGTGGCGCGTACGTCACTTCCATCATGCCGAGCAGGGTGTCGCGCTGGTACTCCCAGATTGCGGCAGTGGGCGCTTCGAAGAAGACGGGGGCACGGCGCACGACGGCTTGCACCGACTTGATGGGCTGGTCGAACATCCACACACCCACGCCGTACTTGTGGATGACGTCGTCGAAGAGGTGCCCGCCGGGGCTCTTGTCGTTGAAGCGCCACTCGTAGCCGCCCGGTTCGAGGTTCGCTTGGAACTCGGTGTCGGTGGTGCCGACGACGGTCTTGATGCGGATCATCGTGGGGATGCCGATGGCGCCCGAGGCTATGAGTTCCTTGGCCTTCAGCAACGGCGGGTAGTGGAGACAGCACTCACTCACTCGCAGCACCAGGCCTGCGGCATCCGCCGAATCGCGCATTGCACGTGCGTCGGCCACCGTGTTCGCGATCGGCTTCTGCACGCTCACGTGCTTGCCCGCAGCAATTGCCGCGAGCACGTGGTCCTTGTGCAAGTGGGTGGGGGTCAGGATCTCGACCGCGTCCACTTCGGGATCGGCGAGGAGGTCATCGAGTGCCGTGTACACCTTGGGAACGCTCCACTCCGCGGCCATGGCCCGGGCTTTGTCTTCCCGTGGATCACACAGTGCCACCACGTCGCACTGCGGATGACGGAGGTACCCCTCCACATTGAGTGGGGCGATGTTGCCCACCCCGACGACGCCAAGTCGTACTCGTTCCACGCGCGCTCCGTTTCCTCTGGCCAGCGGTCCGCGCCGAGGGCTGGGTGAATCCGCCGGCCCGACCGGCGCCGTATGATCGCGCGATTCCCAGCCCCAGGAGAACCATCGTGTCCGTCTACGACGTCGAAATTGCCGCCCTTGACGGAACTCCGAGCCTGCTCCAATCCCAGCAGGGCAAGGCGGCGCTGTTCGTGAACGTGGCCTCGAAGTGCGGGCTCACTCCCCAGTACACGGCCCTCGAGCAACTCCAGAAGAACTACGCGGCCCGCGGGTTCACGGTGATCGGGTTCCCGTGCAACCAGTTCCTGGGCCAGGAACCGGGCAGCGCCGCCGAGATTCAGGAGTTCTGCTCCACCACCTACGGCGTCACGTTCCCGTTGTCGGAGAAGATCGAGGTGAACGGCGACGTCCGTCACGCGTTGTACGCAGCGCTCACCGCCACCGCCGACGCCGACGGAGTTGACGGCGACATCCGCTGGAACTTCGAGAAGTTCCTCGTTGCGCCCGACGGTTCGGTCGTGGCGCGGTTCGCACCGCAGACTGCACCGGATGCGCCGGAAGTCATCGCCGCAATCGAAGGCGTGCTCCCGAGCTGAGATCACACCGGCGCGTGATTGCTCCGGAGTTCAGTTCATCCCACGGCGGATTCGTCGACGTGAGTGCAGTTGCGCTGCACCAGTTCCATCGCCGCCGCCAGCGACGCGAGTTCGCGTTTGGAGAGCAGGTCGATGAAGTGCGCGCGGACGCCACGGACGTGCGTGGGTGCGGCGGCCTCGAGCGCGGCAAATCCATCGTCGGTGAGGACGGCAAACGAACCGCGCCTGTCGGACGGGCACTTCTCGCGAATGGCCCACCCGCGCGCCACCACGTTGTCGAACCGCCGGGTGAGTCCACTGGGAGTGAGGTGCAGCATCCCGGCGAGATCGCTCATCCGCATACGCCGACCCTCGGATTCGGAGAGCATCACGAGCACCTCGTAGTCGCCGATGCCGAAGCCGTGGGCTTCTTGGAGTTCCCGGTCGAGTTCGGCCTGGAGCGACACGCTGGCCCCCAGCAGGGCCCGCCAGGCTCGCATCTCGTCGTCGTCGAGCCAGCGCGGTTCGGTCATGCGGCCAGGATAGGGCGCCCCATTGATAGTTGCGTCCGCAAGCGGTTTCGCTTATAGTTGCGTCCGCAACTACATACCCCTCTGATCCGGAGCCCTCCATGACCGACACCACCGCCCACACCGCACTCGAAGCCGGAACGTGGACCCTCGACCCCACCCACGCCACCATCGGCTTCGTCGCCCGCCACATGGTCTTCACCAAGGTGCGCGGCACGTTCACCGACTACACCGCCACCATCGAAGTCCCTGCGGACGGCGATCTCACCCAGGCTGTGGCCTCAGCGACCATCCAGACCGCATCGGTGAACACCGGCAACGACGACCGCGACACCCACCTGAAGTCTCCCGACTTCTTCGACGTGGAGCAGTACCCGACCATCGAGTTCCGCTCCACCGACATCACGATGAACGACGCCAACCACTTCAGCGTCACCGGCGATCTCACCATCAAGGCGGTCACGAAGCCGATCACCCTCACGGTCGAGTACGGCGGGGTGACCGCGTCACCGTGGAACACCGACGTGGCCGGCGTCTCTGCGCATGCCGAAGTCGACCGGCGTGATTGGGGCCTCGAGTGGAACATGGCCCTCGACAAGGGCGGCGTGCTGGTGAGCGAGAAGATCACGCTCGAACTCGACTTCGAGGCCGGCAAACAGGGCTGAACGGGCGGCGCGCAACACCGCGCCCAACTCCACAACCAGATCGGGCCGGGTGATGCGTCACCCGGCCCCTTCTCATTTCAGGTTTTTCAGCGCGTCCTCGGCCAGGGCGGTGAGCGTGGCGTCCTCGACCCCGTCTCGATCACGCTGCACGCCGATGACGAACGTTCGAGTGCCGGACTTCACGATGATGGTGCGGCCACCGGTGGACCCGCCGGTCGGCGAGCTGTATCCGGGGACGATGAATGCGCCATCGCCCACACCGCTGAGGCTCGTGGGCTTGGTGCCACCTTGTTCGTAGGTGGACTGCAGCGTTTCGTACCGCGACGCACCAGCAACGGTGAGGGCGACCCGACGCTTCGAGGTGTCACTGTCACCCGCCGACCACGAACAGCCGGCACCGCCACCCAACGCTTGCTCCGAACCGCTGGCCTTCGCTTCGACACCCAGGGCCGACGTGATGGCGTCCGCAGTCAGGAGGTCGCAGGGTTGCACCCCACCTGTTGCGAGGTCGGCGCACTTCGAGGTCAGGACGTCGAACTGCTTCTCGGTGTCCGCCGACCCTTCCTTCTGCGCTGCGGCGAGTTCCTTCGCGAACGCCGCCGCTTCGGACTCCAAGACGTCCTGGTTCACCGCGGCGCCCGTCTTGGACGGATCCGACTTCGCGCTCGTGGCCGGATCGAGTTGCGCAAGCGCTTTGATCTCGGCGTCGGTGAAGCCGGCTTTTTTCAGCCGCTCGGGGCCGGTGGAATAGACGGCTTCGAGCTTCTTGGCGTCGGCAGCAAGCGCCGGCGGCGCCGCCGCGACGACCGACTTGAAGTACTCGACATACTGCTGGGAGAACAGCAACGGCACGGCACCGGCTGCGGTATCGGCCGCCTGCTGATCGCTGCCGGCGGCCGCCGAACCGAGCCCCCCGGCGAGTCCGGCGAGGAGGAGGAGCGGCGCGATCTTCTCGGACTGGGTGCAGAACGCCGCCAGTGCAGCCTTCGAGCCGGTGGTCGACGACGGGACCTCCGTACTGCTCGTCGCCGCGCTCGTGGTGGTCTTGGCTGCCTGCTTGGCGCCCCCACCGCATCCCACCAAGGCGACGGTGGCCACCATTGCGACCCCTACGACGATGTGCTTTCGAATGCTCATGGGCGCAAACCCTAGGGGCTGCCGCAGGGTCGGCCGGGCCCGAAACCGGCACCGGATTCGCTCACTCCGCCTCCCGCACTGCCGATCAGATTGGGCCCCCTTGTCAACGAGAAGGTCCAAATGTCTGCTCGGCGCATTCCGGTGATCGTGGTCGCCGGCCACCCCGCCTTGGGTCTTGCGGTCTCCACGACCGGCCGCTTCATCGCCGACGCGCTCCACGCGAGTGGACGATTCGACGTGCACTACGTGGGACGCGGTGCCGTGGCCGCACGCTCACCGTTCCACGCCGTCCCGGTCGAATCCGATGCCGACGACGCATTCGGCGAACGCACGGTGCCGCGCCTCGTGCGGGAACTGCGCGCCGCCCACCCCGACGAAGACCGCTTCATCGTCGTTGCCACCGGTCCGATCCATCGAACCCACGCCGTGATTCGCCGACTCACGCTGGCCGGACTGCGCAACGACGTGGTGATCGTGGGTCACGCGCCGGTGGAAGCCGCACCACTCCCGGGGGCCTCGCTGCGCATCCTCCGCGAGTTCGACGTCGTGGTGCCCTACAACGAGTTCGGATACCGCGCCATCGTGCACGCGGCCGACGGGGGCGCGCTGCCCCCCATCGCCGAGCCCATCAGCCTGCCGGTGCCAGACGTGTTCCGACCGCTCGACGCCACGAGTCGCAGCGAAGCGCGCCGCGCCCTCGTGGACGCGTCTCCCAACGACTTGGTCATCGGAACGTTCGCACGCAATGTGGGAGCGAAACGGCTGGGACTGGTGACGCATCTCGTGCGCCTGCTCGCACGCGGTGAGTACGGACACTGCGCGAACTGCAACGCGATCTCGAGCGACCGGCTCGACCCGGTGACCTTCGCCAGCAGTGCCGTTTCCGAATGTCGAATCTGCGGCGGACCGCTCGAACGCGCGCTCCCCCGCCCCAACGTGCGCGCCTACATCCACACCGACACGCCCGAGCACTCCGACATCGAGCGCGTCGAAGGATTCGATCTGGACGCGCTGGTCGCCCGACACGGAATCGGTTCGATCGTGCGCATCGACCGGTCGATGCGACATGGCCTCGGCGTCTCCACTGAGGAGACCGCACGACGTATGGCTGCGTGCGACGTGCATCTGCTGCCGCTGGCGGCGAGTTCGTGGGAAGTTGCCGTGCTCGAGACTGGCGCGTGCGGCGTACCGAGCGTCGTCACCAATGTCGCCGGACCCGCCGACTACGCCGGCCCGTTCTCGCTGCTGGTCGAACCGGCCACCTGGCAGGCCCGCGCGAGCGGCGTGATGCTGGCCGAAGTGGCCACCGACGACGCGCTCACGGCGCTCGTCCGCCTGGCCGACGACCCGCTCCTGCGCCAACGATTGGGCGCCGCCGGACCGGCCGTCGCCGAAGCCCATGGCGTGCAACGCTTCGGCGACCGCTGGATCGACCTGCTCCCCGTCCTCGACCGCCGGCATCCGTCCACCACGGCCACGACCGCTCGCTAGCGTCAGCGCGATGGCGCGCATGCTCGAGGGTTTGGTCGCAGTGGTCACCGGGAGCGGCCGCGGCATCGGCCGGGCCCACGCACTGCGACTGGCGGCGTATGGCGCGCTGGTCGTAGTGAACGACATCGGCGTCTCGATCACCGGCGAGTCCACCGAGGAACAGCCAGGTGATGAAGTGGTGCGGAGCATCACCGAATCCGGCGGCGTAGCCGTGCTCGACGCACATGACGTGTCGACCACCGACGGCGCAACGGCGTTGGTCGAGCGCGCGCTCGACGAGTTCGAACGCATCGACATCCTGGTGAACAACGCGGGTATCGGTCGCCCAAAAATGGTGTTCAACATGGACGATGAGCAGTGGGACGACGTGATCCGGGTTCACCTGCGTTCCACGTTCCTCACCACGCGACGCGCGTGTCAGTGGTGGCGCAGCGAATCGAAGGCCGGACGCAACCATCCCGGTCGCATCATCAACACGGCAACCGGCTTGCTGCCCATGGGCGGAGCCGGGCAATCGAACTACGTGGCGGCGAAAGCCGGCGTGGTGGCGTTCACGGCGGCCGTCGCCCAAGAGATGGAACCGTACGCAGTCACTGCGAACGCGCTCATGCCGGGTGCCCGCACGCGCATGGCCGACGTCGGGTGGCGCATGGACGCGCTCGAGGCCGACCAGGAGTCACGCGATCCTGAGCACGTCGCTGAGCTGGCGTGTTACCTCGCCAGTCCGGCTGCGCAGTGGATCAGCGGCCAGTGCTTCTCGGTCAGCGGTCATCGCATCGGCCATGAGATCGCGTGGAGTCATCGCGACGCGCTCCACCGCCCCGACCGCGGCTGGACCGCCGACGACCTGGTGCACGAAATGCCGCGGTTCTTCGGCGCCGGGCCCAGCCCGAACGAGAAGCCGCCCGCGGCGTGGTCCGAGGCCGGTCGCAAGCTCGAATAAGCGTTGCGGTTCAGTCGCGTTGGCGACGTGCCCGTTCGCGACGCGCATAGAGCAAGGCGCCCAGCATCATGCCGGCAATCACCGAGAGCGTGATGAGGAACCACACGCCGACGGTCGCGTTGAAGAAGATGAACTCGACCCGAATCTTGTCGGTGTTCTGCACGATGAACGTGATGATGAGCACGAACAACACGAGCGCCCCCACCAGGCGCGGGGTGACCGTGATGCCACCCTTCTTCTCCGGTTCGCGGTGGTCGTCGAATTCGAGCACGGTTCCCTCCTACGCCGCCGGTGCGGTGGCCTCGGCGACATGGGCGCCCGCACGCGCCGCCACCTCGATGATGATGAGCCCGAGGACCACGAAGAACGTGGTCCAGAGCACGAGCCCCGCAGAAAGGCTGCTGGTCAAGAAGAGCACCCACGCTGCACCGAGCCCGACCACGGCGAGCTGCAGTCCCCGCCGGTGCCCATGTACCCACGCCAACGTGGTGCGGGCGGTGGGGTTCTGGATCTCGACTCGGCCCGACACCCACTCGGCGCCGCGACCGAACGCGGCCCGCGCTTGCACCGCCGGCTTCGACGTTCCACTGAAGAACGCAACGGCAGCAATCACCAAGCCCAGGAATGCCACGCCACGGATGATGTCGCGCAGTCGTGCCACCACCTGGTTGTAGACGGTGATCCCGATATCGGGTGAGCCGCCCACCGACGAGATCTGGTCGACCAGTACGTTGCGGCCGAGCGCCAACGTTGCGCCGAGCACGACGGCCCCGAGGAACAACGCAATCGCGGCCCACAACACGCCGCGGCGCCGATCCGGGGCAACGATGATGCCCAGCGCGAGGAAGAAGATCGCCAGGAACGGCAGCAGCCACGACACCGCCACGAAGATGGACGTCGCGGTACGCGCATTGGCCAGAGCATCGGACTTGAACAGGACGATCTCACCTTTGATCGAGCTGGTGGGCACGTTCTTGATGAAGGTCAGTCCGGCATCGGAGAGCTTCTGCACCACAAGTTCGACGGCCTGCTGGAGATCGAGAGTGACGGTGCCGCCCTTGATGTTGACGGCGCCCGCCTTTTCGTTGCGTAAGAGGGCCACCACACTCTTGTGCGCCTCGCGCAGCGCGGTTTTGAAGAAGGTGCGGAACTGCTCGGACGCCAACACCTTCTCGGTGGTCTGGCGCACCACCGTCTCCACCCCGCTGGTGATGGGGCCGGCAAGTACCTTCGCCCGGTCGGGAAGGACGTCTTTGACCTCGGCCTCGACGTTCGCTTCCTGCATGATCGCGTTGGTGATGGCATCGGCCGCTGCGGCCTGCACCTGCGGCGAGTCCGCCAACGGCGCGAACGTTTCGACGAATCGGTCGGTGTTGAGGACCTCGGATCGCAGCCACGGCATCGCGATGCCCGTCGGCACGAGCAAGCCGCCGATGACGATGAGGATGACGGCGAACGTGGCCCGCACCCTGTGGCGCTTGGATTGCTTGAACTCCGCCAACTCGTGCTCGAGGTATTCGGTACGCTCGCGCAACGCGGCGATCTCGGATTCGGTGGAGTTGGCGTCTTCGCCACCTGCGCCGGCCGACGCCTTTTCGTCCTCGGTCATCGGAGTCCTCTCGGTCAGATTCCCGGAACGCTAGGCCCCGGACAGGCGAGACTTCAGCCTTTCGGGAGCCCCCGACACGAGATCGGACCAATGAAGACCACGACCTTCACGGCGAATGGCGTCGCATCGTGAGCGACACCTCCTCGAAGCCGTTGCGCTGGCGGCGTTGGTTCACGTTCAGCTGGTCAGGGTTGCTCGGCGCAGTGGTGTTCTTCTGCCTCTCGCTCACTCCTTCGTTGCTTCCCCGCGGCCCGTTGCTGCAAGGACTGGTTGGTGGCGTGCTGGCTTCGATCGGATACGGAATCGGGGTTCTTGCCCGCTGGTGTATCCGTTTCCTGTTCGAAAACGAACCCACGGCGAAGGTGATGCGGATCGCCTGGTGGGTCCTCGCCGGGGTCGGTGCAGTCCTGATCATCGTCTTCCTCGGGCTCGGCGCGCAGTGGCAAGCGGAGATCCACCGCTTGGTGAACGAGCCTGAACCCGACGCGACCTCGCCCCTGGTCATCGTGATCGTTGCAGCACTCATCGGCTTCTTCCTCTTGGTATGTGGCCGTGGAGTGCGGCGGTTCTTCCGCTGGGTCACCCGCATTGCGAGCCGCCGCCTCCCGAGGAAGGTGAGCATCGCCATCGGAGTGGTCGCATCAACATTGTTGGTGCTTCTCGTCCTCCAGGGCATCATGTTCGACAGTTTCATCGCCATTGCCAACGAGGTGTCCAGCGTCAACAACGGCACCACTTCGCCGGGGATCAGCCGAAATCCGAGTCCGCTGGTTTCGGGAGGCGATGGTTCGTTGATCAAGTGGGATTCGATTGGCCGCGAAGGTCGCGACTTCATCGGTGGCGGGCCCTCCGTTGACGACCTCACGGCCTTCTCGAATTCGCCGGCGAGGCAACCGATTCGGGTCTACGCAGGCATCGAGAGCGCGCCCACCATCCGGCAACGCGCGCGCCTCGCAGTCCGGGAGCTCGACCGGACGAACGCGTGGAGTCGCAAGGTGTTGCTCGTCGTGACCACCACGGGCTCGGGCTGGGTCAACGCCAACGGCGCGTATCCCCTCGAGTACATGTACAACGGCGACACCGCCACGGTGAGCATGCAGTACTCGTACCTGCCGAGTTGGATCTCGTTCCTGGCCGACCGCAGCAAGGCGCGCGAGGCGGGACGCGCGCTCTTCAACGAGGTGTACCAGGCGTGGGCCGAAAAGCCCGAAGCAACTCGCCCCAAGCTGCTGCTCTACGGCGAGAGCCTGGGTTCATACGGCACCGAGGCCGCCTTCAGCGGCGAGGCCGACATGAAGCTGCGCACGAACGGCGTGCTCCTGGTGGGCCCGCCACAGGTGAACCCGCTGCACCGCGAGTTCACCTCCGACCGCGACCGCGACTCACCGGCATGGCTACCCGTGTATCAGAACGGGCGCACCATTCGATTCGTTGCCAACCCGCCGGACCTCGACCGTCCGGACGCGCCATGGCCGGGCACACGCGTGGTCTACCTGCAACACGCGTCGGACCCCATCGTCTTCTGGACGCCGCGCCTCATCCTGCGCAAGCCGGATTGGCTCCGCGAGCAGCGAGGCCCCGACGTCTCTCCGGCCACCCGCTGGTTTCCGTTCGTGACCTTCTTCCAAGTCACGGTGGACATGATGTTCTCCAACAGCGTTCCGCCGGGCCACGGCCATCGCTACGGCACGCTGACCGTGGATGCCTGGCGCAAGATCGCGCCGCCCGCCGACTGGTCCGACGCGAAGAACGATCAGCTGAAGCAGGTGTTGGTCACGCGGGGTTGGACGGCGAGCTGACCTTCGCCTTCACCAATTCGGCCACCCGCTTGCCATCGGCCCGGCCGGCCACCCGCGCGTTCACGGCCTTGATGACCATGCCCATGGCCGCTTTGGGTTCCCCGGTGTAGGCCGCGACTTCCTCGGCCACGATGACCTGCAGTTCGTCGTCGCCCAGCGCCTCCGGGAGGTACCGCTCGATCACGGCACGCTCGGCCAATTCGGCTTCGGCGCGTTCGGTACGGCCGGCATCGGCAAATGCTCGGGCCGAGTCGCTGCGTTGCGATGCTTGTTTCTGGAGCACCTTCACGATGGCAGCGTCGTCGAGTTCGACGGCCTGCTTGCCGGCGACCTCGGCCGACTTGATGGCTGCCATCACCATCCGCAGTGTGCGCACCGTGACGTTGTCGTGGGCCTTCATTGCCACGGCCAGGTCGTGACGGAGCTGCTCGGCGAGTGGTGCCTGGGTCATGAGGGCTCTCCCACGGTGGTTTCGGCGTTGGCTTCCGACATGGCGAGCAGCGTAGTGGTGACGATCATCGTGGGCACTGCGACGATCAACGCGATCAGACGCGCATCGGAGGTCTGCACCACTTCGTCGAGCACCGCCACTCCGAGCACTGCACCCATCAGCGGCTCCATCACCGTGGTAGCAGGAAACGCCGCATGGAACTCGCCCACCTGGAACGACATCTGCTGCAGCACGATCGCGATGACGCCGGTGACAACGAGCGCGTAGAGCTCCCACGAGGTGAACACACGATGGAGCCCGCCAGAAAGCAACGAGATGGTGCTCTTGGTGAGGGGCGCCGCCAATCCGAACATGGTTCCGGCCGCGGCGCCGAACGCACCGGCGCGCACCCGACCATGTGTTGCACCTGCCGTCACTGCCAGCGCACCCACCACGACGCCAATCACCACGAAGCTCGGAATCCAATGCGCCAGCGGCATTCGGACCAAGCCCGCCGAGGGATCCCCGGCCGCGACGAAGACGGCCAGTGAGACACTCAGGGCGACCGCCAGGCCCAGATCGCGCGCGCCCAGCACGCGTCCTCCCCAATGCGCGGAGAGCGGCAGCGCGAACAGGAGCGTGGTGGTGATGAGGACTTGGACGAGGACCACTGACCCGGACCACAACGCCAGTGCGTGGAAGACGTAGCCGAGTCCACCCACGAGCACGCCGCCGAGCCAGAGCCGCTCGCGTACCAAGCGGGCCATGAGACCGGCGGCACCGCCGCCGTGATCGGTGACCGCAGCCGCCGCCCGGGCTTCCATGACCGAGCCGATTGCAAACATGGCCGACGCAGTGAGCGCGAATCCGATTGCGAGCACGGCTGATGGTAGGTCGCGCCCGTTGTTCCATCGGGCCGATGACGCGCAGAATGGGTGATCGACCGTCTGGGGCCGTAGCGTGGCAGCCATGGGATCAGCGGCACGCAGCGCCATGGAACACATCACTGCCGCGCTCGGTGGCGAGTCCCGCCCGTCCCAACTCGAGATGGTCGAACGCATCGAGTCGGCGCTGGCGTCCGACACGCCCGTGGCGATCGCAGCACCGACCGGCACCGGCAAGTCCTTCGGGTACCTGGTGCCGGCCGTGTTGTCGGACGAAACGACGGTGGTGGTCACCTCCACCAAGGCCCTGCAGGACCAACTCGACCGCAAGGACTTGCCGTTCCTGGCGCGGCATCTCGACCACGAATTCTCGTGGGCGTTGTTGAAGGGTCGAAGCAACTACGCCTGTTTGGCCAAAGCCACCGAACTGCAGTTCGAACTCGAAACCGGCCACGGCGCAGATACCGCAACCGCGCTCCTCGATTGGCTCGACGAGACCGAAACCGGCGACGAAGCCGACCTTCCCTCCGATCTGGAAGTCAACTGGTCGGGATTGTCGATGAGCTCCGACGAATGCCCCGGGGCCCGCAAGTGTTCGTACGGAACCGACTGCTTCTACGAACGGGCACGCCTGCGCGCGCAGAACGCCGACATCGTGGTCACCAACACTGCGATGTACGGCGCACACCTTGCATCTGACGGCGCGGTCCTGCCCGAGCACGACGTGGTGATCATCGACGAGGCGCATGCAGCCGAGGACGCGTTGCGCGGCGCCATCACGGTGTCGATCGACGCCGTGCGGCTCGAGAGCCTGGCCAGCCGCATCAGCGCCCTCGACAATGCCGCCGCCGACACGCTCCGCACGAGCGCGGCGATCCTCGATGCCGCGCTCGTTGGACAAGAACCCGGGTGGTTACGGAAGGGACCCGCCGCCATCGACACCATCGAGCGTGCGCTCCAGGACGTGGCCAGCAGCGTGGCCGCCGCGGTCGGGGCGGTCCGCAAAGAGCAGCAACGGTTCGCCGCCAACGAGGAATCCGACGCCAAGACCAAGATCGAGCGACTGCTCGCGATTGGCACGGTCACCGAAGCCGAGGTGCAGCGGGTCCGCAGCTGGGCCACCGGCGACGTTGCGTGGATCGAGACCGACCGCGGTCGCACGTTCGTGCGCCTCGCCCCACTCGATGTCGCGCCGCTGCTCGAGACCAGCGCGTGGTCCCAGGGCGTCAACGCAGTGCTCACCTCGGCCACGCTCGATCGCTACACGGCGGCGCGCCTCGGCCTGTCGGCGTGCGAGTACCTCGCACTGGAGTCCCCGTTCGACCATCGAGCGAACGCGCTCTTGTACGTGCCCGAGCTCCCCGATCCGCGTCGCGCCGACTTCCGGGCGCGGGCCGACAAGGAGATCGCACGCTGTATCACTGCCGCCGGCGGCCGGACGCTCGTGCTGTTCACGAGTTTCCAGGCCATGCGCGCCTCGGCCGCAGCGGTGGAGGAACTTGTCGACGTGCCGATTCTCGTGCAGGGCACGGGATCGAAGGCTGGGTTGCTCGAGTCGTTCCTCGACGACGAAGCCGCCTGCCTCTTCGCCACGATGTCGTTCTGGCAGGGCATCGACCCGGCCGGGCGCACATGTTCGGTCGTCATCGTCGACAAGATCCCGTTCTCACGACCCGACGACCCCGTGGTGTCCGCGCAACGTGACGCGGCGGGCCCCCGCGCGTTCACCGAGGTCGACCTCCCCCGCGCCAGCACGTTGCTGGCGCAAGGCGTGGGCCGCCTCATTCGTTCTCGTGACGACCGCGGGGTCGTGTGCGTGCTCGATACGCGCCTGGCCGAGAAGTCCTACCGACGGCAGTTGCTCGATCGCCTGCCACCGATGCGGCGGACTCGGACCTTCGCCGACGTCGAGGCGTTCCTGGCCGAAGTGACCAGCACCGCCGACTAGATCGCCAGCCAGTGGCCCCTGCGCCCGGTCAGCGTCCGACGGAAAGCCCGGGGTTCGGACGGGCGAGCCCGGGTCCGCGCAGCGCAGCAATCGTTGGTGGCGTCGGGACGTCAGGCCGGGGAATCAGCTGGGCGCGCAACGTTCGTGCGATTTCGCTGGCCTGTTCCCACGCGGCGTCGGCCAGCAGCCACTGCCCCGACGCCGCCCGCACGATGCCCATCTGTTCCGTCACGAGGTACGACACGACGGAGACTTCGTTGAGGCTCGCACTGCGCGCCGCGCGCTCGGATGCGATGCGTGCACCGTCGACATTCCCGTCGGATGCTCGAAGAGGCGTCGCATGGCCTCGGGTTCGGAGCGACGGGACATCAGCACCTCAACTCGGAAGTCCAAGTTGAGGAAGGTCGGTTCATTCCCTTGCGTCGCCGGAGTCGCCATGAGGCGACAGTACGGATTGCCGAAGCGGAGCGCCTCCGCAGAAATACCGAGATCCGTGCCTCACACGTGTGCTGCGGCCTCGTGGGGATCGATCTCGTCGATGTCGTCCTCGATGCCTTCGACGTGGAACTTCGGTAGCCACTCGAGCCACGACGGGAACCACCAGTTCCGATCCCCGAGGAGCTCCATGGTGGCGGGAACCAACACGAGCCGAACCACGGTGGCGTCGATGAAGACGGCGACGGCGAGCCCGAGCCCGATCATCTTCAACACGCGCAGGTCCGAGAGCACGAAGCTGCCGAAGACACAGATCATGATGGCGGCGGCGGCGGTGATGAGCCGGGCCGTCACTGCGACCCCGTGCGCAACGGCTTCGGCGTTGTCACCCGTGCGGTCGTACTCCTCCTTGATGCGACTGAGTAGGAACACCTCGTAGTCCATCGAGAGTCCGAACACGATGGCGAAGAGCATCATGGGCGCCCACGCCTCGATGGGACCTTCGCGACCCACGCCGATGAGTTCCTTGCCCCAACCCCACTGGAAGATCGCGATGAGAACGCCGTACGCCGCGCCGATGGAGAGCAGGTTCATGATGACGGCCTTGAGCGGCACCAGCAGCGAGCGGAACACCAACATCAACAGCACGAAACTCATGAACAGCACTGCGGCAAAGAACCAGGGCAGCCGCTGGCCGATCTGGTCGGCCAGGTCGACCCCCACTGCCGTGGCGCCGCCGACATAGACCGACACCTTCGCGCCGTTCACCGCAGCCGGGACCGTCTTGTCGCGAAGACGGTGCACCAGCTCCGTGGTGCTGGCATCTTGGGGCGCACCCTTGGGCGTCACCTGAATGAGCGCAGCCTTGCCGTTCGGTGCAGTGATGGCCGGGCTGTGCGCTTGCACGTCGGGCACCGTTCCGAGCTCGTCGGCGAGACGGTTCATCACCGACACGTCACCGGGCGACTTGAGTTCTCCGACGATCAACAACGCGCCATTCGCACCGGGCCCGAAGTTCTTGGCCACCAAGTCATACGCGCGTCGAGTGGTGAAACTCTCCGGGTCGTTCCCCGAGTCGGAAACACCAAGCCGCAGTGCGAACACTGGGATCGAAAGCAGCACCAGGACCGAGAACCCGGCAATGGCCGCGGTCCACGGACGACGCTGCAGGGTTCGGCTCCACTTCGACCAGACCGAGTCCTCCACGATCTCGCTCGTGGACTGACGCGCACTCTTCAGGCTGAATTTGTCGATTGCGTGTCCTGAGAAGCCGAGCAGCGCCGGCAAGAAGGTGACCGACGCGCCCATCACCACGAGCACCACGGCGGTCACGCCAACGGCCATGCCTTGGATGAAGCCGAGACCGATGACGAAGAGACCCATCATCGAGATGACGACGGTGCACCCGGCGAAGATGACGGCCCGGCCTGCCGTGTCGAGCGCAGTGACGACGGCGTCTCGGGGCTCCATTCCGTCGTGGAGACCGTGGCGGTAGCGCGTCACGATGAAGAGCGCGTAATCGATGCCCACACCGATGCCGAGCATGGCCGCCACCTGGGGGGCGAACTCGGGGATGGACACGATGTGCGCCAACAGCTCTTCGAGCGCCAGCCCGATGCCGATGCCCACGAGCGCGGTACCAATGGGTAGCCCCATCGCCAACAGCGAACCGAACGCCACCAACAAGATGACCACCGCCGCTGCGAGACCGATCACTTCGCTCACCGGCATCGTCTGCTGGGTGAACATGTAGCCGCCCAGTTCAACCTGCACCGTGGACGTGTTCGACTGCTTCGCCAACGTGCGCAGCTTCGCGGTGAGGTCCTTGGAGAGTTCGTTGCCGCGCTTGTCGAAGAGGATCTCGGCGATTGCCACTTGCTGGTTGGGCGCAATCAAGCGTGCGTTGAACGGTTGGTACGGATCACTCACCGACTTCACGTCGGGTTGTTGCGCGAACTTGGCGATGACCGCTTCAACCTGCTGTTGCACGCCGGGGCTCTGCAGCGTCTGCCCGTTCTTCACTGCGAACACGATTTGGCCGGTGTCGCCAGGTCGAGCGAAGTCGGTCTTCAAGAGTTCGAACGCGCGCGACGACTCGCTGGCTGGGAGCGAGAAGCTCTTTTCCAGCGCACCGCCGAAGACCTGGCCCAAGACCGAGAGCACAATGAGCGCCAGCACCCATGCTGCGGTGACGGCGCGACGGTGGTCGTAACACGCACCCGCCAATCGAGCGAGCACGCTCGTGCGGGGCGCGACGGGCGCAACAGTGGGCTTGGTCTCGGTGGTGCTGGCCATGGGGCCATTCTCCCCCGGCGGCACGAGCGCCGTCACACTCGGCTACCGGTTCGTCACCAACTGTTCGAGATCAGCCAGTTTCGGCGGACGCAGCCAACGCATCCAGCGTGTGGCGCATGCCCCGCTCGTTGTGCTTCGCACGATCGGCGATGCCGAGCACCAATCCTGACAGCCACCGGAACACGCCGATGCGGTGATCAGTCCACCGCTCGGTGACGCGACAACCATCACCCTCTGCGGCGAACAGGTACTCCCAACGCGCGATTGCGATCGGCCCGTCCTTCACGTCGAACGCGAAGCGATTGGGCGCGTCGGCGGCGATCACGACGCACGTGGTGGTCCACTTCCAGCGCCCGGACGCGTTCGAACCTCGAAAGCGCGCGCCAACGGTTCCCGGCGGCGTGGAGCCAATCCAACGGTTCGCCGTGTTCTCGGGTGACCACTCGCTCAACCGGGTGACGTCGGCGACCATCGCGTACAGCGTCTCAGGCGACGCGCTGATCACTCGCTCGACCGACACTTCACGTTCCATCACGCCTCCGAACAACGGTGATGCGCCCCCGGGAGGATTCGAACCTCCGCACACGGTTTAGGAAACCGATGCTCTATCCCCTGAGCTACGAGGGCGGACGCATGCAGGCTACCCAGGCCCGCTCCGCCCACCTCGCGTCGCGCTGCTCGCTGCGGATTCCGGATAGTCGCGACCATCCATCCTGCTCACTAGGGTGACGCGCCGAGCCGCAGCGAGGAGCGCCCTTCATGTGCACGAACTTCAAACATCCACAAGCCGCCGACGGCACGGTCTGCGTGGGCCGCACCATGGAGTTCCCCGATGTGTTGCCATGGCAACTCGGCGTGATCGCGTCGGACCTCGCCGGCCAGAGCCAAGCGTCAGCGAACGCCAAGTCGTGGACAGCCAAGTACGGCGTGGTGGGCATGTCGGCGTTCAATCAGCCCAGCTGGATGGCCGACGGGATCAACACGGCCGGACTGTCGGCCCACGTCCTCTACATGCCGGGCCACTGCACGTACCAAGCGGCCCACAACGACGGCACCGACATCGGTGCGCTCGAGATCGTGGCCTATGTCCTGGGCACCTGCGCGACCACTGCTGAAGCCCGCGCAACGATCGAAGCGTGCAACGTGGTGGAGTACAAGCCGAGTGAGATTCCGGTTTCACTTCCCTTGCACCTGATCGTGCACGATGCCACCTCGTGCATCGTGGCCGAGTTCCATCCCGACGGCATGCGCGTGCTCGACAATCCCGTGCAGATCGCCACGAACGCGCCGTATCTCGAATGGCACCTCACGAACGTCACCAACTATCTGAGCCTCACGCCCGATAATCCTGCGCCGATCGAGATCGGTGGCACCACGTTCGCGCCTGCGGGCCAAGGCCAGGGGTTCCGCGGTCTCCCCGCCGATGAGAACAGCTCGTCGCGGTTCATTCGCCTCCTGGCCCAGGTGCGCTTCGCCACCCCGCCGACCGACGCCAAGCACGCGGTCATGGACACCATCCGCATCCTGCACGGCTTCGACCTGGTGCCGGGGACCGTGATGGAAGACGTGCCCGGCGGCAAGCAGATGCCGCTGCTCACCATGTGGTCCACCGTGTCGAATCTCACGGCGAACACTTACGCCTACAACACGATCGACGACCCCACGTGGTACGAGATCGATTTGAAGACCACCGATTTCTCTACGTCGCGCTCGATCGAATTCACCACGTCCGGCTGGTTGACGCCGGCAACGATCTAACGAACGTTCCCCGTACACTTCGCGCATGGCCCCCAGTGCTGGCGATCGCTCGGACCAGTTCCCGAAGATCGAAGCGAAGTACGGCAAACCGATGGCGTTCTGGTTCGGTGCGCTCGACGAACTCGGTGAGGCGAAGTACCCGGATCAGATCTCACTGCTGCGGGAGCGATATGGGTTCAGTCAGAACCATGCCAATGCTGTCGTGATGCACCACCGCGGATCCACCACGTCACGCCGCTTCGACAGCCCCGAGGCGTACTTCGCGGCGCTCGACGCCACCAAGCAGAACACTGCGCGCAATATCTTCCGAACGATCACGAAGCAGTTCCCCGACCTGGAACTGGTGATCGCTTGGAATCAGCCAATGGTGCGCAGAGGAACCGGTAACGTGTTCGGGCTCTCCGAAGCGACGCACCACCTTCTGATCGCCCCGTGGAGCACCGACGTCCTCGACGCGTTCGCGCCGCGACTCACCGACTACAAGGTGAACAAGAAAACCATTCAGGTGCCAGTCGACTGGAAGGTCGACGCCACGCTGCTCACCGACATGGTGGCCGCGCGCCTGGCCGAGCTCGACTGACTCCCGCGAGCGTCGGCTCGCTACACCTGCTTGCGCCGGTGCAAGTCGTAGAGCGCAACGAGCCCGGGCAGCGGCGGCAGCCAGTACGTGATCATCCGGTACGTGAGCGACGCGATCACTGCGGCGTGGTGATCGCCGCCGATTCCGACCAGCCCCGCCACCAAGATCGCTTCTGGCGCCCCCAGTCCACCCGGGATGGGCACCACGCTCGACGCCGTGCCCGCAATCTGGGTGATCACCACCGCTGCGGCAACGTTCACCGGTATGTGCGTGGCATGCATCAGCAAACACAGACAACCTGCCTGCGATGCCAAGGAGAACAGCTCTCCGCCCGCGGTGATGGCGCCACGGGACGGGTGTTCGATGATGGTGCGCACGTAGCGACCGGCCTGGGCCGACCAATTCTTCGCCCACTTCCGAAAGCGCGGCAGCTTGATGGCCAACGTGACGATGACGGCGGCCGCAATGACGACCACGATGAATTCCCATAGGCTGCTCGGGACGTCCTGCTTGAGCGCGCCGACGTCGAGCGTGGCGGCGGCCACCCCGGCAGACACCGCGAGGACAACCGCCGCCACCATGGTGGTGAGAAAGCTGCTGAATCCGCTCGCGGCCGTGGCATCCGCCGACGAGAACCCGCGCTTGGTGAGAAAGCGAATGCTCAGCGCGAAGCTGCCCGAGCTCTCGGGGGTGACCACGAAGGTGAACGCTTCGGCCCACTCGAGCTCGGTGGTTGCGACCACCGGAATTCGCCGGTCCGCTGCGCCAATCAACTGAATCGCGAAGCCCGTGTACTGGAAAGAGCCCACCAGCGCGGCGAGCCCCACCCACCACCATTCCACTGCACCCGGCTGCGCGAGGTATGCCGGCAGATCGGTGATCCAAAGGACCACCCCGACGACTGCGGCAAAGGTGAGCAGGCCGACCGTCAGCGTGACGGGGCTGAATCGAAAGCGATGAAGGAGGCGACGAAAATCGGCGGTTGAACGGTCCACTTATGCCTGGCGCACGTTCTGGTCGGCGAGGGTGAACAGCCACCCGGCATACCAATGCATGATGTCGCCCATCTCCTTGGGGGCCTTCCCCGCGCGTGCACGCGCGTACGTGCCTTCCAGGAGAATTCCGAGTTTGTAACACGCGAGCACGAAGAACCACGGCATGGCCGACATGTCGCGACCGCTCACCTCGCCGTAGTGCGCGATGAGCTCGGCGCGTGACGGCATTCCGTCCCATGGTTGCAACTGCGGGTCCTTGCCCGGCGGGTCGGTTGGCTCGCTCCACGACTGCAGCACCCACGCCAGATCGAGCAACGGGTCGCCGAGCGACGAAAGCTCCCAGTCGATTGCGGCGGCAAGCTTTGGTTCGTCGAATGCGAACATGACGTTTGCGAACTGGTAGTCGCCGTGGATGATGCCGATGTGTGCGTCAGCGGGTCGGTTGGCGTCCAACCACGCGCCGATCTGATCCACCCCCGGCAGATCAGGTTTCCCGTATCCCTCGAACTCGGAGTATCCGTCGAGCTGGCTCTTCCACCGGTTGACTTGACGCTCGATCCAGTTGTCCTTCTTGCCAAAGTCACCGAGGCCCACTGCATCGGGGTCGACCGCACCCAATTTCGCCGCACCTTCCACCAGTTCGAACGCCAATCGGCGCCGCCACTCGACGTCGTCGGCGTAGCGGCCGGGAAGCTGGCCCATCGGCGTGAACCCAGTAATCGGTTCCATCAGGTAGAAGCAAGCGCCGATCACCTCGGCGTCGTCACACACCGCGTAGAAGCGCGGATGCGGCACATCGGTGCCGTCGATGGCGCTCAGCACGCGCGCCTCGCGCATCATGGTGTCGTTGCTGTTGGAGCGCAGGTGCTGGGGCGGACGTCGCAGCACCAGCTGCGCGTCGCCACGAGTGAGACGAAAGATGTTGTTCTGCGAACCCCCGGTGATCTGTTCCACCGCCGTGACGGGGCCGGCGCCGGGCAGCTCGGCTTGTTCCGCAATCCAGGCCTGGAGGTTCGGCCAGTCGAGCAGGCCATCGAAATCTGAGAGCACGTCAGCCATGAGGACTCCTGGTTCACCGGTTCAGAGAACGTGCGTTCTCACCACAACCCACCAACGAAGTGGGTCAGATCACGCTGGTGATCATGTCATCATCGGAGCAGGGCCGAGACCATCCCCCGGCGAACAAAGGATGAGCGATGAGTTGGGACTTCTCAACCGAACCCGAGTTCCAAGCAAAGCTCGAGTGGGTGCGCGAGTTCGTGGAGAACGACGTGGAACCGCTCGATCTTGCGTTCAACCACGAGATCGTCTACGACAAGTCGCATCCCGTCCACAAAGAGGTGCTACCCGCACTGCAGGAGAAGGTGAAGGAACAAGGTCTGTGGGCCTGTCATCTCGGCCCGGATCTCGGCGGTCTCGGGTACGGCCAAGTGAAGCTCGCACTGTTGAACGAGATCCTGGGTCGGTCCACTTGGGCACCATCCACCTTCGGCTGCCAAGCCCCCGACAGCGGCAACGCCGAAATCCTCGCCCACTACGGCACCGAAGCGCAGAAAGCGAAGTACCTCCAGCCGTTGCTCGACGGCGAAATCGTGTCGTGTTTCTCGATGACCGAACCACAAGGCGGATCAGACCCACAGGTGTTCACCTGTCGCGCCGAGAAGGACGGAGACGAGTGGGTCATCAACGGCGAGAAGTGGTACTCGTCGAACCTGCGCTATGCCGCGTTCGCGATTGTGATGGCGATCACCGATCCCGACGTCCCCATCTACCAAGGTGCGTCCATGTTCCTGGTTCCCACCGACACGCCGGGAATCAACATCTTGCGCAACGTGGGAATCGCGGGTGAGCCACTGGGCGAGGGGTCCCACGCATACGTTCGCTACGAAAACGTTCGGGTACCCGACGAGAACGTGTTGGGTGGTCCGGGACAAGCATTCGTTATCGCACAGACGCGCCTGGGCGGCGGACGGGTGCATCACGCGATGCGCACGGTCGGAATGTGTCAGCGTGCGCTCGACATGCTTTGCGAACGCGCGGTTTCCCGATACACGCAAGGCTCATCCCTCGCCTCCAAGCAACTGGTGCAGGAGTACGTAGCCGACTCGTGGATCGAACTCCACCAGTTCCGACTGCAGGTGATGCACACGGCCTGGCTCATCGACCAAGTGGGTGGTCACAAGGCTCGACGCGAGATCGCGGCATGCAAGGTGGCCACGGCGAAGGTGCTCAAGGACATCGTGTTTCGCGCCATGCACCTGCACGGTTCGCTCGGCGTGTCGAACGAGATGCCACTCATCGGCATGTGGTCGACTGCTCCCATCATGGGTATCGCCGACGGCCCCACCGAAGTACACAAGATCACGGTGGCTCGCCAAACCCTGAAGGAGTACGAGCCCTACGACGGGTTGTTCCCACGCGAGTACCTCCCCGAACGCGTTGCCGCCGCACGGGCACAGTTCAGCGACCACCTCTTGAACTGGAAACCGAGCGACGCGTGACCCTCATTCCCGATGTCGTGGAACTCGTTCGCGACGGTCAGTCGCTCCGTATCGACGGCTTCGACGAACACGACCACGTCGAACTCGCGTGGGGCACCGAACCCGCGCGCATCGACACCCAATTGGGTGCGGTGCACCGTGACGCGGACGACCACCTCGTCATCGACGACCCAGCGCCCGCAGGCGTGCGCCCATACCTGCGCGTCACCACTCCCGACGGCCAGAGCCGAACCGTGGCCGAACGGCGACTTCCGCTCACCGGGGCACCGAACACGCGCGACCTCGGCGGCTACCCCACTACCGATGGCCGAACGGTCCGGTGGGGCCGCATCTATCGATCGGGCGCGCTCGACAAACTCACCGACTCGGACCTGGAGTACCTCGAACGGCTTGGGCTCGCGCTCGTGGTCGACGTGCGGCGCCGCCGTGAGCGATCGGAGATGCCGAGTCGCATCCCGAACGGCGCCGAAGTGGTGGAGGTACCGGTCGGCGATACGGGCGCGCCCGACCAAACCGTGGCATCGGTGGTGCGTGAGGGGAAGGTGCACGAGCTGGGCGCACCCGGCGAGACGTTGCTGAAGGCGAACACCGCGTTCGTAGCGGAATGTGGCGACCAGTTCCGCGACATCGTGGGTCACCTCGCGCGCGCCGTCGACCACCCGGTGTTGGTGCATTGCACCGGCGGCAAGGATCGTGCCGGCTTCTCGAGCGCGCTGATGCTCTTCGCACTCGGAGTACCCGAGGAAGTCGTCGTGTACGACTACTTGCGCACGAACGACTTCACGATTGCTCGCCGCCTCGACTCCATCCGTCGGCTCGAAGATCGGGGCGCCACATTGGAAGAAGTCGAGATCCTGCGAGCCATCCTTGAAGTTCGCCCCGAGTACATCGGTGCTGCGCTCGGGCAGATCAGTGAACGCCATGGCTCCGTCGACACCTACCTACGCGACGCCCTCGATCTCGATCTGCCCCGGATCGCCGAGCTCCGCGCCCATCTGGTCGAGGCCTGACGAACGCGGGGGGGTCGCTGCGCCGTGGCGGCGCCCGATGGCCGCTACTGCGGAGCGTTCACGTACACCACGTTCACGCGGTCGAAGCCGGCAGCTCGCATGAGCCCCGAGAGCATCGCAGTGGTGTTCGCTTCCGCCTTGGCCTGGAGGTCGCTGCTCGCCGCCGCCGCAGTCATCTTTGCCTCGGCGGCGCGATACAGCTCGGCGTCGTTGGTCGGGTTGTTGGACACGAAGTCGCCGATTCGGTTGAGGAGGCCCCGGTCGCGGTTGATCACCTCGGACTGCCCCTGATCGATGACCGCGTCACCGACCTGCGCGTGCGGCAGCCGAATCGTGACGGTATTCCCTTCCACCGTGATGTCGCCCGCCTGGAGCGACGAGAAGTCCACATAGGCGGGAACGTCGCCCACCGCTTTGAGCTGCGCACGTTCCCCGGCGATCGATGCCGGGACTCGATCGACCGAGTGCTGCACGTCGACGATTTCTTCGAAGTTCGCCTTCGCCGCCTCGTAACGCGACAGGTTCTCGAGTCGGGTCAGCAAGGCCGGCGCGCTCTTGTCGGTGGTGCGCTCCGCAAACGGGTTGGCGTAGGTGAACCAGAGCCCCACCCCCGCGGTCACCAGCACTGCGGTCGCCAACGCGAAGATCAGGACGAGTCCCAGCGGGTTCCGGCTGCGCGCACGCTTCATCGTTGCCACGAGCTTCCTCGACTTCTGGGCACTGGTGTGCCCTGCCCTCTTCAACGGTGCGGGGCACCAGAAAGTTCCCGACTGCGGCCGGGGGCACCCCAGCCGGGAACTCGTTCAGCCCGCCAGCTGTTGGAGGGTCGCCTTGGCGGAGTTGATCGAGATGGCGAAGCCGATGTTGTTCGCCGCCTGGTTCTGGCTCGACGCGGCCACCATCGTGTTGATGCCGATCACCTGGCCAGCGGCATTCACCAACGGGCCACCCGAGTTGCCCGAGGAGATTGCGGCATCGATCTGGATCATTCCGGTCATCGTGCCGTTCTCGCCTTCCACCGATCGGTTCAGCGCCGAGACGATGCCGCGGGTCACGGTGGGGCTCCCTTCGAGCGCAAGCGCGTCACCGATGGCGATCACGTCATCGCCCACGTGTACACCGTCAGAGTTTCCGAGCGTCGCCGGATGCAGGTTGGCCGGCCCGCTGAGTTCCACCAAGGCGATGTCGGCCGCCTTGTCGGCGGCCACGACGCGTGCGGCGCGGGGCGTCCGCTCCCCTGCCACCGCGACCTGCACGGTCTGCGCGCCGTTCACCACGTGCGCGTTGGTGAGCACCTTGCCGTCGCTCGAGATGATCACGCCGGTACCCACGGCCGTCCCGCGCTGGGCTCGAAAACCCTCGCGCTCGACCACTTGCGCCGTGATCTCGACCACGGACCGCCCGACGGTCTGCAACACCGCACCCACGTTCATCGCCCCCGACGCCACCACTGGCGTGGCCGGCTCGCCGGTGGCCTCCGGCGCAGCGGCGGTGGTGGCCGGGAGATCTGCACGCGTCGCCACTGCGCCCACCACGCCACCGCCAACCGCAGCCACTGCGATCGCCGCGCTCACTGCGATTGCCCGCGCGGCCGTGCCGGCGCGCGACCGCCGGGCCCGCGCCGGCGCTGGTGCCGGCGCAGGGTCGATGGGCGCGGTGGGGGGCGAGGGCGTCCAGTAGGGCGAACCGGTGGGCGGGCTGGTGAACATGGGAACTCCTCCTTGCCGTTCCCACTTTCGACCGGGTGGCCGAGGATTCCCTGAGTGTTCCTTGAGAGCCCGCTGTGAACTCACCGTCGGGCGCACATCCACAATCGCGCGCTCGAACGCCCGCCGCCTAACCTCGCTCCGTGCGACGGACCGCGACCGCGGCCGGGGAGACGCTCCCCGCCATTGAGAAACTCGGGCGCCGCCCCCCACTCGACGGATTGCGCGGGCTGGCCGCCATCTCGGTGATCCTCGTGCACTCACGAGTTGCGCCGTTCGTGTCGGGCCAGGTGGGCGTCGACATGTTCTTCGTATTGAGCGGCTTTCTCATCACCTCGGTGCTGCTCGAACAGATCGCGCACGGTCGCTACACGTACGCGAAGTTCCTCGAACGTCGGGCCCGTCGACTCCTCCCCGCATATTTCGTGGTGATGCTCTCTGCGCTCGTCATCGAACAGATCTGGCCGATGGGCGGCACTGAGCACGGCGCGTTCCTCGGGTTCTTCTACGTGGCCAACTGGTGGCAGGCCCTTACCGGCGGCGGACTGGGCCTGCTGGGCCATACGTGGGCCCTCCAGATCGAAGAGCAGTTCTACGTGCTGTGGCCGTTGCTGCTCGTTGCGTTGATCATCTGGACCCGAGGCCGGCTTCCTCGACTGGCCGCCGCCATCATCGGCATCGGCTGCGTCAGCATCGCCGCCCGGTTCTTCTTGTGGGGAACGGGCGCGTCATGGCAACGCATCGAGTTCGGCACCGACACGCGCGTCGCAAGTTTGCTGTTCGGGTGCGCAGCCGGTGTGCTCCTGGCCCGTTCCCGAGCGGCGTTCACCGGCCGCACAGCGCGCGCATGGAACGTCGCCGGAATCGCGGCGTTGGTTGCACTCGCCACCGGCACCACGTTCTCACTTGAAGAGGGCAACACGTTCTTCCTGGGGATGAGCCTGAAGTGGCCGGCGGTCACCGCCATCGCCCTGGTTGCCATCGTCGCCGTGGTGCGGGTGCCCGACGGCTCCGCGGCCCGCTTCTTGTCGAACCGGCCCCTCATGGCCGTCGCCGAGATCAGCTACGGGTTGTACCTGTGGCACTTCCTCGTGTTGGCGGAACTCGACCAACACTTCGGACTCCAGCACTGGTGGGTCCGCATCACTGGCTGGGCACTGACTGCCGCGCTCGCGGTTGCGTCGTACAAGCTCATCGAGCAGCCGGCACTGCACGCATCGTTCGCATCGATCACAGCCCGGTTCCGGCGCTCGGCAGCACCCAGCGACGCCGACGGCGCGCTGAACGAGGCGGCCTAGGTCAGCGTGTCGCCGCCGCCAACCACCATGGCTGCGGCGGCGGTGGCGTTGGATGCGTCGTCGATGAGGATGCAGCGACCGGAGACCCGGCTCTCGTCGTAGGTGTCGATTGCCAGCGGCGTGCTCACCTTCACCCGCACGCGCCCCAAATCGTTGAGTGCCAGCTGCGACGGCCGCGGCTGCACGGCCAACGAGTTGACGTCGAGGCGTGAGACCAAATCGGTGACGATGGCGCGGGCCGTGCGAGTTCCGTGCTTCACCCACACTCGCGCGCCAGCCGTGAGCGGCTGCTCGGTCATCCAGCAGAGGTCGAGTTCGACCACTTGCGTGACCATCGGAGCCCGGTCATGCGCGACCACAATGGTGTCGCCGCGTCCCACGTCGAGGTCGTCGGCGAGGAGCACCACGATGGCCTGGCCCGGAACCGCTTCGGCAAGTGGTCCGTCGAATGTGTCGATCGCCGACACCGTGGTGCGCTGACCGGCCGGCAACACCAACACGTCGTCGCCCACGCGCAATGCACCGCCGGAAACCTGGCCTGCGTACCCGCGGTAGTCGTGGTGCTCGGGGGTGAGCGGCCGAATGACCGACTGCACCGCAACACGCCCGCCGAGCACCGGCGCCTCGACCGGCTCGATGATTTCCAGGAGTTCGAGCAACGCCGGACCGTCGTACCAATCGGTGACATTCGAGCGATCGACGACGTTGCCGCCGAGCAGGGCCGACACTGGGATGGCGTGCACCAACGGCTGACGCGGCAGCGCTGCCACGTAGTCGCCGAACTCCTTCACGATTCCGGCGAACACGCGCTCGTCCCAGTCGACGAGATCCATCTTGTTGACGGCGAGCACGAGGTGCCCCACCCCCAGATGCGCCGCGAGGAAGGCGTGCCGGCGAGTCTGTTCCACTATGCCGTGGCGCGCATCGACCAGGATGACCGCAACGTCACTGACCGATGCACCGGTGACCATGTTGCGCGTGTACTGCTCGTGCCCCGGGGAATCCGCCACGATGAACGATCGGGCCGGCGTTGCGAAGAAGCGCCACGCAACATCAATGGTGATGCCTTGCTCGCGTTCGGCCCGCAGCCCGTCGGTCAGCAACGCCAGGTTCAACGAACCGTCACCGCGACGTGCGCTTGCCGCCTCGACCGCTGCGAGTTGGTCTTCGAGAATCGACTTGGAGTCGTGGAGCAGCCGACCGATGAGCGTGCTCTTGCCGTCGTCGACCGAACCGGCCGTGGCGACGCGCAACAGGCTCCGGGGCCCCGCGGTAATGGCATGGCCGGTCATCAGAAGTATCCCTCGCGCTTGCGGTCCTCCATGGACGACTCACTGAACGCGTCGTCGGCTCGGGTTGCCCCGCGCTCGCTGATGCGCGCCGTGGCGACTTCGTCGACGATGTCGGCCACCGTGGTCGCCGATGATCGCACGGCGCCTGTGCAGCTGGCGTCACCCACGGTGCGGTACCGCACGGTGACGACTTCGGCCGTCTCACCAGGCAGCATCCGATTCGGGCCGCCGTTCCACAACAACATGCCGTCGCGAGCGAACACCTCGCGTTCGTGCGCAAAGTAAATGGACGGAAGCGCAATCGATTCACGGGCGATGTAAGTCCACACGTCGAGTTCGGTCCAGTTGCTGATGGGGAACGCCCGCAGGTGCTCACCGGGCCGAATACGAGCGTTGAGCATTCCCCACGGTTCGGGGCGTTGCGCTTTGGGTTCCCACTGCCCGAAGTCATCGCGGAAGCTGAGAACCCGCTCCTTGGCGCGCGCCTTGTCTTCGTCGCGGCGCCCACCACCGAATGCCGCATCGAATCGGTGCTCGTTGATGGCATCGAGCAGGGTCACCGACTGCAACCGGTTGCGGCTGGCCCGCGGGCCAGTGGCGTCGGCCACCCGCCCCCGGTCGATGGACTCCTGCACGCTGGCCACGATCAGTGTCTCACCGAGGTACGCCATGACGGCGTCGCGATACTCGATGACTTCGGGGAAGTTGTGGCCCGTGTCGACGTGCATGACCGGGAACGGGAACCGGCCCGGACGGAACGCCTTGCGAGCCAGGTGCAGGAGTACCGCAGAGTCCTTGCCGCCTGAGAACAGCAGCACGGGCCGTTCGCACTCTGCGGCAACCTCGCGGAAGATCGTGATGGCCTCGGCCTCGAGCAGGTCGAGTTCGGTGAGCGGGGTGGTCACACGGGGCCCTTCACCACGTGCAACCCGCACTCGGTCTTGTCGAGACCCGCCCACCGGCCGGCCCGACGGTCTTCGCCCGGCGCCACCGGACGGGTGCAGGGCCAACAACCGATGGATGCGTACCCACGATCCGTGAGCGGATGGCGCAGCAACTGGTGCGCGTCGATGTAGTTGTCAATGTCCTGGTCGGTCCATGCCGCCAGCGGGTTCACCTTCACCACGTCGCGCGCGACGTCGAACTCGATGACCGGCGCGTGCGCGCGCGTGGGGGCATCGGCGCGCCGTATGCCGGTGATCCAGGCGTCCTTCTCGGCCAACACCCGGTTGAGCGGCTCGACCTTGCGCACGCCGCAGCAGCCCTCGACGTCGTGTTGCCAGCGATTGTCGCGGACGACGCGGGGATCGGGGGTCACAACGCGCAGATTGAGCTGGTAGCGCTGGCGCAGCGCTTCGGCATACCACTCGGTCTCGGCGAACAGGTACTGCGTGTCGAGCAACACCACGTCGAGTGTGGGCGCCACCTGCGCCACCACGTCGATGAGCGCAGCGTCTTCGAAGCTGGCGGTGAAGACGACCCCATCGCCATAGGTGGCAACCGCCCACTCCACGATTGCGGCGGCACCCCGCGGCTCGAGTTCGGCGGCGAGCGCCGGGATCTGGTCAGCAGTGGGACGATCGGTCACACGGCAACCAGGGAACGCAGAAGACTGGGGGGCATGGCGCCCAAATCTACGAAACCCGACCGATACTCTCAAGATTCGCCGGCTCCGGCGGTCGTCGTGCGGTCGTCGCCCCGCCATGGACGCGGCGTGTTCACCACCCGAAAGGTGGCCGCCGGGGAGTTCCTCGACGCCAGCCCCGTGCTGTTCCTAAGTGCCGACGACGGCGACCACATCATGGCGACCCCGCTGCGCAACTACATCTTCGAGATCGACGACCGCTATGCCCTGGCCTGCGGGCCCGCCTCGTTCCTCAACCACTCCTACGCCCCCAACGCCGAGTACGTGATCGACCTCGACGCGTCCATCCTCGAACTCCTGGCGCTCGAACCCATCCCAGCCGGGAGCGAGGTCCTCATCAACTACAACGGATCGCCCAACGATCACGCTCCGCTGTGGTTCGACCTCGCCCAGGAGTGAGTTCGCCCCTCGGGGGCCAGGTTTGGGATTCGAGACCGGCGGGCACCGTTTGCATTGTGAACGCGGCCGAAGGAACGCCCCGCATGGGGAGCACAGACGCGCCAAATCCCCCGCCGTCGGCGGACGCTGTCCTCGAAACCGTCGAGGTCTCAGGTGACCTCGACTTTCACACGGCTGATTCGTTCCGTGACCGGCTCTTCACCGCAATTGACCGGTCCAGCGCGGTCGTTCTCGATGCCCACGCGCTCGATTTCATCGACTCGTCCGGCTTGAGCGTCATCCTGAGCGCACGCCGCCGGGCCGACGAGCGCGGCACACGGTTCCACATCGATGGGCTCCACCCGCGGTTCATGCGCTTGCTCGAGATCACCGGCATCGGGTCACTCATCTCGGACTGACGCGTCCAGTTCGTGACCGACGGGCGCATGACTCAGGATCGACAAGATCAGATCTTGACAAGCATCCGAACTGCGATCACCGCATTGGTCAACGCCACTGCGCCGCTCGACGGGCTCGGTAGCGATCGCCTCTAGTGCGCCGAGTCACTCGCGTCGGCCGTTCCGATCGCGAAGTCCACGATGACCGTGGTGCCGTTGGGGCCAGCGTGAAGGGTGCGCCGCGACGAAAGGTTCTCCGCCAGCACGGTGCCGCGCCCACGCGGCGACTCCGACCCCGGGGCCGGACGCCGCTTGGTCCTCCAACGTCCGCTGTCGCGAACCTCGATTCGCACGTGATCGGCGTGGATACGTCCCGCCACGTACACGGCCGTGCCACCGTGCTCGATTCCGTTGGCAACAAGTTCATTCGTGGTCAACACGATGTCGTCGGTGAGTTGCGCACCGAGTGATCCCGCCTGACACCACGCGGTCACGGTGGCGCGCAATTCCTTCAACTCCGCGAAATCAGGAGCAACTCGTAGGTCGAATGCCGTCTGCGAGTTGGCGCGCGCAAATATGACGAGTGCCACGTCGTCGACTGCCGCAGTGGAGGCAGTCATGGTGTCGAGCACCTGGTCAGCAGCCATCTCGACATCGGCGGACGCCTCCTCGAACGCCGCAACAAGATCTGCAATTCGGTCGTCGATGAGCGTGCCCCGACGCTCGAACAGCCCGTCGGTGCAGAGCAAGACCTGCTCACCGCGTTCGAGCACGAACTCGTCTTCCGAGTACTGGGCGTTGCCAATCGCGCCGATGGGTGGGCCACTGGCCCCTTCGATCAATCGGCAGGTGCGGCCGCTGTGCACCACTGGCGGCAAGTGGCCGGCCCGCGCGTACACGCACCGACCGGTGGCGGGGTCGAGCACCGCCACAATGGCCGTGGCCATCGCGCGGTCGGTTCGACCGTGGGCGAACTCGTTGGCAGAGGCAAGAATCTCCCCCGGGCTCGCGCCAGTAATGGCCTGCATCTCGATGACGGTGCGGAACCGACCCATCGTCGCCGCTGCGTGAGCGCCGTGCCCCACGACGTCACCGATCACCAACATCACGCGGCCGTCGGGCAGCACCACCGTGTCGTACCAGTCGCCACCCACCTGGACGTCGACGGCACCCGGGACGTACCGCACGGCGACGTCGACGGTGCAGAGGCGCGGCAGTTCGTCGGGGAGCAAGGCGCGTTGCAGGTGTTCGGCGGTGGCCCGCTGCCGTTCGAAGCGAATTGCGTTCGCCATCCAGGCACTGACCCTTCGCCCCACCTCCTCGGCCATCGGGATGTCTTCGACGGTGTAGCTCCGCCCACTGTCGGCAAAGCCGAGCGCCAACACTCCGCGCACCTCTCCGCTGTCGAGGAGCGGCACAGCAATGAGGCTTTTGACGCCCCACAAACGCGCAATCGCACCCTCCTGGAGGTTCCGAGCGATCCGATCCACCGCCTCAGTGGTGAACCGTTCGATGAGCACGGGTTCTTGGGTGCGGGCGGCGACGGCTGCGGGGGTGTCGTCGTTGATGGACCGGCTGGGCCACGGACCGTACTGATTCCGGAACTGATCCTGCTCCGCGTTCAGCGAAGTCGCGTTGAGCAACGACACGCGCTCGCCATCGACCCGGAAGATCGCACAGACGTCGGCGAGGTCCGGAAGTAAGATGCGGGGCAACGTATAGAACCTCGACCGCACGTCGAGTTCCACTCCCACCATCTCACCCAGACGCGCCAAGATCTGCATGCGCTCGCGCGCTCGCGCCGCCTCGGCGCGGAGACGGTCACGCTCCAGGTAGTCGGACACCCGCCGACCAACCTGCTCGACGAGCGTCGTCACCGAATCGCTGTAACGACGTTCCGACACATGCGTGTAGGCCAACGACATGAGGCCCAGGATGTGGTCGCCGAAGATGAGCGGAACGAGGAACACCGACTGCGCGCCCACCTCGCGCTGCACCGTGACCGCTGCGGGATCGGCACGGGCAGTGAAGCCGACGCTGGCCGCCATCTCTTCGGTCACCACGTCGATCAGCTGCGTCTTTCGGCCAATCGCCTCGACGACGGCGCGTTCGCTCCCCGTGGGCACAGCCCGACGCCCAAGTGTGCGCAACCGAGTCGCCGTGTCCGGATCGACGTGGGCAAACGCCACCACCGGAGAATCGGCCACCGCGATGCTGCACAGGTCTCCGAACGTGGGGATCATTGCGTTGGCAATGGTTTGGAGGCCCCGTTCGATCTCGATCGAAGGCTCGGACAGCACCGAGGTGATGCGGGCCAGGAACCGCCACGCCAACTTGGCCTGCACGACCGACGTGGTGTTCTCGATGATCGCCCCGATGCCATACGGCGGCCCGTCGCCCACTGGGAAGACTGACCCCTGCCAGTGACGTTCGTATCGAGCGTCGGGGGTGAGCCCCGAGGACGACAGGCCGGTCTCGGCCACCCCGGTGTCGCGCACCCGTCGAAACGTCTCGGCAACCCGACCCCACAAGTTGGGGGCGAACGATTCCAACGTCCGCCCGACCACGGCCGCCGGGTCGTAGTCGGCGGCAATGACCTCGGGGTCCGAGATTGCAAGCAACCGGAACTCGGAGTCGAAGAACGCTATTGCAACCGGCGCATGGTGCAAGAGCGCGTCGACCTGGTCAGCGGGATCGTACGCGGAGCGGTCGGCCACGCCCCCACGGTAGGACGAGGGCGAACTCGCGCGGGACTCTCCCAACGCCCGAGCGTCGGCCGGGCCGTCGGTTAGTCGCCGACCAGGCGACCGGCCACAACCTGGACGGTGCGGTTGGCCAAATCCCGATCAACGCCGGCACGCTCGGTGGCCAGCACCAATGCACTGCCGGCCTGCCGCCGCACGGCCAGTTCGGCGCGCACCGCCGCAGCGGCCTTCGGCGCCAACCCGGCCGAGGGCTCATCGACGACCATCGCAATCGCCGACGCCGGCGCCGCGAGAGCCACGGCGAGAAGCCGCTGCTCCCCACCCGAGCAGGAAGACGCCCGCACCTGACGGCGCGCGGCCAGCACGGGGAATCGCGCGAACACAGCAGCCTGATGCTCGCGATTACGCACGCCCAGCGCAATGTTCTCGGCGACGGTCAGGTTCGGGAACACCGCACGCGCCGCCGGCACGGTCACCAGACCCCGCCGCGCTCGCTCGTGAGGGGGCTGGTACGTCACGTCCTCGCCTGCGAGGGACACCGACCCCGCGGCCGTGGGGTCGAGTCCAGCCAGCACACGGATCAGTGAGGTCTTGCCGCCACCGTTCGGACCGCACAACACGACACCCTCGTACGGCGCGACGTGCAGCACGATGTCGCGCAGCGAGACCCGACCTCCCCGCTGCGTCGAGACGTTGCACACCGACAGCGCCGGGGCCGGCGCAACGCTCGGTGGCTCCATCGATGGAGTCGGAGTCGACTGCGTCGGCCGGTGGCGGCTTCCCAACGCGTGCACGAACCCTTCCGGATCGCGGGAGTAACCAATAGCACCCAACCCAAACAGCACGTCGGGGAGATAGGGAGACGCCAACACCGAAAGGAACGCGGCCGGCATCCAGTCCAGGAACGACACGCGGGCCAACTCGCCCATCGCCTGGGGCCACACTGCGACGACTACGCCGGCAACGACCGCGGCGAACGGGCGGCGCACTCCAAAGGTCACCACCACTGCCAACCACACCAACCCCACCAGGGCCGGGAACGTCGAGCCCGAGAACGGGCTGGTGGTGACAGCGAGCAGCGCCCCGCCCAAGGCCGCGATCGATGCGGAAACCGCGAACAACGCAGCTCGCGTACGGATAGGCGAGATACCGCACGCACGCACAGCCGGCTCGGAAGACCGCAGCGCCTGCGCCGCCCGTCCGAGTCGCGACGTACGCAACCAACTCACCGAACCTGCGACAACAACACACAGTATGAACCCCGCGACCGCCATCTGACGCGGCTGGCCGAGATCGATGGGTCCAAGGGTGGGGGGCGTCACCACCCAGCCGCGCGTGCCGTTCCCGAACCACTCGCTCCGAAACACCAACTGCTCGCCGAGCAACCCAAGCGCGAGTGTGGAGATTGCGAACGCCAAGCCGCTGATGCGAAGCGACACCAGCGCGACCCCTGCGCCCAGCAGTGCGGCGAGCCCGATCGCAATCGCCAATGCGACGCCGAACGCCAGTCGTCCGTTGTGCATGAGGACCGGCATCGTGCGGTCGAATTGATGACTTGTGAGCAGCCCAACGGCCAGACCACTCACCGTCACGAACGCAGCTTGCGCCAGGCTCACGACGCCGCCGATACCGGTGATCACCACGAACGAGAGGAACACCAGCCCGAGCGCAACCCCCTTCGCGAGCAACGTTGCCCACAGGTTGTTCGCCACGATCAACGCAACGGCGCCGACCACTGCGAACGTGACCCACGGAGCGACGGAGCGCATCACCGAGGAGCGGGCCGACGCGTCCGCCGGCGGCGCCTCGCGGACCGCAGCCCCGGCAGGTCGCACTGTCGAACTCCCCCGCCACAGCACGACGGCGAAGAGCAACGCGAACGGCACCGCACTTCGCATCCCGGTGATCCCCTTCATCGCCGGCGGCAAGTACCCGTACGCAAGGTTCTGCACGATTCCGACGGCCAATCCCCCGGCGAACGCCAACGGGAGCGACCGGAAGCGAGCGAACACCACGGCAGTGAAGGCCCCAACCATGAGGAGCGTGAACACTCCGGGGTCGAGTTGGTAGAGCGGCGTGATCAGCACGCCGGTGACACCGGCCAACACGAATCCGATGACCCACGACACGGTGGAGATCCGCTCAACGTCGACCCCTCGCAAGGACGCGAGCTCCCGATCGTCAACTGCGGCACGAGTGAGCAAGCCGAAGCGCGTGCGCCGGAGCAACCACCACAGCCCGATGGCCGCAGCGGCGGCAATGACGAGCACCAACAACTCGTCGGAGTTCACCGCCATGCGGGCCAATGGGTTCCAAACGACCGGCGGCACCGGACCGAGCCCTGGAACCGCAATCACAGAGGTGGTGTCGGGCACGGCCACTCCACTGGCCGAGCACGCAGCGAGTACCACGCGGGTGAGCGCCGGCAGCGCGACGAGCAGACCGATGGTCGCCACGATGCGCGCAACCTCAGGCGCACGCGCCAACGCGCGGAACATCACGCGATCGAGGAGGAAGCCCAGGGCGGGCGCGATCACGAGCACGCTCAGCACGAACGCGGCCGCAGTCGGCCAATCGGCCCCTTCAGGTGTGCGCAACAAGAAGTACATGAGGGCGCACACGTAGGCAACGGCTGCGTGGGCGAAGTCGAAGATGCCGGACGTGTCGTACGTGAGGACCAAACCGGTGGCCAGGAGCGCGTAGAGGCCGCCGGCCACCGCACCGGAAACCAGGAGCGCAATGAACACGCTCATCTGGTTACCGCCAATTCGCTCACGACACCGAGACCAACTTCGTGCACGTGAACGGAACCACCGGCTGGTACGCACCGTTGCTGATCTGCACCGCCGACTGACACGGGACCGGAACCGTGTGGTTCTTCGGGAACTCAACGGTTCCCAATGCGTCGGGAACCGAGTACGAGAAGTTGTTGTTCATGGCAGCAACAAGTTTCTCGATGGTGAGGTCACGCCCCGCTTTCTGCAGGCCGGCCAGGAGGAGGTCGGCAGCCCAGTAACTCGCCGCGTTCGCGAGGTTGAGCGGCGTCTTGGTGCCGTTCTTCGCGTCGTAGGCCGCGAAGTCTTCCTTCATCTGCTTGATCGCCGCCGCCGAGGATTCGTAGGGCGCCCACTGCAGCGCGATGAGGAAGTTCTTCTGGAACGTAGGGACTTGGAGGAGTGCCGGGTCGTACCCGACCGCCGACTCGTAGAGCCCCTTGTAACCCAGCTCGTTCATCTTCTTGGTGAGGCCGTTGACATCCTTGAACGGCATGATCTGGAGCGTGACGTCGGGTTCCCTGTTCGCGTTCGCTGTGAGCACTTCCTGGGCGAACTGCGTGTAGTCGGTGGCCGGCACCGCAACCGGAATGCTGTTGAACGGCCCGAGCACGGTGAACCCGGCCGCCTTCACGCTGGCCGCCACTGCCTTGGTCCCAATCTTCGACGAGTCATCGTCGACCCCCACGACGGCCACCGTCTTGGGGTTCTTGTTCGCATCGTTGGCGAAGTACTTCTGCAACACCACGCCCCATGCACCGTTTTCTTCGGTGGGGTTGGGGTTCGTCAAACAACCGGTGATACCGAAGCCGTAGTCGGAACCGCACCAGTCGCGGGAGATGCCCCAGCCCACGAACGGCGTCTTGGTCTTGTTGAGGAACGCGGCACCTCCGAAGCGGGAACTGATGACTGGCGCCACCACCGCAACCTGGTCCTGGTCGACGAGGCGCTGCACGATCTCGGCGTTCGTGTTGGCGTCGGTCTTGTCGCTCGTGACACCGACGTAGTCGATGGTGCGACCGTTGACGCCGCCTTCGTTGTTGGCACGCAAGAAACGGGCTCCGGCGCCGTTGCCGGCCTGGAGGAATTGCGCGTCGTCGATGACGCCACCGATCTTGACGGAATTGTCGGTGATGCCGCGCGTGGTGCGGGTGGCGGGTTCCGCAGCCGCGGTGGTGGTGGGCACAGCCTTCTTCGTGCTGGAACAGCCCGCGATCACCAGCGCAACGCTGGCGGCCCCGATGACGACACACTTCGACAGTCGACCCACGATGGCTCCCTTGCTCCGGCGGTCGGTGGGCACTCTATAACACCGTGATAGAGGGGCGGCGACCACCTCGCGGCCGCTCACGCCAGCCCTTCTCCCAGCAGGGCGGCCAGAAAACGGGCGACCGAGAACTCGAACAGTGCATCGGGGTCGAACGCCGCCAGGGCATCGCCGCCGGGTGCTCCTTCGATGCCGGGGACCTCGGCCCGCCCCTGGGCGATGCGCTCGACGAACTGCGAGGACGCGCGCTCGGCCAGCACGAACCCCGTCACCTGGAACACGAACGCGCGCGTGGCCTGCACGGCATCGGGATCGGAGAGGCCGGCCGCCGCGAACTCGCGCAGGATCGCGTTGCGCGGCCCAACGAGCATCTGGATGCCTTTGACCTCGTGCACCAACAGATCAGTGACGCGCGTGCGCGCCAACATGCGGGCGCGCACGCCGCGCGCGATGTAGAGCAGTCGTGCCTCCGGAGTGTCGCCGATTGGCGTGAGCGTCTCGAACTCGCTTGCGAGGCGCGCGCCGATGGCGTCGAGCAGCGCATCACGGTTCCCGACGTGCCAGTAGATCGACGCCGGCTTCACGCCCAACGACGCGGCAAGCTTGCGCATACTGAGCGCATCGCCCCCCTCGCGGTCGATGATGTCGATGGCGCAATCGACGATGGCATCTCGAGTGATACCAACCGGTTCGGTGCGCCACGACATGCGTGCGAGGATACCGGCGTGGACGAATCCGTCGACCCGGATCTCATCGTCGATGCGCGGCATCCCGTGGAACTTCTGGTGCTCATCGCCGTTGGTGGCGCGCCTTCGCCGTAACCGGGTTCTGCGGGGCGTTCACCACGTTCTCCACCTTCTCCTACGAAACCGTGCGCCTCGCCGGCAACAACCGACCGGGTCAGGCCGCGACCTATGCGTTCGGCAGCCTGGTCGCCGGGCTCGTTGCCGCCGCCGCGGGCCTTGCACTGACGGGCGCTTGGTGAGTTCGGCCACCTACAGTCCGTGCCCATGACTCGCTCGTTCCGCTTCCTCACGCTGTCGTTGCTCGTTGCGGTCACGTTGACGGCATGTAGTAGCAACAACGGCTCGAAGCAGAGCAACGCACCGAAGGGCACGCCCGTCAGCTTCGACGGCAAACAGGAATCGTCCATCCCGCTGGTACGTGTCGCCAACGCCGGCTCCGACGGGGGTCGACTCACCAAAGACCCGGCATTGCAGGTCTTCGCGTGGCAGTACGGCCCGGTCCCCGGCGTTCAGACGCCCGCCGGCAACCCGGGCGTGCGCGCCAGCGGCAGCCTCGCGCTCTACAGCGTGTTGCGGTACTGGAACGAACTCAGCGACGCACAGCGGGCTGCCATCCGCCCGCTGGCCGGGCTGCCCGACGACTACGCGCCAACCGCCGGCCAGTTCGGAAAGAGTCGGCCGGCGCGCCGCGCCGCACCCACACCGGTCAAGGCGTTCGAAGCAGAGCTCGCACGCGTGCGGGGCGAGATCGAGCCTCGGCTCGGAACCCTGAGCTTCCCGATCTTCGTGACCAAGGAATCGGTCAACTTGAGCACCGAGGCCGACGCGCTCGCCGATGCGCTCGTACGCGGTGGCGTGTTCGGCACTGGCTGTTACATCCGCATGTTCCCCGGCTCCGATGCAAGCAAGAGCACGCTCTTTTCCGTCCTCGGTCACGAAGTCATGCACTGTTACCAATTCGAATGGGGCCCGATCCTCGAAGGCTGGATCACCGAAGGTCAAGCCGAATGGGTGGGAGCCGTGGTCGGGAAGGCGCTGACGGGAGGGTCCGACCCGAACGCAGCTGGATGGGTCGAGAGCTATTACGAGACCCCGGGGACGGCACTCTTCAAGCGCACGTACGACGCCGTCGGCTGGTGGATGCACCTCAACCAGTCCGGCGTGAACGTGTGGTCACGTTTGAAGAGCGTTGTCGAAGCCGGGGGTGGCGACGCGTCGTTCGCGGTCGCCACCGCAGGCGCCGACGAGACGTTGTTGCGTGAGTGGGGCTCGCGCGGCACCGGGTTGCGCCAGCTCGGTGGGTCGTGGTTCCTCTCGGGCCCCGGCGCCCCCGACGCGACAGGCCCTGGTGTGGGCTTCAACACCGTGTCCAACACCACGGGAGTCACCCGAACGATCGTCCCTTACTCCGCAGCGTACGGCGGGGTCGACTTCACTGCCGACCTCGTCGAGTTCTCGTACACCGGCAACGTGCAAGGACTGCTGCGAAAGAACGGCCAACGCACCTTGGTGGGCCTCGACAACAAGAAGTGGTGCACCAAAGGCGCGAACGATTGCGTGTGCCCGCCCAACACCAAGTCTGCGGGCGAGCGATTCGACACGCTGCCGGGCGGCAAGCACGAGATCGCATTCACGGGCGGACCCGAGTCGGTCACGGTCACCATCACCGGCAAGTCGCTGAAAGACGCGTGCGACGGCGTGTGCATGGTGGGGACATGGCGACTGAACGGCCCCCCGACCGGATCGGGGCTGAGCTTCAAGTCGGGCGGCACCGGCGCCATCTTGAAGGTTGGTGAAGACGGAGTGACCACCTACGACTTCACACCATCGGAGCCCGTCGTGCTCGACACCGGCGGCGGCGAGTTCAGCATCAAGTACAGCGGCGTTGGCAAGGCGCTCGCGCTGCTCCCGACGGATCCCAACGGCGGTTCGGCGTCGTTCACCGGCATCGACACCACTGGCATCACTGCTGAGGACATCACGATCGACGGGAAGAGCTCGCTCGACGGGTTGCCCACGAGCCTCATCGCCGACGCGGTGACCAAGGAGTTCCGCAAGTCAATCTTCATCGAAGACGCGAGCTTCACTGCATCGTGCCCCGGCAATCAGCTCGTGATCTCGAACAGCGTGGTGACGCTCAACTACACGAAGGTCGGCAAGTAGCGGGCGAGCAGCGCTCGGGGCGGCCAGCGCCAAGACGGCCTTAACGAATAGGCCTTGTGGAGCGTCGACATTCGTAAGACAGTGGGGTTCCCCGTACTAAAGGAACCTTCCTTGCCCGCACCTCGGCACGGTCTACCCGCCATGCACGCGCAAGCGCCGCCCGAAGGCGGCGCTCACTAGGTTACCCCGCAGGGCATTGCCTACGAATTTGGAATCTTGTCGGAGCAAGACACCAATTCGGGTTTAGTGCTCTCTGTTCTAACAGCAACACCCCGTTCAAGCAAGGCTGCACCGGGCGCATGAGCCACAACGAATTGGCGCCCCAAAATCCATGTCGTCGGAAGGATGCACTGCAATGAAGCGCGTACTCGGACTCGACCTCGGCACCAACTCCATTGGCTGGGCCATTGTCGACGTTCCCGATTCCGATGACGAGGACGGCGATGTCGTAGCGATGGGGTCACGCATCTTCCCCGCGGGCGCAGAGATCGCAGGATCCAAGACGGAAACACGAGCGAAGGCGCGTCGCATGAAGCGTGCAATGCGCCGACAAATTGCGCGCCGCTCTCGCCGACGTCAAACCCTTGCCCGCGAACTAGCGCAGGTCGGCCTTCTGCCTGCGAACGATTCGGAATTCCAAGAACTGATGTCCCAGCAACCCGGCGAGCTACTCGATCGCGCACTGGCCGGCGGTGCGCTCACTGCGCATCAGGTTGGAAGAGTGCTTTATTGGTTTGCTTCGCGACGAGGGTTTCTCTCGCTGCGCGCTGGCGGGTCGCAGATGGTCGATGGAGACAGCGGGTTCACGCCGGCTCGTTTTCGCCTCTCTCAGTTCGATGGCGAGACAGGTGAGCGTGTTCACCAAGGCCAAGAGGACCTCGTCATTGAGTTCGTCCGGTCTCAGATGCCCCATCACCCGGACCTCATCACCGAACAACTGCTCTTTGGCACTCAGGGCCGTCAGCAATACCCGGTTCGCCCAATCAAGCGAATTGAGACCGACCCCAAGGATGGCTCAATCCAACGGTTCGGAATACATGGTCTGCTGTTCTTCCAACGCAAGGTCTATTGGGACCAAGGAACAGTCGGGCACTGTTCGCTCGATCTAGATTCCCGACAGCGGCGAGCAGCTCGCGCTGAGCGAATGGCTCAACGCTTCAACGTTTGGCAGACCGTCGTGAACGTGCGTGTGGGCGAGGACCAACGCAGTCTCGCTCTTGCCGAGCGCGCACGGCTCTTCGATGCGCTCTGGTCGAAGAAGACCATGACCTTCGGCGCAATGCGGAAGCTGCTGAGCCTCAGCCCCGAGACCGCGATCAATTTCGAGCAGGACGAAATCAAAGGCTTGAAGGGGAACCAAACAGATCCAGAGCTCAAGAAGGCCCTGAAGACCGAGTGGGAACTCCTGACGGAGGACGAACGAGACCAACTTGTATTCCTCCTACTCGGCACGAGCACGGAAGAAGCGACACGGACGCAGCTCTCGGCACGTTTCCACCTAAGCGACGAGGGGTGCGATGCGGCCCTCAAAGTCAAACTGCCCACCGGCCGCATGAACTATGGGCGGCGAACAATCGCTCGTCTACTTGAGACCCTGCCAGAAGCGGCAGATCTCCGAGACGCGATCGTTGCTGCCGGCTTCAAGCCGCCCGAAGAAGCTGTGGCAGCCAAGTCCACGGATCTCCACAAAGTCACCAATCCCTTGGTTCGTTCAACGCTCACCCAGCTCACCAAGGTGATTGCTGCGTTGCAGCGGAGCTATGAGCGCGCCGATGGGACTGCATTCGACGCTGTGCGCATCGAATTGTCACGCGATGTTTCTGCCTCCGCAAAGCAGCGCGAAGCGATGGTCAAACAGCAGAATGAGAATCGCCACTCGCGAGAGGCAGCGGTGAAGCTCATCAGCGAGTTTGCGCCGGGCTCCGAGAACAGTCGCGACGCGCAGCGAAAGGCTCGTCTCTGGCGCGATCAAGGCGAGCAGTGCCTCTACTGTGGCCAGCCCATCTCAGCAGTTGAGCTGTTTACCAATTCAGTTCAACTCGACCACATCCTGCCGCTTTCCAAGACCAACAACGACAGCCTCGCCAACGTGGCCGTCGTTCACGCAGTGGAGAACCTGGAAAAGAGCAATCAAACCCCGTTCGAATGGGCCGGGCCCGACCGTCATGCGGAGCTCGTCGAGCTAGCGAAGTCGATGCGCCTCTCGCGCGCGAAGATGAACAACCTCAAGACACAGCATGTTGCACCCGATGCGATCCCATCCTCGCTCTTGGTCCAAACGGGTTACATCAATGCCTTGGCACGGACCGCCGTGCGCGATCAGACCGGCATTGAGCCCGAAATCTCGCGCGGGCGGCTGACCGCCCAGCTGCTCTACCGCATCGGCCTCAAGAAAGATTCAAGCGACCACCGCCGACACGCTCAGGACGCTGCGATCATCGCGATTACGGATACGCGCCTCGCACTGAAGCTCGCCAAGCGATACGCAGCGGAGCGCGACTACGGGAATCAGCGGAGCGATGACTGGGGAGCCTGGGAACCATGGACCGGCTTCCGGGCGGAGGTGCTCGCCAAGTACGAAACGATCTTCGTTTCGCATCGGCCGAGCCGAAAGGTTCGAGGGCAACTCCACGAAGAAACGTTCTATGGAAAGGTCACGTCGCCAGGAAGCGATTCACCAACTCTCTATGCGCGGCGGCGCCAGCTCACGGGCGGGCTCACCGGCACCCAGATGGGGCAGGTAGCCGACCCTGTCGTTCGAAAGGCACTGATCGACAACCTGGCGGAGCGGGGCCTCGCTACTGATGGCGGATTCAGCCTTGATCCGTCGAATCCACCCCGCCTCCCTGATGGCACTGGAATCACAAAGGTTCGCTGCCACATGAACATGCCAGCGAACCGGATCATCCGCCCCACCGATCAACCGAGGACGGGCGTCTCCCTCGCAAACAACCACGTTGCGTACGTGTTCCGAAACGAGAAGACAGGAAAACAGCGCGTGCACGTGGTGGCCCGCCTCGACGCGATCGCGACCCGCGCGCTTCCTGCACGGAGCGCGGCAGAGAGTGCCCGCGGCGAGGACGAGGAGTTCTTGTACAGCGTGACTGCAGGAGACCTGTTGCTTCTCAAGAACTCCAGCCCTGCCGAGCAGCTCGTGAGGGTGGCTCGTCTCGACGAGGGCGGAAAGCGCGTTTATGCCTTTCCGGCGAACAAGGCGATCCAGTCGAAAGAGGAGCGCCTCCTCCTGACTGGGGACCAGCTCGCTGCGCTGGGCGCAGTCAAGGTAACAGTCCCTCCCGATGGCGAACCTCGCCGAGCGAGCGACTAGAGCGATGGGCCGAGCAGTGATCCTGAGCGACCGGATTTCCCGGATCGACGTCAGGGATCATCAGCTCCGCGCCTACCCCAGTGACGGAACGGAAGCGAAGTCCGCACCTTGCGAAGACATCGACCTGCTTGTTCTCGACACCCATCTGCTGATCGGACTCGATTCACACGTTCTTCAGGAACTTGCTGCTGCGCGCTCGGCGATGCTGGTCACCAATCGTTCGCACATGCCCTGTGGCATCTTCCTGCCGTTCAGCGCGAACCTGGACCATGGGGCAGTCACGACTGCACAGTTCCAGATGAGCGTGCCGCGCAAGAAGCGGGCATGGCAGCAAATCGTGCGCCGAAAGATCCGCAACCAATCCGCATTGCTCGAACCGGGTAGCGCCGCTTACCGCAGGCTCCGGCTTCTTTCGGCAGAGGTCCGCTCGGGTGATTCGAGCAATGCCGAAGCACAGGCGGCCCGCACCTATTGGAAAGCGATGCTCCCAAGCGGCGTGCGCCGCAGTGCACGTTCTCGCCTCGGCGTCAACGCCGCCCTGGATTATGGATACGCAGTGCTTCGGGCGGCACTCGCACGATCCTGCGTATCGGTAGGGCTGCATGTCGGCCTTCCGCTCTTCCATTCGAACCTGCGAAATCCATTCGCACTCGTCGACGACCTGGTTGAGCCGTGGCGCCCGTTCGTCGACTCACGTGCTCGTTCGCTCGGCATCGGAGAAGACGACCTACTCGCTCCACACGATAAGGCTGAACTTGTCGGCGTGCTCCACGAGAGAGTGCAGTGCGGAGGAGTCGAGGGCCCTTTGACTGAAGCCATGCTGCGCGCTTCGGCGGCGATGAAGCGCTATGCGTTCGGCGAGGCCGACGAGCTGGACTTGCCCGAAAGCCCGCGCCCGCGTGCTCGCGAGTGAGTTCCGCGCCGTGTGGATGCTCGTGATGTTCGACTTGCCAGTCGGTTCCAAACGAGCGAAGACGGACTATCGACGGTTCCGCGACTTCTTACAGGACGACGGCTTCGCAATGCTCCAGTACTCGGTGTACGGCCGGCATTGCGCAACGAGAGAAAGTGCCGACGCCCATGCGGCTCGTGTGCGCTTCGCTTTGCCGCCAGCAGGCGAAGTACGGATCTTGCGGGTAACCGAGGCGCAGTACGCGCGGATGGAAGTCTTCCGAAATTTCGAGCGACGTCACCCGGAACCCGCACCAGCGGTGCTCGAATTGTGGTGAGCGGAACCCCCGCAGCCCCGTGCACTGGGCTTCTCGGCGCTAACGGAGGTTACTAAACCCGAATTGGTGTCCTGCCCCGACTGAGAAGTCACCTTCGGAATCGTGAGATGTGAGGTTACTAAACCCGAATTGGTGTCCTGCCCCGACTGTCCTCGTACTTCCTGCTGCCATCCGTAGGAGGTTACTAAACCCGAATTGGTGTCCTGCCCCGACCGTTTTGTTTGCCACACCGCCCACGGGTGGAGGTTACTAAACCCGAATTGGTGTCCTGCCCCGACTGGGGGATCGTGGATCGCAACGTCGCCGAAGAGGTTACTAAACCCGAATTGGTGTCCTGCCCCGACACGTTTGTTCATCTAGTGCACCAGCGCCCGGAGGTTACTAAACCCGAATTGGTGTCCTGCCCCGACGGACTACCCAGGAACTGTTGCGGCACCGGTGAGGTTACTAAACCCGAATTGGTGTCCTGCCCCGACCATTCAGCTACCGGTTCGCGCGCCTCGTCGAGGTTACTAAACCCGAATTGGTGTCCTGCCCCGACCCCATGCTGGTTGTTGCCGAGAGTAAGGGCGAGGTTACTAAAGCCGAATTGGTGTCCTGCCCCGACGCCGGTTTGGGTGAAGGTGGCGCGCGTGCGAGGTTACTAAACCCGAATTGGTGTCCTGCCCCGACTTCCCAGATGCGGCCGTATTCGATGAGTTCGAGGTTACTAAACCCGAATTGGTGTCCTGCCCCGACAGCGAGCCCGAAAGTGGCATCGCCAAGCACGGAGGTTACTAAACCCGAATTGGTGTCCTGCCCCGACAACGGTACCCGTCGGCGGTGTCGACCTTTGAGGTTACTAAACCCGAATTGGTGTCCTGCCCCGACTCCTGTACCGCGAAGGTGATGCGCTGGCCGAGGTTACTAAACCCGAATTGGTGTCCTGCCCCGACTAAATCTCGACCGTGCCACCATTGCAGACGGAGGTTACTAAACCCGAATTGGTGTCCTGCCCCGACCGCAGCTGCGGCGGCAGCGACGACCCGGCGGAGGTTACTAAACCCGAATTGGTGTCCTGCCCCGACGTAATTCCCGGGCTAGCGACTGCTCTACCCACCCAGCGGGTCGAACGCCTGCACGCCATTTGTTGCGACGTGCGCAGTCCAAGATGCGCCATCCCAAAATCGGTATTCAAATCGTTGGAGTGGGTCTCCGTACCAACCTGCTTCTGGCAGCAACTCGTGCACCACGGGCGCCACATCGCTGCGAGAGTCCACGATCTCGGGCACCGCAAGGCGCGTGCTTGCGCTTTGATCGGTTGAGCATTCAGCGCATCGAAGATCTTTGCGACGCCTCGCCCCTTCGGTAAGAACAACCGCCTTGCCGCACACCGAACAGAGTTGGACAGTGCGCGGCCGCATGATGGCAGCTTCGCCTGAAACCTCATCGCCCGTGCGAGCAGCAAGGAACGCTTCCGCACCAACAATCGGTATCCCATACTTGCGGGCCTTGGTCGCCTTGACACTTGCGGTCTTTGTATCCCCCGCTACGAGAACATCCGTCGTCTTTGTCACGGAAGGCACGGCGACCATTCGCCACTCCCACGCATGCTGCTCAAGGACTTCCCGATCAACAAATTCTCCGTTGATGCAAGCTTCGCCCGTGAAACAAACCCGCATCCCCGCTCGCAGTCGAACTGCGACATTCGCCCGTCGCGATTGCTCGGTCTTGCGCACAACGAACTCTGAATCCACATCGAGAAGCTGAGCGAACGCAAGTAGCTGTTCGAAGTCCGACCCAGCGAATGAGCCCTGTTCCAAGGCGCGGCTCACCAGCGCGCCTATGAATTGCTGATGAGCCGCATGCTGTTGCGTTCGACTAAGGCCCAGCGCACTCGCAAGGTCGTCGAGTTGCTCTCGTTCGTCGGGCGTAATACGCCAATCCTCGACGACCTCGGAAACGAGATCCAAATATGGCTGCTCATCGACATCGGCGGCAGAGATCGATACCAGAACCGGCGCATGAGATAGTCCAGCGCCTACGACAGAACGATCGCGTTCGGCTCGCGGGCATATCGCAGCGGAGCCTGGACCGACCGCGTCAGCCTGGACGGGAATAACTCCGCCCTCATGGTTAGGTCCGATCAGTTGAAATAGCTGGGCGGTCGCGCGCGCGTCATGGAGCGCTGAATGCCAACCCCCAAGACTGATGCCGTAAGCAGAGCATGCAACCTGAAGGTTCTCCCCTGCAATGCGCAACGTGTCGATTCCGCGGCCAAGATCGACAACGGGGGTTACAACTCGCTCGAACTCGCAACGCAACATCCGCTCGTCGAACCCGAAGAGGTTATGTGCGACGAGGCAAGCGCCGCGAAGACGCGCCGCGACCTGATCGGCGATATCCGAGAACATCGGCGCATTCACCACATCGCTTGCGGTGATCCCGTGGACCTTGGTCGGCCCGACATCACGCCCCGGATTCACAAGTGTCGTCCACTCGTCGACGACACGCCCCACAAGATCGACGGTGACGATCGCGATTTCGACGACACGATCCTTTGATCGCAGCCCAGTCGTCTCGAGATCGATCACCGCAAAGCGATCACTGTCCCCAGCAACGTGCTCCAGCGTTCTTGCCGTGTTCAACTGGTTGCCCTCGTTCGTGCGACATGCAATCCGGCACGCCCGGTCGTCCGCGGCGTGACGGAAAGCCTCGCACGTCTGGGAACGGCGTCATCGCGAAGCCACGGGCATCGTTGCAAGTCACCCTTGACGCGCCGAAACGACCACATAGAAGCGCGTCAGAGGTACTGGCCGAACCACTCCAATGCGTGTGACCACGCGTCACGCGCCGAAGCGTCCACGTACGAGTCGCGCGCGTCACAGTGGAACCCGTGCCCCGCGTTCTCGTAGCGGCGGATCTCCCACGGCACCGATGGCGCGTCGGCCGCGAGTCGCGCGCCCAACGCTTCCACGTCATCGACCGTGACCGACGGGTCCTGATCGCCGAACAACCCGAGCCACGGCCCCCGCAACGACCCGGCGCGCTCAATGAGCGTGGGCCCACCCAAGAAGCCGGGGCGCACGATGCCGCCGCCGTAGAACGTGACCGCCGCACCAAGGCCGAATTCGAGGTCGGCGAGGAACGCCACGCGCCCACCGAAACAGAACCCCACGATGCCGGTGTGCGCGGCGTCAACGCCCTCACCCTCGAGGTACGCAAGCGTGGCGCGCAGGTCGTCGAGCACCGACTCGTCGGTGGTGCCCGCCGTCAGCTTCTGCACACACGCGGGGTCGGTGTAACTGCAGGTACCGACGCCGCTGCGGCGAAACAGGTCGGGCGCCACCGCGAGGTAGCCCTCGGCGGCGAGCCGGTCGGCCACGCTGCGCACGTAGTCGTTCACCCCGAACGCCTCGTGGATCACGATGACCGCCGTGGCTCCCCGGCGCGGGCCGGTGGCCGGTGCCACATACGTGCCGGAACGATCGTCGAACAGGTCCATTGGGTCCCCCGGTTGCGCCAGACTCACACCATGACTTCCAACGACAGCTTCGGCGCCCGCTCCACCCTCACCGTCAACGGCCGCGACCACACGATCTATCGCCTGGGCGCCGCGGGGGGAAGCGACCTGCACGACCGCTTGCCGTACTCGCTGAAGATCCTGCTCGAAAACCTGCTCCGCAACGAGGATGGGGTCGCGGTCACCGCCGACGACGTGCGCGCGCTCGCCGCCTGGAACGGCACCGGCGGCGAACGGGAGATCGCATTCATGCCAGCGCGTGTCCTCATGCAGGACTTCACCGGCGTGCCCGCCATCGTGGACCTCGCCACCATGCGCGACGCCATGGCCAACCTCGGCGGTGATCCGGCGCGCATCAATCCGCAGGTGCCCGTCGAACTCGTCATCGACCACTCGGTCCAGATCGACGAATGGGCCAGCAACTCGGCGTTCGCAAAGAACGTGGAGCTCGAGTTCCACCGCAACCGCGAGCGCTACGAGTTCTTGCGCTGGGGCCAAACCGCGTTCGACAACTTCCGGGTGGTGCCACCCGGCACGGGCATCTGCCACCAGGTGAACCTCGAATACCTGGCGCGCACCGTGTTCGTGGACGGCAACGACGTGGCGTACCCCGACACCGTGGTGGGCACCGACTCGCACACGCCGATGGTGAACGGCCTCGGCGTGGTGGGCTGGGGGGTGGGTGGCATCGAAGCCGAAGCCGCGATGCTCGGCCAACCCATCACCATGCTCGTCCCGCCCGTGGTGGGCATCAAGTTGCACGGTGAGCTGCCCGAAGGCGCCACCGCCACCGACCTGGTACTGACCGTCACCGAACGGCTCCGCAAGCACGGTGTGGTCGGCAAGTTCGTGGAGTTCTACGGCCCGGGCCTGAGCGCCGTGCCCGTGGAGAACCGCGCCACCATCGGCAACATGAGCCCCGAGTACGGCTCCACCATCACCATCTTCCCCATCGACGAACAGACGTTGCGCTACCTCGAGTTCAGTGGTCGGTCCGCGGAGAACATCGCGCTCGTCGAGGCGTACGCGAAGGAACAAGGCCTCTGGCACGACCCCGCGCGCACGCCCGTCTACACCGAGACGCTCGAACTCGACCTGTCCGCAGTGGTGCCGTCACTCGCCGGGCCGGCGCGTCCCCAAGACCGCGTGCCGCTCGACCAGAGCAAAGCGATGTTCGCCGAGGCGTTGCCGAAGTACCGCCCCGCCGACGCCGACCCCAACGCCGACATCAACGGCATGCGCCACGGCAACGTGGTCATCGCGTCCATCACCAGCTGCACCAACACGTCGAACCCGAGCGTGCTCATTGCCGCCGGCCTGCTGGCAAAGAAGGCCGTGGAGCGTGGGCTGAGCGCACAACCGTGGGTGAAGACCAGCCTCGCCCCTGGCTCGCAAGTGGTGCCCGACTACTTGGACCGCGCCGGCGTACAGCCGTACCTCGACAAGCTCGGTTTCGAAGTGGTTGGTTTCGGCTGCACCACCTGCATCGGCAACAGCGGCCCGCTCGACCCCGACGTGTCTGAGGCCATCGAACAAGGCGACCTCGCCGTGGCCGCGGTGTTGAGCGGTAACCGCAACTTCGAAGGTCGCATTCACCCGTTGGTACGCATGAACTATCTCGCGTCACCGCCGCTCGTGGTGGCGTACGCCATCAGCGGTCGCATGGACTGGGACCCGTACACCGAACCGCTCGGCACCGGCAGCGACGGCGCGCCCGTGTTCCTGCGCGACGTGTGGCCGAGCAACGAAGAGGTGGCCGCGGTCGTGCGCGACGCAGTGACCGCCGAGATGTTCCGCACCCGCTATGCCGACGTGTTCACCGGTGACGACGCGTGGCGCGCCCTCGCCGTTCCCGAAGGCGACCGCTTCGCGTGGAGCACCGACTCCACATATGTGCGCCAAGCGCCGTACTTCGACGCGATGGCGCCGCAACCCGCGCCCGTCGTCGACATTCGCGACGCGCGCGTCCTCGCGGTGCTCGGCGACAGTGTCACCACCGACCACATCTCCCCCGCCGGTTCCATCAAGGCCACCAGCCCCGCCGGGCAGTGGTTGATGGAGAACGGTGTGGAGCCGCCCGAGTTCAACAGTTACGGCGCGCGGCGCGGCAACCACGAAGTGATGGTGCGCGGCACGTTCGCCAACGTGCGCATCCGCAACCAGCTCGCGCCCGGCACCGAGGGGGGCGTCACGCGCTACCTCCCCACGGGCGACGAGATGAGCATCTACGACGCTGCCATGCGCTACCGCGCCGACAACACGCCCACCATCGTGTTGGCTGGCAAGGAGTACGGCAGCGGGTCATCGCGCGACTGGGCAGCCAAGGGTCCCAACCTGTTGGGCATTCGGGCGGCCATCGCCGAGAGCTTCGAGCGCATCCACCGATCCAACCTCATCGGCATGGGCATCTTGCCGTTGCAGTTCCTCGACGGTGACAGCGTCGCGTCGCTCGGGCTCACCGGGCACGAGACGTTCACCATCACGGGGCTCGAGACGTTGGCGGCCGACGCGCCGATGCCGGAAACGCTGCACGTGCAGGCCGACCAGAAGGCCTTCGACGTGAAGCTGCGCATCGACACCCCGGTGGAAGCCGAGTACTACCGCAACGGCGGCATCCTCCAGTTCGTCCTCCGCCACCTCTCCCGGTGAAGCGTTTTTGACTGTCATATGTCCAGCTCAGAAACGCCTCACGTGAGCGTGCTGATGGTGTGCATGGGGAACATCTGTCGGTCGCCCATGGCCGAAGCGGTGCTGCGCGCCCAACTCGACGACGCCGGTCTTTCACATGTGCACGTCGACAGCGCGGGCATCGGCGCATGGCACGTGGGCGAACGCGCCGACCGACGCGCCCGCGCTGAAACCGAACGCAACGGCATCACCATCACGAGCCGAGCTCGCCAGATCAGCACGGCCGACTTCTTCGACTTCGAGCTGATCCTCACCGCCGACCACGAGGTGCACGCCGACACATTGCGTGTCGCGCCCGCCGGCCATGACGCCACCATCGCACTCCTGCGCAGTTTCGACGAGCACGCCGACGACCTGGAAGTCTCAGATCCGTACTACGGAGGACCGGACGACTTCGCCGAGGTGTACGTGATGGTGTACGCGGCCTGCCGCGGCGTTGTCGCCCACCTGCAGCGCTGAGAGTGCGCCGCCACCCAGTGGGGGCGGGTCGGTCGCCTGGGGAAAGCGGGGGCACGCGCGCCCCGAGCCTCAGCCCGGGGCATCAGGACGACCGACCCGAACCACTCGGTACAAGGTTCGGAGCCGGTAACCCGCTCGGATGACGAAGAAGCTCCGGTGCGGCCCGGTGCGGCCTACGCAGGCGGCGCAGGCGCAGGCGACGCATTCGCGGCGGCGAGCTGCGCATCGAGCTCGCGTTGGCGCAGCCCCTCGAGGAACCGCTTCGCCAACTCGGCGTTGTAGCGCGTCTCCACTTGCGAATCGGCATTCCCTAGGTACGGACTCGCAAGATCGCCCTGACCGAACGCGTGCTTGTCGGGGTCGATGAAGTAGTAGCCGGTGTCGTTGCGGTACTCGATGACTGTTCCATCACCCTTGATGTTCGGGACCCGGTCCGCAGCGCGGTACACACCGTATCGACGTTCGCCGTCGACCTCGAGAGACGTCACCTTCACGACGTCGCGCGCTCCGGTTTCGTCAGCTGCCGTCAAGTCGTTGGCAAACATGGTCACGGCAGTACCCCAGTTGCGGACGTACGGGACGTACGAAGGCAGCTCGGCGAACGGTTCGCGGGCGAACACGTCCATGAAGTTGTTGGCGCCCGCGAACCCATCGCGTGCCTTCATGGCGTAGAGGATCGCGTAGAAGAGGTCGGTGATCTGTGCATCGAGGGTTGCGGCGTCATCACGTTGCCAGGTTGCGTCCGCCGCCGCTCGCGACTTGATTGCGGGGTCTGGCTCCGCAGCGGCACGGGCCTCGAACGCTTGCACCATCGTCAGCGCACGCTGACGCATGTCCTGCAGCGTGGCAGCCGACTGCTGCGCCTCGGAGATGATGGCCTCGAGCTCGCTCACGGCAGCCGACGCGTTGCTCATGATCTCGCTCACGCTGTCATTGATGGTCTTCGACGCTTGCTCCAGCGTGTTGCCGTACGCGCCGATGCTCGTGCCCACGTGACTCAGGACTTCTGGGATCGCTTGGGTGATCATTTGGTCACTCATCGCCCGCCCCTAAATGCCTGCGACGTGTTGACGCATACCGAGGCCGGTTGCCCGAGCGTGCTCGAGCCGCTCGGCTACCGCTTGCATCGTAGGCGAGAAACTGTCGCTGTACACAGAGGCAAACGAACCGTGCCACTGCGCAGCCCAGGCGTTGAAATCAGGTACCCGAGCCGCTCCGGCGGCGTTAGTGAGCTTCTCGCACGCGTCGGAGATTGAGTTCTTCCTCACGTTGCGCACGTCATCGACGCGGGCCTTGACCTGCGATGCCGTCAGCGGCATGGTCGTCCTCCCGGAGTTCCGAACGCGGGCCGCGCGTCACGCGCAGCCCGTCCTCCGATATTTGATTCCGCGCGTGGTACGAACGATCAGCCGGCCATGCCGCGAATGCGACCGCCGTACATTGCGTCAGTACCCATCATCTGGTCGTGGGTCCGAACCGTGTTCTGACCGAACTGACGGTTCTGGTCACAGATCTGCTTGGCCCGGTTCAACCGGAGCGCAATCTGGTCACGGATGCCTTGGGCGCCATCACCTTGGAACTGCGTCGACTGGAACACCGCGAGCAGCTCTTGGTGGGCAGCGTTGATGAGGTCAGCTCCGGTCGCCGTCTTGGTGTTGACGTCGGTGGCGCCGGTCGTGGTCATGCGAATGAAGTCAGCAGGCATTGTTCAGCTCTTTCTGCGAGAAGGGGTTGCTCACCAGCCCGGAGTGACCGGGATGTTCGCCACGCCATTGGCGCCAGAGGCGACGAGCTGGTGGGACTGGCCGTCGAACTCGATGGTTTGCGACGACAGCATCACGAGCACTTCGCGCAGGTACCCTGCGGCTCGCTTGAGGTCGGCGGAGAGCTGCACGCTGGCGTCGTGGTGCAAACCGGCGTGCCCGGTGTTGTTCACCGAGTTCGCCACGTTGCCTTGTGCGGCATTGAGGATCTCGCCGGCCTTGCGGGCCGACTCGGCGGTCTTGGCTGCATCGGCTGACGACAGCTGGGCGATCTGGGCCATCGGGAAACGCTCCTTGAATCTGGCCGGGGGCCGTGTCCGTTACGGCCGGTACTTCCGCTTCCCGGTAATTGGGAGAATAGATAGCAATCTCCCAATTGTCAACGGCGGGTTCGCAATATTCGCTCAGGGACGATTGCCACCTGCCCGGTGACCGGCATCCGGTCGATCGTCAACAGGGCCCGGCCCGCCGGCCACTTCTGCCCCGGAAGCTCGCGTAACCGCGTCCCCACCAGCTCGGAGTCCTGCTGCGGATCCGGGCGGAAGCAACACACGTTGCGACCACGCCGCACTTCGGCCAACCACCCCGAGTACGCCCGGGCGGCGAACCCCGAGTCGCACGCGGCGACGATCCGCAGGTGCTCACGCCCCGGCGCACGGAGTGCTGCGTCGAGCGCCATGGCCGTCATCCCGTCACCGATCTCCTCGGCGTCGTCGATCACCAACACCACGGGCGGCGCGCCGGCCGGCCGCATCATCAACGTCCCGGCCAACGACTCCACGAACGTCGGCATGTCCATGCCCACGTGCACGCCTGACCAGATCGGCAAGGCCGCCAGCGGCGACGGACGGCCGCTCAACAAGTGCAACTCCGCGCCTCGGCCCCGCGCCGCTTGCGCCGCAATGACCGCGAGCGCGTTCGTGCGGCCGGTCTGGCGCGGCCCCACCACCAAGTAGTGGCCGAGCCGGAGATCCGCCGTGGCCAACGCCAATCCTTCTGGCGCCGCGAACACCCCGATCGGAAGCAGCAGCGGTTCGGTCGGCGCGGGCAACCGATCAGCCGGAACCTGCGTTGGCAACGACTCGAGCCGTTGCGCACGCTGGCCACCGTCACGCACCTGCAAGTACTCGACAAGCGCGCGCAACGCCCGGTTCTGCGCGTCACCAGCCGCGTCATCACCAGGAACGGCGAACTGCATTTCGATGCCGTCGCCCATGAACGCCCGACCGGTCGGCAACACCGAGTCCCGAGCAATCGTGTGGGGCACACCCAACGTGGTGAGCTCGTCGGCGTCGGCCATGCGCATCACCAAACGGCATTCGACCAAGCCCCCCAACGCGTAGGGAATCGCGCCCCGCCGGTCACCCGTGATCACGAACGACACTCCGAGCGGACGACCTTCGGCAACCAGCCGCTGCACCCGGTCGTTCCACGCGCCGTAATCGACCCGCTCGAACGCGGCGCTGAATCCACCGTAGGAATCGAGCAGCACCACGATGCGCGGCGGCGTCGCCTGCCCGTTCGCCGCCGCAATGCGACGGAACTCCGAAAAGCTGCCGGCGCCAGAACCAGTGAGCAACGTCTTGCGCTCATCGACCTGTCGTTCCAGGTAGGTCAACATGCGGTCGACGTCCTCGGCCTCACGCGCGGTCACCACCCCGCCGCAGTGCGGCAGGTCTGCCAGGCTGGTGAGCGCACCGGCCGCACAGTCGATCACGAAGAACTGCACGTCGCGTGCCTGCGTGCCCACCGTCAACGACGCAGCAACGGATCGCAATGCCGTGGTCTTGCCGGCGCCGCTGGTGCCGTACAACAAGATGTTGCCGTCGGACTCGAAGTCGTGGACGTAGACCCGTTGGCGCTGCTCCGCCGGTTCGTCGATCATGCCGAACGCGGCGCGCCGCCCCGGGTCGACCGGGTCGAAGTCCTCGGCCCCCACGAGCGACGCGATCGGAATGACCGGGTCCAACGGCGGCAGCCACGGACGGCGCACCGGCGGCAAGTGCAGCTGCGCTGCCGCGCCCAACATCGCGTCGACCAAGCGGCGCAGGTCGGTGGCGCTGCCTTCGGCAACCACCGGCTGGGACGTGCGCCCCTTCGCGCCCGCGGTGAGGTCGGCCACCGTTCCCGAGCTCTTGTCCTTCTCGGCGGTGTAGCCACCGCTGTACGCGGCTTGGAATGCCGTCAGTTCGGAGTGGCCCAAGCGGGCGTACGCGCGACCGGGCAACGTGCGCGGGATCCGCACCGCGGCCGCGTCGTTGATCACGTCGGTGCTGTCGTTCGCATCAGCGACGCGCAGCGCGATCCGCAGGTTCGTGTTCGCACGGATGTTGTCGTTCACCACCCCAGCCGGCCGCTGCGTGGCGAGCACGAGGTGCATACCGAGCGAACGACCGCGCTGGGCCACGTCGACTATCCCGTCCACGAATTCGGGCACTTCTCGGGCCAGCACCGCGAACTCGTCGCAGATGATGATGAGGTTCGCGGGTGCTTCTTCTGGCGCGACCCGCTCGAACTCCACGATGTCCTTCACACCGCGCGCCTTGAACACGTGCTCCCGGCGGCGCACTTCGGCGTTCAGCGACAACAACACCCTCCGAGCCAAACGCCCGTCGAGGTCGGTGACCATGCCCACGGCGTGCGGGAGCTCCACACACTCGGCGAATGCGGCACCACCCTTGTAGTCGACGAACAAGAAGTTCAGCCGCTGCGGCGAGTGTGACAGCGCAAGGGACGCCACCAACGTCTGGAGCAGTTCGCTCTTGCCCGCACCAGTCGTTCCGGCGACCAACGCGTGCGGGCCGTCGCGCCGCAGATCGACCGTGAGCGGACCTTCGGCCGCCATACCAATGGGCGCGTCGAGCCGTGCATGCGGTGAACGCCAGCCCCGCGCCACCCACTCGGCCGTCGGATTCTCGACGTCGAGCATCTCGAGCAGGTTCACGACCCGCGGCACCCCGCCGCCGCCGGCGGCACTCGTCACGTCGACGACCGGCGCCAGGGCCCGTGCGGCGCGCGCCACCAACTCGTGAGGAACGTCGTCCACGACGAACTCGAACTCGGGCGTGTCGGTCCCCGGTCGATGCATCCGACCAAAGCCGCGGGCCGGAAGCTCGGCCACCGTGCGAATCCCACCGGGAAGCTTGCGCGCATCGCTCCCCACCCAGCACACGTACACGCCGACTTCGGGACCTTCGGCCAGCAGTCGGTCCACTGCGCTCGCAGATTCGACGGCCCGCTCGTGCAGCACGGCGAGCACGGCGGCACCAAGGGTCGAGCGATCCACCGTGAAACCCGAGCGCGTCTCGTTGACGCGCGCCGTCACCAAGTCGACCAACCGTCCCACCAGCTCGCGCGACGAATCGGGGGTGGACGCCACGCTCGGGCCATCGCTCCCCACGTGATCACGCGTATGCGGGAGCCATTTCGCCCATTCCCATGCGCCGGCGCGATCGGGCGGCACACACACCACCAGCCCCAGGTCGCGATGACTGTGCAACGCCGCCGCCTGGAGCGCACACCACGCGCCGGTTGCTTCGACGCGGTTGGCATCGCCGACCAGACCGAGCGAACGATCTTCAGGTAGCGCCGGCGCCAGTGGCACCGCCCGCAACGGACGGTCGATCATCAAGCGCTGCGCGGCCAACTTGCGCAGATCATCGCGCCCGCCGTCGGGCAGCTTCACCGATCCCAGCGCCGGAAGATCCGCCAAGCCCACGCGCAGCGCCAGGAAGTCAGGATCAGTTGCGCGCCGCTCCCAGACGTCGCTGCGCAAGCTCATGATGCGGTCGAGCACGTCGGCCGGGTCGGGTTGGGTGATCCGCCGCCGGCGCCGTTCGTCGTCGCGCGCGCTCGCGACGTCGGCGCTCAGCTGCTCGACGCGGCGACGGAACTCGGCTTCGTCGCCGCGACCTTTCTGCTTCGTCTTGCGCTTCTGGTCGAAGTGCTGCCACACGACCATGACCGGCGACAAGAACATGAACCCGGCGAAGAGGATGTTCTTGGTGAAGACCACCATCGCCACCCCCATGAGGAGCGGCGCGATGGCCATGGCCCAGGCGATCTCAGGCCGCTGCGACCGTTCCGGTACGGCCGGCGCCTCGATCGTGCGTTCGACCGGCGGCACCGAGGTACGCGGCGGACGGTTGAATCGAACCTTCCCGTGCCGCACTTCTCGCTCGGGTGGCGGCGCGTCAACCGGTCGGTACGCCAACCGGTGCTCGCCGATCGCAAGGATCTCGCCCGGCGCCAGCTCGTAGGGCGCTCGGATGCGACGGCCTTCGGCCCGAACCCGCGCGCCCGGCGCCGGCACCACGCGCACCAAGCCGGGCGCAACCTCGAACGCGAACGGTTCGCGCACTGCCCCGACTGCTCCCAGCCGCACCTCGTTGCGAGCGTCGTTGCCCACGCTGTGGGTTCCGGCCGGCAACGACCAGTGGCGTCCGGCGTCGGTTCCCCCGACCACGGCGAGTTCAATCACCGGTGCGGCCACCTGCGGTGCGCTCGCCGCGCCACCGAGGCCACCGTTGACGACCCAGTGCGTGTCTTCGCGTCGAGCCAACAGCAGCGCGTCACCGTTGCAGAGCGCAGCCGAGCGTACCGTCTGGTCGCCCAACCACCGCTTGCGTGCGGTGTCGAACATGGCGAGTTCGCCGGCCGCGCCGTCGGCGAGCCCCAGGTGCGCGGCAACCAGTGCCACGAGATCCGCAGCCATCGCCTCGTCGTCGATGTCGATCGCCACGTCACGAGCGGCGCCTCCGGGCGGTTGTACAACCAGCGCAAGTTCCATCAGCGCTTCCCCGCCTTCAGCGAGGACGTGGTGGGGACCGGCGGCCGGGTCGCGCGCTCCAGCTGCGGGCGCATCGACTCGAGGAACCACTGGCTGAGTTCACCGATCTTCGCCGTCTCGCTCTCGACATAGCCCCACACCTGCGCCTTGTCGCCGGTGAAGTCGACGCGTGCGGTCTGATCACCCGACAGACAGAAGTACTCGCCCGCCTTGGTCTGGTCCCGCGACGTGGTCCACGCGTGCACACCCGGCTTCGCGCACTTCTCGTCGGGTGTCCCTGCGCCACCAGTGTTGGTGGTGAGCAACGACGTGCGCTTGCCGTAGCTCTGCGCCATCGTCGACTCGTCGACGAACTCGGCAAGGGTAAGCGCACCGACGGGGGTTGCGCACTGCAGTCGGGCCACTTCGCCGACGCCGTCCCCCACCGGCACCGACTGGCACGACACACCGTTCGGCGCAATGGCCCGCAATCGTTGGGTGGCCAACGCGGCGGCGTCGGGCGCGGCCGTCGTGGTGGTGACTGCCACCGGCCGATCGTCGGATGATCCGAACAAGAAGTACCCGCCCAGACCGAGCACCACGACCAGCGCGCCCACGCCCGCCAACACGGTTGCACGCGAGAAGCGCGGCGCCGCCATGGCCACGCGGTCGTCGTCTGCCGGTTCTTCCACGGCCGGGTCGGGGGTGACCAACGCCGTTTCGACGGCCTGCACGAACTCGGCCGGTGTGCGCGGGCGTTGGTCGATACGGGCATCGAGCGCAGCCGCGAGGAGCGCGTCGAGCGCCATTGGCGCGTCGGGGCGGAACGATCGCAGGCGGCGCGGCAGATCGCCCTCGTGCCACGGTACGTACTCGCCATCGATCCACGCCGGCCCCACCGGGGCCACGCCGGTCACCGCGGTGAAGTACGTGGCGGCGAGCGAGTACACGTCGGCGCGGCCGTCGAACGCCCGACCGGCATTGAACTCCGGGGCCGAGAACGGGTCGCGATCGAGTTCGTGATCGGGGGCGACACTGAAGTCGCTGACGAACACACGTGCGCGCGTGAGATCGCGATCGTCCATGAGGACGTTGGAGGGTCCACACTTGCCGTGCCACTCCGCGTGGGCGTGGGCGGCATCGAGCACCGTGGCTACCGCGCGCACCACCGCCAGTGCCAGCTGCGGGTCGAGCGCGCCGTGCTCTTCGATCACGTCAGCGAGGCTGGCGGCGAGCACCGTGCGGTACGCGACGTAGGGCACGCCGTTGACTTCGCCCACGTCGTGCACGTTCACGTTGGTGAGGCGATCGAGGCGATGCGCGCGCTCGGCCAATGCCCACGCCCGCGCCCGCACATCCGACGCCGGCCGCACGCTCGACCACACCTTCAGCGCCAGGTGGTACCCGGTGCGGGTGTCGACGGCGCGGTACACAGCGCTCCACCCACCGGTGCCGAGCAGCGCCTCCAGGCGGTACGGGCCGAACTCCGAACCGACGGCCAGTGGCGGGGCGGCGCGCGACGACTCACCCGGTCCGGGTGTGTGCGCGTCGAAGCCGTCGGCCATCGAAATACTCCTCTGGTCGGTCAGAGGAACGTGTCAGCCGCTTCCAGCGCCGGAGCCAGGCCCCAGAGGCGCTCAGTAGCGGCGCATCACCTCTTCGAATCGCTCCGACACGGTCGCGGAGACCGTCTCGAACTGGTCGGGCGAGAGCTGCAGCGCCTCGAGGGCAAAGAGGCTCGCCTCGGGGTCGGTGTTGTCATCGTTGCCCGCACCGATCGTCTTCGCGATCACATCAGCCACGTGGACGGCGAGGGTGATCGGCTCGGCACATTCATCGGGGTCGTGGTGGTACGTGATCCCCTGGGTGATGGCTTCGGGCAGCCCCCAGCTCTGGGCGATCAGTCCGCCGAGTTCCCCGTGGTGCACACCGAGGATCTCGGACTCGGCCACCCGACGCGACACCCCACCTTGTTCCTGGGCCCGCTCGAGCGTCTCGAGCACTGCGGCGTCGAGGAACCGACCCATCACCAGCTTGCCCACGTCGTGGAGCAACGCGGCCGTGGTGGCCTCGTTCGGGATACGGACACGCGTGTGGCGCGGCATCACTTCCGCAGCCAACGACGCCGCCACCGAGTGACGCCACAGGTCACCTTCGGCCAAGCCGTACTCGGGCAACGACTGCTGCATCCGCTTGCGCACGTTCACGCCGAGCGCCAGCGACAGGACGGTTCCGTAGCCAAGCCGGATGACTGCGTCGCGAACCGTCGTGATCGACGTGCGGCTCGCGCTCCACGAAGAGTTCGCGCTGCGCAACAGGCTGGCGGTCAGCGCTTGGTCGTACCCGACGATCTCCGCGATCTCGGCGAGGTCCGGGTCGCCGTTGGAAACCAGGGAAGCCAAGCGGGTGACACTCGCAGGGAGCGGTTCGAGGCACGCAGCCGCTTCGGCGAGAGCATCGAGATCCATCGCCATTTCGATTCCCTTCGAGTCCCCGGAGCAGCCGCCCCATCATCCATGTCTGTCTCGATTCATCGGCGCGCGCAGCGCTGAATCAAGAGGATCGAAGATCCACAAAGTGATCGATGGGCCCGGGTCCTCGCCCGAGCTTCCAGTCGCAGCTCCCGACCAGCCCGGCGTGGACGAATGCCTTGGCCGCAGCCACGGCTTCGAGCCCGGGCCGCCCCTGCCCCAGGCCCGTGGCGATGGCGGCGGACAAGCTGCAGCCGGTGCCGTGGGTGTTGGCCGTCGCTACCCGAGGCGCCCGGAGTTCGCCGTGCATCCCGGCGGAGTACACGACGTCGACCGCCGACTTGGGGTCGCAGTGTCGCCCCCCGGTCACGATCACCGTGGACGGACCAAACGACGCCAGTTCCGCCGCCGCATTCCGCACGTCGTCGTCGCTCACCACCGCTCGCCCGAGGAGCCGGGCCGCTTCGGCGACGTTGGGTGTCAGCACGTGCGCGTGCGCCAGCACGCACTCGCGGTAGGCGGCTTCGACCTCGGCGTCGAAGAGAGCGTCGCCTCGCGACGACACGAGCACCGGATCGACCACGAGGTTCGGCAAGTCGCCGCGCGCGGCACGCGCACCGACGCGCGCCACAATTTCCGCGCTTGCGAGCAACCCCGTTTTCACGGCCTGAACGTCGAAATCCTCGAGCACCGCGTCGAGTTGCGCGTCGAAGAACTCGATCGGTGGGGTGTGGCGCGCGCGTACTTCCGCAGTGTTCTGCGCGGTGAGCGCGCTCACCACCGACACCCCGTACCCACCGAGTGCTGCGATGGTCTTGAGGTCGGCCTGGAGTCCTGCGCCGGCGCCACTGTCGCTGCCGGCGATCGTCAGGATCACTGGCGGGGTCGTCACCGGCGGATTCATCACTGCGGTTCATCGGCAGGCACCCGGGTGGGCCTCGAGGGGGAGTTCGCCGGACCAGATTTCCCCGCCTGCCGGGTCCCGCCCGCCCCCAGGGCCCCGACTTGGCCGGGCCGCCGGACCTGCACGAAATCCGCACATCTCCAGCGAGACGGCTACCGGACGGGTTCCTTATCCTCAAGGGGTGTTCATGTCGGTGTCGGCGCTTCCCCCAACGGTCCTGGTGGTTGAGGACGAGGCCACCATCGCCGACGCCGTCGCCGCCCGCCTGCGCTCCGAGGGCTTCTCGGTCGAGATCGCGGCCGACGGCCTGGTCGCCATCGATGCCGCAGCCCGCCTGCAGCCCGATCTGGTCGTCCTCGACCTGATGCTGCCCGGTCTCGATGGCCTCGAGGTCTGCCGGCGCATTCAGTCCGAGCGACCGGTGCCCGTCCTCATGCTCACCGCCCGCGACACCGAGGCCGACGTCCTCACCGGATTGACCGTCGGCGCCGACGACTACATGACCAAGCCGTTCTCGGCGCGCGAACTGGTCGCTCGGGTGAAGGCCATGTTGCGCCGGGTCAACCGCGCGGCCGAGCTGCTCGCCGCGTCGGGCACCCAGACCATCACCGCCGGTTCGGTCTCCATCGACGTGGCGCAACGGCGGGTGTACGACGGCGCCGTCGAGGTGCACCTCACGCCCACCGAGTTCGACTTGTTGGCGTTCCTCGCCAGCCGACCGGGCACGGTGTGCACCCGCGAGCAGCTCCTGGCCCAGGTCTGGGGATACGACAGCGACGTCGGCGGTCGCACCGTCGACTCGCACGTGCGCGCGCTGCGCCGGAAGTTGGGCGACGAGATCGTCCGCACCGTGCACGGCATCGGATACAGCATGAACGAGGGCGACCCGTCATGAACGACCGTATCCAGCGGGTGCGCAAGAACTTCGACGACGTGCATCCGCTCGAACCGCTCCCCACACTGAAGCTCAAGATCGGCGTCATGGTCCTGGGTGCCGTGGGCGTCACCGTGTTCGTGTTCTGGCTTGGGCTGCGCGTCCAGTTGTGGCCCAGCGTTGCGGGCGTCATTGCGGCGGTGGTCGCGCTGCTCTTCGTACGGATCTTGGCCCGTGGCCTCACCACGCCGTTGCGCGAGATCACCGAAGCGGCCGACGCCATGGCCCACGGCCACTACGACCTGCGGGTCACCGTGCGCGGCCGCGGCGAGATGGCCCAGCTCGCAGTCGCGTTCAACCGCATGGCAGCGGAACTCGCCGAGACGGATCGGGTGCGCCGCGACCTCGTGGCGAACGTGAGTCACGAACTGCGCACGCCCATCACCGCCTTGCAGGCAAAGCTCGAGAACCTTGTCGACGGCGTCGAGCCGCCCGACCGCGACACCTTCGCCGTGATGCTCGCCCAGGTGGAGCGCCTCGGCCGGCTCGTGCACCAACTCCTCGACCTGTCACGTTTGGAAAGCGGCGTCGTGCCGCTGGAGCGTTCCCACTTCGAGATCGAACCGCTGCTCGAACACGCGGCAAAGGAAACCCAGCTGCACGCGCCTGACGTGTCCGTGGCCGTCACGGTCGAACCCCACAACCTGGCCGCTGACGCCGACGCCGAGCGCGTGCATCAGGTCGTCGCCAATCTGCTCGAGAACGCGGTGCGCTTCACGCCCGAGGGCGGCACGGTCGAAGTCAAAGCCACCCGGTCACGCCACGGCGTCACCATCGAGGTGTGCGACGAGGGCCCCGGCATCCCCGATGCCGACCTCGACAAGGTGTTCGAACGGTTCTACCGGGCCGACTCGGCCCGGAGTTCGAGCGGCGGTGGGGCCGGGCTCGGCCTGGCCATCGCCCGCTGGATCGTCGACCTCCACGGCGGCGAAATCCGGGCGGGGCGACGGGAACCGCATGGATGTCGGATGATTGTTGACCTTCCCGACGGCTCACCCGAGTCGCCGGGCGTGCCGGCCGAACTTGCGCCGTCACACTGAGCAAGCCAAGGAGTTACTGATGTTCGCCAGCGTCGAAGAAGCCCTCAAGCGGATCCGCCGAGGGGAAATGGTGCTCGTCACCGACGACGAGGACCGTGAGAACGAGGGTGACCTCATCATGGCGGCCGCGTGGGTCACGCCCGAAGCCATCAACTTCATGTTGCGCTGGGCGCGCGGTCTGGTGACCATGCCCGCGCACGCCGACTACCTGGATCGCCTGAACATCCACCCGATGTTGCCGGCCGGCCAAGAAACCGTCGACACGCCCTTCGCCATTCCGATCGACCACGCCCAAGGTGGCAGCGGCATCAGCGCGCAAGACCGCGCGCTCACGATTCGTTCGGTGCTCGACCCCGATGCAGTGGCCACCGACTTCGTGCGCCCGGGCCACGTGTTCCCGCTGCGCGCCAAGCCGGGCGGCGTGCTCGAGCGTCGTGGTCACACCGAGGCGGCGGTCGACTTGGTGCGTCTGGCCGGGTTGCCGCCGGTGGCCGTCGACTGTGAGGTGCTGCACGACGACGGCTCCCCCGCGCGTCTGCCCTACCTGCAGATGTTCTGCGAAGAGCACCGCATTGCGATGTGCACCATCGAGCAGCTCTGCAAGTACCGCGAGGAGAACTCGCTCGACGACGCGGAAGTCACCCTCGTTCTGTAGTCCTCGTTGCACTGAGGATTGCCATCACGTCATCGTCCGTGGTGGGTGAGAAGTCGTCGTACCACTCACCCACCGCGTACATGTGTGACGGCGCGAGCACGCTGATCACCTCGTCGTAGTCGGCTTGCAACGCGTTCAGCGCCGGCGGCGAACCCACGGGTACCGCCAGGATCACACGTGTCGCGCCGTGGTGACGCGCCACCTGCGCACCCGCGCGCGCGGTCCCTCCAGTGGCCACCCCGTCGTCGACCACCACCACGTCGTGGCCGGCCAGCGGCACGAACAGATGGTCGGCCCGGTACCGCGCCACGCGTTCGTCGAGCCGTTCGCGTTCGGCGAACTCGACGGCTGCGATCTGGGATTCGCTCATGCGCAGGTCGGCGGTCATATGCCGATCGACGACCGTCACGTCGTCTTCACCGATGGCCCCGAACCCGAGTTCTTCGTGGCCCGGCACGCCGAGCTTGCGCACGACCAACACGTCGAGCGGCGCGCCCAACGCGCGGGCAACTTCGGCGGCCACCGGAACGCCACCGCGAGGAAGACCAACCACGATGGGATCGTCGAGCGGATACGAGCGGAGCTTGGCCGCCAGCTGGCGGCCGGCATCGACCCGGTCTCGGAACTCCACGCCCATGACCATGGCGTGCCCTATCAGCGCAGCAGCGAAACCACCAGTCCGAGTTGTGCCACGTGGTACGTGGCCATGATCGCGACCTGCACGCTGTTGCGGCCTTCGTCGCCACGCACGAACTTGCTCCAACCAATCAAGTAGTCGGACACGAAGAAGAAGCTCGCCCCGATGATTGCCCACGCAAGTCCGGTCGAGATCGCGAACGCAACCATCACCGAGATGGCGGTCATGTACATGAGGACCGGGGCGAGCAACGCCCGCTCACTCCCACTGCGGATTCCGTTGATCAACGGAACCGCCGCCACTGTGCCAAGCATGATCACGATGGCGAGGCACCACCCGATGGGCCACTCGCGCGGCGCGTCGACCGCAAAGCCCACGATGTAGAGCACATGCGCCACAAGGAAGCTGGCCAACCCGGCGACGAACTGGCGGGTCGGCAACATCAAGAAGACGTCGCCAGCGAGCGAACAGGCGAGCGCGGCCACGAACCACCAGCGACGCGCCGGATCGGCGGTCTCGCACAATGCCGCCACGATCAGCAGGAACGCCGTGGCGGCGGGCTTGGCCACGAACTCGAGGCGCTGGTTTCCCAACGCAACGGCGTTCCAGTCGGTGATCGCAGCAATGAAGAAGGCGAGGAAGCAGAGGGCGGCGGCAGTCGTCATGAGCGCCGATTCTGCCGTCGCCGGCCGCCCCGGCGTATGGTCTTGGCGTGGTTGCCATTGTGATCGCCGGGGCCGGCGGCCCCCACGAGTGCGCCGACCCCTTGGCGGCGTTCGGCTGGTCGGTCTTCACCGCCGACGCCTCCATCGAGTCGGTCCTGCAGGTCCGCCGGGCCGCCCACAGCACCGACCCGCGTGTCGTCGCGGTCTGCAGCGGCGCGGCCGCGCCGTTGGGCGCGGCCCTCGCCGTGGAAGGCACGCTCGATGCCGTCATCAGCGTTGGTCCTGCCGGCGAACTTGCCGGCGAACTGCTCGATGAGTTGCGCTCGCCCTGGCTGATCCTCGGCCGCGAGGACGACGTCGAGGTGCTCGAACCGTTGGCCCTCGCCCTCGAGAAGGCCGGTTCGCCCAGCTCGGTGGTGCGCTATCGGGCCGAGACGGTGACGCTCGCCGAACCCGACGCCCGGGCCCGCGCCGTGACCTGGATCGAACACTGGGCCAGTTGAGCCCCGGGACGAGCGCCACGCCACCTCCGGAGCGCGCGTCCGTTTTGACCGTTCTCGGCAGGTTGTCCTACCGTCGAACCCATGGCAGGCGCGGAGCACGGACAGTTCTTGATCGCGGACTGGGCGGTCAACGCCGCCATCCTCGACGCTGACGCCCACGGACAGAGTGTCGGAGCAGCGTTCTTGGCCACCGCGACGGGCGGCCGCGCTGGATCGAGCGACGCCCCCTTCCCCGCGGCCGAGCTTTGGGCCCTCGACCCCAACGTCGACGTCTTCGAAATTGCGCACGCGGAACCCCCGGCAGCACTGGATGAAGCGAGCCGCGCCTGGCTGGTGGCGCGCCACCACCTCCGCCTCTTCCCTGCACTTGACCCCGAGGCCCTCGCGTCGACGGTCGAGCATCGCCGCGCCGTGATGACGGTGGCCCACCACTCGTATCGGGTGCAGCTCGCCTCAACCCTGCGCCGCGCCGACGCCTACCTCGACTACGTCAAGCAGCGCCCCTGGCGCGTCGCCCGGCGACTCGAGCGCGCCGGTGTGCTCCCTGCGCGCGACCAGGAACTGCGCGCGCTCGGCATCAACGTTCCGGCGGATCCGCACGCAGTGCGACCCGTCATCGATGCCGCCCACCAACGACTGCAGGCGCGACTGGAACAGCCCACGCTGCTCGGCGGCGATTTCGTGGCGCGCGTGCTGCGCGACGCGGACACGCTCAACCAATTCAATGCGGTTGCGGGCATGCTCAGTCTGTACACGCTTCGGCTGGCCCAGCAAGCAGTCACCGACATTGCGGAATCGCAGCGATTCGCCGAGAACGCAATCACGTTGCATACCGCGATTGCGAAGAACAACGTCACGCGTGAGCGGCTCATGGACCAATCCACGCAGTTGGTCGAACAGATGATCCGGGCCGCGGTGCCCGGGCACCGGCTCGCCGACGATCTGGGCGTGCGTGCGCTCATCGGCGAGCGCCCCGGAGTCGACGACCCCGTTTCCCAGGCCGACGGGTGGGATCGATCGGCTCGCCTCCTCATGGCGATGGTCCAAGGCGGCGTACTCGACAACCTGCACCACGAACTCGACCCGAACTGGCCGGACTTCACCCTCATCGTCAATGCCGTCGAATTCGCGCGTGGCCTCGTGGGTCGCATGCTGCCGACCGATGACCGGCCCCGCACGGAACTGAGTCAGCAGCTCGACGGCATTCGTGCACGACGAGCGGAACGCCCGGCGCAGCGCTTGTGGTCGCTCGGAGATCGATGAGCGAACCCCCCTCCGTCACGCTCCTCACATGGAGCGGCGCGTTGGGATCCGCCATGGCGTTCGCTCGCTCCAACGGCGCGCTCGCCGCCCGGGCGGCGCAATACATCGCCAACACCGGCGAGGATCCCGAGCGCGGTCCGGCCCCGCCCTGGCGGGTGCCCGATCGGCTTCTCCACCGGATCGCACTCCCCGGCCTGGCCGAAGACCTTCCCGGGGCGCTCGGCGAGTGGCTCGACACGGCGAACGCGCTGCGACTCCACCCACGGGTCGACATTGCGGCCGAGCACGCGGCGCCAATTGCCGCATCACTCGACACCAACACCCGTCGGTACCGCATGGCCCTCGCCCAGAACCAGCGACGAGCAGAGAAACTGCGCGAGCTCCTCGAAGAGCAAGACCCGGCACTGGTACGCGCCGCCCGCCGCATCGGTCTTTCCGTGACGCGGGACCAGGCCGACGATCGAGTGCAGCTCCGCGCCGCCGAGCTGTATCTCGCTACCCGCGCCGAGGCAGAACCATTCGCTCCGCCCAGCTTCGACGAGATCCGTGCCGATGCCCGCATGATGCACTCCCTCGCGGGGAGTTCACAGTTCCACCGGTGGGCCTACGAGTACAGCGACTCGGTCGCCGCTATCACCACCGCGCTCGAGCAACGTGCAGCAGTTGCCCCGCTCCAAGCCGCCATTGACGCGCACAACATCGCTTGGGACGCGCTGGCTCGCGCCAACGAGAAACACCTTGAGCGAATTGCGGCCAGCGTCGAACTCCCGGCGTCGCCAGAGTTCCTCTGGGATGTGCAGGCCTTGATCGGCCCACCCAATCAAACCTGGGAGCACGACCCCGACGCTGGGAACCGCTGGGACCGCGCCGCGCGGTTCCTGTACGCGCTGCAGTACAGCGGCGTGGTCGCCAACTTGCGCGACCACATCGAACCGAACTTCGCCGGCGCCGAACGCGTGCAGCAGTTCGTGACCGGCGCAATGAGCATTGCTGCTCCGTTCAGGCGCCCGGCGAGTGGACCCGCCACCGAGTTGTCACTGCAGCTGCAGGAACTCGCGCTCACATCCCTTCAGGGTGCGAGCCGCTCCAAGTTCCAACCCGGGCCGGAACTGCTGTAGCGCACGCGGTCGTGCAAACGACCGGCGCGGCCTTGCCAGAACTCCACCTCGTCCGGTGCCACCAGATACCCGTTCCAGAACGGCGGCTTGGGTGGGTCGTCACCGAGCCGCGCGGCCGCCGCCTTCACCAGCGCGTCGAGCGCCGCACGGTCTGCGATCACTTCGCTCTGCGGTGACGCCCAGGCACCGATGCGGCTCTCGAGCGGTCGCTTGCGGTAGTACCGCTCGGCTTCCTCCTGCGGCACGTTCGTCACCGAGCCAACCACCCGCACCTGCCGTTCGAGCTCGCGCCAGTAGATCGTAATGGCCGCGCGCGGATTGGCTGCGATCTCACCCGCTTTTCGACTCGTGTCGTTCGTGTAGAAGGCGAAGCCGCGGTCGTCGTACCCGCGCAACACCACGAAGCGCACCGACGGCACGCCCTCGGGAGTGGCGGTGGCCACCGCCATGGCGTCGGGCTCGTTCACCCCGCTGTCGAGTGCTTCTTGGAACCACTGCGCGAACTGTCGCATCGGGTTGGGATCGACATCGGCAACGTCGAGCGACGACTGCTGATAGTGCGTACGGATCTCGGAGAAGTCGAAGTCGTCGGTCACTCGGTGTCTCCGATCCGGGTGGGGTTGGCGGATGACGGCGGGAGTTGCGCCAACACCCGCAGGAAACGAGCCCGGTTGTACCGCTGGGCCGCAACGCAGGGCACATTGGCCAGCACGGCGTACGCCACCATGACGAGCCCCAACCACCACGGGTTCCAAAGAAAGAAGAACGGCGCGACAGCCATCACGAGGTAGTGCGTGAATTCGGCGCGGCGGGTCTCGATGACGAACCGCTCCATGTAGTTGCGGTCGCGGCTGCGCAGGTGCCGCTTGTGGAAGCCGTCGTTGAACACGTCGCCGGCTTCGGGCAGGAACCGCTTCCACTTCTTGATAGCGGTGTGCCGCACGTAGAACGAGCCGTCACGTTCGGAGCCGCGTAGCCGGAACACCCACGAGTCGTGGTCCAACCAGCGGGCCGGGACCCGATGCCCGATGTAGCCCGCCAGCGTGCTCCACACTCCCCACACCACGACATCGATGACGACGATCACGAGCAAGCGGGTCACGACGGGGACCTTGCGTTCCGCGTCGAGATGGCGCGCCCCTTCCATTGCACTTCACGGCGTACGAGCGTGTTGATGCTCGACCACACGAACACGAGCAGGAACGCGAATACGAAGACAGGGAACAGCAGTGCGGTTCCGGCACCGAACGTGCCGACCTGGCGCAACATGAAGAACAGCTGCAACGCGAATGCGCCGTACGCGGCTGCGTAGAACCATCCGGGTGCGGCACCGTCCGCCACCGCCTGCACGATGGCAACCACCGCTCCGATCGACAGCGATACGCATGCCGTCACCCATGCGAACACGAACACGAAACGCACGGGCGGTGTGGTGCCGGCCCCACTGGCGAAGTTCTTGCCCCAGCCCTCCACCATCTGGCGCACCCCCATCGGGTACATACGGAACGCAATCGACTTGCGGCCCGTCGTGGTGTCGACCGGCAGTCCGGCGGACGCATACGCGTTGGCGAGCGCCACGTCTTCGAGCACCGACGCCCGGGCCGCTTCGTGACCGCCCGCCTGTTCATAGTCGGCCGCGCTGGTGGCCAGGCACGCGCCGAAGGCACCCGTGCGCTTGGCGCGGGGATTGATGGAACCGAGTCCCGTGGCCATCACCGCGATGAGGTTGAAGAACGCGCTGAGCTTCTCCACCACGCGGCCCGTGCGGTGGTACGGCTGCACGCTGATGAGGCCGCCGCACTGCTCCTGTCGCGCCACCAACCACTCCAACAGCTGTGGTTCGGGTTCGGTGTCCGCGTCGAGAAACACCAGCACGTCACCGGTGGCGCGTTCGGCGCCCTGCGCGCATGCCCACGCCTTCCCGGTCCATCCGACCGGAAGTGGCGCGCCGGCGATCACCGTCACTCCGAATTCTTGCGCACATGCAGCCGTGCCGTCGCTGGAGTGATCGTCGACGACGATCAACTCGTGGGGCGGACAGGTCTGGGCCTGCAGGCGACCGAGGAGTTCGGGCAGGACCAAGGCTTCGTTGCGCGCCGGCACGATGACCGACACGGCGCGTTCCTGTTGGGGGGTGCCCGCGACGAGCCGCACGACGCGCCAGCACAACGCGAAGCCGATGCACCACTGCACGACGACCACGGCCTGTGTCCACACGGCGCCCAGGATACGGATCGGTTCCCGCCCCGAGTACGTTCCCGGCCATGGACTTCACTCCCAGCGCCCGCACCGAAGCGATCCGCCCCGAACTCGAGGCGTTCATCCGCGAGGTCGTCGATCCGGCCGAAGCCGAGTACCGACGCGAGGTCGAGGAGTCGGGCGACCCGCACCACCACCCGCAGGTCATGGAGGAGCTGAAGACCGCGGCGCGTGAACGGGGACTGTGGAACCTCTTCATGCCCGATGAGCGCTGGGGCCTGGGTCTCAGCAACACCGAGTACGCGCCGCTCTGCGAGCTGATGGGCCGCAGCTGGTTGGCCCCCGAAGCCACCAACTGCTCGGCCCCTGACACCGGCAACATGGAACTGCTCGCCATGTTCGGTACGCCCGAACAACAGGAAGAGTGGTTGGTGCCCTTGCTCAACGGCGAGATCCGTTCGTGCTTCGGTATGACCGAGCCGTGGGTGGCCAGCAGCGACGCCACCAACATGGCCAGCACCATTGAGCGGCGCGGCGACCGTTACGTGGTGAACGCGCACAAGTGGTGGACCACGGGCGCGTTGTCACCGCGCTGCAAGGTCTGCATCGTCATGGGTGTCTCCGACCCGGATGCGGAACCACATCGTCGTCACTCGATGATCCTGGTGCCCATGGACGCGCCTGGTGTGCGGGTCGTGCGCCCGCTCCCCGTGTTCGGTCACGCCGATGGCGCCGGCCACGGCGATGTGGTGTTCGACAACGTGGAAGTGCCCCTGGACGCGATCGTCGGTGAGGCCGGGGCGGGGTTCTTGTTGGCCCAAGCGCGCCTCGGCCCGGGACGGGTGCACCACTGCATGCGCGCCATCGGCCTTGCCGAGCGCGCACTCGACCTCATGTGCATGCGCGCGCAGTTGCGGGTCGGCTTCGGTAAGCACTTGGCCGACCAGGGCGTGGTGCAGGACTGGATCGCCGAGTCGCGCCTCGAGATCGAACAGGCTCGCCTCCTCACGCTGAAGACCGCCTGGCTCATCGACACCGTGGGCGCCAAGGGGGCCCGGGTCGAGATCTCGGCCATCAAGGTGGCCGCCGCGCGCATGGCCACGAACGTGATCGACCGGGCCATCCAGTGCTTCGGCGGTGCGGGGGTCTCCGACGACTGGCCGCTCGCCGCGATGTACGCCCACGCCCGGACGCTCCACCTGGTGGACGGACCCGACGAAGTGCACAAGGCCCAGATCGCCCGCCGGGAGCTGCGCCGGTTCGAGGGGCTGCGGGACCAGGCGAACACCCCGCTCCCGCCGGGCTGATTGCTGGGTGATCCTGGTTGTGGAAGGAACGGACTGCGAATATGGCGAACTGGGCGTAATCTGCGCATATGAAACAGGTCGACCCGGATGCGCGGAAGGCGGATGCGTTGCTCCGCCACCAACGACGTGACTACGCCACGGCGAACGTGGCCTTCCGAGACGCCATGGCGGGCTACTTCGCCACCGGCCGCCTCGGCGACGCCTGCACGCTCGCCGACGACATGATCACCATCTACGAACGCCAGCTCGACTACCGGGCCGCCTACGAGCAGGAACGCCGCGCCTGGAAGCTGCGCGACGGCGTCGACGCCCTCGAAGACGCAGCGCAAGCGGACGCAGTCGGCGACTCCGAACTCGTCATCGTCGAACTCCAGCGCGCGCACGCGTTCTTCTTGGAGAGTGGATACGCCGACGCGTGGGCCATCACTGAAGCCGCGCTCACTGAACTCGGGGCACCGCTGATCAACCTGACGGTGGTCGAGGACACCGAGGCCGCCACCGCCTGAATGCAACCGCCGGCGCGCAACGCGTGCCGCGTGGACGCGTCACCAGTCAGTGCGAGCGTGCCCGCAGCGTGCTGAACGCGATGAGCGTTCCACCAATCAGCACCACGCCCACCGAGTAGTAGACGATGTCGGATGGCTGCTTGGCCAGCAGACACTTCTCGAAGAACTTCACCGCAACCACCAGCACCACCAGCTCGGCGACCTTCACCTTCAAGTCGTCGAGCGTGTCGATGCGGAGCCATTCGGGTTCCGCCAGGTCGCCCACGAACAGCTCCCACAACCCAATGGCGAGCACCACCAACGTGGTCCCCACGAGCAGCAGGTCGAGCACACCGAGCAGTTCGGCCACGGTGCCGGCGGCCTTCCAACCGTTCTTCACCACCAGGTCGTGGACCAGTTCGACGCCCGCAACGACCGCCCACACGAACGCGATCACCGCGAGCAGCGCCGACGCAATGCTGGCCACAGCCACGAGGTATCGGCTGCGTTCGATGACTGCTTTCACGAATCGGGAGCGTAGGGGGCGCCACACGCAGATACGTGCATCACACGGCGCAGCCGCTCAGCGTTCGTCGTAGACCTCGATGGTCCCCGAGTAGTTGGCCACCCAGATCCGACCCGTCTTCGCGTCATACGTGATGCCGATGGGGTGCTGCCCCGTGGGGAGCTCCTGCACCTCGCGCAGGTCGTTGGCGTCGAGCTTGGACACCGTGGAGGAGTCGTAGTTCACATTGTAGAGCGCAGTGCCGTCGGACGAGATCGCCATGGACCGCGGCTTGGAGCCGACCTTCACCCGCTTCACGATTGCGTCGGTGCTCGTGTCGATTTTCACCACCGTGCCGTCGCCGTTGTTCGTGACGTAGAGATAGCGACCGTCGGGCGACCGCACCAGGTGGCGGGGCGCCGACCCCACGCCCCCGATCCGGGTGACGGCGAAGGTGTTCATGTCCACCTTCGCGATCTGGTTGCCACCCATCACGGCGACATGGGCCGTGGCGCCGTCGGGTGAGAACACGATGCCCCGCGGGTACGCGCCCATCGGGATGCGCTTGATCTCTTTCGCAGTGGCGGCGTCGACGACCGACAGGTCATAGGAGCACCAGTTGGTGGCCAGCACCGTCTTGTCGTCGGGGCTGATCGCCACGAACTTGGGGGTGGAACCGACGCCGATGACCTGGTCGATGGCCCACGATTTCGTGTCGATCCGGTACAGGAAACTGGCGGGCACCTTCGAACCTGGCACGCAGTCGTCACTGCCTTCACTGAAGCCCGGTCCGTACATCGCGTAGTTCGACACGTACATGTGAGAACCGTCACGCGTGAATGCCGCTTCGACGGGCGCGCCCTTGTAGGTACCCGGCTTGTCGATCCCGAAATCGGAGAGTCGAACGGCGTCGGGAACCGTGGTGACCAGTTGCCCCTCGCTGTCGTACACCGTGACGCTGTGGTTGTACATCATGTTCTGCGCGGTCACGAAGCCCGTGCCGGATGCCACGACCGACTTGGGTGAGATGCGGCCGTCGATGGTGCGCTTCTTCACCAAGGTGCGCGCAATGGCCGGGGCACTCGGTTGCGCCGTCGTTGCCGGCGCGCCTGCTGTTGTCGCCGGCGCCGACGCCGATGCCGACGCCGCGCGCGTTCCGGCCGCCGTCACTCCCTGCACGCGCGTGCGCGCCGCACGCAAAGGATCCTCGGGGATCGCCACCAGCAACGCCACGAATGCGACGACACCAAGCGCCAGAATCGCCAGCGCGCGCCCCGTGGCAATAGGGGTTCGGCCCCCTGGTGGGGTCGGCATCGGCTCGTCGGGCACCACCGAACGATACGAGGCCGCGCACTGCGTGGTCAGGTCGGGCCCGGCGCGCGCCGTAGCCTTCGGCCACCAGCCCCGGAGCTCCGATGTTGATCGACACCCACGTGCACCTGGTCAGCGCCGACGAGCGGCGCTATCCACGCCAACTCAATGGTGACGCCGATTGGGTGCACACGCACGCCTGTGACGCATCGGCGTACCGCGTGCTGATGACGGCCGCGGGCGTGACCCACGCCGTCTTGGTGCAGGCAGTCGGTGCGTACCGTGACGACAACCGGTACTGCCTCGATGCCGCGAACGCTGATCCGGAACTCTTCACCGCAGTGGCGTACGTCGACCTTGCGGCCACCGATCCGGTGGAAGCGCTCCGTGCGTGCGTCGACGCCGGCGCGCATGGCGTACGCGTGGTTGCGGCAGCCGGGCCCGACCCGGTCGCAATGCTCGACGCGCGGGTCATGGCCGTGATCGACGCGGCCAATGGACTTGGCGTTCGGGTGCTGCTCACCACCATGCGCGATGGATTGCGCGACGTTCCTGCGTTGCTGGCGCGTCACCCCACGATGCCCGTCGCCATCGACCACTGCGCGTTCGCCGACCTGAGTGGTGGCGCATCGTTCCCGCACGCGGGCGCACTGTTCGCGCTCGCCGAGTTTCCGTATGTGCACCTCAAGGTGTCAACGAATGCGCTCGACGGCGCGCGCCGCGCCGGTGTTGATCCGCAGGCATTCGTGGCTGCGCTGGCCGAATGCTTCGGCGCCGAGCGCTTGGAATGGGGATCTGATTGGTCCCATACCCACGACCGTTCGTTCGGGGAGCTGGTGGCCGAAGCGCAGGACGCGTTCTCGGTACTCGACCCGGACGATCGCGAGTGGCCGCTCGGACGCTCGGCCGCCGGTTTCTGGCCTGGTTGGGCCCCGGCGACCGAGCATCACTGAGCGAACACAATCGTCACTGCAACAACGCAGTGACACAACGGCAGCTCAGGCGCCGACGACCTTGGCTTTCAGGTCGTTGTACTCGGCGTCGCTGATGGCGCCCTTTTCCTTCAGGTCGTGCAGCTTGGCGAGCTGGTCGGCCGGCGAATCACCCGAGCCGGCAGCCTGCTGCACGTACGCCTTGAAGGCATCATCTTGGGCTTTCGCCGCTTGAACGGCGTGCTCGTGCATCTTTCCGCCCCGCGCAATCAAGTAGACGAAGATGCCGATGTACGTGAAGAAGATGACGAAGATGAGCCATAGCGTCTTCGCAACGCCGCCCAGGTCAGGGCTGCGGAAGATGTCCATGACGACGAGGATGAACAGCCAGATCCAGATGAAGAACAACGTGAACCAGAGGATGGTCCACACCGCCTGACCAACTTGCCACTCTGCAAGAAACACTCAAACAACTCCTGCTCGGGAACGAGAAGCCTGGAGCCTCTCACACGGGCGACGGCGTGTCTCGTTCTGTCATGCGGGCGGCGATGGGCCCGAGTGCCCGGTGCAGCGCCGCCCCCGTTGCCGAGTCCACCCAGGCTCCGAAGTACTCGGCCAGGGCGTCCTCGTACATGGCGCTCGCCCGCCGGTGGAAGGCCCGCCCCTTGCGAGTGATCACCAGCACGGTGGCCCGGCCGTCAGTGGAATCGTTGTGGCGGGCAACCAGCCCGTCGGCCTCCATCCGCTGCACCGCGCGACTGAGGCCGGGTTGGCTGTAGCGCACCCGCATGCGGGCATGGAGTTCACCGAGCCGCAGGTGCGCCGGTGCGCTGCTCGTGGCGGCTTCATGCTCGGCCCGCACCAGGTGGCCCAAGATCGAGAACACACCAGAATCCACGCCGGCATCATCTTCGAGGCGCGCCACCACCTGCGGGATGACGTGTTGGTACACGTCGACGAGTTCGGTCCACGCCTGGCGCGTGATGGGGTCGAGCGCCATGGTTAGTCTGCGCGCGGATCGTCGATGATGAGTTCGAACTCTTCGAGCAACTGCTGTTGGAGTTGCGTGTCGATCACCGCTCGCAGCTGCTGCGGCGGCAACACGCAGTCGTCGCACCGCACGTCGTCGAGTACGACCCGCAGATGAATACGCGCCGCACCAGGGTCGGCGTTCACCACCAGCAGGTCACCACCGTCGGCTCGCAACATGCGGCCAGCTTCCTGCACTGCCGCTTCCACTTGCGCCACATCCATCACACTGCTGCCGTCTGCACGCGCGCAGTGGTGAGCGACGTCTCGCCAAACGTGGGCAGCGAGATTGCGTGCAGGCTGCCGAGCCCGCCACAGACGATCGGGATGATCTGGTCGGGACGTTCGAAGAGCGGCACGCGACCATCGACACTCACCCGCCCCTTGTCGCGCAGGATCTGTTGGTTTGCAGCCGGCCACACGTCGATGGGCTGCCACGCGTGGTCGCGCAGGTATTCCTGCAGATCTTCGACATTGGGGAACGCCGCCACGAACCGATCGGCCCAGATCGGGTTGATGGCGAGCACGATCTCGCCGTTCTCCACGTTGCCGAGGTACATGTTCGCGAGCGGATATGCGATGGACTTGGCGATGCAGTGCAGCAAGTCGCGCGGGTCGTCATTGTGGATGTCGGCGAGCGGCATGGTGCCCTTGCCTCCATGCACATGCACCACATCGTCGGTGACACTGAAGCCTCGGCGCTGCGCCAGCGTGGGCCACGGTGAGCGCTCTTCCCACTCGCCGATGCAGAACCCGAAGCGCGCGGGTTGACCGAACACGGTGCGGCTGGTGTCACCGGCGCGTTGCCCACCGATGTTGCGCAGCGCGAGCGACACCGCGCGACCGATGGTCATGGACCCGCGCCCAGCCGCGCCCCCCATGCATCCGGCCCGATGGTCGATGCCGAGCTCGGCACGCGACGGCCCGTCGACGATGAGCATCGGGAACACGCTGGAGGTGGTGGTGGTGAGCCCGAATGCATTCCACTCGGGTTCGAGGATGGCTTCGATCGCCGCCACCACGAACGGGAACGCCGCCGCCTCCACGCCCGCCATGGCGGCATTGATCGCAAGCAACTCCAAGGTGGCCACACCGTTGCGCGGCGGCAACACGCCGATCACGTGGTCGGGCGCATACGGCGTGGCAGCGAGCAACTCGGCGACCACGGCATCGGTCGGCGGCAACAGCGGTACGCCGTCGCCCCACTGCTCGGCGAGTGAAAGCTCGTAGAACGCGCGTGGATCGGCGGGGACCTCCATGGTCTCGGCACTCAGCGCAACGGTCATGCCTGCACCCCCAACAACTCGAGCGCCTTGGCGAAGTAGTCGTCGGCGATGGCCCGCAACTCGTCCTCGGGCCGCGCTTCGAGCGGGTACGGCATGACCAGAATCTTGAGGTCGCCGTGTCCCAGATGGCGCGCCATGTTGGCGCCATGGGTCGCGAACTCGTCGCACACGAGTGCGATGACGGGCTTTTCGTGTTCTTCGATGGTGACGGCGTCGGCGATGGTGAAGCTCGTGCACGAGCCGCAGGTGCCGAGGCCCACCATCAACACATCGCTGGTCGCGGCCAGGCGCTCCACTTCTTTGCGGTCCTGTTCGCCGGCGTCGCCCACTTGCCCGTCGGTGATGACGAGCTCGCTGGTGGCGCCCATCGCGGCGAGGCGCTCGGCCCAGAGCTGCGCAATGAATTGCCACGATCGCCACGCGTGATCGGCGCGGAAGCCCACGTGTTTGCCCGCAATGGAGCCGTCGAGCGTGAACGTAGGGGCGCTCTGCTCGGGTGCGGGCGGCGCCGTGGGCCGCCGGATCGTGACGGTAGGGGCGACGGGCGCTGCGGAGGCGACGGGAATATTCATATGCGTGAGCATAGAACTCCATGCGCCGGCATGGAACCGGTTTGCAGCCCGCGGGCGCGGCCGGAGTTCCTGTCACACCCCGTCCGTAGGCTGAGTCATCAATGGCGTTGGCGCAAATGGAGGTATGAAATGGCGTTCGTCCGGTTGGAGCGATCTCGGATCCTCGAGTTGGAGACAGAGATCTGTGCCGTTGCTGCGGCCGTGCGGCTGCATCGAGCACGCCTGCTGCAACTCATTGGCGAATTCGCGGCCGGCGAGGGCTGGCGAGCCACTGGAGCGATTTCGTGTGCGCACTGGCTCGCCGACCTGCTCGACATCGAGCTGTGCACTGCCCGCGAGCAAGCGCGGGTTGCACGCGCGTTGCGGGAGTTGCCCCTCATTCGAGCGGCGTTCGATGCCAGTGAGATCTCATATGCCAAAGCCCGGGAGATCACGCGAATGGCAACCGTGGCGACCGAGGCCGACCTGCTCGAAGTCGCTCGGCACGCGCCCGCGGGCGCGTTGACGCGCGAAATTGCGAATTGGCACACACGCCGAGCGCCCGAAGCGATGCAGAACCGGCAGTGGAACGAGCGGGCGTGCACCTACCGCCAGGAGTACGACGGGAGTGTCACCATCACGCTCCGGCTGCCACCCGAGGAGGCGGCCAAGGTCACTGCAGTCTTCGACGGAGCCACTCGAAAGCACAACGCGCCCGCGGGCGCGTCCGTCCCGCAACGGCGGGCCGACGCCGCGGTGCGTGTGATCACCAGCGCGCGCACCGCCGCGTCGCACCACCGAACCGAGGTGGTGCTGCACCATCGCGCCGGCCAAACTGACATCGGCGGCCTCACACTCACGCCAGCCACCGCAGAGCGACTCCTCTGCGACTGCGACGTTCGCCTCATGGCGCACCGAGCCGACGGATCACCGGCGGATGTGGGTCGCGCGCACCGCCTCATCACCCCGAAGCTGCGCCGCCTGCTCGAAGAGCGCGACCGTCACTGCACCTTCCCGGGCTGTCGGACCACCGCCTTCTTGGAAGCGCATCACATCGTTCCGTGGTCCCAAGGCGGTGAGACGAACCTGGCCAACCTGACGCTTCATTGCAGCTACCACCACCGATACGGACACGAGCACCAGCATGCGCCCGCACAGGAGTACCGGCACGCGCCCGCACAGGAGTACCGGCACGCGCCTGCGGGCGCGTCGAGCGCGTAGCGTTCGGGGCCGTGCCCACCGAACCCGGTCCCCTCCTTGCCTCCGACGAGTTCTTCAACCACCAGATCGTCGACACCTTTGGACGCGTCGGTCAGACCGACCGTGCGTGGACCGAAAAGGTGTGCGCCATGGCGGCGGCCACTGACGGATCGTTGCAGTGCGCGTTCGGGCTCGGTAAGTACACCAACCGCAACGTGATGGACGCGTATGCGGGCGTGTCGCGCGGCACGGAGCAATGGACGGTGCGCGCCAGCCGCCAACTTGCACCTCATCCCGAAACTCTTGCGGTAGGGCCGATCCGCTACGAAGTGGTCGAGCCGCTGCGCACCATTCGCTTCTCGCTCGACGCAAACGACGTGCAACCCATTGCGTTCGAGTGGACGTTCACGCGCGTGGTGCCACCGAGTTTGGAGTCACGCGAAGTACACGTGAGTCGCGACCGGTACCGCCTCGACGCAGATGTCATCCGCTACCACCAGAGCGGCGTGGCCGAAGGCTGGGTGGAAGTTGACGGCGAACGCACCGAGTTCTCGCCCACCAACTGGGTGAGCACCCGCGACCACTCCTGGGGCGTGCGCTACCAAGTGGGCGCGCCGCTGCCCGACATTGCGCCGGTGGAACGCCCGGCGGGCACGTCGGGCTACGTGCTGTGGTTCCCGGTCGTGTGCACCGCCGCCGACGGCACCAAGTACGCGTTGCACTTCTATTACCAACGATTCGCGTTCGGAGGATGGAGCCGCCTTTCGTTCGAGGGAGCGGTCGAGCACGCCGATGGACGGCGCGACGCCATCGCCACCTGCACACCGGAGCTGCGCTTCGACGACGCCATGCGCCGCTTCCTTGGCGGCTCGTTGCACTGCACCATGACCGACGGCACTGCGCGCGACTTCCACCTCGCTCCCGTCTCCGATACCGGGTTCCACCTGGCCACTGGGTTGTACGGCGGCTTCGACGAACAGTTCCACGGGCAGTGGCGCGGCCCGCAGCACACCAGCGGCGAACACATCGCCGACTGCACCGCGCCCGACGTCGTGGCCCGCGTGCGCCAGCACCGCGAGTGCGTGGTGCGCGTGGAAGACCCGAGCGCGGGCGGCGTGGGCATCGGAAACCTGCAGAGCATCATCGTCGGCCCGCACCCCGAGATCGGCCTCACCGACAACGGCGTGGGCCAGTAACCACCGGTCGCGACGGCACGGCGCAGCGACGCCGCAGTGCCGTTACGTCAGAACCGTCAGAACCGCAGCGGCACCGAGTGCGGGCCTCGCACCAGGCTGGAGGCCAACCATTCGGGCTCGCCGGCAAGTTCGAACCGCTCCACTCGTTGCGCGAGCTCCTCGAACACGATGCGCGCTTCGAGTCGCGCCAGCGCCGCGCCCAAGCACAGGTGCTCGCCGAAGCCGAACGCCAGGTTCGGCACCGTGACAGGACGGAACGCGTCGAACCGATCAGCGGTGGGCCCGAACGCGGCCTCATCGCGATTGCCCGAGGCGTAGAGCATCACCAGGTAGTCGCCGGCCTGTACCGAAACGCCGCCCACCTCGGTGTCGGTCACCACGGTGCGGGCGAACTGCTGGATGGGCGTGACCCACCGCAACATCTCCTCGACCGCGCCGCCCATGGCTGCGGGCTGTTCACGCAACGCGGTCCACTGATCGGGATGTTCCGCGAACGCGAGCACACCACCGCTGATGAGATGCCGAGTGGTCTCGTTGCCGGCCACCAGCAACGACATGTTGAACGTGACCAACTCGCCGGGCGCGGGCGTGCGCCCTTCCACCTCGGACTGCACCAACAGCGACACGATGTCGGGGCCGGGGTCTGCGGCCTGTCGACGCGCGTGCTCGTCGAGGTACAGAACCAGTTCCATCACCTCACGCTGATCGTCGGCGCTCATGGCGGCACGCCCGTCGGAGGCCACGATGGTGGCGTCCGACCACCGCCGGAAGTTGCCACGGTCCTCGGGCGGGATGCCCAGAAGCTCCGCGATCACCAACACGGGCAATGGGGCCGACACCACGTCGACCAGATCCACCACGTCGCCGCGAGGAACCGCGTCGAGGAGTTCGCGCACGAGCGAACGGATGCCCGCTTCCATCTGCGCAACGGCCCGCGCGGTGAACTCGCGGTTGAGAATGCGCCGCCACTCGCCATGTTGAGGTGGGTCCATGTGCAGGATGGATCCTTCGATGGCGTGCCCTTCACGAATGGGGTCGTTGATGAGCACGCCGCGCCCCGAACAGAAGCGCTCGGGGCTGCGGCTGATCTCGCGAATGTCGTGGTAGCGACTGATGATCCTCTGCCCGGGCGCGAACTCAACGAACGACGGCTCGGCGCGCAGGTGCGCGAGCACGTCGTAGTAGTCGGGCCGGAGGAAGAACCCAGGGATCGACGGATCGATGCCAGCGAACTCTGCGCCACTCATTGCCCCACCACTCCTGCGCGACCGTTGGCCACGAACCGTTCGTGGAGCATGCGTACATCATCGGCGGTCATGGGCGCGAGCGCGTCGTTGCGTTCGGGGCGCCACCACACCGGTTCGGTCGTGTTCCACCGCTCGGTTCGTAATGCGGTCTTGTCGGTCTTCTGCGTTGCGCCCACCGGCATCTGCGGGGTGACGCGCACGTAGCGGGGCGCCCACTTCGTGCCGAGGTCGGGTTGCTCGGCGAGAAATGCGTCGAATGCGGCGGCGTCGAATGCCGCAGGGTTGTCAACTTCGAGCACGGCCATCACCTGGTCGTCGGCCGTGTGCTCGTCGGGCACGCCGAACACTGCAACTCCGTGCGCGCCGGGGAAGCGTTCGAGGATGCGTTCGACCGGCGCGCCCGCGAAGTTCTCGGCGTCGACTCGGATCCAGTCGGCCGAACGGCCGGCGAAATAGAAGATGCCGGCTTCGTCGCGGTAGCCGAGGTCGCCCGACCAATACCAGCCGTTGCGGGTGCGAGCCCGCGTCGCTTCTTCGTTCTTGTAGTAGCCCTCGAACCGGTTGAGCGCAGTGCGCCCGACGATCTCGCCCGTGGCCTCCTCGGCGTTGCACAACTTGCCCTGCTCGTCGAAGCGCGCACGGGGTCGCTCCTCGCCCGTGTCGGGGTCGACGATGGCCACGTCGAGGCCCGGCAATGGTTCGCCGAGCGCGTCCTTGGGCAGCCCCGGCTTGGGCACCATGATCACGGCGTTCTCGCTCGACCCGTAGCCCGCCACCACGTAACAGCCGAAGCGCTTGCCGAACGCTTTGATGTCGGGCGTGCTCGACTCGGGCGCCAACACCACTTTCAGCGGGTTGTCGCGGTCGTGATCAGTGGGCGGCGTCGCGAGGATGTACGCGAGCGCGCGCCCCACGGTGCTCGAGAACGTGGCGCCGTAGTGCACCACGTCGGGCAAGAACGCCGAGGCCGAGAACTTGCGCCGCAACACGATGGTGGCGCCCGTTGCCAATGCCGGGAAGATGATCGCGTTCAAGGCGTTGCCATGGAACAACGGCATCGGGCAGTACAACACGTCGTCGGCGGTGAAGCCCATCCCGCCGATCACTCCGCACGCCCGCCCGTGCGACATCTGCACCGCCTTCGGTGCACCGCTCGTTCCCGACGTGAAGATGAGCAGGAAGAGATCGCTCGGCTGCACATCGGCGTGCACCGGCGCCGAAGTGCGAGCCGCCTCCAGCTGGGCGGCGTACGCCGCGCCGTCGTATTCGAGGACGTGATCGTTTGCTGCACCAAGATCGAGGCCGGCGAGCAGCTCGGCGTGGGCCGAATCGGTGATGACCACCTGGCAGTCGGTGTGGGTGATGTCGCGCGCGAGCTCGGCACCGCGCCGCGTGGGATTGATGCCCACGAGCACTGCGCCACTGAGCGCGACACCACCAAGGAGGAATACGAACTCGGGCACGTTGTCGAGCAGCACGCCCACATGGAACGGCGTGCGCTCACCCACCGCATCACGCAGCAACGCGGCACGCGTCTGCATCTCGGCCACGATCTCGCGCCAGGTCCACGACTGGTCTTCGAAGCGCAACCCCGCCGAATCGTCGGTGGCTCGCTGCGCGATGAACGCTGCGATGGTGTCGCCGTCACCCAATGGACTTGACCTCGAGGAACTCTTCCAGGCCTTCGCGACCGTACTCACGACCGATTCCACTCTGCTTGTACCCGCCGAAGGGCGCCACGAAGTCAGGCGCAAACTTGTTCACGCCGATGGTGCCGGTGCGCACGCGCCGTGCCACGTCACGACCGTGTTCCTTGTCGGCCGTCCAGACCGAACCAGCCAATCCGTAGTCACTGTCGTTCGCGATGCGAATGGCGTCGCGCTCGTCGTCGTAAGGAATGACCACGATGACCGGACCGAAGATCTCTTCGCGCGCCACCCGCATGTCGTTGGACGCATTCGCGAACACGGTGGGCTTGATGTACCAACCGTGTTCAATGCCATCAGGCATGCCCGGTCCGCCGACCGCAACCTGCGCGCCTTCGTCCACGCCGATACCGATGTAGCCCGCCACCCGTTCTTGTTGTCGTCGCGCCACCATCGGCCCGATTTCGGTGGCCTCGTCGGCCGGGTCACCCACGTGCAGACTGCGCACGGTGTCGGCGAACGCATCGACGAACTCGTCGTGCCGTGCGCGCGACACCAACACGCGCGTCTGCGCCGCGCAGGCCTGGCCGCTGTTGACGAAGGAGGCGAAACGCAGGCCCTTCACAGTGCGGGCGATGTCGGCGTCGTCGAGCACGATGGCCGCGCTCTTCCCGCCGAGTTCCAAGCTGCAGCGTTTGATCTGCTCACCGCAGATGCCACCAATACGACGACCCGCCGCAGTGGACCCGGTGAACGCGATCTTGTCGACACCGGCGTGGCGCACCAGGTGCTCGCCCACCTCGCGACCGGCGGGCAGCACGCTCACGACGCCCGGAGGGAATCCGGATTCGTGGATCCATTCGGCCATCTTCAGTGCGTCGAGTGGCGTCTCGGGCGACGGCTTCACCACGACTGCGCAGCCGGCAAGCAGCGCCGGCGCGAGCTTCGACATGATGGTGATCTGCGGCACGTTCCACGGCGCGATCGCACCGACAACACCCACGGGTTCCCGCCGCACGGTGACGGGCATCCCGGTGATGCCGGTGCGTTGCTCCTCCCATGCGAAGTCGTCGGCCATGCGGACATAGGTGTCGATGAGCGCCCACGCCGCGGCCGACTGCCCCATCTTCGAAAACGCGATCGGTGAGCCCATCTCGCCGGTGATGCACTCGGCCATTTCGTCGACTCCCGCCAGGTACCGATCGGCGAAGCGGCGCAACACTGCGGCGCGCTCGCTCGGCGGTAGGAACGGCCATTCGCTCTCGTCGAAGGCGCGGCGCGCGGCCACAACGGCGCGGTCGACGTCAGCTGGCGTGGCGTCGGGGGTGCGGCCGTGCAGTTCTTCGCTGACCGGCGAAATCACGTCGATGGTTTCACTCCCGGCCGGGTCAACCCACTCGCCCCCGATGTAGAGCTGGCGATACTCGATCATGCGGACTCCTGGTCGTGGCGCGCGATGCGCGCCGTGATGACGTCGAGGATGGGGTTGTCGGCAATGGGAAAGAAGTTGGGGACACCGGCCCGTTCGTGCAGCACGGCGATACGCGTCATGATCGACGTACTGCGCACGAGCGCAAAGATCTCGAACCACGGCATGGCTTGCAGCGGGCGGCCGATGCGCGCCTCGAACGCTGCTTGCGCCGCGTTGCGGGTGGGGAACCCGTCCACCCGGCACCGCAACATCTCGTCCTGCATCGATTCGAGCGCCCAACACCACCCCAGGTCGTGTTCGGGCGCGCCGATGCTCACCATCTCCCAGTCGAGTACGGCGGCGACGTGTCGCTGCTCGTCGAAGATGAGGTTGCCCATGCGCACGTCGCCCCACAGCAATGCGTTCGGCGGATCAGCCGGGCGCGTGCGCGTGCACCACTCGAGCGCGTCATGCAGCGTGGGCACGATGCGGTGCCCGTCGGCGTACCAGTCGAGATACGCGCGCCAATACGCCAACTCGGCGTCGAGGTCGCGAGTGGGCACCACCTCAGCCAACGCGTCGGTGGGTACGGCATGCACGGCCGCAATGGCATCGAGAAAGCAGCCGTAGAGCGCGTCCTGCGCGGCGCCGCTCAGGTCGGTGATCCACGGGTCGGTCTGCGGCGTACTGGCCGGCACATGGCCATCAACTTTTGGCATCACCAGGAACGGCACGCCGAAGTACTGCTCGTCGGCGACGCATTCAACCGGGGCCGCCGGCACGCCGTGCGCGCGCACGTGGTCTTGCACTGCCGCCTGCACATCGAGGCGGTACGACGGGAAGATGCCTTCCCCCAGGGGCGGCAGTCGGAACACGAACGACTGATCCCGCGACACTCCCCCAACCGTGAGCGCCGCGCGTACAAGCACGGTTTCGCTGGAGAGTCCATCGGATGGGCGCTCGCACGTGAGCACATCCACGCCGGACGCGCCGCGCGCGTCGTGCAACCAGCGCGTAATGCCGGCCACGACATCGTCGAGCTCGCGTGCAACGGCCAACGGCATCGGTCCCCCTTGGTTTCGAGGGCGACGCTAGTGCTCGGTGCCCGCCACCGGACCCACGATGGAGCCGCAGTGCGCCTACAGCCGTAGCGGCTTGATGGGCGACAGCACTGCCATGGGGTCGTCGCGCCACACTTCGGGCTGCACGTCGATGTAGAGCTCGATCTCGTTGCCGTCGGGGTCTTCGATGTAGAGCGAGTGCGTCACCGTGTGGTCGGACGCGCCGTTCACCCGCACGCCGGCGGCGACCAGTTCGTCGAGTGCCGCGCGCAACTCGTCGTCGGTCGTGCCCACCTTCAGCCCGAAGTGATAAAGCCCGACCCGGCGCCCCGGCGGGATGGGCGTGGCCTGCGGCCCCACCTCGATGAGCAGGAGCTCGTGGTGCGTACGCCCCGCGCTGAACGCGGCCGCCCGCGCCCCCACCAGGCCGTTGTCGATGCCGGCGATCTCGGTCCAGCCCAGGATGTCGCGGTAGAAGTGCCGGGACCGCTCCAGGTCACGCACGTAGAGCACCAGGTGCCCGAGTTCCCTGATTTCCATGGGGTTCTCCTTGGGTCGCTCCCCCAGTATACTTGCGTACACAACTACTTGAGGAGTCCCCATGGCCCTTCGCCCCGTCGACGAACTCATCCAGTGCCAGGTGGGCACCGAAGGCGAAGGGTTCGTGGTGCGCCGCGGCCTCGAACTGCTGCGCGCCCAACAGCTCGACCCGTTCGTGCACCTCGACGAACTCGTGCGCACCACCCACGGGCCCGGCCAAGCCGTCGGGACCCCCGACCACCCGCACCGTGGGTTCGAGACCGTCACCTACATGCTCGAAGGCGCGTTCGTGCACCGTGACTCGCTCGGCAACGGCGGCCGCATCGACGCCGGCGACGCGCAGTGGATGACCGCCGGTGCAGGCATCGTGCACTCCGAGAAGCCCGCGCCCGAGATCGTGCAGAACGGCGGGCAACTCTGGGGCCTGCAGTTGTGGGTGAACCTCCCCGCCGCGTTGAAGCGCAGCCCGGCGCGCTACCAGTCGGTCACGAGCGACGAGATTCCGCGCGTCGAACGCAACGGCGCCGAAGTGCGCGTGATCGCCGGCGAGTACGACGGTCACTCCGGCCCGGCCGCCACCAAGACCCCCATCGCGTTGTACATCGTGATCGTCCAACCGGGCGGCACGGCCGACTTCGAATTCCCCGCCGAGCACAACGTGGGCTTCCAAGCGTTCGCCGGCAACGGCTGGGTCGGCACCGACGCGCAGGTGCTGCGCGACGGCCAAGTCGCCCGGTTCGCCAACAGCGACGGCACCATCCGCCTCGGCGTTCCTGCCGACGCACCCGAACCGATGATCGGCTTGCTCATGGCCGGCCAACCCATCAACGAACCAGTGGCCCGCTACGGCCCCTTCGTCATGAACACGCGTGCGGAACTGCAAGAGGCATTCGATGACATGATGCACGGACGCCTCGGCAGCATCCCGGCCGAGGCCGGCTGAACCCGGCGGGCCTACGCCGGCTGAACCCAGCGGGCCGGCACCCGCACACACGCACTGGGGGGAACCATGGCGGAGTTCGATGGCACGGTCGGACGCGACTGGCGCGACTCCACGCCGGCGTGGCCCGAACCCGTGCGCGCCCCCGAAGGTGCGCCCAACGTGGTGTTGTTGGTGCTCGACGACGTGGGCTTCGCGCAGCTCGGCTGCTACGGCTCCCCCATCGCCACGCCCAACATGGACGCACTCGCCGCGGGCGGCGTGCGCTTCAACCGCTTCCACACCACTGCGCTGTGTTCACCGACGCGCGCGTGTTTGCTCACGGGTCGCAACCACCACTCGGTGGGGATGGGCCGCATCACACAACTCGCCACCGGCTATCCCGGGTACAACGGACTCCTCGACAAGTCGTCGGGGATGCTCTCCGAAGTGCTGGTGCGCGAAGGATGGGCCACCTACGCCGTGGGCAAGTGGCACCTCACGCCCGAAACCGAACAGGGCGCGGGTTCACCCAAGACGCGCTGGCCGTTGGGCCGCGGCTTCGAGCGCTACTACGGCTTCATGGGTGGCGCCACCGAACAGTTCGCACCCGAGCTCGTGGAAGACAACCACCCCATCGACCCGCCGGGAACCTACGAAGACGGCTACCACCTCACCGCCGACCTCACCGATCACGCCATCACGTATCTCTCCGACCTGCGCGCGTCGGCACCGGGGCGGCCGTTCTTCCTGTACTTCTGCACCGGCGCGGGTCACGCACCCCACCAGGTGCACCCCGAATGGATCGAGCGTTACCGCGGCCAGTTCGACGACGGCTGGGACGCCTACCGTGAACGCGCGCTCGCCAAGCAGATCGAACTCGGGCTCGTGCCCAACGACACCCGCCTCTCCGACCGGCCGGCGTGGGTGCCCGCATGGGACGACGTACCCGACGAGCACAAGCCGCTGTTCGCGCGCTACATGGAATGCTTCGCCGGGTTCATGTCGCACACCGACGCGCAGATCGGCCGGCTCGTCGAGTACCTGCGCGACACTGGTGACCTCGACAACACCATCTTCCTCCTGGTTTCCGACAACGGCGCGAGTTCCGAGGGTGGACGCGACGGCTCGCTCAACGAACTGCGCGACTGGAACATGGTGGGCCACGACATCAACGACGCGCTCGCCGTCATCGACCAGCTCGGCACGCCGCGCTTCCACAACAACTACCCGTGGGGCTGGACGATGGCGGGCAACACGCCGTTCCAGCGCTGGAAGCGCGAGGTGCACCAAGGTGGCATCGCCGACCCGTTCATCGTGCACTGGCCGGCGGGCCTGAGTGACCGCGACACCATCCGGAACCAATTCGTGCACGCCATCGACATCATGCCCACGGTGCTGGAACTGCTGGGTGTCGATGCTCCCGCACACATCGACGGCGAGGAACAGCGGCCCATCGAAGGCACGAGCTTTGCGTACGCGCTGCGCGACGCCGCCGCCGCCGAGCAACACGACACGCAGTACTTCGAGATGTTCGGTTCACGCGCCATCTACCACCAAGGCTGGAAGGCCGTGACCTACAAGCCGCTCGGTCCCACCTACGGCGACGGCATCGACCCCAACGCGCCGTTCGATGACGACGAGTGGGAGCTGTACCACACGGCCGCCGACTTCTCGGAGTCCACCAACGTGGCCGCCGATCATCCCGACAAGGTCGACGAGTTGCACGAACTGTGGTGGAGCGAAGCGAGCAAGTACCACGTGCTTCCGCTCGACAACCGAGTGGTGGAGGCGATCCTCTCGCCCAAGCCGCAGATCTATCGCGAACCAGACCGCTACGAATACCGACCCAACGGCGCACGCGTCCCCGCACCAGTGGCCGTGGACGTGCGCAATCGCTCGCACACCATCACGGCGGAAGTGGAGATTCCTGACGGTGGCGCCGAAGGCGTGTTGCTCGCGCTCGGCACCGTGCTCGGCGGCTTTTCGTTCTTCGTGCAGGATCAGCATCTGCACTACGTGCACAACCTGGCCGGTATGCGGCGCTACCGCGTCGGGGCGCACACGCCCATCACCCCCGGCGCCCACACGTTCACGTTCGCGTTCGAGAAGACGCCGGGGCCCGGCGGTATCGGTCGCCTGTACGTCGACGACACGCTGGTCGGTGAAGGCGAGATCAAACGGTTCACGCCGGTGGCGTTCGGCGGCGACCTGCACTGCGGCCGCGACCCGATGATTCCGTGCACCGACGACTACCGCCAACCGTTCGCGTTCACCGGAACGTTGCACCGGGTGATCGTGGATGTGCGCGGCGAACCCCATCGTGACGGACCGATGGAACTGAAGAAGGCGCTCGCCGACCAATGAGCGCACGCCACCTGTTCGTGGCGATCCTCGCCGCCGCCTGCGTGACCGCCGGCGCGTGTAGTTCCAGCTCGAGCGCGGTGAAACCAACCACCACCACGGCACCGTCGCCCGAGGCGCTGGCAGCCGCGGCGTACGTGTGGGGCGTCCCGCTCGTGATCTCCACCCGCACGATGCAGACGCTCGCCGGCATCACCGGCGTGAACCGCCTCTACAACCAGCAGCAACTGTCGGGCCCGATGACGCGTCTGATCGTGGCACCCAATGTCGACACCCTGTACTCGGTGGCTGTACTCGACCTGCGGAACGGCCCGCTCGCGCTGACCGTTCCGAACCCCATCACGAACCGCTACTGGACTTACGAGGTCCTCGACCCCTACACCGAAGCATTTGCGTACATCGGAACGCGCGCCACCCGCGGCGAGGCCGGCACCTGGGTGTTCACCCCGCCGGGTTGGTCGGGGTCGCTGCCAACGGGCGCTCACCAAATCGCGGCGCCCACGCCGCAGCTCTTTCTCCTCGGACGCTTTCTCGTAGACGGGCCGACCGACTTGGCGAGCGCAGTCGCCGCCATGCAGCCGATCACGTTGCAACCCTTGGGCACTCCCGCCACCATTCCTCCGATCGGCTCGCCACCGGGCACGCCCCAATCAGTGCCGTCACTCGGTGGCGCGTTCTACGACGAACTCGGCGACGCACTCGCCGTGAATCCACCGACTGCAGCTGCTGATCGCGCCGCGCTCACGCGGTTCGCGTCCCTTGGGATCGGCGCCGGCCAACATCCCTACGCATCTGGCGACGCGTCACAACGCGCGGTCTTGGAGCGCGGTTCCGCCGCGGGACAAGCACGGGTTGGGGCAACGGTCGAGACCCGTAACACTGCGAAGGACGGCTGGGTCACACGCCTCGACCTCGGACGCTACGGCGCCAACTTCGGCTTGCGCGCCGCAGTGGCAGAAGCCGTGTGGGGCGCGAACGTGCCCGAGGAAGCCGTGTACCCAGCATCACGCATCGACAACACCGGCAACACCTACGACGGCGCGCACACCTATGTGATGCACTTCGACCCAGGGCGCGAACCCCCGGCGAACGCATTCTGGTCGGTCACCATGTACGGGCCTGATCGGTTCTTGGTGGCGAACCCGCTGAACCGGTACGCGCTCGGCGACCGCTCATCGTCGCTGACTCACAACGCCGACGGATCCCTCGACCTCTACGTTGCTCATGACCCGCCCGCCGGTCATGAGTCGAACTGGCTTCCCGCTCCGGCCGGTCCCTTCACCCTGCTGGCCCGTATCTACCTGCCGAAGCCAACCGTGCTCGACGGCTCGTACCGGCTGCCGCCGGTGCGTCGCGTCAACTGACGCGAACCGGGCCCGATACAGGCGGAATTCCCCGCGATCTCCTCACCTCGGTGCCCAGCCCGACGATCAAACCGTGGGGCTTGGAAAGGCATTGTTCGCCATGCATGTTTGGCGCCGGACCCCCGTCCGAGTCGCAGCATTGACTGCGCTCGCCCTCGCGCTCCCCCTGGCCACGGTCACCAGCGCCGGCGCGGGCGCGCCCGTCCGCACAATTGCTGCGATTTCCGGCGTGTCGTTCAGTCCCGGAGGGAACTACGGCATCGTGCGCGACCCGCGCCCCGGGAAGGGGAACTGGCTCTACGTGGCCGACTTGGCCTCAATGGTGGTGCGCAAACTCGTGTTGGCCCCCAACGGACTGACCGTCACGTCCAACACGGTCTTCGCCGGCACCGAAGGCCAGGATTGCGACACACTGCCCTGCGGCGATGGTGGCCCGGCGACGAGCGCCGAACTGACGAGTCCCGAGTTCGTGTCCGCCGACGCAACCGGTCTCTACATCTCTGGCGCGGCGGGCGCCACCATCCGCAAGGTGTGGTTCACCGGGCCGAACGCCGGGAACATCACCCGCATCGCCGGAAACTACGGTTCGTATTGCGATACCTCCACCGATCCGTGTGGTGACGGTGGCTCGGCCACCGGGCCGAACGCGAAACTCGGCTTCGTCCAGTCGGCGCCCGCGATCAAAGACGGGAAGCTCTACTTCGCCGACATGGTGGCGAACCGCATTCGCTGCATCGGCTGCGCCGGCGCCGGGAAGCTCTCCACCGTCGCCGGAACCGGCACGGTCGTGGGCACCGGGCCCGGCCAAGTCACCTCCGCGTCGGCGGACGGGACCCGCGCCACCGCCGCCAACCTCATCGGGCCAATTGCCGTCGCGATCGATCCCAAGACCAACGAAGTCGTGTTCGCCGACGCCTGCAACGTGGCCGCCGCCCGCAAGCTCATGTGGGATCCGTCGGCTCCCGATCCGGTGTCGTACTGCGACGGCCGCGTCCGCAAGATCGTGGGCAGCGGGCCGAACAAGGGCAAGCTCGCGACCGTCGCCGGGGCCGCCGGGAACATCACCGTGACGCCCACGAACTGGAGCAAGCAGCGAGCGGCCAACACGCCGTTGCGGACACCCATCGCGCTTGCATTCCGTGCCGACGGATCCCTGCTCGTCGCCGAAATGGGGAACTCGCTGGTCGCGTACCTCCAGGCAACCGTGGGCGGCGACACCAACGGGCTCCAATACCTGCGGCCCGGTGTCCGCGTGGTGAAGTTCATCGGCGCCAGCCGGGTTGCGGCGAACGCAACCATCGAGCCATTCGCCGGCGGGAAGGCCCTCACCGATGGGGTGGTGAACGGGGGCAGCCCACTCGCCACCGCGGTCGCCGCGATTGCAATCGAGCCGAACCCGAAGGGCAACGACGTCTACATCAGCGACCAGATGGCCGCCCAGGTTCGCCGCATCCGCAACTGAAGAGTCCTCATGCATCCTTGGCGTCGCACCCCCATCCGAGTTGGGGCACTCACGGCGCTCGCCCTCGCGCTCCCGTTCAGCACCGTGAGCGCGAGCGGCGCGGCGGCGAGCGCCACCATCGGTCGCGTTGGCACCGGGTCGTACACGTTCAATTTTCCTTGGAGCGCGCTCCGTGACGGCAAGACGATGTACGTGTCGGACCGCTCGCACGCGCGGGTCGTCAGGTTCACGCTCAACGACGCGGGCACCGCTGCTACTGCGGAGCCCGAAGTGGTGGCGGGGACCGGCGGCGAATGCGTAGCGGAAGATCAGCCGGCATGTGGCGATGGCGGTGTCGCCACCTCAGCCCGGCTGGTCCCCGCAACGATGGCCTTGACGACCAATGGCCTGTTGATCCTCGACGCCGGTACGAACCGCCTCCGCCGCGTGTATACCAAGGGGCCCAAGGCGGGCACGATCGAGGCGTTCGCCGGAAACGGCACCGCCGGCTACGCGGGCGACGGCGGGAACGCGAAGGACGCGCAGATCGGAACCGTCGTCGGCGGTATCGCGGTTGGCCCCGACAAGAACGTGTACTTCGCCGACACGTTGAACAACCGCATCCGCTGCGTCGGCTGCGCCGGAAGAAACAAGATCAGCACCGTGGTGGGAACCGGCAAAGCCGCTGGCCACGGCCAGGGTGAAGTGACCACCGGTTCACCCGACGGCACCCCGGCGTTGCAAGCCAATCTGTTGGGCCCGTGGGGCGTCGCGTTCGACGCACAAGGCCGACTGCTCTTCACCACCGGCTGCGACGTGGCGGCAGTACTCGTTCCGATGCAATCCGGCCATCCCGAACAGGCCGCCGATTACTGCGACCCCACGGTGCGGCGCCGCAACAACAACGCGAACCAGACCATCACGCGCATCGCCGGGATCCCCGGCCAGCTCGGGGTTGTCACATCCACCGGACCGGCCCGCCAACGCCGATTGAACAACCCCCTGGGGCTCGGCGTGCGCGGTGATCGCATCTACGTGTCCACGCTGGGATCGAGTTTCCTGACCTGGATGACTATTTTCACGAACCCCGATTTCACTCTGGCGGATCTGGTGGCGATGTCACCGGGCATCCTCTGCATCGGCTGTGCGGGCAACGGCAAGATCTCGCGCGTCGCGGGCGAGCGCCCAGCGAACGGGGCTATCGGCAACGGGGGTCCCGCCGCTGACGCCGCGACCTTCACCTACTCGCTGCAACCGCAATTCACTGGCGACCTCTACTACGCCGACCCAATCCCCTCGGCCAATCAAGTCCGCCGCATCCGCATCCGCAACTGAAGAGTCCGCTTCGGCGCAGTGTCACGGAGTCGAGCGGAAGCGCCGCAGACGCAAACTGTTCGACACCACGAAGAGACTGCTGAACGCCATGGCCGCGCCAGCGATCAGCGGGTTGAGGAACCCGGCCGCGGCGAGCGGCAACGCGGCCACGTTGTAGGCGAACGCCCAGAACAAGTTGCCCTTGATGGTGCGTAACGTGCGGCGCGACAAACGGATGGCGTCGGCGGCCGACCGCAGGTCGCCGCGCACCAACGTGAGATCCGATGCCTCGATGGCCACATCGGTACCGGTCCCCATCGCGATTCCGAGATCGGCCTGCGCCAGCGCGGCCGCGTCGTTCACGCCATCACCCACCATCGCAACGACCTTGCCATCGTGTTGCAGACCTTTGACCACCTCGACCTTGTCGGCGGGCAGCACGTCGGCGACGACCTCTACGATGCCGACTTCGCGCGCAATGGTGCGCGCCGCCGCCGCGTTGTCGCCCGTGAGCAGCACCGGCGCGAGGCCCAGCGCACGCAACTGGGCGATGGCCTGTGCGCTCGTGGGTTTCACGGTGTCGGCCACCACCAGCACGCCCCGGAACGCACCGTCCCATGCCACGAATACGGCCGTGCGCCCCTGGGCTTCAGCCTCATTGCGTGCGGTGTCGAGCGTGCCGACCGGCGCCAGCGACCACGGTTCGAAGAACCGCGCCCGCCCCACCAACACCGCATGGGCGTCGACCACTCCTTCGACCCCGAGGCCTTCGTGGTTGCGAAAACCCTCAACCGTGGGAAGCGGGCCGAATTGTTCACGCGCGCCATCGGCAATGGCCTGCGCGATGGGATGCTCGGATGCGTCTTCGAGCGCGCCCGCGATGCGCACCACCTCGCGCTCGTCTTCGCCCGGCGCGGCGTGCACTGCAACCAGCGCCATGCGCCCGGTGGTGACGGTGCCGGTCTTGTCGAGCACCACGGTGTCGACCTGGCGCGTCGACTCCAGAATCTCGGGACCTTTGATGAGGATGCCCAACTGCGCGCCCCGACCCGTGCCCACAAGCAACGCAGTGGGCGTGGCGAACCCGAGCGCACACGGGCACGCAATGATCAGCACCGCGACGGCCGCAGTGAACGCGGCTGTTGCGCCCTCGCCCACTGCGAGCCAGTACACGAGCGTGCCGAACGCCAGCGCAATGACCACGGGCACGAAGACCGCCGATACTCGGTCGGCCAGCCGTTGCACCGGCGCCTTGCCGCTCTGCGCGTCGGTGACGAGGCGCGCGATCTGGGCCAACTGCGTGTCTGCGCCCACACGCATGGCGCGCACGACCAGCCGTCCACCCGCGTTCACCGTTGCGCCGGTGACTGCGTCACCAACGCCCACTTCCACCGGCAGGCTCTCTCCGGTGAGCAGGGACGCATCGATGGCCGACGCACCCTCTTCGATCACGCCATCGGTGGCGACCTTCTCCCCCGGGCGCACCACGAATCGGTCACCCACCGCCAACTGCTCGATGGGGATGCGTGCTTCTTCACCGTCGCGCAGCACCGCCACATCCTTCGCGCCGAGCTCGAGCAATGCGCGCAGCGCGGCGCCGGAACGCCGCTTGGCGCGCGCTTCGAAGTACCGACCCGCAAGGATGAACACGGTGACGGCCGACGCGACTTCGAGGTAGATCTCGTCGGTGCCGGCACCTTGGTGCAACGACCATTCGAACGTCATCGTCATGCCGGCCATGCCGGCGTCGCCGAAGAACAGTGCGTACAACGACCACCCGAACGCGGCGAGCACGCCCATCGAGATGAGCGTGTCCATGGTCGCCGCGCCGTGGCGCAGGTTCTTCCATGCCGCCACATGGAACGGCCACGCACCCCACACCACCACCGGCGCGGCCAGCGTGAGCGACAACCACTGCCAGTTGCGGAACTGCAGTGCCGGGATCATCGCCATCAGCACCACCGGGGCGGCGAGCACCGTACTGATGATGAGTCGCTGCGCCAGCGCGCGCGTCTCCACGTCTTCGGGTGTGGCGTCGTCGCCACCCGCGCCGGGTGCAACCGGCAACGCTGCGGAGTACCCAATGGATGAAACCGCGTCGAGAAGCAACTGCGTATCAACGCCGTCGGCATATTGCACGTGCGCCTGTTCGGTCGCGAAGTTCACCGTGGCATCCACACCTTCGAGCGTGTTGAGCTTCTTTTCGATGCGCGCCGCGCACGACGCACACGTCATGCCGCCGATCTCGAGCTCGACCTTGTGGGTCACCCCTGGACCTCGTAGCCCGCCACGGCACCTGCGCAGTGGTCGCAGGTCATCCCCACCACCGTGATGTCGGTCGTGACCGTTGCTGCAGCCATGGCGCGCTCCTGGTGAGCCGACGAACGGAACGGAATCCGCGCCGGAATTCCCGCAAACCCCTACACCGCCGACCCTATTCCCGCCACGCCCAGAGGCGTTTCTCACTGTCATATTTCCAGCTCAGAAACGCCGCACTCGCCAGGAGGTCAGCAGATGGGGGCGAGCGACGGATACGGGTTGACCCGCTCGCCGTTGGGACCACCCAAGCGAATCTCGAAGTGCGTGTGCGTGACCCCGCCTGACGCGTTCCCGGTGTTCCCGGTGTACCCGAGCACGTCACCCTGGTTCACGCGCCCGGTGGCCGGGCCCGCGAACCCCGACAGGTGCGTGTAGTAGTAGGTGTTGCCGTTGTCGCCTTGCAGGTAGACCGACAGGCCACCCACCGATTCCGACTGACGGAAGACCGAACCGCCAATGACCGCCACGTTCGGCGTGCCATTGGGGCTGAAGAGGTCGGTGCCCTTGTGCGTGCGACCACCCGAGCGCGGTTCGCCCCAGTCGTTCGAGAACGACACCGAGCCAGCGATGGGACACCGGATGCCGTTCACCACCACACCCGCACCGACGTTGCCGCCCGGGCGGTTGCTCACCGACGCACGTTGCGACGCGAACTGGCGGGCGTCGGCCCCTCGGTTCGCCGCCTTGGCGGCCGACTCGGCGTCCTTCAGTGCCTGTACCTGTTGTTCGCGGGCCGTGCGGGCCGCGTCACGCGCGCGTTGCGCTTCACCGAGCTTGGCCTGGATGATCGAATCGCGGTTCCGCAGGGCCTTACTGCTCGCTTCGACTTCTCGCCGACGCGCTTCGAGCCGTCCGCGCTCTTCCTCAACCACTTCACGAGCTTCGGCCCACCGTGCAATCGCGTTGTCGTCGCGACCGTTGACCACCGCAACGAGTCGCATACGCCGGAGTTCGTCGAAGTCGGCTGCCGTTCCTTGCACGACGGACGGCGCCGAGCCCTTCACGTAGAGCTGCACAGCTCGGTCCCGCACGACGCGGCTGAGGCGACGCTCTTCGGCTTGCGCTGCATCGAAGCGCTGCTGGCCGGCGGTGATCTTGTCCGTGATGGCATCGAGCTGCGTGAACGACGAGGCGAGCTGCTTCGCCACGTCGCGGGACTCACGGGACAACCGGTCGTAGTCGCGCTCCGCCGCTTCGGCCTTGCTGCGCGCGCCTTCGGCACGCTGCTTGGCCGCAGCAATGGGATCGGTCGACCCCGCCGGGCGAGCGACGCCGAGGAGACACACGGCAACGGAGAGCGCAATGAGGGCGCGTCGGGTCCGCATGAGAAGGAAAGTTTGGTCGACCGATCGGGCCGGGTCCAATCGGCGCCCCACCGCCCGCGGTGCGCTTCAGATTGAAGAAATAGGCACTCACGAGCGCCCCATGGTCACGTGCGGTCGAGCTCCAGCATGCGGATCGCATTGCCCCGCAGGATCTTGTAGGCCTGCTCGTTGGAGATGTACGGCTCGCTCACCATCTTCATGGCGTATTCCTTGGAGTGCGGCCACGTGGTGTCGGTGTGCGGGTAGTCGGTCTCGAAGCACACGTTGTCTTCGCCAACCTCATCGAGGTTCTTCAGCCCATGATGGTCGGCGGTGAAACACCCGAACACGCGCCCGTAGTAGTAGGTGGACGGCGGATCGGGAATCTGCTCCTTCGAGTGGATCCAACTGTCGTGCACTTCCCACACCGTGTCGGCGCGCTCGAGCGCGTAGGGAATCCACCCGATCTGGCCTTCGCTGTATGCGAGCTTCAGTTTGGGGAACTGCACGAGCTTGCCCGAGTACAACCAGTCGGCCAGCGACGCGAACGAGTTGTTGAACGCGAGAGTGTTGCCCACGCCACCGGGAGCATCGGGTGACGCGACCGGCGTGGAGCTGGAGGAGCCAATGTGCATGCACAACGTGACACCGTTGTCGTTGCACACCGAAAACAGCGGGTCCCAATCGCCCGAGTGGATGCTGGGCAACCCGAGCTTGGGCGGAATCTCGCTGAAACAGATCGCCCGCACACCCTTGTCGGCGATGCGCTGCACTTCCTTGGTAGCGAGCGCCAAGTCCCAGAGCGGGATGATGCCGAGCGGAATGTTCACACCGCTGCCCGCCGGCCCGCACCACTCTTCGATCATCCAGTTGTTGTAGGCCTCGACGCACGCGAGCCCGAGCTCTTTGTCGTTGCCTTCCATGAACGTCTGACCACAGAAACGCGGGAACGTGGGGAACGGTAGCGAACCGTCGACCCACGCAATCTCGAGGTCCTTCACGCGTTCTTCGGGGATGTAACAACCCGGGCGCATCTCGTCGTAGGTGATGGCAGTCATGACCATCTTCGTGCGGTCGAAGTTCATGACGTTGCCGTCGGGGAACGCTTCGAGCGGAATGGCAACGAAACGCTTGTGCACGTAGATGAGCCGGTCTTCGTAGTACCAGGCGTCGCCCCACATGCCGTCGGGATCTTCGACCATCTCGTACTTCGCGCCGGTCTTGAGGCGGAAGTCGCCCCACTTCTTGCGTTCCACGCGCGGGCCGGCAGCGCGGTACTTCTCGGGGAGCCAGGTTTGCCACACGTGCGGCGGTTCGACCACATGGTCGTCGACGCTGATGATCTTCGGGAGCTCGTCTTCGGCGAACGTGGCCACTGCGGCCTCCTTGCGGTCCCCCCGGGACGGACCCGGACTCGACACCAAACCTGACGCTGGCGTCAGTTTCCCACACGGGCCAGGCCAACAAGCATCCCGGCCAGCTCTTTCTGCCGGAATGCTAGGGAACCCAAGCGCCCCACGAGCGCGAGAATGACGGTGTGGACCTCACGGTCGTGGCCATTCCCACGTACTTCGCCACCATGGGTGCCGAGTACCTCTACCTGCGCAAGCGGCGGGCGCAGGTAGGCCCCTCCCCTGCCGACTACGAGCGGCGCGACACCGTCACCAGCCTCACCATGGGCACGCTCAGCCTGCTGGCACCGCTGGCGCTGCCCCGTCTCGTCGTGCCGTTCACCCCCGGGAAGGGAAAGCTCGGCACTGCGCTCCTGGCCACGGCCGCCGGCGCCGCCGCGGCAACCACCGTCGCCGACGTGGTGGCGCGACGCGGCAACGACGACGACCCGCCGCAGTCGCGTCGGGCGCGACGCACACGTGTGGCACGGGCTGCCGCCAAGGTTGCTGGCGTCACCGCCGTGGTGGCCGGCGGCGTGGCGGCCAGCGCATGGTGGCGCGACAAGACGCGACCCGAAGCGTTGTGGAAGAAGCGGGTGGTGCGAGATCTCGGCCGGGGGCCACTGGCGCTCGCGGCCGCAGTCATCGGCTGGGACTTCCTCTACTACTGGAACCATCGCCTCGAACACGAGCATCGCGCGCTGTGGGCCGTGCACGTGGTGCACCACTCGAGCGAGCACTACAACCTGTCCACGGCACTCCGGCAACCGGTGTTCGAAACGTTCGACGTGTCGGTGCCGTACGGACTGATGAGCCTGTTCGGCATCCACCCGGTGCTGATCGAACAAGCCCGGGGCATCAACCTGCTCTACCAGTACTGGGTGCACACCGAGACGATCCGCACCATCGGACCCGCCGAGTCGGTGATGAACACGGCCTCACACCACCGCGTGCACCACGGCCGCAACCGCCAGTACCTCGACCGCAACCACGGCAGCATCTTCATCATCTGGGACAAGCTCTTCGACACTTTTGAGCCTGAACGCGAACGGGTGCGCTACGGACTCACCAAGAACATCAACACGTTGGATCCGGTACGGGTGGCGACCCACGAACACCGCGCCATGCTGCGCGATGTGGCGAATGCCCGGTCGTGGCGCAACCGGATCGGCCACCTCGTCCGGGGCCCGGGCTGGCAGCCGGCGACCTCAACCGCAGTGGGCGGCGGCCGATAGACACGTGGGGCTGGAAGACGTGGTGCAAGGATGCGCGTACGAACCCGGATCACGAGAGGTGCACTGACCGCCGCATTGTTGGCGTTGTTGGCTGCGCCCGCCACCGTGGTGACATCGGCCGCGCCCGCCGGCGCCGCCACGGGTGACGTCAAGAAGCTCTCCCTCAAGAACCCCAACAACTCGGCGTTCTCGTTCTCGGCCGGCGGGCTCCGCACTGCTGCGCTCGCCAACGGCGCGCTCTACGCCGTCGACGCAGGCGCCAACAAGATCTTCAAGGTCACGCTCGCTACGAACCGCGTGACCACGTTCGCCGGTACCGGTGCGTCCTGTGACGACCAGACCGCAGCGTGCGGCGACGGCGGCGTGGCCACCAGCGCCCAGCTCAATGCTCCGAACACCATCTTCTCGGACGGCTCGAACCTCTACATCAATGATCTGTTCGGCGCCCGGATTCGCAAGGTCTCGCTCTCCAGCAACATCATCACCACCGTGGTCGGCACCGGCGTCACCGGATACTCCGGCGACGGCGGAGCAGCCACCAGCGCCCAAATTGGCGGCATCATCACCGGAATGGCCGTGAACACCGGCAAGCTCTACTTCTCGGACACACTGAACGAAGTGATCCGATGCGTGGGGTGCTCCGGCGCCGGGGTCATCTCCACCGTTGTGGGCTCCGGGGCCGCGGTCGACGGCTCCACGACCCCGCCGGCAGCCGGTGACGCGCCCACTGCTGCGAATCTGATGGGCCCGATGGGACTTGCGATCGAGCCGGTAACCGGCAACCTCGTGTTCGCCGATGGCTGCAGCTTTGCCGCCGCCTTCGCGAGCTTCTCGAGCTACTGCGACTCCACCGTGTGGCGGCTGAACGGCGCCACCAACCAGCTCGAAGTGGTGGCGGGCACGCCCGGCACCGTTGGCTCCAGTGGCATGGGGGGTCCAGCCACCAGCGCCACCCTGCGCACTCCCAGCGCGTTGAGCTACCGGATCGACGGCACGCTCCTCATCGGTGAATTCGGAGGCTCACTGCTCGAATTCCTGATGGTGGCCAACGGTGCGAGCCCCACTGACATCTATGGCGACGGGTCCAACGTCGGCCTCTATCCCGGGGTGCGCTGTGTGGGCTGCGCCGGCGCCGGCCTGATCAGCCGCTGGGCCGGCGGCAACCTGCTGGACCCGGCCAACTTCGCCAGCCGCAACGTCACCCGACTGAACGCGATCTTGGGAACTCCGAACATCGTGAGCGACCCGGCGACCGGTCACGTGTACTTCAGCGACCAGTTCTTCAGCGAGATCCGTCGTATCGAGGAACCGGTCACCAAGCCCGACCTCAAGGTGAGCTTCTCGACCACGCGCTACAACGTCGTTCGCAGTACCGCGAGTACCACCAATGAGGTAGCAGTGCCCATCACGCTCCAGAACCGCGGCGTTGCCACCGCCACCGGCCCCGTGACCCTCACCATCACACTGACCCCGCCCTCCGGCCGCAGCGCGAGCAGCCTCCTCGACCAATCGAGCGCCATCACCACGGCAAACGCGGGTGCGTTCACGTGTAACACCAGCGGCACCAACTCCGAGACCATCACGTGTACGTCGAGTGCCAACTTGGCGACCGTGACCGGTGGCGCCGCGCCGGTATTCACCCTCCACTTGTCACAAACCACCACGGGGGTCTACGGAATCAGCGCAACGGCCACCACGTCGAGCACCGACAAGAACTCGGCCGACAACACCAGCCTGCGCGCCACGGTCAACGTCAGGAAGTCCTGACGCCGCCATGACCACCTGGGCGCGGCGAAGCTCGCGAGCGCTCGGCGCGATCTCGCTTGCCTGCTCGCTCGTATTCGCGATCGCTCCAGCGCGTGCTGCGGTTGCGCGCCCGGCAATCACGAAGTTCGGGCCGTCGTTCGTGCAACCGACCATGGCAATCGAAGCCGGGTTCGCGCTGTATGTGGCCGAGCCCAACTCCCGCCAGATCAAGAAGGTTGACTTCACCCGCAACAACTTGGTCACGGTGCACGCCGGCACAGGTGACGAGTGCACCAATACGACCCAGGCATGCGGTGACGGCGGGCCGGCAAAGAACGCGCAACTGGGCGCCCCCAACGTGCTCGGCGCCGCCCCCGACGGGCTGCTCATCGCAGACTTCGCATCGGGGAAGATCCGCAAGGTCGCGTTCAACACCGGGATCATCACCACGATCGTCGGCACCGGCGTCACCGGATACTCCGGCGACGGCGGACCAGCCACGAGCGCGCAGATCGGGTTCGCAGTGGGCGCCATGATCATGCGCAATGGAAAGCTCTACTTCTCCGACTCGGCGAACAACCGCATTCGCTGCGTCGGCTGCACGGGCGCGGGCATCATCTCGACCGTGGCGGGGTCCGGCAAAGCCGCCGGCACCGACCCCGGCGAGGTCACTGAAGCATCCATCGATGGCGTTCTGGCCCGCCAAGCCAACCTCCTCGGACCTGTCGGACTCGCGTTCGACCCGTCGGGCGCGCTGGTGTTCGCCGATGCGTGCGATTTCCCCTCAGCATTTGGACCAATTCTGTTCGGACAAGCAGGTGAACCCGTGTCGTATTGCGACTCGACCGTGCGGCGGGTGATTCCGAGCGGACCCAGCGCAGGACGCATCCAAACCATTGCCGGCACACGCGGCATCGTCGGATCCACCGGGATGGACGGCATGGCCACCAAGGCCACGCTGCGAACACCCGGCGCCATCACGTACCTGCCGGGCGGGCGCCTGCTCATCGGCGAACTCGGCGCCTCCCTGGTGGCGGTGGTCACAGCGTCCACGCAAACGCAGGACTACACGTCGATCCGCCCCGCCATTCGCTGCGTTGGCTGTAGCGCCGGCGGCCGCATTTCGCGCGTCGCCGGAGGCGTTCCCCCCATCGGCGCGACCGGGAACAATGGACCGGTGCGCGACGCCCGGCTGGGCGGGGCAACCTTCGGCGGATTCGGGGGAACCCACGTCTACGTGGCGGATCCCGTCTACAACGAGGTGCGCCGCATCACCGGCCTGGCCCGATGAGTCAGCGCAACCGCTTCACCCGCGCCGTCACCCGATGCACGCAACCGCGCGCACGCTGCGCGTCACCTGCGAGCGATTGCCCGTGGAATCGGTTGCGGTGATCGTCACGCTGTAGGTGCCGACTGCGGCGGGATTCCACGTCGTCGACCAGGTGTTGCCACCCGCCGGTGCCAACGACCGCGTGCCCGACCGTGGGCCCTGATACTGCATCGTCACGGATGCCACACCCCCGGCATCGGCCGCCGTGGCGCGCACCGGTGGGTTCACTGCGCAGCCCGAACCGGTACCGGCATCGGTTCCGGTGACCAGCTCCGCCGGCACCGTGACACTCAACGACGGTCCGGTGCGATCCGGCACGGTGGTGCTGCTGTTCGGCGCCGTCGGCTGCGTGGCGGTGCCGTTGGTTCCCGGCGTGGACCCCGTGGGAGACGGTGGGAACACTCCGGTTCCCGTGGTGGCAGTGACGTCGCCGCCGGGGGGCGAGTCGGTGGACGCACTCGTGGTGGAAGTGCTCGACGGACCAGGCACGGTGGTGAGACCCGACGAGGTGACCGGCGACGTGGTGACGCGCGTGTCGTCGCGTGCGGTCGCCACGAACACCAACACCACGGCCAACAGCGCGGCAACGGCGGTGGCCGCCGCGATTCCGGCGACCCGCCCCGAGCGCGCCGCCCCGACCGGCTTCGGGAAACCGTCGGCGTTCCACTGCGTGGTGGCCGATGTGGGTTCGGTTGCGGCCGCCATCGTGGTGGCACCGGCCGGTTGCATGACGCGGTCGCGAATCGCGGCCGGCGCCACCAACGGCGCAACCGCCGCAAACGCGGTGCCACTGAACAGCGCGGCCGGCACCTTCTTGCTGCGCTGCTCGCAGACCGCACACTGGTCGACGTGCCGCGCAACCCGCTTACGCCACAGCACCGAGAACGTGCCGTCCCACGGTGCCAACACCTTCTGCAACGCGTCGCAGTCCGCGCGTCCTTGACGCGCCACAATGAACGCACCCACCGCACGCGCCAACCGCTCGCGCATCCGGTGCGACGCCTGATACGCCGCGTCGGTGGAAACGCCCAACGCGTCGGCCAGGTCGTCGCCGTCGAGGCCGCCGGCCAGCGTGAGTTCGAGCACCAACCGGTCGCGTTCGTCCAAGCCGAGGGCGGCATCGCGCACGACCCCGACCAATGCAGCGGGGTCGGCCGCTTCCGGTTCCTCCATGGCCGCCTGATTGGTCATGACGGCCGAACCGTGATCGACCGGCACTTCGCGGCGCTTGCGACGCGTGCGCTTGTAGACCTCGTTACGAGCAATTGCGTAGAGCCACGGCCGGACCTTCGCCGGATCCCGCAGCTGCCCGAGGTGATCCGATGCCGCGAGGAACACCTCGGCGGTGGCGTCAGCCGCATCGGTGCGATCGCCGAGCATGTGCGCACACAAGTCGTAGATGCGATCGACGTAGCGGTCGTAGAGGGCACCGAACGCATCGCGGTCACCAGATGTGGCCGCGATGACCAGTTCGTCGTCGGGAGCGGAAGACGTATCGATGGCCTTGATGGTGCCATGCGAACCGATCTCATTGGACACCTCACGCCGTCCGCCGTCGCTGCAGGAGGAACGTGCCCCCGCAGACTGCGCCGAGTGCCGCGGCTACTGCAGCAGCCAGCATCCACCCGGTCACGACGCTCGCCGGGATCCGTTCCTTGGTGAGCGTTGGTTCGGCACTGGCGGTGCCGGCACCGACGCCCAGGCTGGTGGCCATCAGACGGTCCGGCGCCGGAGCACCAGGTATGCGGTGCCACCCACTGCGCCCAACGAAGCCAGCGCCGCGGCGGCCAACAGCCAGACCGTCGAGATGCCCGAGTTCGACTGCCGCTCGGTCAGCGACCGCAGCGGGGCAGCCGCGAGGGCCTGACCCGATTGCGCTGCCGTCGTAGGGGCGGCCGTCGCCTGGGGCGCAGCTGGAGTGGTGCCCTGAGTGCCGGTACCGGTGCCGGTGCCGGTCGAGTTCCCCCCGGACGGCGGGGTGCTCGGCGGGGTGCTCGGCGGGGTGCTGGGCGGGGTCGACGTACCCGGGTCCAGGACCGTGGGCGGGATCGACACGACCGGCGGGCGGCCCGGCGGGAGGGTGGGCGGAGTTGCCGTCGTGGCGGTCGGGAAGGGCGGCAGCACGGGGTCGCCAGCGGGAATCGCGCCGGCCGGAGTTCCCGAAAGCAGTGCGACGGCCCCGAAGGAGGCCACCGCGATGCTTGCGACGGCCAGGCTGCGGCGGATGGTGCGGTTGCGGCGGGTGGTGGTGGTGGTCATGGTGGGTGCTCCTTGGCTGAGGCCGCAGCCCCAGTGGCCACGTGCACCCGCCAAGAGCACGCCCGCCGGCGGTCCTGACACCTTTTTCAGAAGTTCTGGAAATCTCCTCGTGGGGGCGCCGCCACCACGTTCCGCCGGGGCGCCAGGTCGCGGCTGAAGCGGGCCCCCACCAGGAGCCCCACCGCAACGAACGCCCCGAAGCAGGTGGCGAGGGCCAGCGGAGCCCGAGTGTCGGCCCCAGCCATGTAGGCGTGCACCGAACCCCCCACGAACACGGCCAGCGCCAACAGGTGAGTGCCGTGCCACACGCGTGCCGGCAGCGAATTGCGAGCCAGCGACGTGAGTTCGACCGCCACCAACAGGTACATCGCCACCACCCCGAAGGCAATGGCGACCGGACGCCAGTGCGCGGCACCGGGCACCAACATCTCGGTCGGTGTGAACGTGACGTACTGGTCGAAGAGCAACGAGGTCACATGCACCCCGACGAGCATCACGCCACACGCCGCGAACATGCGGTGCAGATCGGTGTGCCACGCAACCGACGGCTTGCGCAATCGTTTCATGCTGAGCAACAGCCCATCGACCACACCAACGGTGAGCAAGAACCACGCCACCAATCCAGCGGCCCGGCTCAGATACCACGGCCACGCGCTCATCGCGCGCACTCCGAGATCACAACCTCGTGAGCGGGCCATGATTCGGTGCACTCGACCGTGCCGTCGATCCGCGCCACACGTGCGCCAACTCCGAGCAGCTCGCACTGCGCGAGCCCATGCGCTGCGCCACGCGCGACGACCATCTTCGTGAGGCCCTCGGCGCGCCATCCCTCACGAGCGATCACCGTCACACCGAGCACGTCCGCGCGCGCGGGCTGCCCCGTGAACGGATCAACCAGGTGGTGCTGCGCCGTGCCGTCGACGGTCCACGCGCGCCGGTTGATCGCACTCGTGGCCAGCGCGCCGGCCGTGAGCGCCACCACCACCGACGCGCCATCGGGACGCGGATCATCGACGAGCACGCGCCACGAGCCACCGTCGGGCGCCACGCCCGCGAGCCGGACATCGCCGCCCACCGCGATGCTCACACCCTGGGCACCGTCGGCCATCAATTCGCGGACCACCACATCAGCTGCGAACCCTTTTCCAATGCCGCCGGGGTCGAACCCCACGCCCGCGGGCATCGTCACGACGCGCGTGACGGGATCCAACCGCACGGCACTGAACCCGCGCTGGAGTTCCGAGTGTCCAGCACCCGGCGCATCGGGCACCTCTTCGAAATCGCGGTCGTAGCCCGCCCGAATGACGTCACCCAACACCGTGGGATCGAACCACCCGTCGGTCGCGGTGAACATCTCGTGGGCCCGAGTGAGCAACGCGAAGGTCTCGCTCGATACCAACACGGGTCGACCACCTGCCGCATTCAGTTGCGACACCTCACTCGACGGACGGAACCGACTCCGCCGCGCCTCGAGATCCGCGAGTCGCGCCACCGCGACGTCGGCGCGGGCCTCGGCACGCGAACCAACCACCACCACGTGGGCGGTTGATCCCATTGCCGGAACGGTGCGTTCAGCTGGCATGACTGCGCGTGTGCGGCGCGGGGTATGTGTACGAGTTGCTGCTGCTGTCGCTGCTGCTGTCGCTGCTCCGGTCGTCGCGGTTGCTGCTGTCGCTCGATACATCGTCGTCGGAGAACACACCCCATCCGTCGTCGAAACTGCCCCAGTCGTCGCGCGAGTGCGCCGGCGCGGTCGTAGTGACCTCGGGCCGTTGCGTTGCGGTCGGCGCGTCGCTCGACTGCTGGGCCCCTGCCGATTGCGTGACGCCGTGCAGCGCCATCGCACCACCGAGCCCCACGAACGCCGCCGCGCTCGTCCACGCCACCGCTTTGCGGGCACCACTGGCAGGATGTGGCCGCCGACGACCCCGAGGTTGCGGACTGGTCATGACAACTCCTCCCATCGACCTTGCGACATGAGGGCATCGTGCCGATTGCACCTGGGTACCGGCTGAGGATCGGGAAAGAACGCGGGAACGCGCCAATTCCACAGCGGATCCCCAGATCGGTCCGCCACGATCGCGGCACCTGAACAAAGGAGCAGGACATGAACCCACTGCTGGTGCTGGCGCAACAGCAACCCCCCATGGGATTCGGCCGGGACGAGAACGGACCGCGCATGGGGCTCGACGAGGCCCGTGAGCACTTCGGTCGCGGCGGTCACGGTGGAGGGATCCTTCTCACGATTGGGGTGATCCTCATCCTCGTGGCGATCGGACTTGCCATCTGGGCGTTGGTGCGTACCTACCGTCATCGCAGCACCGGGCATCACCACCACGCCGGACCGCCACCGTGGGCCGACCCCGCGCTGAACGCGCTCCGCATGCGCTTCGCGCAGGGCGAGATCGATGCCGAAGAGTTCGAGCGGCGCGCGACGCTGCTCACCCCCCAGAACTGGCGCGCGCAAACTGCCACCGACAGCAGCACACCTGCGCCCGACGCAACGACTGCTCCTGCCCCCGATGCGGAAGCAGCGCCCGAGTCTCAGGCCGACTGATCGGCCTGCGATGGCGCGAGGGGGAGGCGCACCGTAAAGGCGGTGCCCTCCCCCATCACGCTGTGAACTTCCACGGTTCCACCGTGTGACTGCACCAACGCGGCAACCACGGCCAAGCCGAGTCCACTACCGCCGCTGGCCCGAGTGCGCGACTTGTCGGCTCGGTAGAAGCGTTCGAACACATGCGCTGCGTCCTCGGGCGCCATTCCCGGCCCGACATCGGAGACCACGAGAACGGCCTGGTCGCCATCGGCGGTGACGCGCAGGGTCGCTTCCGTTCCTTCCGGCGTGTGCGTACGCACGTTCGCCAAGAAGTTGTCGACGATCTGACGCAACGCAACGTGATCGCCGATCACTGCAACCTCCGGCGCAGCGTCGACCACGATCGGCCACGCCGGCCCCACCGTGCGCGCCGCCTCCGCCGCTTCCTCGGCGAGCGCCCCCAGATCAACGAGTTCGCGTTCGAGGGGACGCCCTTCGTCGAGGCGCGCCAACAGCAGCAGATCGTCGATGAGCGTGCCGATGCGCGATGTCTCACGTTGAATCCCGCGCATGGAACGCGCCAGGTCGTCGGGCCGCTGGTCGGCTCCGCGATCGAAGAGCTCGGCGTAGGCTCCGATTGCCGCCACGGGCGTGCGTAGTTCGTGCGACGCGTCACCGACGAACTGGCGCAACCGTTGCTCGGATGCTTCCTGACGCGCAAACGCATGCTGCAACCGCTGCAACATCGTATTGAGGGCATGCCCCAGCCGCCCCACCTCACTGGTGGTGTCATCGGGCTCCACGCGCGCGGCCAGGTCGTCGCTGCCGGCAATGGTGGCTGCGGTGGCCTCGATGCGCGACAACGGTCGGAGCCCCAACTGCACGAGCCACAGCCCCAACGCAACGGTGCCGAGCAACACCACGCCCGTGACGACGAGTTCAATCGCGAACAGGCGCCGCAAAGTTGCGTTGACATCACCGAGCGGCAGTGCCAGCACCAAGATGTTGCCGTTGTCGATGCGCTCGGCGCGCACGCGGAAGTCGGGGCCACGGTCGGCATCGACGGTGAAGTAGGTGGCTCCTCGTCCTTGCGTCGGCAACCCGAATGTTCCGGCGGGGAACTGGGGGCGCGCCTGCTCGTAGTCGCCTCGGGTCGAACCGCTCAGCACCGGCTGTCCGTCGGGCGTGCGGAGCTGCACCCACGCGCCGGGCGCCACCGCCGCGAACGCCGCAGCATCGCCGTCTCCTCCGCGCGGGCCTCGGCGGTCGGAGAGCGCGCGCTCGAGCGGTACGTGCGCCGACTCGAGCTGTGCGTCCACCCGTTCGATGAGGAATGACGACAGCGCCCGGTACGTGGCGACGTCGGCCACGAGCAGACCGAAGAAGACCAACGCCACCGTGGCGACCAGGAGCCGGATGCGCAGCGAACGCGACGCGTTGCGCAGGAACGTCTTCACTCCGCTTCCTCGCGCAGCACGTAGCCAACGAGGCGAATGGTGTGGATGAGTGGCGGGCCGTACGTCTCGAGCTTCTTGCGCAGGTAGCTCACGTAGGTCTCGACGATGTTGGGGTCACCGTCGAAGTCGTAGTGCCACACCGCATCGAGGATCTGCTGCTTGGAGAGCACGCGACGCGGGTTCTCCAAGAAGTACTGCAACAGGTTGAACTCGGTGGCCGTCAGCTTCACGAGTTCGCCGTTGCGGCGCACCTCGTGGCGCTCTTCGTCGAGCACCAGATCGGCAAAGCGCATGGGACCGGTCGGCACGTTGCCTCGGGTGCGACGCAGAATGGCCTGCACGCGCGCCACCACTTCGCCGAGCGTGAATGGTTTGGTGACGTAGTCGTCGGCGCCGACCTGCAGCCCCTCAATGCGCTCATCGGGCGCCGACTTCGCCGTGAGGAACAGCACGGGGACGTCGTACCCGTCGCGGCGCAGGCGTTTGGTGAGCGACACGCCGTCGAGGCCCGGCATCATGATGTCGAGCACCAAGAGATCAGGCGTGAACCTCTCGACGAGCTCCAACGCGTGGCGGCCGTCACCGGCCGTGGCCACGTCGTAGCCCTCGTAGCCGAGCGCGGTGGAGACCGCGTCCACGATCGAAGGTTCGTCGTCGACCACCAGGATGCGGGCAGGGGGCGGGTTCACCATGCCAATTCTCGGGGGGAGCGCTGAGTGTCAGCTGAGAGCACTGCGTCCTCCCAGCCCGGCCGGCCCACCGTGACCACTGCCAGCCCATCGCGCTGGGCGAGCCATTCGGCGTTGCGCACGTGGAGCTCCTCGGCGGGGTCGAACCGGTTCAACACCACGACCACCGGCAACGGCGCGAGCGCCTCGACCGCGAGCCGAACGTGACTGATGGTGCCCAAGCCGGCGTCGGCCACCAGTACGACCAGATCGGGCTGGAGCCGCGCCGCGACCGCAGCGCTGTCGCCATCTTCGGTGCACGGCGCCCGCACCCCGCCCACCGTTTCGACCAGTCCGATGTCGATGCCGTCGGGCCACGTGATCTCGGACAGGAGATCGGCGAGCGCGATCGGGTCGAGCCCGAGCGCGGCGGTGGCCATGGGCGGTGCCATCGGGACCGGCAGCCCTCGGTGCGACGGGCACACCACCGCGGGGGCTTCACCAGTGGCCGCGCCCAACACCTCGGCGTCGGTGGGTTCGCCGGCGCTCGGGTCGAACGACTGCACCGGTTTGCGCGCGGCGACGGACATCCCGGCCGCACGCCACGCGCGCAGCAGGGCCGCGCCGACCCACGTCTTACCGATTTCCGTTCCGGTTCCGACCACAGCAACGAGCCGAGCAGGACGAGTCATGGAGTGATCCGATCGAGAAGACCGACGCGATCGAGCGCGCCCAGGAGGCGATCGATCATGGCATCGGAATGCGCGGCCGAAAGGGCAATGCGCAGCCGACACGTACCGGGCGCAACGGTGGGCGGCCGGATGGCCGGCACGAAGACGCCATCCTCGAAGAGCGCGCGCGATGCCTTCACCGCCGCATCTTCGTCGCCGACGACCACCGGCACGATGGGCGACGGATTCCCAGGGGCAAGCCGGTCGATGACAGCCCGCAACCGCGCCGTCAGCGCGCGTCCCTCATCGGACTGCACGATCTGTACCGCCGCCAACGCCGCTGCCGCGTCAGCGGGCGACAGGGCCGTGGTGAAGATGTACGAGCGAGCGCGGTTCACCAGGAGATCGACCACCGGCTGCGAGGCCGCCACGAATCCGCCGAGCGATCCCAACGCCTTCGACAACGTGCCGACGCGCACGATCGGCAGATTGCGCGCGGATGGAACGTCAGGGCCCAACACCGCGTGCGCCTCGTCGAGCACCAGCAGCGCGTCGTGATGCACGCAGATGTCGATCAGCTCCGGGACGTGCGCTTGGTCCCCGTCCATCGAGAACACCGAGTCGGTGACCACCAGCCGTCGCCCATCGGGGTTCGCGGCGCGGTCGACAGCCAGGAGCGCATCGAGCTGGGCCACATCGTTGTGCCGGTACCGCTCCACCCGGGCACGACTGAGCCGACAACCGTCGATGATCGACGCGTGGTTCAACGCGTCGCTGAACACAGTGGTCTGCTCGTCGGCGAGGACCGTGAGGACACCGAGATTCGCCGCGAATCCCGACGGGAACACCAACGCGGCGTCGGTCCCCCGCCATGCCGCAAGTGCCTGTTCGAGCTGTTGATGCACCGGGCGCGTCCCCACGATGAGTCGCGACGCCGTGGCACCGGTACCCCACTGCTCGGCCGCCGCCGCCGCCGCATCACGAAGGGCCGGGTGCGCGCTGAGGCCCAGGTAGTCGTTCGACGCGAACGACACCACCGCACGACCGTCGACGCGGCCTTCGGGTCCGAACGCGTCGAACTCGGTGTTCGTTCGCCAGCGTCCAGTGGCTGCGACGGAATCGAGTTCGCTGCGCACCCACTCATCCCAGGAATTCACGCCACCACCTCGTCGAGCGCGGCGCGCAACACCGTGACGATTCGTTCGATCTCGTCGGTCGTGGTGGTGAGCGGCGGAACGATGGTGACCGCATCACCGAGCGACCGCGACAAGACCCCGCTCTCCACCATCGCCTTCGCAGTGTGCCGGGCCCGCAACGGATGTGTGTCGAAGCCAGCCAGCTGCACGGCGCCCATGAGCCCGACGACGCGCACGTCGGCCACCGCGGGATGCACGCGCACTTGGTCGTCGAGCATCTTGACGAGTTCCACCGAGCGGGCGCGCACGTTCGCGAGGACATCCCACTCGTCGATCAGCTGCAGGTGCCGCAACGCAACGGCACCCGCGAGCGCGTTCCCGCTGTACGAGTGCCCGTGATACAGCGTGCGGTCCGAGAGGTCGGGGCCCAAGAACGCGTCGAACACGCGTTGTGAAGCCACTGTGGCCGCCATCGGCAGGTACCCGCCCGTCAGGCCCTTGCCGATGCACATGAGATCGGGACGAATGTCGCACTGCTCCGATGCGAACAGCGTGCCGGTACGCCCGAACCCGGTGGCCACTTCGTCGCAGATGAACAACACGTTCTGTTCACGGCACGCAGCAGCTAGGCGCGTGAACTCTTCTGGTGCCGCGGTGCGCATGCCTGCCGCGCCTTGTACCAACGGTTCCACGACCACCGCCGCCAGTTCGGGCGCGTGGCCTTCGATGAGATCGACTGCGATGTCGAAGCACGTTGGATCGTCGAAACTCGGAGCGCGCACCACCGGGAAACGCAGGGCGTCGAACACGTCGGTACCGAACCCGCCTGCGCCCACTGAGAGCGATCCGATGGTGTCGCCGTGGTACGCGTCACCGAACGCCAGGTAGGTGGTGCGAGTGTCGACGCCGCGGTTGCGCCAATACTGGAACGCGATCTTCAGCGCTTGCTCGACCGCCGCCGCGCCATCGGACGCGAAGAGGAAGTGTGCATCGTCGACCGGCACGCGCGGGGCCAAGGCTTCGGCCAGTTCGATAACGGTGCGGTTGCCGTTCCCGAGGAGCGTGGAGTGCGCGACACGGTCGAGTTGGGCGCGCAGTGCGTCGTCGAGCTCGGGCACCCGATGCCCCAGTGTGTTCACCCACAGCGACGAAATCGCGTCGAAGTAGCGCTTCCCGTCGACGCCGATGAGCTCGCGCCCCTCGGCGCGGTCCACCACCACGGGCGCGTTGTCGGCGTAACACGCCATCTGCGTGAAGCCGTGCCACACCACCGCAGCGTCACGCTCGACCCAGCTCACAGCACCTCCCCTAACCTGCCCGCATGGACATTCCCGCTCTGACCGGCGCCGCGGCGAGCAGCCCTGCGCCGCGCCCCCGCCACGACTGGACCGTCGAGGACGTCCTGGCGGTCTACGAACAACCTTTCCACGATCTGCTGGCTGCTGCCCAAGCCGCCCATCGGGCCCACTTCGACCCCAACGAGGTGGAAGGCGCCATCTTGTTGTCCATAAAGACCGGGGCCTGCCCCGAGGACTGCAAGTACTGCCCGCAGTCCTCCAAATGGAATACCGATCTCCGCCCCGAGCCGCTCCTCGACACCGACGTCATCGTGGAGGCTGCGGCCCGCGCCAAGGCGGAAGGCGCCACCCGCTTCTGCATGGGTGCGGCCTGGCGCAGCCCGAGCGAACGCCAGGTCGACGAGGTGGCCACCGCCGTGCGCGCCGTACGCGATCTGGGCCTCGAAACGTGTGTGACGCTTGGCATGCTCACCGACCCGCAGGCGCAACGACTCGCCGACGCCGGCCTCGACTACTACAACCACAACCTCGACACGTCACCCGAGTTCTACGGCGAGATCATCACCACACGCGTCTACGACGACCGCCTCGCCACGCTCGCGGCCGTGCGCGCCGTCGACATCAAGGTGTGCTGCGGCGGCATCGTGGGCATGGGCGAAACCCGCCGCGACCGTGCCGGCCTCATCGCCGAACTCGCGCGCCTCGACCCGCACCCCGAGAGCGTGCCGGTCAACCTGTTGGTGCAGGTGCCCGGCACCCCGCTCGACGGACTCGCCGACCTCGACCCCATCGAACTCGTGCGCACCGTGGCCACCGCGCGCATCACCATGCCCACGTCGGTGGTGCGCCTCTCCGCGGGCCGCACCGAGATGACCGACGAGTTACAGGCACTGTGTTTCCATGCCGGCGCGAACTCGGTGTTCCTCGGCGAACGCCTGCTCACCACCGACAACCCCGGCGACGACCACGACACCGAGCTGTTCGAGCGGCTCGGCATGCGCGTGGCCACCGCCCCGGTTCCGGTGGGAGATGCGAGAATCGACGCATGACCGCTCAATTCCTCGACGGCGAATCCTGCGCGGCGCGCGTCAAAGAAGACCTCGCAATCCGAGTGCAGAAACTGAAAGACGAGCACGGCATCACGCCCGGCCTCGGCACCATCTTGGTGGGCGACGACGGACCGAGTGGCCGCTACGTGGGTCGCAAGCACGCCGCCTGTGAAGCCGTTGGAATGACGTCGGTGCACGAGCACCTGCCCCAAAGCTCCACCACGGCCGACGTGTTGGCCGCAGTCACGAAGTTCAACGCCGACCCCACCGTGCACGGATACATCGTGCAGTTGCCGCTGCCGGCGCAGTGCGACGAAGCGGCCGTGCTCGAAGCCATCGATCCCGAGAAGGATGCCGATGGCCTGCACCCGGTGAACCTCGGCAAGTTGGTCATGAACGTCGAAGCGCCGTTGCCGTGCACCCCCGCCGGTATTCAGCGCCTCCTCGCCGAGAGCGGCGTGGAAGTGTCGGGCAAGCACGTGGTGATCGTGGGGCGCGGTCTCACCGTGGGCCGGCCGTTGTCGCTCTTGTTGTCGGTGAAGGGTCCGGGCGCGAACGCGGCTGTCACCGTGGTGCACACCGGTGTGCCCAACCTCGCCGACTACACCCGCCAGGCCGATGTGCTCATCGCCGGCGCTGGTGCGCCCGGCATGATCACGAAAGATCACGTGAAGCCGGGCGCTGCCGTGGTGAGCGCGGGTCAGAAGATCATCGACGGCAAAGTTGCGCCCGACGTGCGCGAAGACGTGGCCGAGGTGGCGGGCTGGATAACGCCGCGCATCGGTGGCGTGGGCCCCATGACGGTGGCCATGTTGTTGGCGAACACCGTGGCGGCCGCCGAACGCGCTGCGCTCACGCGCTGAGCAACTCCACTGCGCACTCAATTGCCGACGCATTCGCCAACGCACGGTCGGCTGTGACGAGTGGCACCGCCAATGCTTCGGCAAGGGCCACGTAGGCCACGTCGTAGGGCGTGAGGTTGTCACGAAGTTCCCAGCACCGCGCCATGACTGGTTCGTGCGGAGCGCGGTCCAGCGGAAGTTGCGCCAGGTCGTCGAGCGCAAGCTGCGCGCGTCGCAGATCGAGATTGCCTGCGCGGAGCGCCGACCGAATTGCCGACAGGACTTCGAGATCGATCAGCGCCGGCGCAGCGAGGGTCTCGCCGGCCAACCGGATGCGCGCCGTGTCGCCATCGGGCCCGTCGTCAGCGAGCGCCGGAGCGAGAACACTGGCATCAACGACGATCACGGTCCCCCCGCACAGTGCGCGCAGCCGACTCGAACGAGAGCGCGCCACCGCTGCGCCCACCCGCACGATCAAGCACTTCGGCCACCGTCGGGCGACTCGCTTCTTCGATCAGCTTGGAGCGCAGGTACTCCTGCAAGGACTGGTGGGCCGCCGCCGCCCGGGCCCGCAGCACGGCGTGGGTCGATTCGGGCACATCTTTGATCTGGACACTCGGCATGGCGCCATAATGGCGCTACTGGCGCCATTATGCAATCCCCCGGGTCCCCGCACCCGGCGACGCCCCCGGCCTACGAGATGGAGCGGAATGCGGCCTCGAGGTCGGCAATCAGGTCGTCGACGTCCTCGATACCCACGCTCATGCGCACCAGGCCCGGCGGCACTTCGAGCCGCGAGCCCGCCACCGACATGTGCGTCATGCCGGCCGGCACCTCGATGAGGCTCTCCACCCCACCGAGCGACTCGCCAAGGGTGAAGAGCTCGGTGTGCTCCACGATGTGTTGTGCGACCGGCGGGCCACCCGCAGCAATGAAGCTCACCATGCCGCTGAAGCCGCGCATCTGACGGGCCGCCAAGTCGTGGCGGTCGTGCGATGCCAGGCCCGGATAGAAGACCGTGTCCACTTCGGGTTGCGCCTGCAACCACTCGACGACGGCCGCTGCGTTCTGGCAGTGGCGGTCCATGCGCACACCCAGGGTCTTGATGCCCCGGAGCAACAAGTACGAGTCCATGGGCGACAAGCCCGCACCGATCGCGAACTGGTGGAAGCGCAGCTGCTCTGCGAGTTCGTCATGGTTGGTGACGAGCGCGCCGGCAATCACGTCGGAGTGACCACCGAGATACTTGGTGGCGGAGTGCACCACGACGTCGGCGCCGAGCTGCAACGGGTTCTGCAAGTACGGCGTGGCGAAGGTGTTGTCGGCGACCACGAGTGCGTTACGCGCGTGGGCGAACTCGGCCAACGCCGCAATGTCGAAGATGGTGAGCATTGGATTCGACGGAGTCTCGACCCACACCATGCGTGTGGTGTCGCGCCACTCGCGTGCCACTTCAGCGGGATCGTTGAGGTCGATGGGCGTGCACTCGACACCCCACGCACCCAGCACTCGCGTGATCAACCGGTACGTTCCGCCGTACACATCAGTGCCCAACACGACGTGGTCACCAGGTGCGAGCGTGCGCAACAACGCGTCCTCAGCGGCCAAGCCGCTGGCGTACGCGACCGCGTGCGCGCCACCTTCAAGCGCGGCCAGACAGTCTTCGAGCGCGTGGCGTGTGGGGTTGTCGACGCGTCCGTAGTCGGTGAACCGCATCTTGCCGATGCCGTCCTGCTTGTACGTGGACGTGAAGTACACCGGCACGTTCACGGCGCCGGTGTGGTCGGGTTCCTGGCCGGCGTGAATGGCGCGGGTGTTGAACCCGCTCTCGCTGGTGCCGCTCACTGTTCGGTCCGGGGAGCCAAGAAACTCAGCACGTCGGAACGCGTGAGCACACCGATGGGGTGGCCGCCATCGAGCACCAACACCGACGCCGCACCGCCCAGTCGTTCCACCACCGACGCGATCGGCTCGCCGACGCCGACCATCGGCATGGGCGGGTCCATGATCGCTTCGACCGGCTTGTCGAGCACCGACGGGTCACGGAACGTGTGGCCCATGAGCTCAAGTTCGGCGACGGTGCCACTCACTTCCTTGGCTGCGAGCGGGAGTTCGTCGGTCACTGCGACCACCACCTGCGACACGCCGGTGTCGCGCATGAGGTCGATGGCGCGCCGCGCCGGCTCTTCCTTCTTGATGATGACGAGCTCGGGCACCGAACCGTCCTTGGCGCGCAACACGTCCCCGGCACAGGGACCCGTGCCCGCGCGCAGGAACCCGAAGTCCGTCATCCACTGGTCGTTGTAGATCTTCGAGAGGTAACCGCGTCCCGAGTCGGGCAACAGCACCACGATCACACTGTCGGCGGGCGCGGTCTCGCCGACGCGCAATGCTGCCGCAACCGCAGTCCCACACGAACCGCCGATGAGCAGTCCTTCTTCGCGCGTGACGCGGCGTGCCATGGCGAATGCGTCGGCGTCACTCACCATGACCACTTCATCGACGACCTTCGGGTCGAACGTGGTGGGCCAGAAGTCTTCGCCCACGCCCTCGGTGAGGTATGGACGCCCGGTACCACCCGAGTACACCGACCCTTCGGGGTCGGCGCCGATGATGCGGATGTTGGGGTTCCGTTCCTTCAGGTAGCGCGCCACGCCGGTGATGGTGCCGCCGGTTCCGATGCCCGCCACGAAGTGCGTGATGCGGCCCTTGGTCTGTTCCCAGATCTCAGGACCAGTGCTCATGTAGTGCGCTTCGGGGTTGTGTTGATTGCTGTACTGATCGGGCCGGAACGAGTTGGGCGTCTCGCGGGTCAATCGCTCGGCCGTCGAGTAGTACGAGTCGGGGTGTTCGGGTGGCACCGCAGTGGGGCACACCACCACCTCGGCGCCGTACGCGCGCAACACCGCCACTTTCTCGGGCGCCATCTTGTCGCTCATCACGAAGATGCAGCGGTAGCCGCGCTGCGCCGCCACGATGGCGAGGCCCACGCCGGTGTTGCCCGAGGTGGGCTCCACGATGGTGCCGCCGGGTTTGAGCAGCCCGTCGCGTTCGGCGGCGTCGATCATGGTGACGGCCGGCCGGTCCTTCACGCTCCCACCGGGATTGGTGGTTTCGAGCTTGGCGATGATGTCGGCGCCGATACCGGCCCCCACCTTCTGGAGGCGCACCAGCGGGGTGTTGCCGATGAGGTCGAGGGGCCCGTCGGCCACGGCCATGTCGTCGTAGGTCTTCACGGCCAAGAACGGTAGCGGCGCCTGCGGCTGGAGGCGTTTGTGACTG
>JBMOIJ010000003.1:0-167331 GCA_049317385.1 Acidimicrobiia bacterium
GCTGCTTCACCAGCTTCAGCAGCTCGATGAACGTCGACACCGTGCAGGCGCTGCACGGTCGGGCGCCGAGCGTGGCAACCGGGGTCAAGCGCATGCTCCCCGACGCCGTGGTCTTCACGTTGCAAGGCGACGGCGACATGGTGAACGAAGGGCTGCAGGAGGTGTTGCACACCGCGGCCCGCGGCGAGAACGTCACCTGCATCCTTCTGAACAACGGTGTCTTCGGCGAGACCGGTGGCCACATGACGGCAACGAGCGTCTTGGGGCAACGGACGAAGAACAGCCTCGACGGTCGAGACGCCGACTACCACGGCTACCCCATCCTCATCGGCGACCTCATCGCGCAACTCGAAGGCGCCTGCTATGTGGCGCGCGGCACCGTCACCAACGCCGGCGGAGTCGCCCGTCTGCGCAAGATGTTCAGACGCGCATTCGAACACCAGATCAACGGCGACGGGTTCACGTTCGTAGAAGTGCTCACCATGTGCCCCACCGGGTGGTTCATCCCCACCCGCGAAGGCCCCGACTACCTCGACCAGACCCTTGGCGAGGTCCACGTGGTAGGTGAGCTCAAGGTCGACGGCACCATTCGGTCCACGGCCGAACTCGTGGAAGAGAACCGTCGGCACGCCGCCGAGGCCGCCGCCCGCAAGGCCGCAGACTTGGCTGCGAAACAGCCGTGACCCCACGCGACCATTGCGGCCCGCCCGGTGCCGACCCCTGCCTCCGCCGCCAATACACTGACATGACCGTCAGGTTCTGAGGAGACACACCGTGGACTTCAGCTACCCGCCCGAAGCCGAAGCATTCCGAGACGAACTCCGCCGTTGGCTCGACGCGAACCTCACCGACGACTACCGCAACCTCGGCTTCGACACTGCAATGGATGCCGAGGGCGCAGGGCTTTCGAAGCTGCGTGAATGGAACCGCAAGCTCGCCGAGGCGCGCTGGGCGGCGGTGAGTTGGCCCCGGGAGTTCGGCGGGCGCGAGGCCGGCATCATGGAACAAGTCGTCTACGCGGAGGAGATGCACCGCGCTGGCGCCCCCGGCACGGTGAATCCGCTCGGGCTTTCGAACGTTGCTCCCGCAATCATGCAGTACGGCACCGAGGAGCAAAAGACCGAACTCCTTCCCCGCATGCTGCGCGGCGACGACATCTGGTGCCAGGGCTTCAGTGAACCCAACGCTGGTTCCGACCTCGCGTCCATGCAGTGCCGAGCCGTGCTCGACGGCGACGAGTACGTCATCAACGGCCAAAAGACGTGGAACACGCTGGGTCACCTCGCAGAGAAGTGCGAGTTGCTGGTGCGCACCGACCCATCTGCCCCAAAACACAAAGGCATCACGTGTCTCATCGTCGACATGTCGTTGCCCGGCATCGAGGTGCGGCCACTCGTCACCATCACGGGATCGAAGGAGTTCAACGAGATCTTCTTCACCGACGTGCGCGTCCCCGCAAGCGCCCGCCTCGGCCCCGAAAACGAAGGTTGGAAAGTCGCCATGACCACACTCGCCTACGAGCGCGGCACGGTGGCCAACCTGCACCTGGGCACGCGCGCCAAGGTGCGCCGGCTCATCGATGAAGCGAAGAAGACACCCATGGGTGATGGGCGCGTCGCCACCGACGACCCGGTGCTGCGAGAGAAGCTCGCTCGGGTCTACCTCGAAGGCGAGTTGTTGAAGCTCGTGGCCGACCGCGCACTGAGCGGCGCGATGCACGGACGCGAACTCGGGCCCGAATCATCCGTTGCGAAGCTGCACTGGAGTGAGTCCGACCAGCACATCGGCGAAGTTGCCGGCGACGTGCTGGGCCCCGATGCCAACCACGGCAGCTGGGGTCGCGACCGTGTGTACATGCGCTCACTCACCATTGCGGGCGGTACCACCCAGATCAACAAGAACATCCTGGCGACGCGCATGCTGGGGCTGCCCCGCAGCTGAGGTCCCTCGACTGGCTGCGCCGCGAAGGAGCCACGTTGCAGACTGGTCGCCGTGACGTGGCTCTGGATCCTGCTCGTGCCCCTCGCCGCCCTGGTGGTCGTGGTCGTCGTCTACGACCTCACCCAACGGCGATCGGCGGTGTTACGCAACTTCCCCATCGTGGGGCACCTGCGCTTCATGCTCGAAGGGATCGGACCCGAGCTGCGCCAGTACATCGTCACCGACAACGACTCCGAACGGCCGTTCAGCCGCGACGAGCGCCGGTGGGTCTACGCAAGCGCGAAAAACGAGAACAACTACTTCGGATTCGGTACCGACAACGACCTGGAACGCTCGTCGGGGTACGTGATCATCAAACCGTCGGCGTTCCCGGTCCCCTCGCCTCACCCTGGCGAGCCCGGTTGGGACGACGACCATCGCATTCCAGTGGGCAAGGTGCTCGGGGGCGCGCGCCAGCGTGCGAAAGCGTTCCGCATGGCGTCGGTGGTCAACGTCTCGTCAATGAGTTACGGCGCCCTCGGCGCGCACGCAGTCGAAGCGCTCAACCGCGGTGTTGCAATCGATGGCCTCCTCCAAGGCACCGGCGAGGGTGGCATCAGCGATCACCACCGCCATGGCGGTGATCTTGTCTGGCAGATCGGCACCGGGTACTTCGGATGCCGTGATGCCGACGGACGGTTCGACCTCGAACGCTTCAAGGACACCGTGGCCGCCAACCCGCAGGTGCGCGCCATCGAAATCAAGCTGAGCCAAGGCGCCAAGCCCGGGCTGGGCGGTGTACTGCCCGGAGTGAAAGTCACGCCTGAAATAGCAGCCATTCGTGGCATTCCCGTGGGAGTCACGTGCGTGAGCCCGCCCGCGCACCGCGCCTTCCATGATGTCGATTCCATGCTCGATTTCGTGGAACTCCTCGCAACCGAATCGGGCCTTCCGGTCGGGGTCAAGACCGCAGTTGGTCATGCGGACTTCTTCGCCGAGATCACGCGACTCATGGCGAGCAACGACCGCGGGGTCGACTTCATCACCATCGATGGCGGTGAAGGCGGAACCGGCGCGGGACCGCTTGCGTTCACCGACAGCGTTGCGCTCCCGTTCAAGGTCGGCTTCGCCCGGGCGTTGCGCGAACTGCAGGAGCACGACGTCGCCGAGCGCGTCGTGCTGATCGGGAGCGGCCGGCTCGGTCTCCCGGTCCAAGCACTCATTGCGTTCGGTCTCGGAGCTGACGCCGTCAACGTGGGCCGGGAAGCGATGCTCGCACTTGGGTGCATCCAAGCGCAGCGTTGCCACACCGACCGCTGCCCGAGCGGGGTCGCCACCCACAACCGCTGGCTCGAGCGCGGGCTCGTGCCCGAGGTGAAATCGCATCGGGTTGCGAACTACCTGCGCCAGCTCCGGCGCGAACTCCTGTGGTTGTCGCGCGCGTGCGGGGTGCACCACCCGGCGCTCGTCACCCTCGACCGGCTGGAGGTACTCGAGGCGGGGTACGCCGTGCGGTCCGCCGCCGAGACCTTCGGCTACCACGCCGACTGGGGCGCACCCTCGCCCGAACGGGCCGCCGAGATCAACGAATTGATGAACCGGAAGGCGTCTCGCGGCTGACTCCAACGGGTGAACGCCCCCGCTGGAGCACCGTGAACCGCCATAACGCCCCCGAGAACCACCCTGACGTCACCGGCCGAGCCGGCGCCGGCCTGCTGGCCGCGGCCGGCGCCGTCTGCGCGTGGGCATCGAGTGCGGACGGGGCCTCCTCCGGTCGGATCATCGCCGTCGTGATGCTCGTGCTCGCATTGGGCGCACTCGTCATGCCGTGGGGTCGGACGCGCTGGTTCGCTCGCGCGTGGATCCCGGTGGTCTCCGTTGCGGCCGTCGTCCTCACCGTCCACGACCTCGGAATGCGCTCCGCCGGCTATGTGGCGGCGATCATCGTCGCCGCCTGCGCGTACGCGGGGGTGACCTTCCCAACTGGTGCATCGATCGGCCTCGCCATGGTCGCTGGGGCTGCCGCCGCGCTCGCCATTCCCGCCGTCTACGGCAGCGCCCTCGTTGCTGCGTTGACCGGAGCCATCGTCGGCGAAGGCGTGGCGTTCGCCCGCACGCCGAGTCGCCTCGCCCGTGAGCGCGCCCAACGCCGCGCCAGCCTCTTGTCCGCAGTGGCCGAGTCGTCGCGCCGACTGCACGAGCGCGATCGCGCCGGCGTCGTCAACGGACTGCTCGAAGGCGTCCGCCGCCTGGGCTTCCCCGGTGTTGCGCTGGTGAGCTACGACCGAGAGCTCCCGTTGGAACTGGGCGACGCCGTCCCAGACTTCGAAGGAACCGTCGAACGGGTTCGCTTGCGCGCCCGTCCCGTGGTCGAACCGCATGGCACCCGCGAGTCGGGCCGCCCGCACGGTGCAGTCGTTGGCGTGCCGGTGTGGCTCGAAGGTGGATACCGAGCCGCACTCATTGCTGTTGCGCTTCCGGGCCTGGAGGTTGCGCACTCCGACATCGAAGCGCTCGAACTCTTGGCCGACCTCGCTGGACGCGCGCTCGAGAACGCGCGCGCTACCGAGGCGGACCGCCGACGCGCGGCCGAGTTGTTCGACGTTGCGCACCGCGACGAGCTCACCGGGCTCGGGAACCGCCGCCATGGCGTAGAGGTACTCGAAGGCGTGGTCGAAGGCGACGTGATCGCGCTCATCGACGTCGACGGACTCAAGCAGGCGAACGACACGCACGGTCACGCGATGGGCGACCAGATCCTGGCCGGCCTCGGCGACTTCCTACGCCAACAGGTGCGCTCACCCGACGAAGTGGCACGCATCGGTGGCGACGAGTTCCTCATCGTGTTGCGCCGCGCTGCTGACACAGCACCGGGCGTGCTCGAGCGACTCCGTGACGGCTGGTTCTGGCGGGGCCAGGGCACCACATTGAGCATCGGGATGGCTGTCCACGTGCCGACCCGCACATCGGCCGACACGATGCGTACCGCCGACGAGGCCCTCTACGAAGCCAAGCGCGGCGGCCGCAACCAGGTACGTCGGGCCGCCAGCAAAGTCAGCTGACCCCCTTTTCACCTCACGCGGCTCAGACGACGCGAACGCTCAGACCACCATTGCGACGTTGGTCTGACCGTCGACCTCGAGTCGGACCCGGCGCCCAACGAGTTCGTCCTGCTCTGCCGACTGGAGCGCTTCAGGATCGAACAACTTGGCGTAGGCGCGCGCGTCGGATCCGTCGCAATCGACAACGAGCAACCCCCACTCGGGCGCGCCGTCGCGTCCGTGCACCACCGAGTACGCCGCAACCGTTGCGTCACCGGAGTACGTCTCCGCGATCGGCCGCTTGCCCTGCGCGTCGACGCGCGCCTGAGCGCCATCACGATCGGGGGCCGACACGGGACCCGGCGTGGTGGACCACACGCCGTACACGTGCTTGGTCATGTGCATACCGACTCCGGTGACCAAGCCGTGGCTGCCGGGATCGTTTCGCAACGTCCGCGCCATCTGCGCAATGGAGTGTGTGAGGTAGTTGCTACCCGGACCACCGTGGTACGGAAGTCCGCCCGTGACTGTGATCGGTCGCGAGTCGCTTCCGTGGAGTTCGAGCACATCGCGAGCGAAGCTCAGCGAGGATGCGAAACAGCTGTACAGATCGAGGTGCGCCAGGTCGTCGACCCCGACGCCCGCCACCCGGAACGCCTCGGCCGCGGCAGCTTCCATGCCTGGCGACTTCCATAGGAACGGGTGCTCGGCCACGTAGTACGGGTCCTCGGCATAGCACCAGCCGCGCGGGTACACACGTTGCTCCGCGAGAACCCCGAGCGCGTCGGCTTTCTCCTCGCTGCACAGCACGACGGCCGCAGCCATGTCGATGTCCATCACCGACACCATGTACTTGGTATACGGGTAGCCGACCATGCGGTTGTCGGCCGTGGGCGCAATGATCTCGTCGACCGAACGCTCGATGCGGTACCACGCGTCGGGATTCGCCTCCGCAATCTGGGTCATGGGAGCGAGCATCTCGCCGAGCGCCACGCGATGCGCATCGAGCGGCATGTCGAGGTGTGCGCGTCGCGCGTTGTCGAACAGCGCGAACGTGAGCCAGGCCTGGAACACCTCGTGCGCGATCTCCGCGGGGTGGAACGGCGCCTCGTACGGGAACGGCTTCTTCTCGGGGTCGCGGAAGCTCCACGGCGGACGCGCCCCTGCTTTCTTGATCTTGCGCACCGTGGCCAACGCCTCGGCGCCCGTGATGAGCGCGCTGTCCATCTCGCCGCGCATGATGGCTTCGGCGGCATCGTTCACCAACTGTTGTGGGCGCGTCCCGCCGATTCCCGAGTACACCCGGTGCTTCGGGTTCGCACCGATCCGTTCGGCCAGACGTGCGACCGGGTCGTCATATGGCCAGCTCTGGCAATAGACGATCTGGATCGAGTCGAGGTCGCGCAACAGGTTGGGCGCCTGCGCATCGATCTCGCAGTCGCGCGCCACGATGTCCCACATCTCGAGCGGTTCCGGCGCACCGGTGTCCTGCGTGTCGGCCGGGTGCCACGTTTTGGAACCCACCCCCACCAGGACGGGGGTGCGCGGGTCGACGCCCCCGCTCACTTGGCCTGCCAAACCGGTGGCCGCTTCTCGGCGAACGCCCTGGGACCTTCCTTCGCGTCTTCGGTCGAGAAGATCCAGTTCGACAACTTGGCTTCCTTCTCGAACGCGGTGCGGAGTTCCTTGCCCAGTCCCTGCAACGTTGCGATGGCCGCAGCGAGCGCGTCGCGCATCGACGCGTCGTCGGTCGCGTCGACGCCTTCGAGCGTCTTGGTGAGCGCCTTCACTGCGCCTCGCAACGCCTTGGTGGTGTCTTCGTCTTCGTAGAGGCCCTGGAGCGCGCTCTGCTTGGTGGCCTGTACTGCGAGTGGGGCATTCGCGACGATGCGTTCGGCGTATTCCATTGCGGCATCAAGCAGCTGCTCGCGTGGGACCACTGCGTTCAACAGCCCCATCTGGAGTGCGCGCTCGGCCGGCACCAGATCGGCACACAAGAGGAACTCCATTGCCTGAGGCCACGGAATCTGGCGCGGCAACCGCACGGTGGTGCCACCACCCGCAAACAGGCCGCGCTTGGGTTCCATGACGGCGAACTTCGCTTCGGGGCACGCAACGCGAATGTCGGTGCCACCCAGCATCTCCATACCGCCCGCAGTACAGAAGCCGTTCACCGCCGCGATGACCGGCTTGTAGAGCGGCACGTTGCGCAACACCGCACGGGTGCCATCGTCGAGGCGGTACCCATTGATCTCGGTGAGGCCCTGCTCGGTGATCTGCTGGGAAAGTTTGGTGATCTCGGGGACGTACTTCTTCAGGTCCGCACCGCTGAAGAACGCATCGCCCACCCCGGTGATGATGGCCACCCGGGCCTCGGGGTCGGCGCCGAAGCGCTCCCACGCTTCGCGCAGCAGCTTGAAATGCTCCATGTCGGCCGAGTTGCGGGCCTCGGGCCGATCGATCGTGATGCACACGATGTGGTCGGTTTTCTTCTCGTAGTGGATGGCCATGGGTGGAACTTATGCCGACCTGACACGCGTGTCACCGATCCTGTGGAAGACTCCGCGGCCGTGACGAAGCCGAAGGCCTACGTGACCGCACCGTTCCGGGGCGCCGGGCTGGATCTGCTCAACGAGTGCACCGACGCCGTCATCGACCCCTGGATCGACCACGAACCACTCCGCTTGCTCGACGGCAAGGGACTGGCCGCCAAGATCACCGAGCTCGATGCGGAAGTTCTCATCGTCGAGAGCGATTTCGTGACCGATCCGGTCTACGACCTGCCGCTCCGACTCATCGGCTCGTGTCGCGGCGACCCCAACAACGTCGACATCGCCAAGGCGACGGCGGCGGGCATTCCCGTCTTGCGCGCGCCCGGCCGCAACGCCGACGCGGTCGCCGAGATGACCATGGCGCTGCTCTTCGCCGTGAATCGCTGGGTCGTCCCCGCCGATCACGACGTGCGCGCGGGCGAGGTCTACAAGGACGGCCTCATTCCCTACCAGCGCTACCGCGCGTGGCAGATCGCAGGCCGCACGGTCGGCATCGTCGGACTCGGCGCAGTGGGTCGGGCCGCGAAGTGGCGCTTCGAAGGCCTGGGCATGCGCGTCCTTGCGTTCGATCCGTTCTCACCCGACGCCACCCACACCGACCTCGACGCCATGCTCGCTGAATGCGACGTGGTGTCGATGCACGCCGCCGTCACTCCCGAAACGGAAGGGCTGGTCGGCACCGCACAGTTCGCGGCCATGAAGGACGGCGCCATCTACCTCAACAGTGCCCGCGCCATGCTGCACGACACCGACGCGCTCGTGGCCGCACTGCAGAGCGGCAAGCTCGCCGGCGCCGGACTCGACCACTTCAAGGGCGAGAACCTGCCCGTCGACCATCCGCTGTGTGCCATGCGCAACGTGGTGCTCACTCCGCACATCGGGGGTGCCACCTACGACACCGAAGCGAACCACAGTCTGATGATCGCCCAAGACGTGCAGCGCATCTTGAACAACGAACGCCCGATGCACTGTGTGAACCCGGAGGTCCTCGGTGGCTGATCTCACTGTCCCGTCGCTCAGCGCAGAGGAGGCGGCCGAGCAAGTGCTCTGGGCCGCGCAAGAAATGCTGCGCATCGGATTGGTCGAAGGGACCGCCGGCAATATTGCGGCGCGCCTCCCCGACGGCAACGCCGTGCTCACTCCCAGCAGCGTCGACTACATGGAGATGACGCTCGACGACCTTTCCATCTGCGACCTCGACGGCAATCAGCTCTCGGGCAAACCCGCCACCTCGGAGAAGGCGCTGCACCTCGAAGTACTGAAGAAGTACCCCGAGGTGCACGCCACCATTCACTGTCACGCGAAGACCGTCCAAATGTTCGCGATCACCCATCAGCCGATCCCGGCGGTGGTGGAAGAGTTCGACGTGTACGTGGGCGGCGACGTCGAGTGCACCGAGTACCGGGAGACTGGCTCACAGGAACTCGCGGACGAAGTGGCCGCCAAGATCGGCAAGAAGGGCGCGCTCATCATGGCGAACCACGGGCTCTTCACCGTGGGCAAAACGCCGAAGGACGCGCTGAAGGTCGCAGTGCTCGTGGAGCGCACCGCCGAGGTGGTGCTGGGGTCACGCGCGCTCGGACCCATCGTGCCGGTACCCGCCGAGATCGGCGCCAAGTACGCCAGCTACTACCGCTTCGGGCGCACCGGCAGCTTCGACTGAACCGCTAGCGCTTGCGAATCATCGTGACGCCGTCGGCGAGCGGAAGGATGACACTCTCCACCCGGTCGTCGGTCGCCACCTTGTCGTTGAACGCACGCATGGCCAATGTGTCGGGGTCGGTGTTCGACGCATTTACGATCTCGCCACTCCAGAGCGTGTTGTCGACCATGATGAGCGCGCCGCGTCGCATGCGCGGCAGCAACTCTTCGTAGTAGGCGCGGTAACCCGCTTTGTCGGCGTCGATGAACGCGATGTCGAACTGTTCGTAATTTCCGAGTGATCGCAGCGTGTCGATGGCCGGCCCGATGCAGAGTTCGATGCGGTCGTCGACCCCCGCTTGTTGCCAGTACTTCTGCCCGATGGAGGTCCACTCCTCGCTGACGTCGCAGCACACGAGGCGGCCGTCGGGAATGGGCGGTAACGCACGCGCCACACAAAGTGCCGAGTAGCCGGTGAAGGTTCCGATCTCGATCGCTTCCTTCGCTCCGATGAGCGTGGTCATCAACGCCATGAACGCGCCTTGTTCGGGCGCGATCTGCATCTCGGCGATCGCGCCCAGCGCGGCGGTCTCATCGATCAGCGCGCGTTGGACGTCGTCGAGGGGCGCCGCGTGCGCAACCAGGTACTCGTGCAACGCGTCGTTGAGGAGGAAGCTCCGCGGAGACATGGTGCTGACGCTACCGAGCGCGGGCTAGGGCAGGATGCCCTCGGGCCACGCCACACCGTGCGCATCGAGCCAACCGCAATAGGCCTCGGCGATCGACTGGCCGTCCTGGACGAACAACGGGGTCCCAGCGTCGTCGAGGAACACCATGCCGTTGGCGATGGTGAAGAAGATGACGGTCGGTTCGGTGTTGTCGTCGGGGACCCGCAGGGTGTGGGTGGTGCCCACCGGCTCGTAGACGAACGACCCCGCCGTGGCCACCCACGGGTACTCGAGGTAGTGCCACGACCCCGCAAGCGTGTACGCCTGCACCGGCCCGAAGTGCTTGTGCGTGGGCAGCTGCACGCCGGGCGCAAAGCGGATGAGGATGGTGTTCACCCCGTCCGCGGCGCCGACGCGCAGCAGCTTGAGCTCGATGCCACCGCCGAAGTCGGCCCACGGGATCGACTCGATGTCGACCAGGCTGGTGAGGTCGGGGGCGGATGCCTGAGCGGTTGCGGGAGCAGGTGCGGGCGCACTCGCCATGGCGATACCTCCGGGGCCGGGATCTCCCCGCAGCGTACCGACGCCCACCCATCGCTTCTGGCGCGTCAGCACTGCCACCGATGGCGGTCTGCGCGCGCCAAAACGGGAATGTGGAATATTGCGCATGTCGCGCACTTGACGAAATACCGGACAATCCGTACAGTACGGTCAGCTCGGGCGGGATCGACACGGATGTCGGCCCGCTGGGCACCCAGGCGATGGAAGGGACGGGGCCCCTGCCATCACCCGACCACGGTCGAGGGGCTGGGAAGTAGTGGTGTTGCGGCCGGATGTCCGATCGGGGCTGGACATCCGGCCCCACCGCGCCCGGGCCCCAGTCCACGCCCGCGCTCCCCGCCCGGCATCAGCCGTTCAGCGCACCGAGTCCGTGGCGCGCCACCGTCTCCACCTGCGGGGCCAACCACTTCCACACCTCACGGCCACCAGGGTCGGAGAAGTGCACGGCGTCGGGCAGCATCGGCGTGCCGCCGAACGCATTGTCCCAACGCGCGAGCGGACAGATGTGCGCGTGCAGATCGACAACGCGCACCTGACGCGGCCGCTCGGCCGCGATGCTGCGAAAGAGGTCGTTGATCCACGCAACGCGCTCGGGATCGGCACGTTCGGTGCCCCACGGGAACATCGCTGCGTGGACGTAGCCGAAACACGGCGCGGTGAGGATCAACACCGGCGCGCCGTTCGCCGCGAGGATGTCGATGCCGTACTCGAGCCGTGACCGCAGGTACGCCTCGAACTCGGGCGAGCCGAACTCGAGGCGCTGGCCGTCGACTCGACGAGTGAAGACTTCCCACGCGCCGGTGAGCAGCACGTTCACATCAGGGCGCAATTCGTCGCGGCCGTACTCCCAGCGGCTGGACCACCGCCCACACCATGGCGCGCTCGCACGGTACGCGCCGTCGCTGAACAACGTTCCTTCGACGACCCCGCACCCAAGATCGGCAACCGTGTTCACCGCGAGCAACGGAGTCCCCGCCTGGTCGGCCGCGTAGGTGACGCCCAACGTGGCGGCAACCGAGTCGCCCACCAACATCGCCCGCACGGCGCTGGGCTGCGCCGCCACCGCGTTCTGCGCCGCGTCCTGACTCTGCTTGCGCTCTGAGGACACCAACGCGACGGCATTCACGCCGCCGCGATCCCGTGCGATGCGGTTGACCAATCCCCCAGTGCTGATCAACAACGCCAGCACTGTGAGCGCCGCAACCGCCGGCGCACCCACGACGAACACGCGGCGCGACACTCGGCCAGTACGGACCGGTTGTTCGACCAGGAAGTACGACGCAACGCTGATCGCCGCCGTGATTGCGAGCCGCAGCGCCAACAGCTGCCCGCCTTGGAGTCCCGTGCGATCGGCGTTCCACCAGACGTAGACGGGCCAGTGCCACAGGTAGAGCCCGTACGAGATCATCCCAATGGCGCGCAGAGGCTGCCAGGACAGCACTGACCGCACCACGCCGCGCGGTTGCACCGCCGCCACGATGACCGTGGCCACGAGCACCGACGCCAAGAGGAACCCACCGCGGTAGATGTGTTCGTTGGTGTCACCAATGGCCGCCCACGCCGCACCCAGCGCCACGATCGCCACGATTGCCAAACCGTCGACGGACCATCGCGCCACACGCGACGACTCGGGTGCATGCGCGCGCCGCGCCCGCCCCGCCATCCACACCGCCAACGCCGCGCCGATCAAGATCGACTGCACGCGCGTGTCCGTGCCGTAATACACGCGCGACGGGTCGGTTCCAGGACGGAACAGCACCGCCATCAAGACGGCTGATGCAACCGCGCCCGCACCGAGGATCGGCACCAGCACAGCCCGCCGAAAGCGCGTCACGCGCGCCAACAGGGGAAACAGCAACGGCCACACCAGATAGAACTGCTCTTCGATCGCGAGCGACCACGTGTGCCGCAACGGCGACGGCACGCCGAATTGATCGAAGTACGACATGCGCGCCGCAATGAACCACCAGTTCGACCCGTACACGAGCGTCCACAACCCGTCCGCGCGAACGTGACCGGCATCACGCGTGGTGCCCCACAACGCGGCGAAGCCCGCGGTGACGATCAACACGAGGAGCAGCGCAGGCAACAGTCGGCGCAGGCGCCGGCCCCAGAACGCCAGTTGATCGACCCGACCGTTCTGTTTGAGCTCCACCCAGAGGAGCGACGTGATCAAGAAGCCCGAGAGGACGAAGAAGGCGTCGACGCCCAGGAACCCGCCGCGCATCCATCCGACATCGCCGTGGTAGAGCAAAACCCCCAAAACGGCCAACGCTCGCAGGCCATCGAGCGCAGGTTGATAGCCCCAGGGAGAGGTCGATTTCCCAGGGGACTCCGCGTCGGCGGCCGCCACATCGTGCGCCATCACTTGGAAAGGTAATCCCGCCAAGACTGGCGAAAGGTGCCCAGGCGTACGATAGAGAACCCATGGATCAGGGAGCCGAGGCGCCAGGGGTCGAACGCGCCCCTCGATTGCTCGCCCACAACTCTGCCCTCGACGGAATCCGCGGCATCGCCGTGGTGGGCGTGCTGTTCTTCCACGCCGGCCACTTGGCGGGCGGCTACCTCGGCGTCGACGCCTTCTTCGTTCTCTCGGGCTTCCTCATCACCACGTTGCTCCTGGCCGAGCGCGTGAAGACGGGCACCATCTCGTTCGGCAGCTTCTGGATCCGCCGGGCCCGGCGGTTGCTGCCCGCCCTCTTCATCGTGATCCTCGCCGTGCTGGCCTATGCCGCGTTCTACGCGACAACCGCCGAGCTTTCGACGATCCGACGTGACGCGCTCGCAACCCTGGCCTACGTCGCGAACTGGAACTCGATCTTCTCCGGGAAGGGCTACTTCGCAGCGTTCAGCGCGCCGTCGCCGCTGGAACACACCTGGTCGCTTGCGATCGAAGAGCAGTTCTATTTGCTGTGGCCCGTCGCCGTGTTCGCGCTCTGCGGCGGCCGCAAGTACATGCGATCGCCGCGTGCAGTGCGACGTGTGTTCCGGGCCTGCGTTGCGATCACGGTCTTGAGCGCCGGCTGGGCAATCGCGCTCACTCTGATCGGTGCAGATCCCGACCGCGTGTACATGGGCACCGACACGCGCATCGCCTCACTCACCTTGGGGGCTGCATTGGCCGCCTGGATGAAGCTGCCCAAGCGAGTGGAGCCCGAAGCCAACTGGACGGGCCGTCGGATCGTGCTCGAGGTGGGCGCCACCATCAGCCTCGCCTTGTGCGCCTGGGCGTGGATCGCGCTCAACGGCACGAGCCAGTGGCTGTTCCGCGGCGGGCTGATTGCCTGTGCCGGCGGCGTAGCCCTGGCGATCGCCGCCGTCATGCACCCGGCGCGCGGCCCGATCCACCGTGTGTTCTCGTGGAAGCCGCTCGCCGCGATCGGGCTCATCTCCTACGGCTTGTACCTCTGGCACTGGCCCATCTACGTGTTCGTCACGCCGCGCCGCACCGGCCTCGACGGCTGGAACCTCACCGGCGCGCGTCTGGGCTTCACGTTCGGCGCCGCCATCGTGAGCTACCTCCTCATCGAGTCGCCCATCCGCTATCGGAAGTTGCTGGTCGGATGGACGCCGCGCGTCGTCACGCCCACGTTCGCGTCAGCGCTCGTCCTCGTCACCTTCGGCGTCACCGCTGGCGCCACTGCCGGACCGAACGGCGCGGCAGCCTCGGGCATGGCGGGTAACGGTGCCACACAACGTGCAGCAATCGAGCGACTCCGTGATCAGGCCGCAACCCCCAAGCGACCCAACGGACCCCAACGCGTGTTGGTGGTGGGTGATTCGGTTGCGTACTTCCTGGGGAACGCGCTCCAAGAGATCGCCTCCCAACACAACATGGAGGTGTTCAACGTCGCCATCCCGGGCTGCGGATTCGTGCGCGGCCCGATGCGGCTCCAACTGAACACCGGCGTCCAGACCAAGGACGTGAACGTCTGCTCCGACAGCTGGGGCCAACTCGACAGCTGGCTGCACCCCGATCAAGTCATCGTGGCGTTCGGCGCACCGGCCATCGCCGAATGGGAACGTGACGGAACGTGGCAGCACGTGTGCGAACCCGGATACGACACCTACTTCGAGAATGCCGTGCGGTTCGGGCTCAGTGCGCTCCAACAAGGTGGCGCCCGCGCCACCGTGGCCCTGCTGCCGGAACCGAAGATGGACTGGGCTCCCCCGTCGGCCCGCGAACGCAACGCGTGTACCCAGACCATTCTCGAGCGCATCGGCCGATCCACGCCGAACGCAGCGCCCCTCGACCTCTCCCCGTTGGTCTGCCCCGGCGGCGACTGCGGGGCGCCGGTGTTGGGCGTGAATTTGCGGCCCGACGGACTGCACTTCGAAGGTCCCGGCGCGCGCATCACCGCCGAATGGATCGCCCAACGAATCGAAGTGAAGCCGCCTACTTCGAGGACCGCGCCACCGTCGTCGACGGAGGCACCACTGGCGCCGATTGATTCGGCGCTGACGGCACCGATTGATTCGGCGCCGACGGCACCACCGGCTCCGCTGGTGCCGTCAGCCCCCGAGACTGCGCCACCGTCGTAACCAGCTGCGGCCCCAGCCAACGCCACACGATCGCGCCACTCGCGTCGCTGAAGTGCATCCCATCGGGATAGAACGGCGCGCCACCGAGTTCGGCATTCCACTTGCTCACCGGGCACACGTACGCGTTCAGATCGAGGAGTTGGACGCGGTCGGGATGACGCGCCGCGAAATCACGCAGCATCGTGTTCACCCGCTCGATCTTCTCGGGCCACGGGAAGACCGACGGCGGCATCGTGTTGCACGGCATTGTCAGCACCACCATGCGCGCCGGCGCCACCAGATCCAGGCCGCGATCGAGTTCCTGTTCGAAGTAGTCGAAGAACTCGGGGCTCTCGAAGGTGAGCTTGCGGCGGTCGACCACGCGGTCGAACACCTCCCACGCACCCGTCAGCAGCACCACCACGTCGGGCGGGAACTCCTGCACACCCGTCTGCAACAGTCCGGGCCAGACCTCACACACCTGCTTGAGCGAACCACTCGGGTCGATGATCTTGCCGCGTGAGATCCCACATCCCGGCAGCCCCACGCCGTGCACCGCGAAGTTGCCACCAGACGCTTGGGTGAAGCTCGACGCCAGTGTGAGCGCCACCGAGTCGCCGGCCACGAGCACCCGGAACGACCCGACCTGCTGCGCAAGCCGCTGCTGCTCTTCGAGCTTGCGCCGCTGGGTTTCCGCAGAGATGTCGGCGACATCCAGCTTTCGGCTCGCGGCCTGCCGGCTCTTGGCCAGCACGTTGGATGGCGCCGTCACAACAATGAACGCGACGCACAACGCAATTGCCACTGCGGGCACGAGTGGCACCGTGACGCGGGCCGGCATCTTGCCGTACCGGATGGGCCGTTCGACCACGTAGTACGACACGGTCGCGAACGCAAACGTGAGGGCGAGCATCCACCAGAAGCGCGTGCCTGGCGACACCCGCCCACCGAGCGCGACCCAGATGGGCCAGTGCCACAGATAGAGCCCATAAGAGATCAGGCCGATCCAGCGCAGCGGCGCCGGCGACAAGATCGTGCGCACCACGCCTCGGGTCTGGACTGCCGCCGCGATCACGACTGCAACGCACAGCGCTTCGAAGCTGAACCCGCCTTGGTACAGCCAGTCGGTGCGGTCGCCGATGGTGACCCACATCCATCCGAGATACCCAAGCGCCGCGAGTGCCGCCACTTGCAGCGCGATTGCGTTGGAGCGGGCGGGCGCGTGGCGCGGCTTGGGCCGCAACATCCACACCCCGAGTGCGGCGCCGATCAGGAGTGCTTGCGCACGCGTGTCAGTACCGAAGTAGACGCGACTGGGGTCGCGGTTCGGGTCGAAGAGCACCACCATCCACAACGCCGACAGCGCGCCCATGCCGCCGATGACCGCGAGTGCACCTTTGGTGGAACCCTTCGTCAACCGGAGGATGAACGGGAACAGCAACGGCCAGATGAGGTACCACTGCTCTTCGATTGCGAGTGACCACGTGTGGCGCAGCAGCGACACTTCTCCGAAGCGATCGAAGTACGACGCACCGGTGACGATGCGCTCCCAGTTCGCCACGTAGAAGATCGTGCTGAGCCCCTCGCGCCGGAGATCCTTGAGCTGCGCAGCCGTGGCCCAGAAGGCTGCGTACACGCACACAGCCGCGAGCACCAACACCAGGGCCGGAAGCAACCGCCGCGACCGTCGCCCCCAGAACGCGCGCAGCGCCAACGACCCGTTGCGCCGCCACTCGGTGAGCATCAGCGACGTGATGAGGAACCCTGACAACACGAGGAAGGCGTCGACACCGAGGAAACCACCGCGCATCCACGAAACGTTCCCGTGGTAGAGGATGACGCCGAGCACCGCGAGCGCGCGCAGCCCGTCGAGCGCCGGTTGGTGGCCGAACGTTGGGAACGCCCGCTTCGGCGCCGCGGGAGCGTCCGACGCATCCTTGGCTGCAGGCACCGGCTCCGCGAGCATCAGCGCGTCACCGGCGGTGGAAGTAGACGACGCAGTTCCACGTGAGCACCTCGCGCACTCCCGGCACCTTGGTGATCACGCGCGCCCACGGCCAGTAGCGCGGTTCGACGGCATCGACGACAACGTCGGCACGCGAACGGATGCTGCGGACGATGGGACCGATGTGGGTCGGGAACAGCCCTTCACCCGGCACGTTCTTCTTCGGCCGCCCGTTGCGCTTCTCATACGCCCGCAAGCCGCGATCGGGCCCGAGGTAGTGGTACGGCGAGATGTCGTGCCCACCCCACGGGGAGTACCAGTTGGTCCACGACAGGTATCCCCACCCACCGGGCCGCAGCACGCGCACCATCTCGTCGATGACGGCGTCGGGCTGCGGTGCGTGTTCCAACATGTTCGAGCAGAACACACCGTCGACCGACGCCGACTCCACCGGCACCCGGCGGGCATCGCCCACGATCGCCCCCGCCGGCGGATCACCGGCGAGGCGGAGTTCGGCCGGATCGAACTCGATGGGCGCCACCCATGCGCCGTGGGCGCGAAATGCGGCGGAGTAGTAGCCCGGGCCGCATCCGAGGTCGATGACCCGTCGGCCGGCGAGTGTGCCGTACCGCCGGGCTATCGCCTCGGCCGAGTCGACGGCGAGGTACCGGTAGAAGGACGCCGGGTCGGTCTGCTCGCCGCGGAACAGGCGCATCAGGGTGCGGGCGTGCGCCAGACCGCGCTGGCGCGTGGGGAGGGCCGATCCGGATTCGAGGGTGGATAGCCTCGCCGCGACTGACACCGATCACACCCCTCATCAGCGGAAAATCGGGCCAAACGACCCGGAGTGACCTGTCCAGATTAGACTTCCTCCGGCCTTCCGGGAGTTCGCCACGCCGTGTCGCCTACTGCACTTTCCGTCGTCGTACCCGCATTCGACGAGTCTGCGCGGCTCGGCGACCGCCTGCCCCCGTTGCTCGACGCACTGCCCGCCGGCACCGAGGTGATCGTCGTCGACGACGGCAGCACCGACAACACCGCCGACCTCGCCGAGAAGATCCTCGCCCCCTATCCCGACGCCACGGTGTTGCGGCGGCCCCACGGCGGCAAAGGCGCCGCTGTCCGAGCCGGGATACTCGAAGCTCGCGGCGACGCCATTGCGTTCATGGACGCCGACGGCGCCACCAACATCGCGGCGCTGCACGAGCTCCTCGCTGCCCTGGACCACGCCGACGTCGCCATCGGGTCGCGCCGCCAACCCGGCGCGTCGGTGCGCTCGGGCGAGCCGTCACGGGCCGCCATTGCGTGGGTCGGCAACACGCTCGTGCGTTCCATGACCCGCCTGCCGTACCGCGACACCCAGTGCGGCTTCAAAGCCTTCCGGGCCCCAGCCGCGCGCACGTTGTTCTCGCTGTCGGTTGCCAACGGCTTCTCGTTCGACGTCGAACTCCTGCTGCTGGCACGTAAGCTCGGCTTGCAGGTGACCGAGATCCCCGTCGAGTGGACTTCGGTTCCGGGTTCACACGTGCGCCCCGTGGCCGACTCCATCGGCGTCGCCCTCGACGTGGCCCAGATGGCGTACCGCTGGCGCGGCCCCCGTGCGCAACGCGCGGCAGCCCAACTGGCGACGCGTGCACAGACCGGAAACGCCGGACCCACCGGCTGACCGTCGTGCGCGTCGCGTTCTTCTCGTGGCGTGACCTCGCGCATCCGCAGGCCGGCGGATCCGAGGTCGTCGTCGACCGTCTTGCCCGCGGCCTCGCAGCACGCGGCGAAGAGGTCACGCTCTTCGCCGGCGATCCCGTCGCCACGCGCGAGTACCCGGTCCTGCCTCTCGGCGGACGCTTCACGCAGTACGTACGCGCACCGTTCGCACTGCGCCGTCACTTCCCTGCACCCGATGTAGTGGTCGACGTCGAGAACGGCATTCCGTACTTCAGCCCGATGTGGCAGCGCGCACCGGTGGTGAACCTCGTCCACCATGTGCACGTCGACCAATGGCAGTTGTACTTCGCCAAGCCCATCGCCGCAGTGGGACGCGCCCTGGAAGCACACCTCATGCCCCGGGTGTACCGGAACCATCGCTACGTCGCCGTCTCGCCGTCCACGAAACGCGAACTCGCCGCACTCGGGATCGCGCCCGATCGCATCGAGGTGATCGAGATGGGGATCGACCCCGTCGAGCACCGGGTTCCCGAGTCTCCCGAGCCCACGTTCTTGGTGTTGGGGCGGTTGGTTCCCCACAAGCGGGTCGAGTCCATCATCGAGATGTGGGAGTCGGTGCGACCCAAGGTGGGCGGTCGGCTCGTCATCGCCGGCGACGGTCCTGAGTTGGCGGCGTTGCAGGCGATGGCCGGCGCAGACGTCGAGTTCACCGGATTCATCGACGCCTCCACCAAGGCCCGCCTCCTCGGCGAAGCATGGTTGCTGGTGCACGCAGCGATGCACGAGGGCTGGGGCACCGTGGTCATGGAAGCGGCCGCCGCCGGCACGCCCACGCTTGCATTCGACGTCCTGGGTGTGCGTGATTCCGTGGCGAACGGCACCAGCGGCGTGCTCGTCGACTCGCGAGACGCGTTCATTGCCGAATGGATCCGGCTGGCTAGCAACGACGACGCTCGCCGTTCGCTGGCTGCAGGCGCGCGGGCACGGGCTGACGCACACTCGTGGGACGCAGCAATCGACGCGTTCCACGGCGTGATTCGGGCCGCCGCTGCGGTGCCGGCGTGACCAAACGCGCACGAAGTCTCCTCACCACCGCGCTGCTCGCAGCCATTGCGTACCTGCCACTGTTCGTCACCCGCCGCGGCGAGGTCGCCGCCGACTCCAAACAACTCCTGTTCGTCGATCCCGGCCGACTCATGGCACGCGCGGCATACCTCTGGGACCCGCACGTGGGCGCAGGGACGGTCACTCACCAGAACATCGGATATCTGTTCCCGGTCGGCCCCTTCTTCTGGTTGACCGACCGGTTGGGCCTCCCAATGTGGTTCGCGCAACGGCTGTGGCTCGGCTCGTTGCTGTTGCTCGCCGGACTCGGCGTACTCTTCCTGGCCCGACGGCTCGGCTGGTCAGGCACCGGGCCCGTCCTGGCGGCCGTCGTCTACATGGCGTCGCCGTACGTGGCGCAGTACGCGTCGCATCTCTCGGTCCTGCTCCCCCCGTTCGCGGCGCTGCCGTGGTTGCTCGGATGCGCAATTGCCGCAGTCGACGAACCGGGCTGGCGCTGGCCGGCGCGGTTCGCGCTCGTGGTCGCCCTCATGGGCGGGATCAACGCGACGGCAATCGCGTACGTGCTCGTTGCGCCGGCGGTCTGGTTGGTCTGGGCCGCGTGCACGCGGCCCGCATCGGTGCGCACGGCCGTGGTCACCGCACTTCGTCTTGGCGCGCTCACGGTTGCGGTGTCGATCTGGTGGCTGAGTGGATTGCTCGTGCAGAGCCGCTACGGACTCCCGCTACTCGCGTACACCGAGACGTTGCAGACCGTCGCCCTCACCTCCACCGCCCCCGAGGTGCTGCGCGGCGCGGGTTACTGGTTCTTCTACGGGCGCGACCGCGTGGGCCCGTACCTCGATGCCGCGGCCGGCAACGTGCGCCGCACCCTCGCCATGGGCAGCGGGTTCCTGGTGGTCATCGGTGCGTTCGTGGGCGCCATCGTCAGCCGGTGGCGCTGGCGCGCCTTTTTCGTGTTGTTGCTGGCAGTCGGTGCATTCATTGCCATTGGCTCGTACCCCTACGACAGTCCCCCGCCTTCGGGACGCGTGTTGCGCACGCTCTCCGATGGAAGCGGTGCCGGCCTGGCCCTGCGCTCCACGAATCGCGCGGTCCCCGTCGTGGCCCTGGCCATCGCAGTGTTGCTCGGGGCCGGGATCTCAGCGCTCCGCGTCCGGATCCCGCGCACTGCTGTGATCCTTGCCGTCGTCTTCGGTGTGTGTGCGCTGGTTGCCGACACCCCCCTTTGGTCGCGCGAGATGATCTCCGCCAATCGCACGCGACCCGAGGCCATTCCTCAGTACTGGCGTGATGCGGCGCGCACCCTCGACGCCGCCGGAACCTCCACGCGCTACCTGGAGCTCCCCGGGCAGGACTTCGCGTCGTACACCTGGGGAACCACCCTCGACCCCGTGAGCGCCACGCTCACCGAACGCGGCCAACTCGGTCGCGAAGTCGTTCCCTACGGATCGGCCGCGACGGTCGACCTCATCGACGCGCTCGATCGCCGGGTGCAGGACAACACCGCCGACCCCAAGGCCATCGCACCAATCGCACAGCGGTTGTCTGCCGGAGATGTGTTGGTGCGCTACGACCTACAGGCCGCGCGCTACCGCACGCCGACCACCGCTGACCTGCAGGGCCTGTTCGAACCAACGCCACCCGGCCTGAACGCACCGCGCACATATGGTCCCGCGAACGATCCGGCCCTCGCCGCCTACCCCGTCGTGAATCCCGCGCCGATCGTGCGATCGCTGCCCACGGCCCAACCAGTGATCGTGGCCGGCAACGGCGACGGGCTCGTCGATGCCGCGGGCGTGGGACTCCTCGGCGGTCCGGGCGTCGTGCAGTACGCAGCGTCACTCACCGATCGGCCCGCCGCGCTCACGAGCGCGTTGAACGCCGATGCGATCTTGGTGGTCACCGACACGAACCGGCGGCGCGAGCAGCGATTCAAATCGCTGTTCGACAACACCGGGTACACCGAGCGCGCAGGCGAGCAACCGCTGCGCGCCGACTCGTCGGTGGCCGCGCTCGATCTGTTCCCTGGCCGCAACGACGACACCCGCTCGGTCACCGTCGTCGAGGGTCCCGTCGCCCAAGCCACGTCATACGGCAACACGGTCACCCTCACGCCCGACGTCCGCCCGCAACTGGCCGTCGATGGTGACGCCGGCACGTGGTGGGAAACCGGAGGGTTTGGGAACCCCGTGGGCGAACGTCTCCACATCACCCTCCCCGCTGCAGCAACCACCGACCAGGTCGGGCTGCTGCAACACCGCAGCGGCGAGCGGGGCATCACTCGGGCGCGGCTCACTTTCGACGGTGGCAACCCGGTCGACGTCACGGTGACCCCACGGTCGTTCGTCGACCCGGGCCAGACGGTGACGTTCCCGACCCGCACATTCCGAACCCTGGACATCGAGATCCTCGCCACCAGTGGCCAGGAACGCAATGGAGTGGGCTTCGCCGAAGTGACCATCCCCGGCGTGCGGCCCGCCACCGAGGTCGTCCGCGTGCCGCGTGACCTCGTGGCGACCGCCGGCGCAGCCAGTGCCACTCACCCACTCGCGTTCGTGTTCACCCGCGACCGTACCGACGCGCGCAACCTCGCCCGTCAAGACCCCGAACGCACGCTGGCGCGTTCGTTCGACACCGCCACGTTGCGATCGTTCGCCGTCACCGGCACGGCGCGCCTCGACGCGCGCGCCGCCGATGCTGTCGTGCCGGGCGTTGATGCCGACGTGCAAGCGGCGGGCACCGTCGCCGGTGATCCTTCCGAGCGCGCAACTGCAGCACTCGACGACGACGCCACCACCGCGTGGGTGAACCGCGGGCCGAATGCGTGGATCCAGGTTCGCAACGCCGTCCCCATCACGTTCGATCAGCTCGATCTGGCGCTGCGGAACGACGCGACGCACGCGTGGCCGACTCGAGTCACGATCCAGAGCGGCGGCGAGTCCCGCGTGGTCGACGTGGCTCCCCCGTCGGCCGCCGATGGCCCGATCGCCGTGCGGCGACTGTCATTCCCCGCATTGCGCGGAAGCGACGCGCGCCTCACCATCGACACCACGTCACCGACGCGGGTGGTCAATCGCTGGTCGAACGCCTCCGAGCCCGCGCCCGTCGCCGTGGTGAGCTACACGGTTCCCGGCTTCACCCCGGTCGTTCCCGCCGGCACCCTCCCGGACACGTGCCGAACCGATGTACTGACGGTCGACGGGTCCCCGGTACCCGTTCGTATCGGCGGCACGGTCGAAGACGCGCGACGCGGTCGCGCACTTCCCGTCACCAGCTGCAGCCCGGCGGTCGCACTCGCGCCGGGAACCCATGAGCTCCGCAGCACCAGCGCGTCGACGCTGGGCTTCCAAATCGATCAAATCGCCCTCGGCTCGGATGCAGGCGGCGGCGCCGCACCCGCGAACACCCTCGCTCCCGCGCGCCCCCTGTCTGGGTCCGCAGCGCCCACCCTCACCGTCACACGCGACACCGCGACCACCGCCACAGTGAAGGTCTCGGGCGCCACCCAACCGTTCTGGCTGGTGCTGGGCGAGAGCCGTAACGACGGCTGGACCATAGACACCGAGTCGGGCGCTCGCGCGGGTGCGGCCACGCTCGTCGAGGGCTACGCCAACGGCTGGCTCGTGACCCCGCGCGCATCGTCGTTCACCGTCACGCTCCAGTGGTCGCCCCAACGTTGGATCTGGTTGGGACTCGCGAGTTCGGCCATTGCACTCATCGGGTGTTGCGCGTTGGCGTTCGGCCGCACGCGCAGCATGGTGCTCACGGTCTCGCCGCAACTGGACTCGCCGCTCGCTGCCCCCGGCCGGCGCCCCGGGGCGCTGGTCGTGGCCGCAACCACCATCGGAGTATTCGCCGTCACTGCGCTGGTCGCACCGTGGTGGGTGGCGGCCGCCACGGCGGGTGCCGCCCTGGCCGCGCTGCTGGTTGGGAAACTGCGTGGCGTGTGCAGCGTTGGCGCCATCGTGTTGTTGGCCGCGGCCGGCGCGTCGATCGTGCTCGAGCAGCGCCGTGAGCGCTTCCAGGTCGACTTCGACTGGCCCACCCACTTCCACGCGTCCCACGCGATCGCGTGTGCCGCCATCACGTTCTTACTCGCTGATGCTGCGGTGCGCGCCGTCCGACGCCGGGCGGCACGTCCATGACCACCAAGTCCCACACGCGCGCGCACGCCGGGGCCTGGCTCCCGTACGGGGTCCTGGCGTTCTTCGCCTACGTGCCGCTGTGGTTCGCCAAAGTGGGGTCGGTGTCGTCGGACACGCGCCCGACCATCTACCTCGCCCCTGACCGCTTCGTCACCGAAGCGTTCAAACTCTACGACCCGCTCACACACTTGGGCACCATCACGCACCAGAACATCGGACTGGTGTTCCCCATGGGCGTGTGGTTCCGGTTCTTCGATCTCATCGGCGTACCCATGTGGTTCGCGCAGCGGTTGTGGCTGGGCACCATCCTGTTCGCGGCGGGCGCCGGCGTGCTGTGGTTGGCCCGCACCTGGAACTGGCGCGGCTGGGGCCCAGTCGTTGCCGCCTTCGTCTACGCGTTCTCGCCGTACACACTGCAGTACGCGCCTCGAACGTCGGTCCTGTTGCTGCCGTTCGCCGGTCTGCCGTGGCTGATTGCGCTCACTGATCGCGCGATCCGCACCCGCGGCTGGAAACACCCGGCGCTGTTCGCGTTGGTGGTCCTCACCGTGGGCAGCGTCAACGCGACCGCGCTCGCATTGGCCCTGATCGGCCCGCTGCTCTACGCACTGGCCCTCGTGTTCCTCGTCCACGAGGCCCGCCTGCGCGACGCGCTGCTGGCGTTCGCGAAGTGCGGGGCCTTGTCCGCATGCGTATCGGTGTACTGGATCGTCTCGCTGCTCGTGGAGAAGCAGTACGGCCTACCGATCCTCTCGTACAGCGAAACCGTGAACCAGGTGGCCACTACACCGGCGGCCACCGAGGTGCTGCGCGGCTTGGGGTACTGGCTGTTCTACGGCACCGAGGCCCGCGAGCCCAACATCGAAGCCGCCGTCCCGTACCTCACCTCGCCCGGCGTGATGCTCGCCGGGTTCCTGCTCACGGGACTGGCACTCCTCGGCGCGCTGGTCGTGCGCTGGAAGTGGCGCGCATGGTCGGTGACGATGGTCGTACTGGGCACCGTTTTGGCAGTCGGCACCTACCCGTTGCAGGGACGCTCCCTCTTCGGACGGCTGTTTGCATCGTTGGCCAACTCGTCGTCGCTGGGGTTGGCGCTGCGTTCGTCCACGCGCGCGACGCCACTCGTGGTGCTCGGCCTTGCGCTCCTCCTCGGGGCGGTGGTGTCGGCCATTGCGCCGCGTCTCCCACGCGTCGCAGTGGTTGCGGCCGTCGGCTGCATCGTGTTGACACTCGTCAACCAGCCGGCACTGTTCAACGGCACGTTCATCGATCGCAACTACGAACGCCCCAGTGCGGTGCCCCAGTACTGGCGTGACGCCACCCGCACGCTCGACGCGCGGGGCGCCGGCACCCGCGTGTTGGAGATCCCCGGCAGTCAGTTCGCTGCGTACCGGTGGGGCACCACCTACGAGCCCATCACCCCCGGGCTGATGCGTCGGCCGGTCGTCGCGCGCGAGCAGATCCCCTACGGGAGTCCCGCGTCGGCCGACCTGCTGATTGCGCTCGACCGTCGCATGCAGGAAGGCGTGTTCGAACCCGAGTCCGTCCCGGCGATTGCCCAGTTGCTCTCGGCCGGTGACGTGTTGTTGCGCTCCGACCTGGCGTACGAGCGCTACCAGTCGCCGCGGCCGCGTCAGCTCTGGTCCGACCTCACCCAGCCGGTACCGCCGGGCTTGGGTACGCCCCAGGGGTTCGGCGCGCCCACCGAGAACCGCGCGAAGCCGTCGCTCCCGCTGCTCGACGAACAGGCGCTCGGCTTGCCGACTGCCGTTGCGGATCCCCCTCCCGTTGCGCTCTTCGCCGTCGCCGGTGCGCCGCCCATCGTGCGCGCCGTCACGACCGATCGCCCCACGCTGCTCGACGGCGACGGGGAGGGCATGGTCGATGCCGCAACCGTGGGACTCGTCCCGCACGATCGCATGGTCTTCTACGGCGCAACGCTCGAACAGAACCCGCCGCTGCTCCCCCAACAACTGAACCGCGGCGCCGACCTCGTGGTCACCGACACCAACCGCCGGCGCGACCGCAAGTGGCGCTCCACCCGCAACAACACCGGAATCACCGAGGCCGCAGGCCGATCGCAACCGAAGACCGACCAGGGCGAAGCCGAGCTCGTGGTGTTCCCCAAGACCACCGACACCACGCGTAGCGTCACCCAAGCGCGCGGCGCCACGGTGTTCGCCGACGCCTACGGAAGCCCCACCACCTTCGACAACGACGTGCGCGCCGCGGCGGCGTTCGACGGCGACCTCACGACTGCGTGGCAGGTCGGCGCCATCGTCGATGCCGTGGGCAAGACACTCACGATCACCCCGGATGCACCCATCGCCACCGACCGCATCACGCTGGTGGCACCCCAATCTGGTGTGGTGACGCGCTACGTGTCGCGCGTGCGCCTCACCTTCGACGACCGGGACTCCCAGGAGTTCGACTTGCCGGCGTCGACCCGCGGGGCCCAGGGCGCCACGCTCCAGTTCCCCAACCGGAGTTTTTCCAAGCTCGCGATCACGGTGCTCGCCACCGACACCACCCCCGATGCCGCCGCGCGCGGAGTGAGCCCGACGGGTTTCGCCGAGGTGAGCATCCCCGGCTTGTCGTTCCAGGAACTCGTCCGCCTGCCCGTGTACCTCACCAATGCTGCAGAGGGCGCGTCCCTCGACCACCGACTTGCATACGTCATGACTCGGCTGCGTGCGAATCCGGCCGAACCGGTGCGCGCCGACGAAGAACGCGTCATTGCGCGTACCTTCACGGTGCCCGACGGCCGCACGTTCTCACTCAGCGGGTCGGCGCGCCTCGACGCCAACGCACCCGATGCCACCATCGACGCGTGGCTCGGGGTGAACGCCGGTCCCACCGACGTCGTGGCGGCGTCGAACGGTCGTCTCCCCGGCGCGCTCGACCAGCGCGCCAGTGCCGCGATCGACGGCGATCCCCGCACGCGCTGGAGCGGCGCGTTCCTTCAACTCGACGGCACCTACCTCGAGTACCGCCTCCCCCAACCCATCACGTTCGACCGCATGGATCTGCAGGTCGTGGCCGACGGCCGGCACTCGGTCCCCACCAAGGTCGTCGTCGAAGCCGGCGGTCAGCGGCGCGAGGTCGACGTGCCACCCGTCACCGACGGCACCGAGGTCAACGGCACTGCAACCGTGCCGCTCACCTTCCCCGCGCTCACCGGCAACGACGTGCGAGTCACCATCGCCGGCATCCGCTCGGTCGAGACCATCGACTACTACAGCCAACGCCCCATTCCGCTGCCGGTTGCGATTGCGGAACTCGGCATTCCCGGACTCCAGATGCGCGCGGCCTCCACCACGGTGGCCAGCGAGTGCCGCGACGACCTCGTCTCGCTCGACGGGGCGCCGGTTCCGGTGCGCGTCACCGGCACCACGGCCGCAGCACTCGCGCGGCGCGCATTGCCTATCGAACCGTGCACACCGATCCCACCGTTGATCGCGGGCACCCACACCCTCACCACGGCGCTCGGGCGCGCCACCGGCGTCGACATCGACCGAATCGTGCTGGCATCCGAGCGCGGCGGGGCTGCACTGCCGGTCACTGATGCTGGCACATTCGCACCGCTTCCTCCGGCCCCGGCCACTGCCACGGTCGACGTGCGCGACGCGGACGCCACGTCGTACTCGCTGCGGGCCACCAACGCGAACGCGCCGTTCTGGTTGGTGATCGGCCAGAGCCAGAGTGACGCCTGGGCGCTCAGTGGTGCCGGCTCCCACCGCAACCCGTCGTTGTTGGTGAACGGGTACGCGAACGGTTGGCTCGTGAAGCCGCCACCGAACACCGCCACGTTCGCCCTCATCGCCACCTGGACCCCCCGCACCACGATCCGGATCGGCATCGCCATCTCGGCGCTTGCGGCACTCGGATGTCTGGCGTTGTGGTGGTTCGGACGGCGGCGGCGATTCGTGCCGCCCGCCGCGGCCGATCCCACGCTCGCATCGGATCTGCGGACGCGACCGCCGTTGTCGTCGGGAACCGCGGCGTTCGCCGTCGTGCTCGCCGGACTCGTCGCCGCGTTCGTGAGCACATGGTGGCTCGGCCTCGCAGTTGCGCTCGTGGGCGCGGCCGCCGCGTTCGTTCCCCGGGGCCGATGGTTGCTGATCGGCGTGACCGCGGTGGCGTTCGCCGGTTCGTTCCTGTGGGTCGTCGGATCGCAGCTGCGCACCCGGCGCGAACTGAACTACGCGTGGACCAGCGACATGGGAACGGTCAGTCGCGTGGCGCTGGCCGCGCTCATCCTGCTGGCGCTCGACGTCGTCCTGATGCAGTGCAGTACCCGTCGCGACAATCCATCGACCACCTAACCTGCCCCGGATGCGAACGCCGCGGCACAACCCCATCTGGTGGGCGGCATTCATCGTCTGTGCTGCGCTCACCATGTTCTGGGTGTTCGCCAGCCCGCGGTTCTCGGTGCCCGACGAACCAGCCCACGCGGTGAAGGCTGCGGCGGTCTGGCGCGGCGAGCTCGTCGGGTTCGGGATGCTCCAAGTTCGTGACGAAGGTCCCGGCAGCATCTTCCGCGGCGGCGAAACCGCGCTGGTGCGCGTCCCCGAGAGCTACTCCTTCCAGACCAGCACCATCCCGAACTGCTTCATCTACGACCAGTACAAGTCCGCGACCTGCGCGCCTCCGTTCGAACCGAACGACCGCACGGTGAAGTGGACCACGTGGGTGGGCAAGTATCCGCCGGGCTACTACGTGCTCACCGGGTGGGGCAGCCGCATCGAAACCGGGGCCATCGGATTCACGATCATGCGGGCAACGAGCGCGCTGATCGGTGCAGCGCTGCTGGCCTCGGCATTCGCGTCTGCGGCCGCGCTGCGCACGCGCCGCAGCGCAGTGATCGGTGTTGCGTTGGCCGCCGCCCCCGTCGTGTTCTTCTTGGCCGGTTCGGTCAATCCCAACGGTCTCACCGCGTGCGCAGCCATCTGCCTGTGGGCGTCGCTCAGCGCACTGTGGAACGCGCCGCCTGGCGAAGCCGTCGGACGGTACGCCGCGCGCGTGGGCGTGGCAGCGGTGCTCCTGCTGAGCGCCCGCCCCGATTCCCTGCTGTGGACGGCCGGCGCACTGGCCGTCACAACCGTTGCGTTCGCCACGCGCGAGCGCATGCGCGCGCTCGTACGTGAACGCAGCGTGCAGATCTGCGGGCTCGCCGTCGGGGTGACGGCAGTTGCTGCCCTGGTGTGGCTGGTCGTGGTGAATCCGCTGTCGAACAACCCGGGCGACGACCCGCGTGGGCTCGGCTTCGGGGCCGCGTTCCGGTTTTCACTCGGCCGCAGCTGGCGACACTGGACCGAGATGATTGCCACCTTCGGGTGGCGCTCCACACCGGTCCCCTTGTGGGTGCACGTCGCGTGGCTCGGCGCCTTGGGAGCGTTCCTCGCGTGGCGGCTCGTGCACGCGTCGACGCGCCAACGCGTCCTCATCCTCACCATGGGCGTCGCGGTCGTCATCACGCCAGCGGTGCTCGAAGCGGCGCAGGCCGCCAAGAACGGGTTCCCGTGGCAGGGCCGGTACGGACTCGCGCTCTATGCCGGTCTCCCCATCCTGGCCGGGTTCAGCGCGCGTCTGCACCGCAAGGGCGCGCCCGTCCCCACTTCATCGGCGCGCACCACTCCCATCGAGACCGCAGTTGCGCCTGCGGTGGGCGTGGCGGTGGGGATGGTGCAGTTCGTTGCGGCCTACGTTGCACTCCACCGTTACGCAGTGGGCAGCAACGGCCCATGGTGGTTCGTCGGTCGCTCGGAATGGGTGCCGCCGATCTCGCTGTGGATCTTGGTGCCATGGCTGTTCACCGCCACCGTCGCGTACACGCTGTTCGTGACCCGTGCGGCGACATTGGCACCGCCAAGCGCACCCCCGCTCGACCTCATCGACAGCACCGCCGATCCAGCCGGTCGCGAAGGGGCAACTGCTACCCTCCAACCCTGATGTTCACCAGGGAAGACGCCCCCTCGGGCGGCGCCGACACGGACGATTCCGACTCGATCCAGGTGGAGCATCAGCCCCCAGCAACGGGCGCCCCGTCGACCCTGCAGCGCTTCCGCCGGTTCACGCTGTTGGGGGCAGGGCCGGCGCTCCTGGTCTACGCCTGGATGATCACCCGCGGGACCTTCGACTTCTTCCGCTGGCAACGCGTCTCGAACTTCTACGACGTCCAGGCGCGCAGCTTGCTCGACGGACACTTCAGCATGCCCGAGCGAGTCCTCACCATCGAGGCGTTCAGCGCCGACGGCGGGCGCACCTACAACATGTACCAGCCGCCCATTCCGGCGCTGATGCGCATGCCCTTCATCGCGTTCACCGACAAGCTCGACAGTCGGATGACGCAGACCTCCATGCTGTGTGCCGCCATCGTGCTCTGCTACGTGCTCTATAAGTTGCAGTGGCAGATCCGTGAGGTGGTGCGCGGCGACGCCGCTTTCACCAGGGTCGAGGGCGCCGCGGTCGCCCTCTCGATGTTCTCGCTCGTGGCCGGTTCGATCTTCCTCTACGAAGCGAGCCGGGCGTGGGTGTACCACGAGGCGTTGGCGTGGGGCATGGCGTTCGCCACCGGTGCCCTCTACGCGCAGCTCCGTTATTTCCGCGCGCCCACTGGCCGCAACCTGGCGTGGGCGGGCTGGTGGACGCTGCTCACGGTGCTCACGCGGTTCTCCATTGGGCTCGGTCCGGTCGTGGGGCTGATGATCATCACGGGCGGCACACTCCTGGGCATCGTGCGCCGCCGCCTGGAAACCCGCGCGGCCGACGGCAAACCGGGGCCCGTGCGCTGGACACTCGACCACCTCACCTGGACGGCGCCACAGTCCGCCATCTCGTGGCGGCGCGTCGGCGCGGTGGGCTTCGCCATCGCCATTCCGCTCGCGTGTTACGCCGCCATCAACTACGCCAAGTTCGGTTCGCTGTTCGGTGTTCCCTTCGACGGCCAGGGATTCACCATCGTCGACCCGGGGCGCCAGCGCTTCTTGGCCATCAACAAGGCCAACCCGTTGTCCTTCGGTGGCGGGTACTTCGGGCTCCAGTTCATCCCCACCACGTTCCTCGCGTACTTCCGGCCCGACGGATTCAGCTTCACGTCGCTGTTCCCGTTCGTCGACTTCCGGCCGTTCCCCGGCAAGGTGTTCGGCGGCGTGGTCTTCGACCTCTACGACCGCACCTCCAGCGTGCCGTCGTCGCAGGCCGCCATGTTCTTCCCCGCACTGGCCGGCGTGTGGGCGTTGTTCCGGCCCGGGAAGTTCGGCCGCCCCGTCCTGTCGGTGCTGCGGGTCCCCGCCATCGCCGGGCTCGCCAGCGGGTTGCTCGTCTTGCCGTTCGGCTACATCGCCAACCGCTACCTGGGCGACTTCTTCCCGTTCTTCGCACTCATGGGGTTGGTCGGCCTTGCGATCTGGCTCCGACGCTTCGAGTACACGCCGCGCCCGCGCTGGGTGCTGCCTGCCGGGATCGGCATGGTGGTGCTCGTCGGCATCTCGTTCTGGCTGAACTTCTCGCTGGCGCTGTGGTTCCAGCGTGACTGGAGCCCGAACGTCTCGCAGGAAGTCATCGCGAGCTGGGTGGGCTTCCAGCAGGACCTCAACCACTCGCTCGGCGGTGAGCCCAGCAACGTCTCCACCGGCCCCGTGCTCCCACCCATCGGCACCACCGGCGAACTCTTCATCATCAACCAGTGCGACGCGCTCTACGTCAACGACGGCATGGGCACCAACGCGGTGAAGCAAACACCCTGGAACCCGGTCGAGCGCACAAGAGCGTCGGGGCGTTTCCTCACCGACGTCACGTTCACCGAGCAGCCCGCCGGCACGCGGGAACCCATCGTCACCAGCGGCACACCCACCGGCAACGGCGTCAACCTCCTGTATCTCGAACACCTGGGCAACGGGAAGGCGCGCTTCGTGTTCGACGGGGTGAAGGTTGCGGACTTCCCGTCTCGCAACCTGGAAGGCCAACCCATCACCATCGACTACGGCACGCGCCAAGAGTTCGACGTGATCATGGACCAGTACATGCACCAGGTCACCGTGCGACTGGGCGATCGCATCGTGTTCGAGACCTACTACGACTACGTGGGCAACGACACGGTGTTCGGCTCGAACCCCTACGGCCCGGGCCGCGTGAACGTGAACGCGAACCTGTCGGCTCGCTGGACCGAGAAGCCCATTCCCACGCCAGTGTGCGACGCGTTGCGGGACCGAGCCGGCTCGAACATCACGTTCCTCGACACGACGGCATCAGACCCCCGCCGCCGCTGAGCGCGACACTTGAGCGAACCGGCTGAGCGAACCGGCTCAACGAGTCGGAACGGCTTCGACCTCGTAGAGGAACTGGTAGCCGAAGAGCGTGGGTCGCACGGCAACGGCGAGTTCGTCGACCCGTGACACCGCACGCGCCAGACCACCACTGCCCTGCCCCGTCTGGCCACCGCGTTCGACCACCTGCAGCGGCAGCCCCACGGCTTCGCGACGCCGCACCTGCAAGCCGGCACGACCGATGACGTGCTCGAAGCTGCGCCGGGTGAAGAACCGCACGTGCCCGTTGTCGAGGATGCCGCGCCGGTCGTAGTCGAAGAGCCCGAACGCCACGCGGGTGCGCGGGTACCAGTGCCCGAAGTTCGGGACGCTGGCCATGATCGTGCCGCCGGGACGCAACCGCGCCGCCGCCTCCCGCAGGAGGTGCTCGGGGTCGCGCACGTGCTCGAGCACGTCGGCACACAAGACGATGTCGTAGTCGCTGCCCACTTCGTCGGGGATGCCCCGGTCGAGGTCGGCTTCGTAGAAGTCGTTGAGGCGCTGCACGCCGTCGAGCTTCTCGATGTCGACGCCGGTGACCTGGTGGCCATCGGCGACGAGCAGCGCGCCCAGCGAACCATCGGAGCATCCGAGGTCCAGGACCCGCGCCGACGGGCGGTGGCGCAACCACGACAACAGGCGCTGGTGCGAGCTGTCGATGCCGTCGGTCTTGAGTTCGTAGCCCCGAGTCGCAAACGCGAGTTCACCGGTGCCGAAGCCCATCTTGTGGGCGCGGTACCGAAGCGCCACCGAGGTGACGTCCTTCGCGTACTTCATGCCGTTCACGTAACAGATCTCGTCGCCGTAGTACGTGGGGATGGGCACCTCGGCGATGCGCTTCCCGGCCTCTTTGAGCTGGACGATGATCTCGCTGTCGAAGTGGAAGTCGTTGGCGTTGTTCTGGAACGGAATCTCTTTGAGCGCAGCCACGCTGTAGGCGCGGTAGCCCGAGTGCCACTCGGAGAGGTGCAGGCCCACCGCCTTGTTCTCGAACGTGGTGAGGATGCGGTTGCCCACGTACTTGTAGAGCGGCATTCCGCCCTTGCGCGCCGCCCCCTTCTCGAGCATGCGCGAACCGAACACTGCGTCGGCCTCGTCGCGCTCGAGCGGCGCCACGATTTCGGGGAGCAACTCGGGCGCGTACTGACCGTCACCGTGCAGCAGGACCACGATGTCGAGGCCCTGGTCGATGGCCCACTGGTAGCCGGCTTTCTGGTTGCCGCCGTAGCCCAAGTTCTGCGGCCGCCGAACGACCGTGATGGGCAGATCGGTACCGAGCTGCTGATACCCCAGGCCCACGAGGTGAGTGGCGTCCTGGCTGGCGTCGTCGGCGATGAGAACTTCCGCGATCCGCGACCGGAACTCGGGCGGAATGCGGTCGAGCACTTGGTGCAATGTGCCGGCCGCGTTGTACGCCACCACCAGAATGCCGATGCGCTTCTCGTTGGCCACGCCGCCTCCCATGTTCACGAGCGTTCCCGAGCCGATCGTCGATCAGTTCTGCGCCGGCAGGATGGGAGCCGCGCGGCCGGTGCCGAGCTCGCTCTTCTCTCCGACCTCGTCGCCTTCTTCGTGGTATTCCGCCTCGACGTTGACGGTCCACACGTCGTTGTGCGCGCCTTCAACGATGTTGTCGACCGACAACATCGCGGTGAGCATCGAGTGGTCCTGGTTGTTGTACTTGTGCATGCCGTTGCGGCCAACCGGGAACACATTGGTGGCGTTGTCGGCGAGCCAGTTGCGGATCACGTCGACATTCTGCTGGTAGGTGGGGTCGTACACGGGGTATGCCTTCGGCATACGCACCACGTAGCCGGCTTCCACCTTGCCCGGCGTGACCAGACCGAGCCGCTCGAGTTCGTCGGTGGCCTGAGCGATGAGCGCGTCGTCGTCCTTGGTCCACATGTCGTCGCCTTCGTTCACGAAGAACTCGAGACCCAGACACGTGCGGCCGTCCTTCACCAGGTACGGCGACCACGAGCCGAAGTTCTGGATGCGACCAACACGTACTCCCGGGTCGTGGATGTAGATCCAGTTGTCGGGAAAGCTGAACTCTTCGGGCACCACAAGGGCAACCGTCATGAAGTCACGGTGACGCAGGCCGTCGGCCGCCGCCAACACTTCGGCGGGCGGCGGCGGGTCCATGATCTTGGCCAGCGTGTTGAACGGCATCGACGACACGATGTGGGTGGCGTCGTACTTGGTCTCGGCACCTTCGGTCTTCGCGTACACCGCGGTGACACGACCGTCGCGGTGCTCCATGCGCGTGACGGGCGCTTCGAAGTGCAGCTTCGAGCCCTTGGCCTGCACGATTTCGGCGGCCTTTTCCCACATTTGGCCGGGGCCGTACTTGGGATAGTTGAACTCTTCGATGAGGCTGGTGATCTGCTGGTTCTTGTCGCGCTTGGCGAACTTGGCGCGGATCGGTTCCCAGACGGCCGACCACAGCGACATGCCCTTGATGCGTTGCGCGCCCCAGTCGGCGGAGAGCTGCGACGCCGACACGCCCCACACCTTCTCGTTGTAGGTCTTGAAGAAGTGTTGGTAGAGCCGCCAGCCGTAGTTGGCCGCGATGTAGCCCTCGAGGTTGCTCTGGTCCTTCGGCGGACGGACGCGCACCCACAAATAGCTGGCCATGCATCGGATGGCCTCGATGATGCCGAGGTTGCGCAGCGCGTTGAGCGGCTTGATGGGGTAGTCGTAGAGCTTGCCGCGGTAGTAGATGCGGCTCATGCGCGGGCGGCGCAGGAACTCGTCGGCGCCCAGGATCTCGAACCAGAGGTCGTCGACCACCTTCACCTTGGTGAAGAAGCGGTGACCACCGATGTCGAAGCGCCACCCGTTGCGCTCGACGGTACGGCTGATGCCACCCACCACGGTGTCGGCCTCGAGGATGGTGGCGGTCTGGTCGCGCTTGGAGAGCTCGTAGGCCGCGGTGAGGCCGGCCGGGCCGGCCCCGATGATCAAGATGTTCGGTTCCGCAGCCCCGGGCTGCGAGTTGGTGCCGATGAACGCGTCGGAATTCGCCACAAATACCCCAATGTGTGCGGACGGTGGGTGGTCGGTCAGCGGGCGATTCGGGCCGCTGCGCCGCCACTTTCCCTGCGGAACGCCCCAAACGGTACTCGGCGCAGCCGTTCGCGTGCAGTTTGGTGGGCCGAGCCCCTATGGAATGGAGATCTGGAACACCCCGAGCACGGTGTAGGCGACCAGTCCGGCGCCCCACACCCCCAGGACCGCCCGCTCGCTCCACTCCCGGCGGGCCAGCGTGGCGAGCACCCACGCAAAGGGGAAGACCACGAGGCAGTACCGCTCGAAGCTGTCGAGATTGTCGGCCGAGAGCGCCACGACCACACTGACGCCGGCCCACCAGCTGTACTCCGCGGGCAGCCGGCGAATCATCACCACCAGCAAGGCCACCACGACGCCGGCCCACAGCACATGGAGGCCCGAGCCCACCCGATCGCCGAAGAGATCGCCCACGCCGCGAGCCAGCCGGGTGAACGGATCGACCACTCCCCCACGCAGGTTCTTCGCACTCTGCAACTGCAGCGGCCGCCAGAAGTCGCCGAACGCCACGGCCGAGTAGGTGAGGAAGGCACCCACTCCGGCGATGGGCGCGAACGCCGCGCCGGCCGCCGGCAACCACGCTCGCCGGTCGTGGCGCACCCGCCACCACGCCACCAGCGCGGGGACCACCAGCAAGAGGCCTGTGGGCCGGGCCAGGCCCGCGGCGACCCCCGCAACCATCGCCAACCACCAGATGCGCCGACGCACCCCGAGCAGGAACAGCGCGGCTGCGCACACCAGTAACCCTTCCGAGTACGGAAGCACCAGCACCGCCGCAGCCGGGAACAACGCGAAGAACCACACGGCGCGACGCGCCACCGAGCCGTTGCGCGTTTCGTCGAGCACCACTCGGTGCACCAATGCCATCGCAGCGAAAGCCGCGAGGTTCGCAACGATCACCACGCCCCAGTTGGCCCGGACGCCAACACCGACCAGCCACCCCAGCATCGGCAATAGAGGGAAGAATCGCAGACCCGCGAGTTCGACTGCGTGGTAGCCGCCCTCCGCGATGTCGCGGTAGTACGCGGCGTCCCAGGCGAACAGGCCGTCGTTCACGAAGCCCAGCGGGCGCGCCCCCACGGTGCGACTCACTTCGACGGCCACCGCAATTGCACCGAGCACCACGAATCGGCTCACGACCCACGGCGCGAGCGCGGCCGACGCGGACTCGCGCCACGACTGCGGGGCGGCAGTGGTCGGTTCGCTCACGGGGCCGGGAAGAAGACGAGACCCTGCTTCTCGAAGAGCTTCTCGTCGGGGAGCACGAGCATTTGGTCGGCACGGCGGGAACGCAACGCGTCGATGGCCGCTTCGCACTTCACTCCGAAGTGGCGATACCCCGGCGAGTACACGAAGAAAATTGCCCCCGTGGTGCCGGCGCGCTCGGCGATGGAGTTCGCGAACGCAGTGGGGTCGGCGGCTTCGACCCGCTTGGCGTAGTCAACCCAGTTGATGCGCTCGGGCCCGTCACCACTTGGGAACGCGACGCCGGTGAGGTTTCCACGCACGAGCCGACTCGTGTCGGGCGCGACCTGGTCGGGGCAGTACGCCACGACATCGCCCGGCTTCGCCCGGGCGTTAATGGCATCGGCAACCTGCTGGGCCTGGGTGCGATTCTCGATTGCGTTTCGCGCGCCGCCGACACAACCCAACCCCACCACGACGATCAACGCGCCCGCCAAGATGCGTGCGTCGATGAACCGCGCCAGACCGACCGCCACCAGCAGAACCCACAGCGGGAACACGACCGCCGCATACCGCCCCTGAAACGCAGTCGCGCTGGCAAGCGACGCGCTGAGCCCAATCACCAGCGCACCGAACGTGACCAGCGCCACCGGACGCGTCGCGGCGCGTCCCCGCACGTCGAGCTCGATGGTGCGGTTCGAACGCGCAACACCGAACACGCCGAGTGCCACGAGCAGCAACGACGCCATGAACAGCGAGTAGCCCTCCCAGTGGTCGGCACCACTGAAATCGAGCAGCGCGTACGAAAGCCCGGTGGGCGGCGGGATCGCCTGGCCCCACGGCGTACCGGTGCGCGCACTCTGGTAGAGGAACGTGGGCAACCAGGGAAGGAACAGCACGCCGCCGGCAACGAATGCGCCGATCACGCGTCGCGCCGCGGCTCCAGTGTCGCACTTGGGGCGCGCGCCCCACAGCAGCCACAGTCCGACGGCCGCGAGCAGGTAGATGCCCCAGTACTGCGTGTACAGCAACCCGGCGACCGCGAGCGCAACCGCTGCGAGTCGACCGATGCTGGGCCGTTCCATCGCCCGCGCCACGGCGAGATACCCGAGCGTGACGATGAGGATGGCAAGCGCGTACATGCGCGCTTCGGTGGCATAGCGAATGGCATAGGGATTGGTGGCGAGAACCGCCACGGCAATCCACGCAACCGTGCTGCCCTGCGCGCTGTCGGTTGCATCGGCGCGGGCGAGGCGCCGTGCGGCGAACCACACGGCCACCAGCGCACCCAGCGAGATGATTCCCGACAACGCGCGCACGGCCCAGGTACCGGTTCCGAAGACCGCCATCCAGGCGTGCAGCAGCACGTAGTAGAGCGGGGGTGCACCATCGACCTTCAGGGCGGCCTGCAGGTCCCCCAATGGGACCCGGGCGATGTTCACCGTGAGGGCCTCGTCGAGCCAGAGCGGTGAGCGAGCGACGAACCGTAGGACCACGCCGGCCAGGACGGCGAGACCGGCAACGACGAGCAGCCAGGTGGGCGGGCGCAGGCGCGCCGGTGTGGTGGGAGCGGGCGCGACAGAGGGACGGTCGGAAACTGCGGTCACCCGGCCAATGTATTCGCTCGGGTTGGTGACGGCCCGAGATGGCGGCCGAGTGACGCCCCGTGGCGGCGGCGCGGCGCTTGTACGGCGGCGGCGTGGCGTGGACCGGCAGCCCTGCGCCAGATTGGTGCGATGTCGCGCACCCGCCGTACCACTCTGATCGTCTGCACCATTGCGCTCGCGGTTGCGCTGCTCGCACTCGTCGGCGGGTGCTCGTCGTCGTCGAAGACCACCTCGAAGGGCGCCGCCGTGAGCACCTCGAGCACTTCCGCCGATACGAGCACCACGGCGGCGGGCGGAGTCCCCGGTACGCCCACTCCCCCGGCGTCGACCACGCCGGTGACCGCGCAGCTCATCGAAGGCACGTGGACCACCGACGCCGCGGGCATCGTGGCTGCGAATGCCGCAACGAACCGCAGCCTCATCGGACTGGCATGCACCGGACCCGTGACGCTCACGTTCAATGCCGACGGCACGTTCGCCCATCGCGGCTCCTTCTCGTGCTCGCAGGCCGGCGCGTCGGGAACGGGCCAGTTCACCGGTTCCGGCAAGTACGTCCTGACCGGCGACCAGCTGGCACTCAGCGACGTGACGTCGAGCGGCAGCGTCAGCATCGGCGATGCCAGCGTCGCGTTCGATCCGAGTCTGCGGAACGGCACGGCCACCGTGACCATCACCGAGACGATCCTGTCGGTCACCGCCCCAGGTCCGGGCGGCACGGCACCCGTGACGATCAACTACACCCGCTGACGCCAAGCCGGAGGGCTGGATCGACTAGCCGCGCAGCTGAGGGATGACTTCCTTCGCGAAACGCTCAACGGATTCAGTCGACGGGAAGTCGCGGCACCAGAGAATGAACTCGCGTGCACCGGCATCGATGAACGCCTGCACCTTCTCGGTGACCTGTTCCACCGTGCCCACGAAGTTGTCGCGCACGTATTCGTCATGGGACGTGCGGCCCCACATGTTCCCGCCACCGTTGGTGCCCTGCGCAGGTTCGGTGTCGAGCCAGCGCTGCAGGTCGGCTTCGGTGTCGAAGAGGATGCAGTCAGGGGCGTGGGTGCGCACGATGGTGTCGAAGTCGCGACCGATGGCATCGCAGTGTTGACGCAACACCTCCGACTTGTGCACGAACCCGTCGAGGCCGACCTGCCAGTTCGTCTTGTCGGCGTGACGCGCCGCAATGCGCAGTGTGACCTTCTCGCCCCCACCACCGACCCAGATCTCGGGGAGCTGCTGCACTGGTTTGGGGTCGCAGTACGCGCCGTCGAACTGCAGATGCTCACCCTGATAGCTGAAGGTTTCCTCGGTCCAGAGTCCCTTCACCACCGCAAGCGTCTCGTCGAGGATGCGCAGCCGCTGCTTCGCCGAGGGGTACTCGTAGCCGTAGGCCTGATACTCGCGCTCGTACCAACCCGCGCCGAGCCCAAGGATGAGCCGCCCGTTGGAGTACACGTCGAGACATGCAGCTTCCTTCGCAAGCAGGCCTGCGTTGCGGTACGCCGCGCACGTGACCATCTGGCCAAGCTGCACCGTGGAGGTGCGCTGCGAGAGCGCGCTCAGCATGGTGAAGGCTTCGAACACGTGCGTGGGTTCGCGACGCGGAACCGTCTCCACGTGGTCATAGACCCAGAGGTGGTCGTAGCCGAGTTCCTCAGCGAGGGCGCTGATCTCGAGCGTGCGGTTCCACGCGTCGGGACCCGACCAGCCTGCGTATTCGAGCTTCCAACCTTGCGGGGCGAAGATGCCGTACTTGAGCGGAGCAGTCATACCCCCGAACCTAACTGACTTTGCGTCGTTGCCGTACGTGATCACGTAACGACGCAAAGTCAGGTTTGGGGATTAATGGAGGAACTTCCAGTGTTGGAGCTCGATCATCATCGGCATGAGGTAGCCCACGTAGAAGCTCGTCATCTCGACGGCGCCTTCGAGATTCTCAACCTGCTTCTCGACGAGATCGACCCGGTCGTCACGCTTGGACCACTCCACGGCCTTGTCGTAGATCTCGTCGAACTCTTCGAGCGTTTCGACCGAGTAGCCGAAGTGGTCGAGGCGCGGGCAGTCCATGGGCGGGTCTTCGCCATGCAGGTAGATGAAGTGCTGCATGGGGCCGGTGTTGATGACCATGCGCTCGCCGTCCTTGGCCATCATCTCGAACTCGTTGAAGCCGAACACGTCGTTGTAGAAGGCCATGATCTCCTTGCGGCCTTCCGGGGAGAGCCGTTCGGGCGGCACGCTCATCGCAACGTGATTGATCTTCAGACGCGCCATTGCCGGTCCTCGTTCCTCAGGTCCACGGGTTGATCATCGCCTTTGCGGCCAGCCCACCGGTGGCGAGTTGCTCCGTGGTTTCCACCAGCGTGCCGAGCGGGAAGTCGTTCGGCTCCACCAAGAGATCGTTCGGCATCTTCTGCGATGCCAACAGTTCGAGCGCACGTTCGAAGCCGTCGTGGTCGTACACCGATGATCCGGTGACGACCAACTCCTGCAACAAGATGCGCAGCGCGTCGACCTTGGGGCGGCCAATACTGGCCCCTACGATCACCATCGTTCCGCCGCGGTCGAGCACGCCGATGCCCGCTTCGATGGCCCGGGCGTTGCCCGAACATTCGAGGACGATCTGGAATGGGTTCTCGAGCGTGTCACTCGGCGACATCGGCGGCGTCGGAAGTTCGTCGGGAGTGACCACGTTTGCGCCGAGCTTGCGATTCAGTTCGCGCCGACGCTCACTCGGTTCACTCACCGTGATGTCGTCGACCCCGAATGCCTTCAACGCAGCGACCGAGAGGAATCCGATCGGTCCCCCGCCGGTAACGAGGTAGCGCTTGTCCGGCTGCGGGCCACCCGAGCGAGTGATGCCATGCAGCGACACCGCCAACGGCTCCGCAAGCGCTGCATGTTTGAGCGACAGGCCGTCGGGCACACGCAACAGTGTGCGTTGGTCACGCACGGCGTACTGCGCGAACGCGCCGTCTTCGTGTGCACCCTCGCCGACTCGGCCGCGTTGACGGCACAGGCTGGGTCGTTGGGCGAGGCACATGTCGCAGATGCCACAGCGAATGCTCGGACCACCAACCACCAGGTCGCCAGGAGCGAAGCGGTCGACGTCGGCGCCCACCGCCACCACGGTGCCCGACCATTCGTGGCCCTCGATCTGACCGGGCTGCGCGAACCCTTCGAGCACAAAGTGCTGATCCGATCCGCAGATGCCACAGTGCGAAACCTGCACCAACACCTCGCCCGGTCCGACAGCAGGGACGGCCACCGATTCGACCGGGACCTCCTTGGCGGCACGGAACACCGCGGCCTGCATGGTGGCGGGGAGCATCGTTTCGGTCATACGACTCCGATCCTCGCCCTCCCTGACACCAGCGTCAAGGGCTGCTGGGCCGCCGAACACCGGGACTTGGGAGGGAAGCATGTCGCAGGGACGTCGGGTGCCGCGACCAGAACTAGCAGGCCCCGAACGCGCCCGGGCGCACCGACCCCGGAGGGCCGGTGCGCCGTGCAATTGGGCGGCGAACTCAGGAGGCGTAGACCACCGAGCGGCCAAGGACCGTGCCGTCGGCGGCGTAGAACACGGCCTCCAGCGGCACCCCGTTCTCCCGGATGAGCCCACCCGAGCCGTCGATCCCGCTGGCGGTGACGTGCCAGGTCTTCCACCCGTTCAGTTCGCTGACTGCTGCACCGAAGGTGCTCGACTCGCCGAAGGACTGGCCTTTGTACTCAATGGCGACTCGAGTGACTTCGGGGGCGGCGATGCCGTTGATGTACGTCTTCACCGCACCAGCCGCGTCGGCTGCTGACGTTGTCGTGTTCCCGAGCTTGGCACCGCCTTCGAGCTTGCTGGCCCCCGAGGTGCACCCGTCACTGACAAGGCAGACCCCGTCTCGGAGCGGCTGCACCATCAGCGAGGTTCCCGTTGCGCTGTGCTCGTCGGCCGGGAACACCACCTCGACCGGCGCACCTGTGAGCCGGAGCCCTTCGCCGTTCGCGGAACCCGTCGACTGACGATCGTCGGCGTTGACCACCTGACGAAAGTCATCGAGCACATTCCCACGAGCGTCGCGCGCAATCACTCGGAAGATCCCCTGAGATGCCACGCCATCCAGGCGTGCGACGACGATGTTGTAATCACCGACTGGCGCCGGCGACACCGTGGAGGTCAACGATTGGCCCGCTGCGTCCGTGATCTCGAGCGACTGCACCGCCTTGGGCGCGGCGCCCACGACAACCGTCGAGATGGGACCACCATTGTCGAAATTCGTCGCCGGGCCGAGGAAGGTAGAGGCGATGGCGCCGCAGTGCGTGTCCCCTGAGCGCATGATGCAGGCACGATTTCCGACCAGCTCAACGGCGGGCGAGCCAGCCCATTGCGGGTAGACCCCTGGGATCGCACGGAACCCGGCGGTGCCCGCAACCTGATTCGCATTCGTTGGCGCCTTCTTCACCGCCGGATCACTGCCGTCGACGATCACCACTGCGGCAAGCACGCTCGCCGCAACGAGGCCTGCTGCGCACGCGGCGGTGAACGCCCGGCGCGCTCCGAACGAGCGAGTCGGCGTGCGTCCCATCGTCTGCGCCCAGGCATCGTTGGAGATTGTTGTGGTGTCGGCGACCTCGCGCATCAGTTGGTGGATCGTCTCGTATTCGCTATCTGTGTACGTAGTCATTGGGGAAGAACCTTCCGGAGGTGGGCGAGCCCACGGTGAATCAGGGAGCCGACCGTGCCCGGTCGGCAGTCGAGGATCTCGGCGATCTCGGCTTCGCTACGGTCCTCGTAGAACCGCAGCACGATTGCTGCGCGTTGCTTGTACGGCAGCTGCGCCAGCACGTCGACCAGCTCGCGCGCTGCGAGCGAAACATGCGGAGGCAACGTTTGCCATTGCTGCGCAACTTCGAGCTTGCGACGACGACCCCACGAGCGCGCCGCGTTCACCACGCTGCGGTTGAGATATGCCGCCGGTTGATCGAGCCGCGCCAAGTTCGTGGTGTGGAGCTTCGCGAAGCAATCTTGAACAAGGTCCTCGGCCACTTCGTTCGAGCCGGTGAGCATGTGGGCGAGACGAACCAGGCGCGGGTACTGCTCCTGGAACAACTCGCCGAGGCTCGCCGTCGGCTCGATCACCGTGGCCGCCGCCTCGGATGGGAGTCCGGTAACTGTGCTGATCATGTCTTTCAGACGCATGACCGGAGGGTTCCCTTGCATCTTGTTGCCGCTTGCGACGAATTGGGTCGTTCGGCCCATGTTTCATCGGGAGCCCGCAGCCCCGCCTGACGGGTTCTGCGACCAAAACCGGCCCGGGACGCACAGTGGCCGCAGCCCCGAAGCGCTGCGGCCACCGTCGCTGAGAGTCGTCCGCCCTGCGGACGGGGATCACCGCACCGTGATGGTCACCTCTGCGGTGGCAGTGACTTCAGACGGGGCGAACGGGCGCCGTTCGATCAAGTGCACTGTCGTGGTGCCAGGCGCCACCCCAGTGATCTGCACCAAGAATGGAATCGGCACTCCGGTCGGCAACGAGGTCCAGTCCGTCGACTGGTCGTACTCAGCGGCCACTGTCGCGACCGCACCGTCAGCTGCGCCGTCGATCTCCCACCTGAACCCGCCGTCGTTCTTGCTGTCCAACTTCACCACCACGGTTTCGCCGACTGCTGCGACGACCGATTCGCGAATGTTGTTGACCTGGTACGGACTCGTCGGCATCGGGTCGGGCACGATCGTCGTCACCGGGCCGGGGCCGGGATCCGGTGCTGGTGCCGGCTGCGGCGCGATGACCGGCAGCGTGGTGTTCGGATCCACCGGGTCGACCGACGTTGAGGGCGGATCAGCGATCGTCGTCGACGACGCACAGGCGGCAGCTTCTCCGGCCAATGTCGACTCCGGAGCGCCTTCGCCAACCGTTGACGAAGTCGGCGCACAATTCGTAGTCACCGCAGGGTCGGGCGCATCCGCACTGCGCAATGCGCTGCGCTTCGGGCCCGCATCGGTACCCGCTGCCGCCACCACTGCGAACAACGCGATCGCCGCTGCGCACGTTGCGCCAACGGCGACCAGGCGCCACCGCCGTTGCAGCGCACGGCTCGGCGTTGCATTCGATGCATCCATGATGCGCAACCACATGTCGTTACCAGCCGGCGCGGACTCAGCGATCTGCGGAAGTTCCGACCGCACTCGGTCGGCAATGGGGTGTTCGTCGATCTGGTTCATCGGGCGTCTCCAAGCGCGATGGCGAGCTTGTCGAGCCCGCGGTGAATGAGGGATCCCACGGTGCCCGGACGGACACCGAGGTGCTCAGCGATCTCACGTTCGTTCCAGCCTTCGTAGAACCGCAGCACCAGTGCGGCCCGGCTTCGGAACGAGAGGGTCTTGAGCGCGTCGTCGAGTTCACGAGCGCCCAACGGAACTTGGTTGGGTTCTACGAATCGGGTCATGCGGGCTCGCTCACGAAACCGTGTGCGATGCCACGACCGACACGCGTTCACCACGCTGGTGCGCAAGTACGCCACCGCGTTGTCGGGAAGCGCGCCCTTGCGATGCATACGCACGAACACGTCTTGGACGAGATCCTCAGCGGCCTCATTGGAGCCGGTGAGGAGGCGGGCCATCCGGATCATTGCCACGTGCTGGTCTACGAACAGCTCGTACAGGGTCCCCGGCTGCGTGGGAAGCGGCGGGTCAACGACCAACGGCACAGGTTCAGTCATCATGCGAGAAGAGACGCCACCCTCGACCGATTCCTTGCGCGGGTGGTTCACATTCTCCGGATCACCACATTCGGGCGATTCCGGCACCGGCGCTAGGCCCGAGGGAGTCCGAGCACCCGCTCCGCGATGATGTTGCGCTGGATCTCGCTGGTGCCCCCGGGGATGGTGCCGCCGAAGCTGCGCAGCCACTGGGTGGCCCACATGCCCTGGCGCATCATGCTGGGCCCCGGCCGCGCTTCGTCGAGCCCACGCAGCCCCAACCATTCGGTCCCGCAGTACAGGCTCTTTTGGACGGTCTCACTCCCGTAGAGCTTCAGCAGCGAGTGCTCAGGGTTGCTCTTGCCGGCCATGAACTTCGAGAAGCCGCGGTAGCCCACCAACATGAGTGCTTGGGCATCGACGTAGAAGCCCGCGACCTGGTCGCGAAAACGCGCGTCTTCTTTCAGCGGCCGTCCGTTCGCGCCGATCTCGTCACCCATCGCAACGAGCGCGTCCACCGCGCGCTGCACGTCGTACGCGTAACCGATCCAGAGCATGGCGCGTTCGTGCGCCAGCGAACCTTGCGTGATGGGCCAACCCTTGTCGATCTCGCCAAGCAGGTTCGACGCCGGTACGCGCGCGTCGGTGAAGAACACTTCGTTGAAGTCGAAATAGTCGGGTTCGGTGAGTTCAGGAAACGGACGCGTTTCCACGCCTGGCGTCTTCATGTCGACAATGAGCGCCGTGATGCCCTTGTGCTTGGGAACATCGGGATTCGTGCGCACGAAGCACAGACACCAGTCGGAATCATGGGCACCGCTGGTCCAGACCTTCTGCCCGTTGATGACGAACTCGTCACCGTCGAGCACTGCCCGCGTGGACAACCCAGCCAAGTCACTTCCGGCGTTGGGCTCACTCATCCCCAAACACCATGCGATCTCGGCGCGCAGCGTGGGCAACAGGAACTTCGCCTTCTGTTCCTCGGTGCCGTAGTCGAGCAGCGACGGAGCGATGATGCCCAGTCCCTGCGGGTTGTAACTGCGCGGGATGCGGCGCTTCGACATCTCGTCGAAATAGATCATCTGTTCAGCCGCGCTCGCATTGCGCCCACCGAGTTCAGGTGGCCAGCCCGGCACCAAGTACCCGGCGTCAAAGAGCGTTCGCTGCCACTCACGAGCCCACTCGGGCATGTCGGCGCTGGAAGTGCGCGGAACATCGAGCAGGTCTTGCGCAGGGGCGTGTGCCTCGAGCCAGGCAACGAGCTCAGCTCGGAAGGCGGCCTGTTCAGCAGTCTCAGCAAGGCGCATGCGCCGAGGCTACCGAGCGGCAGTCCCGTCGCTGGCACCCCGCCAAGATCCTCAGGAATACGGATGGACACTGATTCCCGCCATCCGGAACAATGTGCCCCGACCGCTCAGAAAGGACGACTGTGGCGACCACCACCGTGATGCCGCCGATGCCTGCACTCGCATTCAACTCGGCTTGGCGCCGCGTGCTCGCCGACGACGAACCGGCGCTCGAGGACCTGGCCACGGAGATCGGAGACTTCGATGCGGCCAGCGCACGGCTGGCCAGCAGCGAGGAAGCAGACAAGGACCTGGCCGCAGCGGTCAGGGGGTACTTCGAGAAGGCAGTGCGCGTCTGTGCTGCGCGGTCGTGGTCGGCGTACCGCACGCGCGGTGTCACGCCCGAGTCCATTCCGCGCAGAGACTGCAACCGCGTCGTCGCGCTCGCCCGGGACATCAGCCGAAAGATCGACAAGGCGTTGGAGAACGAGCACCTCGAGGATGAAGTCCGGGCCGAGCTCGAGAACCGATCGGCGCACCTCGCCGTATTGGAGGGGTATGCCTTGCTCGAGACCGGACAACTCTGGGCGGCGCGCCTGGCGTTCTCCGATCTCGCCCGCCGCGCCAGCGAGAAGGAGCACGGATCGGTTGCGCGGGTGTTCCGCCGTGACGACGTCCAACAGGTCTACGGCACCGCACTCGCGACCAGCTCCAACCTCGACGATGTCAATGAGGCCGTCGCAGTGCTTACGAGGGTCGCCGAGAACGACGACTCGCGGTATCCGCTCCATCGCGCGTATGCCAAGTGGGCTCTGGCCGAAGCGAGGCACCGTCTCGAGCCCTCGGCGCACGACCGACACCAAGAGGACCTGGTCAATGCACACAACGCGCTCGTCGGGGTCCGTGACCACCTCGCCCGCACCAGCTCGCGCGAGGACCACGAGGACACGCTGCGCACCCTCGACCTCGACATCACCCTCATCGCCTACGAGCTCAAGACCCTGGAAGGCTCGCCGGAACACACGGAGGCTCCTCTGATCCTCACGCTCGATCAACAGCTGTTACTGCTCGGGGACCAGGCCTCGCAGCTCGCGCATCCCTCGGGAGTTCCCGCACTTCAAGGTGCGGTGGCGTCGCTCGCCGCGGCATTCGCGGACGACACCCCGCACTTCACGCCCGATCCCGCAAGCATCGCCTTCGGTGGGGCCCGCGCCGAGACCGTGGCGGCACTCCTCGACGTGCACGACCGGCTCGCCACGGTGATTCGCACCGCCGCCGACGACGCCGGCGGCGTTTCGCCTGGGACTTCGGAACACACGCAGCTCACGAACGGCCTCGCCCAGGCCGGGAAGCTGTACTCCGCGGTGTTCGAGACGCTGAACCGTGAAGCTTCGCTCTCCGATGACGCCCGGAGCGCAATCGTCACCAGCAAGAACGAACTCCAAGTCACGCTCGGCGGAGTCGGCGTCGCACGCTGAACCCTGACATCGGCGTCAGGTAGCGTCGGTGCATGGACTTCGAGTTCTCCGCCGACCAAGAGATGCTGCGCGACTCGGTGCGGCGCTATCTCGCCGAGAAGGCGCCACTCACCTGGGTGCGCAGCGTCTACGGAACCGACGAAACCGTCGACACCGTGTGGCGCGGGCTCGCCGAACTCGGCGTCGTCGGTTTGCTCGCCCCCGAAGCCCACGGCGGCGTCGGAATGGGCATGACCGACGCGTGCGTGGTGCTTGAGGAACTCGGGCGTGCCGTGTACCCGGGCCCGTACGTGGCCAGCGCGATCGGCGCGCTCAGTGCGATCGCGTTGGCGGGCTCCACCGACGACCAGGCGGCACTGCTCCCGGCATTGGCGGCGGGCGAGACCATCGGCACGGTTGCCGTGTACGAACCGGACCGGCGATACGACATCACCGCGCCGCGGGTCCAAGTCGCTGGCGACCGACTCACCGGCACCAAGGTGCATGTGCTCGATGCACCGGTCGCCGACTGTTTCGTGGTCAGCGCCGACGCCGGTGGCGAACTCGCCCTGTTCGTCGTGGAACGCACCTCCGAGGGCGTCACCGTCGAGCCGCACCCGTCGGTCGACGGCAGCCGGCCCGAAGGCACGCTCATCTTGCGTGATGCGCCGGCGCGTCGCCTCGCAGGCGCCAGCGCCACCGACTCGCTCGAGCGCACCATCGACCGCATGACCACCGCCATCACGGTCGACGGGGTGGGCGCCGCCACACGAGCGCTCGAACTCGCAGTGGAGTACGCCAAAGAACGTCAGCAGTTCGGCGCACCCATCGGTTCGTTCCAAGCGGTCCAACACCTCTGTGCCGACATGTTGCGCGCCACCGAGCTGGCACGCGCGGCGGCGTACTACGCATGTTGGGCCGACGACGGCGCCGAGCCGTTCGAGCGCCATCGCGCGGCAACGTTGGCCAAGGCCTACGCGTCCGACGAGCTCTACAAAGTGGGCGCCTCAGCAATCCAGGTGTTCGGTGGCATCGGGTTCACCTGGGAACACGACAGCCACCTCTATTACAAGCGGCTGCTCACGCTGCAGCACGCGCTGGGCGGCAGCAGCGAGCACCTCGCGCATCTGGCCGACCTGGTGTTCTGACGCAAGAGCAGACGCAGTGCGGTGCGCCGGGCGCTCCCGCCGCACGCTGCGTTGCGAACTCAGGACTCCTTGGTGAGCAGCACGCTCCCGCAGGTGTTGCCGCCACCATTCGAGACCACACCCACTTGCAGGTTGCGCGCCACCTGACGCTCGCCCGCCGTGCCCCACATCTGCACTGCGGCTTCGTGGATGAAGCCATATCCGTGCAGACGCCCGGACGACAACTGGCCGCCATGCGTGTTGAGCGGCAACGCGCCGTCGCGGGCAATGCGGGTGCCACCGTCGACGAACTCTCCGCTTCCACCCACTTCGCAGAGCCCCAGCGCTTCGAGCCAACTCATGGTGAGCCAGCTGAACCCGTCGTAGAGCTGGGCCACCTGCACGTCGGCCGGAGTGAGTTCGGTGCGCGACCACATCTGCTTGGCGGCATCGCGGTTGCACATCTCGCCGAGCACGTTGAGTTGGTCCCAGCTGGGCCGGTCGTGCAGTGCACTCCCCACTGCTTCCACCTTGAGCGGCGGGTGCCGCAGGTCTTGCGCCCGGTCGATGCGCGACACGATGACTGCCGTTGACCCGTCGCACGGTACGTCGCAGTCGAACAGACGGAACGGCGTGGTGATGATGCGCGACGCGAAGTAGTCGTCGAGCGTCATGGGGTCGGTGTAGATCGCTTTGGGGTTGAGCGCAGCATTGCGACGCGCGTTGAGCGCAATCTGGGCTAGCTGCTCTTCGGTGATGCCGTATCGATCCATGTGCGCGCGGGCAAACATCGCAATCCAGATGGATGCACTGGGCGCAGTGAACGGCAGGTTCCACTGGAGGAACCCACTCGCTCGGAACATGGCGCCGCTGCCCGCCGAGGATGCACCGGGCAACGCGGCCGACCGGCCTTGGTCACCCTGCGCGCTTCCCTCCCACACGGTGCGGAAGCACACCACGTGGTTCGCAAGGCCGGCGCCCACCGCCAAGCATGCCTTGATGAACGAACCGATCTGTCCGCTCGTTTCGAGGCCGCTGTCGTACCACCCCACGTTGAGCCGGAGCCCTTCGATCACGTCATACGCGCCCGCGCCACTGAACCCAGGTGGCGTGTCCATCGCGCCTGGGAACGTGGAGACGCCGTCGATGTCGGAGGTGGCGAGACCTGCGTCTTCAATGGCCGCGAGGACGGCGTCGAGGGTGAGTTCCAACGGGTCGCGGTACAGCCGGCGACCGATGTCGGACTGCCCCACCCCGGTGATCGCAGTCTTCTTCTCGATGTAGTCGTCGAAGCGGCTCATGCTCTGGCCTCCCCGCGCGGCCGGAACAGCGGGATCCACACTGCGCCTTGGCCGTCATCGTGTTCTTCGAACAGCACCTCGACCGGCATGCCGATGTGCACATCGTCGGGGTCGACGTCGTAGATGTTGGTGGTGAGCCGCACACTCGGCTGCTCTTCGATCTCCACCAACGCCACCACGTACGGCAGTGGCGGACCCGGCATCCAGTTCTGATGATTCACCGTGTAACTGGCCACCGTGGCCCGGCCACTCACCGGCTCGGAGGCCGTGTTCTTGGAGTGACATTGCGGGCACATCGGTGCCGGCGGGTGAATGTAGTAGCTGCACTCCTGACAGCGTTGGAACACCAAGTGGCCGTCGCGGCCACCTTCCCAGAAGTGCCGGTTGCGGTCGTTGACCTTCGGCAGGATGCGGAACGGTTTTTCGGGCGCGTCACTCATCGTCGTCCTCGTTCTCGACCGAACCAGCTGCTTCGAAACCGGCACGCGCGTGGGGAATGGCCTCGACGGCCGGCAGCACGCCGAACGCAGGCGTGCTGAGCATGATGGAACCCAGAATCTCTTCCCATGTGGCGCCCACTTCGCCGGCCAGGCGCGCGTGACGGCGAACGCCCGCTGGATTCCGAATCGCGACCGTGCACACGAGTCGGATCAGCTCGTGCGTCTTTCGGTCGGGCGCCTGCAACGAATCGATCCGACCGAGCCACGCACTCTGCGCGTCGTGCAGCGCCGGGAAGACTTCGTGGAGCGGTTCCTCGAACGGGAACGTCCAGTCGCGGCCTTCCGTGGGAGCCACGAATTAGCCCGCCGGCGCGAAGACCGGGATGGTCACATCGTCGCTGATGGCTTGGAACTTGGCCTGTACCCGCATGCCGATCTGCAACGCATCGAAATCGGTGTCGACGATGTTGGTCATGATGCGCGGTCCTTCGTCGAGTTCCACGATGGCCGCCACGTACGGCGTGCGCTCGTTGAAGGGTGGCAGGTCGTTTCGCCGCACCACCGAGTAGGTGTAGAGCGTGCCCGTGCCACTGACTTCGAGCCAGTCGACGTTCTCACTCCAACACGACGGGCAGAAGGACCGCGGGTAGTAGTGCACTGCGTTGCAGTCTCCACACTGCTTCACCAACAGCTTGCCGTCGCGACAACCGTCCCAGAACGGTTGGGTGTCGGCGTCGGGGGTGGGCAGGTCGAAGCGAGGCGCCGCCATGCTCAGCCCTTCGACGGCAGCGCAGCCGACGCCGTGCCTTCAACCTTGCTCTGACCGTCGGCATTCACCACCGACACGTCCATGTCGACGATGTGTTCGCCGCCCTCTTCGCGCTTGCCGGTGACCGTGACCTTGGTGGTGAGCACTTCGTCGGGCCAGGTTTGCTTGGTGAAGCGAACTTTGAAGGTCTTCAGATTGCCCACGCCCACGTAGTCGGTGAGCGCCTTCCCGAGGATGCCCATGGTGAACATGCCATGACCGAACACGCTGGGCAGTCCCGCCTTCTGCGCGGCCACTTCGTCGTGGTGCATCGGATTGAAGTCACCCGACGCACCGGCGTACATGACCAAGTCGGTGCGGGTGAGCGTGTGCGAGAACTCCGGCGCAGTGTCGCCCGCGTTCACGTCCTCGAAGAACAGCTTCTGCTCACCCATCTGCGGCACTCCCTGATGCGCTCGACTGTAGGCCGGGACCGACCCGACCTGACGTGGGCGTCAACGTATCGCAGCGTCCGGGCCGAAACGACCATTGCGCGGCCCGTTTCCGCCGGATCAGGGGTCGCGGGGCAGGCCGAGCAGGCGTTCGGCAATGACGTTGCGCTGGATCTGGCTGGTGCCGCCGGCGATGGTGAGGTTCTGGTTCCAGAGGAATCCGTGCACCCAGGGTTGGGCCACCCCGTCGCTGACCGCACCTTCGATACCGAAGAGCGAGAGGCCCGTCTCTTGCACCTGCTGGTCATGGAGGACGCCGAGCAACTTGCGGACCGAAGCTTCCGCTCCACTGGGATCCGCGCCAGTGACGGCCCGCAGCGTCATGCGGGTACCGAGCACGGCGAGCGCGTGCGACTCGGCCACCAGGTGGCCAACTTCGCGCAGTACGAGGTCGTCGTCTTCGAGGCCTTGGTCGCGCACGAGCGCAAGGAGCGACTCGACGCCGGGCCCCATGGACGCACCGCCGCCCATGAAGACGCGTTCGTTGGCCAGCGTGGTGCGCGCGGCGCGCCAGCCGTCGTTCTGATCGCCAACCAAACAGTCATCGGGGATGAACACGTCGTCGAAGAACACTTCGTTGAACATGGACTCGCCGGTGAGTTCGCGCAACGGGCGAATGGTGATGCCGGGGCTCTGCATATCGAGCATGAAGCAGCTGATGCCGTCATGTTTGGGCTTCGAGGGATCGGTGCGTGCGAGCAGGATCCCCCATTGCGACATCTGGGCCATCGACGTCCAGACCTTCTGGCCGTTGAGGACGAAGCCGCCTTCGACTCTCTCGGCGCGCGTTGTGAGCGATGCCAGGTCGCTCCCCGATCCCGGTTCGCTGAAGAGCTGGCACCACATGATCTGGCCTCGCAGGCTGGGCACTACCCAGCGCTCCTTCTGCGCGTCGGTGCCGAACACAATGACGGTGGGCAATGCCCAGGCCCCCACCATCAAGCTGACGCGTCGGATACGTGCCGCCTTGAACTCTTCTTCGATGACGATCTGTTCCACCGCGCCGGCCTCGCGCCCGTAGGGCTTCGGCCAACTCGGAACCACATACCCCGCCGCGGCAATCAGTTCGTTCCACTGGTCACGCGGTTGTTCCTTCAACTCGTCGAGGAACGCGCGCACTTCGGGGCGGTACTGCTCGGCCTCGGCGGGCAGGTCGACGGCGAGCGCGCGGCGCGCCCCGGCGAGGGTCAGTTGCGCGCTGCGCACCTCGAACCCGTCAGAGGTACCGATCAGCTGGCGGGCAGCGGCCGCCCGCTTCATGTACATGTGCGCGTCGTGCTCCCAGGTGAACCCGATACCCCCCAAGGTCTGGATGCATTCTTTGGTGGTCTGAAGCGCAGCGTCGAGCGTGAGCGCTGCGGCGGCCGAGATGGCCAGTGAGGACGCGCCCACGTCGGGGTCGTCCAGTGATGCCACGGCGTCCCACACCGCGGCGCGCGCGAGTTCGGTACGCACGAGCATGTCGGCACAGCGGTGCTTCACGCCCTGGAACTGGCCGATGGGACGGTCGAACTGCACGCGCACCTTGGCGTACTCGGCCGCAGTGTCCACGGCCCACTGGGCAACACCCACGAGTTCGGCCAGCGCGATCGCCAAGATGGGGCGACGCGCCACGTCGGTGGACAGCCCCGTGAGCACTCGGTCATCTGGGATGTTTGCGCCGTTGACCACCACCTCGGCGACGCGTCGGGTGCGGTCGACACTGGCGAGTTCGGTGGCCGTGAAGTCATCGGCCGTGAGCGCGACCCACACCTCGCCCTCGTCGAGTGCCACGGATGCGAGCACCACCGACGCCAGGTGGGCGCTGGGTACCGCGCGGAGTGTTCCTTGCACGGTGAGTTCGCTGTCGCGAACGGCGCCGTCGAGCTGCGCGCCCAACGGAGCGAAGGTGGCGACGGTCGTCCCCGCCGCCAACCCGGGGAGCAGCGCCGCTTTCGCTGCGTTGTTGGCACAGGACTGCACGAGTGCCGCAGCAGTGACGGTGGGAACGAACGGCCCTGGTGCCACGACGTAGCCGAGCGCCTCGAGCACCACGGCGAGTTCGTTCACGGTGTAGCCAGCACCGCCGAACGCTTCGTCGATGGCGAGGCCCGTCCATCCGAGTTCCGAGAGCGCCGGCCAGAACGGGGGCAGCGTTTCGTGATCGGCGTCGAGGATGGCGCGCGGTACCGACGGCGGGCAGTGCTGCTCGCACCAACGTTTGGCCACGTTGCCGAGTTCAACGTGTTCGTCGCTGATTCCGATTGGCATCGCCCGTGAGGCTAGGCGTCGAAACGCCCCATGCCCGTACCCACCCCTGATTCAAGGATTTGCGAGCGAATGTCGACAACACCTGGACGCGCCGGAAGGAGCGGACCCGTGCACCGTTCACGTCTCCCGCAAGCAGCATTCGCCGTGCTGATCCTGGTTGGACTCGGGGCCTGCCAGCCCTCGGGGCCCAACTCGTCGCCCACCTCGTCGACACCCACGGCGACGTCTGTTCCCACCACGGCGCGCCCGCCCGCCGCCGGCGCCCGCGTCTCGCCCCGATTCAGGATCCGAGCGCGCACCTTCACCGAGATCTGGGTCGATCCGAGCCGCGGCAACGACGCGGCCTCGGGCGCGGGTCGTGAGACTGCACTGCGAACACTTGATGCCGCCTGGCGGAGGATCCCGTCGTCGCTGACCCTGACCCGCGGCTACCGCATCCAACTCGTGGCCGGCGACCATCCGGAATCAACGATCCCCAACTACTTCGAACATCGTTGGGGCACGGCGCTCGCGCCCATCGAATTCAACTCCGTCGATGGTCCCGGCCGCGCCCGCCTGCTCGCCAATCTCAACGTATTCGACACCGATCACTTGTACCTGCTCGGCGTGCGGATCGACTCGCCTGGCGACTCGTTCCACTGCGAACAATGCGATCACCTCCTGATTCGGCGCGTCGCGATGCGGGGCGCGTCGGCGTGGGAAACGTTGAAGGTGAACCAGTCCTCGAACGTGTTCGTCGAGGATTCAGTCTTGTCGCACGCCGGTGACAACGTGATCGATTTCGTCGCCGTGCATTCGGGCCACATCGTGGGCAACGTGATCTCCGGCGCATCCGACTGGTGCGCGTACGTCAAGGGCGGCAGCTCGCGAATAGTGGTCGATGGGAACGAGATCCACCATTGCGGGAACGGCGGCTTCGTCGCCGGGCAAGGCACCGGCTTCGAGTTCATGACCGCACCGTGGCTGCGCTACGAGGCCTACGACGTGGTCTTCACCAACAACGTGGTGCACCACACCGAAGGCGCGGGATTCGGTGTCAACGGCGCGGCCGGTGCACTCTTTGCCCACAACACGACGTATCGAACGGGCGCGCGGAGTCACGCAATCGAGGTGTTCCTCGGCGCACGTTCCTGCGACGGCGACGCTCCCGCCTGCGACGCCAACCGGGTGCGGGGCGGATGGGGAGGTGCGAGGTTCGACGGTCAGTGGATTCCCAACAACAGCGTGTCGTTCCTCAACAACCTCATCATCAATCCACGCGGCGCCGGGAGCCCCTGGGGTCAACTGTCCGTCCAAGGGGCGGCGCAACCGCCGGCCGGAAGTGGAGTTCCGCCGGGGACGCGTGCCGACGATGGACTCATTGTGGCCGGCAACGTGTTCGCGAACGGGGACAACTCGATGCCGACCGTCGACGGCGACGGCTGCCATCGGAGCGGATGCAACCCGACGTTGCTGCGTTCGTCCAACCAGTTCTCCGATCCCGGGCAACTCTTGGTCGCGCCCGAGTCCGGCGATTGGCGACCAACGGAGTTCGTGACGGGTGGCCGTCCCGTTGCGTTCCAGTGGCCGGAGCAGGAACCGGGGACTCGGGGTTGGACGCCGCCGGCGACCTGGACGCAGACCCGGACAGGAAACGGTCGACCCGGCGCTCGTCCAGGCGCGTACTAAGCGGGGCGCATAGGGTCCCGACGTGTTCGGATTCCGTCGTGCCCGCGAGCGCGGCTACCCACGTTCGTCCAACCGGGCATCGTCGTTCCACCTGTCGTGGCGGTTCCCACCGGGAACCCCGCCACTCGTTGCGGTGGCCGTCTCCCTCGAGGTAATCGAACCCCCCGCAGTGAACGACCTCTACTTCTGGGCGTTGCAGGCGGGCTTCGCCGACCACGGTCGCCGGTTCGGGGCCGGGCATCTTGGGTTGCAGTGGTACCCCGTACACCCGGGTGGAACCGCAGTGAACTGGGGCGGGTACGCGCAGAGCGGCGGCGAGTTACGTGGGAGCGAGTCGGCGCTTCCAAGTGCCACTCGCAACGTCAACACGCGTGACTTCGATTGGCGGGCGAAGACGCCCTACGAGTTGCGCATCGATCGCAGCGAGCACGGGTGGCGCGGCTTGGTGAACGACGTGGTAGTACGCGAGCTCTTCGCTGACGGCGGCGAGCTCGTTGACGTGGCGATGTGGAGCGAGGTGTTCGCTCGTTGTGATGCGCCGAGTGTTGCGGTCCAATGGTCGAAGCTGCGTGGGTGGGCTGCCGACGGGGGCGAGCATCGTCCGCATCAGGTGGTCACCAACTATCAGGCGGTGGCGAACGGCGGGTGCTCGAACACGAACTCGTCAGTGGTCGACGGGTCCGTCGGGGGGCCGGTCGATCAGTCTGGCGGTCCGGTGTTCGAGCAACGCACCAACTCCCCCCGCCTCACCCAAACCGGGGCGTTGCTCACTGTCACATAGCCAGCTCACAAACGCATCGTCAGGGAGCGAGCGTGGCGCCGTCCTTGGTGACCCGGATGGCCTGCGTCGGACACCCCTGCGCCGCGAGCACGATCTTCTCTTCGGGAGCGGCCGCGGGGTCAACGACGATCGCAATCCCCTCCTCATCGAGGTCGAACACGCCCGGCGCCCAGAACGAGCAGTTGCCCGATCCCATGCAGGCTTCCCGGTTGATCTCGATCTCGATCGCCATTGCAATCCCCTCGTGCGGTGCGGGCGGTGGCATCGGTGCGGGCGGTGGCACCGACCTCCCCGACCGTACCCGCCCCACCCGTCGGTGCGGCACACTATGGGCGTCACGTCAGTGGTCGCATTCGGGGGGATCCGATGACCCAGATCACACGCACCGACCGCCAGCTCCTGCCGCCGCTCACCCCGCAGCAGAAGGTCGCCGTCATGCTTCGCATCCTCTTCCATGAGGGCTACGACGACCATCTCGCTGGCCACATCACCTTTCGTCAGCCCGACGGCACGTTCCTCGCCAATCCGTGGGAACTCTCTTGGGACGAGATCCGCCCCGAGGACGTCGTGCGTATCGATGTCGACGGCAAGGTGCTCGAGGGACACTGGACCGTCACGCCCGCCATCAAGTTGCATCTCGAACTCCACAAGCGCCGTGAGGTGAAGTGGGCGATGCACAACCACGCGCGCTGGTCAACCATCTACGCCGACCTGAAGCGCATCCCGCCCGTGTACGACCAGACGGGTGCCGGCGTCCCCGACTCCGAGATCTGTTTGTTCGACGAATACGACGGCGATGTTGCGCACGTCGAGAATGCTGCTGCGGCGGCCGAAGCCATGGGCGACCACAACGTTGCGCTCCTCGCCCACCACGGCGTGTTCATTAGTGCGAACAGCACTCCCCAGTTGTTGCATCGATCGATTGCCATCGAGTGGCGTTCGCGCCAGGCGTGGCACGTCGAGACGGTCAATCCGAACGCCGAGCCGATGAAGGCCGAGGTCGCCAACCAGTTCGGCAGTGTCCTCGATCAGTTCGGCGGAATCCCCGGCCAGTTCGAGGCGCTCGCCCGGCGTGAGTTGCGCCGTGACCCCACGCTGCTCGACGGATGAGCACCGACCTGCTTCCCAATCCGCCGCAGGCCGAAGTGTGGGCCACGGTCATCTCCGTCGACGATCACCTGGTGGAGCCGCCCCACATGTTCGAGGGTCGGCTCGCGTCCCAGTTCGCCGAGCGCGCGCCCATCGTGCGCGAGAACTCGCGGGGCGACGAGTACTGGTTCTTCGACGACCAGAAGATGCCCCAAGTCGGATTGAACGCGATGGCGGGACTGCCCAAGTCGAAGCTCATCGAACCGGTGCGCTTCGATGGGATGCGCCGTGGTTGCTGGGACATCCACGAGCGTGTGCGCGACATGGACCTGAACGGCGTGTGGGCGTCTGTGAACTTCCCGAGCGCGCTGAGCGGATTCTGTGGAACCGTGTACTCCGAGTGCAGCGATCCCGAGTTGGGTTTCGCCGTGATGCAGGCGTACAACGACTGGTTGTTCGAAGAGTGGTACGGCTCGTACCCCGAACGGATCGTTCCACTGGGGATCACGTGGTTGAAGGATCCTGAGCGCGGCGCCGAGGAAATCCGGCGCAATGCAGCCCGCGGGTTCACTGCTGTCACGTTGCCCGAACGTCCGCACAAGATTGGCTACCCGTCACTCAACAGCGGCCACTGGGATCCCATCGTGGCGGCATGCGAGGAGACCGACACCGTCATCTGTTTGCACGTCGGTTCGTCCGGAATGATGGACATGCCACCCGACGGTCCGCTCATTGAATACGGCGCCACGTTGTTCTCGATGCTGTCGTTGTGGGCGTGCACCGACTGGCTGTGGTCGTTCCTACCGGTGAAGTTCCCGAACGTGAAGATCGCGATGAGTGAGGGTGGCATCGGGTGGGTCCCGATGTTGGGCGACCGACTCGACTTCATCTACGAGACCAGCGAGCATGGACGGCGCGAGTGGGACAAGCTCGGCGTGGCCGACGGCATGAAACCGAGTGATTTGCTGCGCCGCAACTTCTGGTACTGCACGATCGACGATCCGTCGATGTGGCCGGTCCGTGACACGATTGGCGTCGACCGCATCATGGTGGAGGTCGACTATCCGCACGCTGACTCCACCTGGCCGAACACGCAACAGTTTCTGCGTGATCACTTGGGGCCGCACCTCTCGGTCGACGAGGTGCGCAAGGTCACCCATCAGAACGCGGCGGCGCTGTTCCGTCATCCACTCCCCGACACCCTGCTGCCGTAGGGGCGTTTCTCACTGTCACATACCTGGCTCAGAAACGCCTCTGGTCACGGGTGCGACGGATGAGGTCGACGACCAGGTTGGGCGAGCAGCCGAGATCGCTGGTCACGATGGGAACCACCTGCCATCCGATCGCAGCGCAGCGGGCAAACCGATGGCTGTCACGGATGAGCGAGTCGCGACCTGCGTGCCACTCGAAGCTCTGCATCTCGATCGCGATGCGGCGGTCCACGTATGCGAAGTCGGCGTAACCGATGAGCCCCCGCACATCGCGCAGCTCATATTGCGCCACCGGGTCCCGGAGTCCGTTCGAACGCAACAGCTGTCGCAACCGCGTCTCGTACTCGCTCATCGGTCGACCGGACTCACGAAGACGACGATCCAGGAACGCGAGGACGCGCTGTGCTCCGGGGCGCAGCAGCATGTTGCGTCGGTGGAGCAGATCGAGCAGGTGTGACTTCGACGTCAGACCGCGTGCTTCGGCATTGTCCAGCGCGGCCTCGACGGCGTCCATCTCAACGACGCCAGCCAAGTCAAGGATGACTCGAGCCGGTCGTGTGACGGGGATTCCATCCACCTCCGTCACATCGGCTCGCTCGTCGAGCAGCACCGACTCATGCCACGTGACCTCGGGCAGCGTTCTCCGGCAGTGCCGAAACGTCGTGATCTCGACGAGGTCGCGCGAACCACCGGGGAGTCGCCACAGCTCAGCGGCGCTGCGGTGCGACACCACGGCCGGATGGGCAAGGCAATGCGACAGGAGCTGCGCTTCCCAGGTAGCTGGTGCACCGGCAATGCGATAAACGCCGTCGTCGACCGCGATCCAACGCCCTGAGCGCACCCGGTAGTCGACTTGGTACGGCGTGAGCCCGCCGTCGATCGCTTGTCGCCTGGTGATCAGTCCCCGCTGGGACGCTGCGAGTTCCAAGATCTTGTGCTCGAATTCCGCCACGCCGCTCCACGCGCCCCTCGGCACCTGGCTGCGACACGAGGCGTTTCTGAGCTGGACATATGGCAGTCACAAGCGCCCCCAGGCGCGGCACCGCCGGGCCCATGGAGTGAACCCGGCGGTGACGCGCGCATCACGGGGATAGCGAACTGCCCGCTCCCGTGGCGCTGAGATGTCAAAGCGAAGGACGCTGCCTCGACCAACTCATGAGAGGTCGTCGGAGTTGATGAGGCGGAATCCCACCGTCCCCTTGTAGTTCCCGGCCGGGACATACCCGAATGTGAATGCGTAGTTGATCGTCCGCTGCACCGGCGCATCAACCTCAAGGGGATATCCCTCGCTGTCATCGAGTCGGGTCACGTCTCGATACCCGGTGCTCAGCCATTGCCCGGCCGAGGTTGCATCACCTGCGTCAGCGATGAACCGGGCCGAGAAGCGATTCAGTCCGGGCGAGCCGTCGTTGTCGAGCAGGACACCCGCGCGACCACTCAATCGCCCGGCCGACATCCGTACCTGGAACTCCCAGTCGTCGTTCGACTTGATGCCGGTGAAGGTCTGGCTCTGCTGACCGCTCGTGGCCGTGGTGGCAACGACGCCGAAGTTCTTCGCCACCAGTGCTCCGCCGCAGCCGTTCATCGACTGGTTCGTGCACATCCGGACGTACTGAACAACCTCTGCGTCCTCAGACGTCTCGGTGTCGGTGGCAGCTGAAGAGTCGGTTGCAGTGAGCTGCACATTCCAATGCGGGTCGACGGTACTCGTGCGCACCGCCCAGTACGCGTCGTTCGAGTTCGACGCGCTGACCCGGGTGGCCCGTGCGATTTGCCCGACCCGAACCCTCACCGCAATCTGCGCCTCAGTCTGATCCCGAGATCCGGAGAGCACGGCGATCGAGCGCAACTTGCCCCATGTCCCATTGGTACCTGCGACCCCGGGCGTCGCCGACAACCACATGCCGGTCGCCGAAGTGAACTTCGCCGTGAACTTTGCGATGCCCCAGGCATCCGCGTCGTCCGTGCAGTCCTGGGTGCTCAAGTAGAAGCAGATGCTGTACGTGGTGCCGAGCAGCGTGTTGTCGTCGTGGATGGTGAACGTGAGCGTGACGTCGCTCGAGTTCGGCGTCCACACGTCGGCGGTACTGACGCCAGCGGTGCTGGCATTGATACTCACGCCGCTGAGTACCGGCGCAGCGTTCTCAGCCTCGATGTCCTGATCGTTGTTGTTCCCGCCGGACTCTGCGGCGCCCGCGGGCAAGAGCCCCACGAACATGACTGCCAATGCAATCAGCGGAATCAACGCCCGGTACGCCGGGCGATGGTGCATCCTGAACCTCATGACGAGCCATCCTTGGCCTGGGGTTACTGCTCAGTAACCTTCAGCGCTCCTATCGCCCGCTCGGCTCGGAACTGAACCCTTCCGTCAGGAATTCTTGGGGCTCGTTCGCCGCCCCTGACCCGGCCTTTCGCCGCCGCCACGCCCCGAGGCCCACCACCGCGCCGGCCCCGCCGAGGAGCCCGAGGACGAACCAGAGCCACCCCGAGGTGAACCATGAACTCGAGTCCTCGGCCCCCACCGACGACTGGCCGGTCCGCACGTTGAGGACCACCTGGAGCCGTTGATCGTCGCCGATCACGAGGGACCGATTGCCGAGCGGACGCCCCTCACGCTCGGCTTGCGCGCGCCACATTCCCGGCGCAACCACCTCCCGCAACGACGTGCCCTCACCGCGGGCCATCTCGAACGACGAAGTGTCATTCACGCGAGAGAGCGAAACAACGTCGGACGCGCGGCCGCCCTCGAGGCGCACACGGATCTGCGCCTTCGACTCGACCACCCGCAACGTCCAGTCCGATCGGAATCCGGGTACAAACGTGACGTCACCGGTGGCGGGATTCGTGTTCACGATGTTGAGGCCGACCTGCACCGCATAGTCGCCGACCACCATCGACGGATCCGTCTTCACGGAATACACGACCGTGGTGTTTTCACCCGGCGCCAGCTGCACGCGCCGCACGCTCGGCGTGATGGTCATGCCGCTGGGCACCGCTTGGTACCACTCGGCTGCCAACGGTACCGCCGTCCGGTTGATGAGGTACACGGTGTGGATCGGGCCGATGGAACCGCCACGAGGCAACGGCACGATCTGATTGCTCAGCGAACCACCGCCGGCAACCACGGCGTTCCCAGGCGCGGCCGGCACCGCAGGCGGAGCCGTTGGTGAAGGTGGCGCGGTCTGGTCGGGGGTCTGCGCAGCAGCCGGACCGCCCCCGACAACACCGGCACACGTCATTCCGACGACCAGCGCCAGCACGCCGCGCCACGGGAGTATCACGCGAACCCGTCGGAGCCGGCGATGAAGCGGGAAAACCGGTCGGCTGCTGCACGGGCCCAGACTGCGCGCGGTTCCACCCGTCGCCCCGTGCGCGCCCAACGACGCGCGTCGGTCATGTTGTCCTCGAGCCGGGCTGCACACCGGGCCAGGAATGCGGAGCCGTACGCACCGCCCTCGGGGACCTCCACGCAGTCAACCGGCAGCCCGGTGCAATCGGCCAACGCCTGCACCCACTCATCGACCCGCGTTCCACCGCCCGTGGCGACGATGCGTTGCGCCGCCACTCCACTGGCTTCGATCGTGCGGCGGGCAACGAATCCGCTCGCTTCCCACACCGCCCGGCGCGCGGCGCCCGGCGAATGCAACAGGTCCAGACCGAAGAGCGCAGCACGCTTGGTGGAATCGTCATAGGGCGCGCGTTCGCCACGGGGATACGGCAACCACACGGGAATCCGCTCAGGATCAGTCGGCGGCGGACCATCGGCCAGTAGCGACTGGGCCCAGTTGCAGAACAGCCCACCGGCATTGCTGGGTCCCCCTACGAGGAACTTCCCGGGCGCACTGTGCGGCACGGAGTACCAACCAGGAGGCGCGTCGAACGAATCACTGACGCACCAGACAATGAGCGTGGTGCCCAAGATGACGAGCACATCGCCGTCGTTGTCGGCGCCGGCCACCAGTTGTTCGGCGAATGCGTCGACCGCTCCGGCCGCAACGATGGGACCATCGCCACCCATTCGTCCGGCCTTCCAACCGGCCGGCACGATGCGCGGCAGCTTCGCAACGTCCAGGCCGTGCGCGCTCGCAACTGTCTCGGACCAGGCGCCGGTGTTCCAGTCGAACAACGGCGACGCCGTTGCGGCGGTCATGGTGTCGAGCACGCCGTCACCCATGAGCGCATGGTTCGCCACGGCCGGTGCGGGCCAAAGGCCAGCAGCGTCGGGCCGCTCACGAGTGCACCATTCGGCGAACCGGATCAGTTCACCGCTCTCGGCGGGGTTGCCACTCATCGCCGAGCCCCCGCGATCATCACCGTAGAGCAACCCCGGCAAGAGGGCGCGGCCATTCGCGTCCACTGCGGTGAGCGACGGGACCATCGCCGCAACCGACACTGCCGCGATGTCGAGCGAGCCAAGCGCTTGCAACGCCTGCTGAGGTCCGTCGCGCCACACCTCGTTTGCGTCGTGTTGCATGCGCGTCGGGGTGGGAATGTGCAGCGCGTGCGGAACGCGGGCCCGCGCCACCACAGTGCCGTCGTCGTCGGCGGCGATCGCCTTCACCGACGTGGTGCCGATGTCGATGCCGACGGTGACCGACGTCATGGCGCCAGCAGCCGCATCACGTCGTCGTGCAGCAGGCCGTTGGTGGTCAGTCCGCTGCCGGCCGCAGCGCTCGGGTTGCCGTCGAGCCCGCTGAAGCGCCCACCGGCTTCTTCAACGATGAGGCGGATCGGCGCCAGGTCCCAGTGGGCCGCCGCGAAGTCGATCCCGATGTCGACGGTGCCCTCGGCCACCATCATGTGACTCCAGAAGTCGCCGTACCCACGGTTGCGCCACGTGGCCGCAACCAGCTGTTCGAGCTGCGTCTGGAGGCCCAACTCGTGCGCAAGCTCAATGCCACCGAACGACACCGATGCGTCGGAGAGCGCGGCGACCTTCGAGACGTGGATTCGTTCACCGTCGCGGAACGCGCCTTCGCCACGCGCCGCCCACCACCGCAGTCCGAGTGCGGGTGCGCTCACCACACCCACTTCCGGAACACCATCGATCTCGAGCGCAATCAACGCGCCCCACACCGGTACGCCCCGCACGTAGTTCTTCGTGCCGTCGATGGGGTCGAGCACCCAACAGCGCGCGCCTTCGCCCGTGCGACCGTGTTCCTCACCCATCACGGCGTCGCTCGGTCGCTCGCACTCGAGCACGACGCGGATTGCATGTTCCGCGTCGCGGTCGGCCTCGGAAACTGGCGTCAGGTCGGGCTTGGTTTCGACGATCAGGTCGTGGGCCCGAAAGCGCGCCGTGCTCACGGAATCCGCGACGTCAGCCAGTTCGAGGGCAAGTGCGAGGTCGGCATGCATACCGGCCGCACACTACGCGGCCGATGCGGCGTTTCTGAGCCAGGTATGTGACAGTGAGCGACGCCCCCGGGTCAGGCGGGGAAGACCTCGAAGACCGTGGCCGACCCCATGCCGCCGCCGGCGCACATGCTGACCGCCCCCAGTCCGCCGCCCCGGCGCCGCAGCTCGAACATCGTGGTGATCACCATGCGAGCGCCGGTGGCCGCAACTGGATGGCCCAGCGAGCAGCCCGATCCGTTCACGTTCAACCGGTCGCGGGAAACGCCGAGTTCCTTCATGACGGCAATGGGCACCGAACAGAACGCCTCGTTCACTTCCCAGAGGTCGATGTCGCCGACGGAAAGCCCCGCCCGCTCCAGCGCCTTCGGGATCGCATATACCGGCCCGTAGCCGGTGTGGCGCGGCTCCACCCCCACCGATGCCCACGACCGGATGCGCGCCAGCGGCTTGAGCCCGTGCGCCTCTGCGTAGTCCGACGACACCATCATCACCGCAGCCACGGCATCGTTCATTCCCGACGCGTTGCCCGCCGTGATCGAGAAGCCGTCGATCTCGGGATGCAATGGCTTCAGGCTGGCGAGCTTCTCCAATGATGTCTCGCGCCGCGGGTGCTCGTCGGTGTCGAAGACGGTGGTCGATCCGTCGCGCCGCTTCACTTCGATCGGGAAGATCTCGTCCTGGAATCGACCGTCGTCGATGGCCCGAATCGCGTCCATGTGCGTGCGGTACGCGAATTCATCGAGTTCCTCTCGCGTGATGCCTCCACGCTGCGCGGTGTTCCACCCCACCGTAATCGACATGTCGAACGCCGGCGCGTCGGGCTCTTCGGGATGCGACGGCGACATCCACTGTTGATACTCGTCGGTTCCCGGCACCCGTCGCATGACACCGGGAGACATCGAGATGGATTCGGCCCCACCGGCAATGACCACCTGGTCCATGCCCGCCATGATGGAGCCCGCCGCTGTTTGCAGTGCCGACAGTCCACTGGCGCAATGCCGGTTGTGCGCGATGCCCGGGACATTGGCAATGCCGCTTTCGAGCGCGGCGTAGCGCGCAATGTCACCACCACCTTGCAGCACCTCGCCGAACACCACGTCGTCGATCTGGTCGGTGGGAATGCCAGAACGCTGCACGATTTCCTGCACGCCGTACCTGGCCAGATCGAACGGATCAACGTCGACCAACGTGCCTTTGCGCGCGGTTCCGATGGCGCTGCGGGCACCGGCAACGATCAATGCGTCGGGCATGGGACACCCCCTGAGACGCGGCACGCGCGGGTCGCGGCCGAGCCCGATCGATGCTATCGGACAGGTACGTCGGGTCCGGGCGTGTCGGCCGGGTCGATCAGCGACACCGTTGCCCCGCCGTCGGGCGACGCGGTGGGGTCACCGGCACCGCCAGTTCGCAACCAGTTCGCCGCCAGGTCGGCGGGTACTGCGGCCGAAAACAGGTAGCCCTGCACGAACTCGCACCCGAAACGACGGAGCGCGGCGAGCTGGTCGGCCCGTTCGACTCCTTCTGCGACGACTGCGAGCTGCAGACCGCGCGCCAAGGAACACATGGCGCCCGCAATGGTGTCGGCGTCGTCGGAGACCGACAGCGGAATCACCAGCGAGCGGTCCAGCTTGAGGGCGTCGAGTTCGAGGTCTCGCAGCGTTGCAATGGAGGACGCACCTGCGCCGAAGTCATCGATGACGACTGCGTACCCGAGTGCACGAGCCTCGGCGAGCACCTCGCTGGTCCGCCGGATGTCACCGGACAGCACGTCCTCGTCGAACTCGAGCGCGATGCGAGCGGGATCGGCGCCCAGGGTGGTGGCGATGTCGACGAGCTCGTCGAGGAACTTGTCGCGAGCGAACCACGACAGCGACACGTTGCACCAGATGCGTCGGCTGGGCCCAATGGCCTCCCACTCCATCGAGCGCTTGCAGACCTCGGAGAACACCCAACGGTCGATGCCGACGAGCAGGCCGCGTCGCTTTGCGAGTGGCAGGAATTCGTGGGGGTGCAGCAGGCCAAGCGCGGGGTGACGCCAACGAATGAGCGCTTCGAGCCCCCCGCAATCGAGCCGTTTGGAATCGAAAATCGGCTGGTAGTGCAGTTCGAGTTCGCCGCGAAGGATTGCGGTCTCGAGGTCGCGCTCCATGCGCACGCGGGCCGAGTCACGCGTCTTCAAGTCTTCGTCGTACACGTGGTAGCGGTTCCGGCCGCGCTGCTTGGCCTCGTACATGGCGGAGTCGGCCGCCCGCAGCACGTTCTCGGCAGGCTCGCTACCCGACGCCAGCACGATGCCCACACTCGCACCAACCTGCGCGCGCACCTCGGAAAGAATCAACGGGATCGAGAGGATGGCAATGACGCGCGTTGCCACTTCTTCGGCGGCTTCGCGGGTGGTGGACTCCTCAGCGATCACCACGAACTCGTCGCCACCAATGCGACCGACGGTGTCGGTCTCCCGCAACGCGCCATGGAGCCGTTCACCGATCTCCACCAGGGCGCGGTCCCCCGCTTCGTGCCCGTAGACGTCGTTGAGCGCTTTGAACCCATCGATGTCGACGAACAACACCGCCGCGCACGTGTCGCTACGACGACACCGCGCGAGCGCTTGGCTCAGACGGTCGAGCACCAAGGTGCGGTTGGGCAGTCCGGTGAGCGCGTCGTGGGTGGCAGCGTGGGTGAGTGAGGACGAGTACCCATGACGACGCACCGCAATCGCGCTCACCCATGCGAGCCCGAACAGCAAGAGCGTGCCGGCGACTCCGACCCCGATGACGAACCCCATACTCACCGACGGTTGATTCAGGGCGACGTACGAGGGCAGCGTGACGACCCGGAGCCGCCAGAGGCGGTCGCCGGCCGAGATCGTCTCGGTGAACGCGAACTTCGGGTCGCGTGGCTCTTGGGCCGGGAATGTGGCGAGCCGCGTCGCAGGGTTCCCGGGAGTGACGTCGTCGATCGTGACTCCCAGACCGCGGTCGTCGATCGGTCCGGCATTCGCCGCCAGGCTCTGGGGCCGGAACAAGATGACGAACCACCCTTTGTCGACCGGGGCCGGTCGTTCGAGCGCCCGCGTCATGGCCACCAAGATCCCGGCAGGTGTGACGATCGGAATGTTCTCGGTTCGTATCCGACTGGTTGCAGTGATGGTTCCGGTCTTTGGGGGCTGGTACACGTCGTCGCCGAGCACGCTGGCTTCGAGTTGCTGGCCGACGAGCCCGGCGATCAAGGGGTACACGCCGTCGACGGTGACCATGAGTGGACCGACGCTGCGCTCGGGCACCCGGGTTGCGAGTACCGACGCGAAGAACAGATTGCCACCGTTCGCGTTGTTGCCATTCGTGACGTACGCGTTGAACTCCTGGGCGTCGAGCGGCTGGCTCGGCGGGAACTGTTCGGGCGCATTGTTGAGCAACCCTTCGATGGCCCGCACCTGTTTCGTGATTGCGCCGGTGACGAACTTTGCGTCTCGTTCGAAGCCGCGCCGGGTGTCGGTCTTGGCCTGGTTGCTTGCCATGAATCCGGCGGATGTGGTGACGACCAGTCCGATGACCAGCACGATCCACGCCACCGCCCCGGGGGCATACGAGATTCCCGATCGTGTCCGTGCTGTGGGCCGTGATGCCATCTCTGACATTCTCGACTATTTGGCCCACGATCTGAGGGTCGTTGCGTCCACTCCCAGCGTGGGGCAGGCTCCCGAGGCTCACATCCTCCCGGAAGGACAAGGTCAATGGGTCTGCTCGACGGAAAAGTCGCAATCGTCACCGGCGCCGGCCGGGGGATCGGCCGTAGCCATGCGCTGCTCCTGGCCTCCGAAGGCGCCAAGATCGTGGTCAACGACCTCGGCGGCGGCCGCGAGGGCGACGGCGCCGACGCCACGCCCGCCGAGCAGGTCGCATCCGAGATCGTTGCGGCCGGTGGTGCGGCCGTGGCGAACCACGAAAACATCGCCACCTGGCCGGGCGCCGAGGCTCTCATCAACCAAGCGGTGAGCGCGTTCGGCAAGCTCGACATCTTGGTGAACAACGCGGGGATTCTCCGCGACGGCATGAGCTTCAACCTCACCGAAGAGGAGTGGGACTCGGTCATCACCGTGCATTTGAAGGGCCACTTCGCGCCGTCGCACTTCGCCGCGCGTTACTGGCGCGAGCAGGCCAAGAGTGGCGAAGTCACCAGCGGTCGCATCATCAACACGTCCAGCGAATCCGGGTTGTTCGGGAATGCGGGGCAGGCCAACTACGCGGCCGCCAAAGCCGGCATCGCGTCGATGACAATCGTGATGGCACGGGAACTGGCGAAGTACGGGGTCACCGTGAACGCCATTGCGCCACGCGCTCGTACTCGCATGACCGAGACCATTCCGGGTGCCGCCGACTTCATGGTCGCCAAGGAAGGCGAGTTCGACCAATGGAGCCCCGACAACATTTCGCCCATCATCGGATTCCTCGCCAGCGACGCCGCCGCCGACATCAGCGGCCAGACGTTCATCGTGTGGGCCGACCACGTGTACTCCACCACCGGGTGGCGCATTCTCAACGACGTGGCGAAGGGCGACCGGTGGACGGTGAGCGAACTCGTCGAGAAGAAGGGCGACCTCTTCGCCGGCGGCAGCTCCGAGATCCCGCCGATGAGCTTCTGAGGCCTACTGCGACGCTGGCGTGGTGTCGGTTACTTCGAGTTCGTTCTCGTACACCGTCACCACGCCGCGACCAATCGCTTTTGCTCGGTACATCGCGGCGTCTGCGCATCGGACCAGGTCGTCCGTCGTTTCGTTGCCGCCGCGCGACAGCGCAACGCCCACGCTGGCACCCAGATGGACCTGTTCGCCACCCAGGTCAATTGGAGTACTCAGGTTCAGCACGATGCGCTCGGCGAACGCCGTGGCCTCGCAGTCGTCCTTCATGCCTTCGACGATGACCACGAACTCGTCGCCGCCGTAGCGCGCCACGGTGTCGGCGGCGCGAACGCTCGCCCGAAGACGCTCGGCCACCTGGGTCAGGGCTTCATCACCGACATCGTGGCCGAGCCGGTCGTTGACCGCCTTGAACCCGTCGAGATCGATGAACATGAGTGCGAGACTGCCGTTGCCCTGGCGACTCCGACAGGCGGCGCGCAATCGCTCCTCCACCAGCACGCGATTCGGTAGTCCGGTCAACGGGTCATGGGTGGCCCGAAACGTGAGTTCGGCTTCGCGGCGGCGTCGAACGACCGACCGTCCAACGACCAACACCGTGGCGGCGGCGAGCACCGAACACGTAATCCCGAGCGCAACCGTGCGTGCGCTTGCCGTCGGGTCGACAACGGACGCCCGCAACGCCGGCAACGCGACGAATTGGATGTCGACCGGCCGACCGACCAAGGTGGTCTGAACGGTTCGAGCCGGAAGTGACGCGTCGCGAGCGCCGCGGTTCCGCTCGGACGCACTGATGACCGCGCCGCTCGCCCCATCCCGGATCTCGACGGCGAAATGTGTGGGATCAAAGGCCATTGCGCTGACGAGTGCACGGGGATCGACATACATGAGACCCCATCCGCCTTGCGACACCGTCCCACCTTGCGACTGGTACACCGATGCCACCAGCACGAGGAGGCTCGGCCCGGCGTCGACACTCACCGGCAGCGTGATCTGAGGCTGCTTGTCCCGTGCCGCCCGGGCCAGAGTTGGACCCACGAGCGCATCACTCGCAAGATCGAACCCTTCACCGGGGAAGCCAGGAATGCGCGGCACCGAATACAACACGGGGGCCAGGTCGGCCGCGCCCGTCGTTGGTGTGACCGTGTAGTCCGGGGCGCCATCGCGACGAACGCGGGCCAACCATTCGCCGACGGACGACGAACTGACAGACGATGCGTACCCGACTCCCTGCACGCCGGGGAATCCCGTTGCAGTCGCCGAGATCGTGTTCAGGTACGCCTGGAATCCGTCGCGGGATACACCGTCGTTGGAGATCGCAAACGCGGCAGCCGTGCCGACAATCGCCGCGGAATACCGATTCCCCTCGGTGGTCACACGCGCCGCGGCAGCATCGGACTCGCTGCGGAACGCGTACGCAACATTGGCGCGGTCGTTGCGATCGCTGACGTGCACAACCACCGCGGTCACAATGAGCCCCACGGCCAGCACACCGAGCGCGGCGAAGTCGGTCGCCCGCAAGCGACGGCTCGGGGTTCGCGGTCCTCCCCGGGGCTCAGCACGTTGTTCGATGCTCCTTCATCGGCGCCGGTGCCGCTGCGTTGAGCCGTTTCGCCCAAATGGGACAGGCGGAGCGTCGTTGACGTTCGCTGGCGTGGGCGTCAGGATCAGTGCGTGCCGGACTGGGGCGACCTCCAAGAAGACCAGCTGCGCTACATGGCGGAGCATTTCGGTGACGAGGTGGCATACGTCGACCTCGCCAGCGGGGCCTCACTGACGTTTTCCCAATGGGACCAGCAGGCCAACGCGTTGGCGCGCGGCCTGGCGGCACGCGGCATCATGCCCGACGATCGCGTGTCCATCTTCATGCCGGCCGACGAGGCGCTCGACTGGATCGTTGCCTATGCCGCCGTGCACCGGGCCGGTGCAGTCGTGGTGCCCACGAACACGCGCCTTTCCGAACGCGAACTGGTTGCCATTCTCGGTCACGCCGAAATCAGCGCGCTCCTCACCTGTGAGTCGATGCTCGCAACCGCGGCCTCCGTACGGGCCGCGATTCCTTCGTGCGCGCTGCTCGCGAGCACGGGTGCCACCGACGGTCGCGCCGTCACATGGGACGAACTCTTCGACTCCGACATCAGCACGTTCCAAGTACCGCGCAGCCTCGATGACCTCGCCGACATCATTTACACCAGCGGCACCACCGGCACCCCCAAGGGTGTTGCGGTCCGACACCGCAACGTGGCCATGATCCCCAACTGGAACGTGAAGTGGACCGGTGGCGGTTGGCTCCACGGCGCCCCGCTCTTCACGTTCGCCGGCATCGCATTCGTCTACAACCCGATGAAAATGGGGTTGCGCGGCTTGTACATGCCCAAGTTCGACGCCGGTCAATGGCTCGAGACCGTCGAGCGCGAGCGGCCGGGGTGGGGATTCCTGGTGCCGGCGATGTGTGAGCTGCTCGTTGCGCACCCCGACTTCGAACGGCGTGACCTCTCCAGCCTGCAGCAGGTGTCCATCGGCAGTGCGCCCATCGCACCCGAGACGCTGCGCACCATGCAGCAGCGATTGCCGCAGGCAACCGTGAACAACTCATACGGGATGACCGAAGCAGGCCCTGCGTACATCCTCATGCCGAAGGATGAACAGGCCAAGCGCGTTGGATCGGTCGGCAAGCCCATTCCGCCCATGGAGATCAAGATCGTCGACGAAGCAGGCGCAGAGCTTGCCGCCAACGAAGTCGGCGAGTTGCTCACTCGCATGCCCGGCAAGCAGCGCGAGTACTACAAGGACGACGCCGCGAGTGAAAGCACGTGGACGGCCGACGGCTGGTTACGCAGCGGCGATCTCGCGTACGTCGACGACGACGGGTTCCTCTACATTTGCGGCCGGAAGAAGGACCTCATCATCCGTGGGGGCAACAACGTCTACCCCACCGACATCGAAGCCGTGCTCCTGGAGCATCCACAGGTGCAGGAGGCTGCCGTCGTCGGCATCCCACACGACGTGTTGGGCGAAGACATCGGGGCATACGTGGTGCTCACCGGTGGCGCCACGCTGTCCGACGAAGACCTCAAGGCGTTCTGCGCCGACCGGTTGGCCGACTACAAGCGGCCGCGCCAGATCACATTCGTGACCGAACTCCCCCGCAACGCCACCGGCAAGGTGATGAAGCACGTGTTGCGCAGTACCAACCAGTCGAACTGAAGGAGAACACCGTGGCGCTCGACGAACTCAAGGGCATGGACATGGGCTCACAAGAGATCACCATCGAGCGTGGTCCGGTGCGCATCTTCGCCAAGGCCGTGAAGGACAGCTCCCCCGAGTTCGACGGCGCCGACGCACCCGTGCCGGCCACGTACCCCTTCGTCATGAGCTACTGGGGTTCCACCGGAGTGGGCGGCGCCGCGGGACTGCCCATCGAGAAGCTGCGACCGCGCGGCCGCATCCTGCACGGCGAGCAGGAGTTCGTGTACCACGGATGGCCGAAGGTCGGCGACACGTTGGTGGGCACCACCACCATCTCCGACGTGTACGAGAAGGAGCGCTCCGACGGGTCGCGCATGGAGTTCTACGTGCGCGAGACCGCGTGGAAGGACAAGGCCAGCGGCGCGCCGGTTGTCGACGACAAGTTCACACTCATCGTGATGGTGCCCGCACCCAAGTAGCGCGCTACTGGACTCGATCCAAGAACGACGCAATCAATTCGTTCGCCGTTTCGGGTTCGTCGCCGGCGAGGTGATGGCCGGCGCCCGCGACCCGTTCGAGTTGCGCGCCCGGGATGAGCTGCGCCGCTTCCTCGGCTCCTTCGTCACTCAGCACGTCGCTCTGTTTTCCTCGGAGCACGAGGGCGGGAACCCGGATGCTCTGCATGTCCTCGACGAGCCCCTCGGTGACGGCGCGCCAGTTGCCGCGCTCTTCGGTTGCGCGGTCACGCAGCCGACCGAGCTGATGCTTCCAAACCCATCGGCCATCGTCGCGTTGCCGCAAGTTGCGCCGCAGTGACTCGAGACGCGGGTTCCTGCGCCCAGGCAAGTACTCGGCAACCACGTCGCGTGCTTCTTCGAGCGACGCGAACGATTCGTGGGCGCCGAGGAACTCGACGATGCGATTGATGCCTTCGTCCTCGAGCCGATGCCCGATGTCGACGAGTGCGATTGCCCGCACCAACTCAGGGCGGGCGGCGGTGAGCGTGATCGCAGCCAACCCGCCGAGTGACGCACCCACCAGCGCGACCGGGGCGAACGCGAACTCTTCGATGAGCGGCGGCAACGTGTCGGCGATGACCTGCCGGCTCGCGGCCGCACGCACCTCGGGATCGACGGGCGGGTCCGAGTCTCCGTGGCCCGGAAGGTCGGGCGCGAGCACGTGGTAGCGGTCGGCGAGCGTTGCGCCCAGCTCCTCCCACATGTACGCCGTCTGGCCACCACCGTGGAGCAGCACGACCGCTGGCGCAGAGGTAGGACCCCATTCGAGGTAGTGGACCTGGCGCCCATCGACAATGACGAACCCGCTGCGACCACCGGCCGGAATGTCGTGGCGCGGCACCTGCGAATGCGGGAGCTCCGGGACGACGTTCATGCTCCCATCGTCGCGCGTGCCGGACTCGCCTCTGCGCTGCGCGAGGATCGTGCCATGACCGCCGGCCCCCCACTGATCCACGGCGAAGAGGCCGACATCACCCAGCCCTACCGGCGGCGCATCCGCTGTGTCGCCCCCGAGCCGGGCGTCGTCATCGGCGACCTCGAAGACGATTTCCACCGGTTTCGGGTGACACTTCGTCATGCCAATGGCGTCGTCACCGCGGTGGACGGTGAGGCCCTGCGGTTCCCGTGGACCACTTGCCCAGGCGCCGTCGAACCATTGCGTGCGCTCGAAGGCATGCCAATCGACGCGCGGTGCACCTCCGTGTCGCGGATCGCCGATCCAAAGGTGAACTGCACCCACATGTTCGACCTCGCTGGCCACTCGGTCGCGCACGCGGCGCGAGGTACGGCCGCCCGTCAATACGACGTGGAGTTGTGGCGAACCGAGCATGGCCATCGCGCCTCGATTGCACGCGATCACGAGCCGCTCTTCGAATGGGAGATGCAATTCGTGAACGGCGGACGAGAGCTCGTGGATCCTCCTCCACCGTTCGATACCGCGCCCGTCCGCCAAGGTGGGTTCATCCGATGGACCGACGAACACCTCGAATCCGAACTCGGAGAAGCGGCTGTCATCTTGCGCCGGGCGTGCGACATCGGGATGGGTCGAGGGATGGCGTTCGACCAGTACGCCACGCTTGCCGACATTCCCACGGCGCGCATGGGCATCTGCTTCAGCTGGAACGAGGACACTGCGCCGGTAGCGGTGAGAATGCAACGCAGCGTTCGCGACTTTGGCACCTCACCCGATGCGCTCTGCACCCCCGACTAACGCGGTGCGTTTCTGATCTGGATATATGACAGTGAGAAACGCTGCCGGGGTCAGCCGAGGGAGACGGAGACGGTGCCGCTGTACGTTGCGGCCGCAGTACGACCGTTCTTCAGTCCGCAGTAGAAGCCAAGCGACTGCGACGACGTATTGGTGTTCGCAGCGAGAGCATTGGATCCGTTCAACGCAGCCGCGCTCGTACCGATTGCCGACGACGCGCTCAGCGAAGGCGTACTGCTCGTGCTGCAATAGAGCGAGAACTGGGCACGACTCGGCGCGATGCCGTCAGTCCGAGCAGCGATCGAATACGACCCTGCACTCCATGTACCCAGAGTGGCCAGCTTCACCTGACAACTCGTGTTGCACAGGATTCCGCTTGCAGTCCTCGAAACCGCACTGCTGGCCGCATTCGGCGCCAGGCTGCCGAAGCTCGTCGAACCCAACGGCGAGAGCTCGGTGTACGTGGCCATCGTGAACGACGACCCAAGGGTCTGCCACCCCGACACTGCCGACATCGAGTCCGTCGCGTACACCTGGAAGACCCAGCCGGCCTCGGCCCGCGCCACCTTCCCGGGCGTGACCGCAAAGCTCCAGTTGGTCGTGCCGGTGGACGACCAGTTCGGCGATGCCGGCGTGGTCCGGGTCAGCGACCACGTGCCGTTCCCCGCATCGGCGGCGATGCCACTGGAACTGACCGTCCATCGCGCCACCGACACCGACTCCGCGCTGCTCGAACACGAACTGGTCGCCCGGCGCACGCACACGATGAAGTTCGCCAGGTTGCCGTCGACGTCGGCGGTGTTGAACGAAATGGTGGCGGCCACCTGAGGCGTCCACGTGCTCCCGGTGGCGTTGGCCAGGCTGGTGACGCTCGGCGCCTGGTTCACCACCGTGATGCCCTCCACGTCGCTGGCAGTGTTGTTCGCCGTGTTGGTGTCCGACGCGTTGGTGACCGACCCGGAGATGGTGACGGGCCCAGTGGCAGTGCTGCCGACCGTGACGCCGATGGACGCGGCAAGCGTGCCGCTGTTGAACTCCACGGCCGTCGACGACGAACACGTGACCACCTGACCCGCTGCACTACACGATCCGCCGCTCATGGTCCCTGACGTATAGGTGAGCCCGGCGGGCAGCGTCACTTCCACCGTGGTGGTTCCCGATGTGGAGGCGGCGCCGTTGTTGGTGACTGTCGCCGAAATCGTGGCGCTGAGCCCTTGGGTGAGCGCACCTGAGACGATGGCCAGAGTCGGTTCGGCCGAGGGCAGCGTGACCTTGCGAATGCGCGCCACGGTGTAGTCACCGAGGTAGAGGTTCCCGCTGGCGTCGAGCGCAAGGCCCCACGGCGTGCCGGTGCGTGCAACCGTGGCGAAGCCACCGTCGCCGAAGAACCCGGTGACGGCATTTCCCGACACCCCGACCACGGTGCTGATGACACCGTACGAGTCGACTCGACGCACGTTGTATTGGCCGATGTCACCGAAATACACGTTGCCGCCAGAGTCAGTGGCAATCGCCGAAACGCTTCCCACCCGTGCGCTGGTAGCCGCCAGGCCATCGCCGGTGGTGCCGTTGACACCGCTCCCCGCGAACACCGACGCCACGCCGGCGGCAGTGACCTTGTACACCTTCCAGTTCGCAGTGTCACCGATGTACACGTTGCCGGTTGCGTCGGATGCGAGACCCGTGGGAGCGGTGAGCGCGATCGACGTGGGCGTGGCCGACTCGCACGAGCTGGAGCCCGCCGCGCCGGCGAACGTGGCACACGATGTGCCGGTACCGGCCCACGTGGTGATGATGCCGTTTCCGTTCAGCGGCGTTGCCACCCGCCGCACCTTGTTGTTGCCCGAGTCGGCGATCAGCAGGTTGCCGTTCGCGTCGAGCGCAAGCTGGCGCGGACTCGACACCGACGCCGATGACGACGCCCCGTTGTCGCCCGTCGAACCAGCGGTGTAGGTACCCGCAACCTTCGACACGACGCCGCTGGAGTACGTGATCTTGCGCACACCATGACCGTCGGACACGTAGAGGTCGCCCGTGCTCTGGTCGACCATGAGGGCCTGAATGCTGTTGAACCCGGCCGCCGTCGCCTGCCCGCCGTCGCCGGTACTGGACCCGCCGGCGGTCGTGGCGCCGCCGTAACGCGTGATGACCCCGGTTGTGAGGTTGACCTGTCTGATGGTGGCGAGCCCGGCGACGTACAACAGGTTCCGGGCGCGGTCGATTGCGGTGGGGAGCCGATTGCTGCCACTCCCGGGAATCGCGCTCGTTGCCTGACCGCCGTCACCCAACGACGCCGAGGTCGAGTTCACTGCGATCACCGTGCTGATGCAAGGGCCGCCCGAACAGTTCGTGGTGGTGTCGACCTTGCGGGACGCGCCCTTGCTCTGATCGCAGATGTACGCATTGTTCGAACTGTCGAACGTGACACATGAAGGGCTGCTGAGGCGCGCAGCCGTTGCCGCGCCAGCGTCACCCTGGTTGCCCGAGGTCCCCGAGCCTGCGTACGCACTGGTCGCGCCGCTCGAAAGCAGAACTCGCCGCACCCGGTGGTTTCCCTGATCGGCTACGTAGAGGTACCCGCTGTTGATGGCCAGGCCTTTGGGCGCGTTGAACGTGGCGGCGGCCCCGGTTCCCTCTGCGTTCCCCGTGGCCCCGGTGGCACTGCCGGCGAAGTTGGTCACCGTGCCGCCCGAAATCTTGCGAATGCGGTTCCCGTTGGCGTTGTCGGTGAAATACAGGTCGCCGTTGGCGGTGTTGACCGCCAGACCGTAGGGCGTCACGTTCGCCGAGGTGGCCGCGCCGCCGTCACCGCACGTGCTGCTCGCAGCACACGCAGTGCCGGTGCCGGCGAACACGTGCGATGCCCCCACGGTGATGGGCCAGTACATCTGGGCGGTACCCGCAGGGATTCGCCAGATGTAGTTGCTGTTCGGCCCGGCCACGAACAGGTTGTCCGAGCTGTCAAACGCGATCTCGTTCACATAGCTCGACGGCAACGTGGCGTAGGTGTAGATCAGGCCGGTGCTCAGCACCACTTTGCGAATCGAGTTCCCCGACGCGATGTAGAGGTCGCCGGCCGAATCGCGCGCGACCCCGCCGTCGTGGTTGACCAGACCGTTGAGGCTGGCTGCCGTCGCCAGTCCACCGTCACCCGAGGCCTGGTTCACGTTGTTGCCGGCAACCACCGTCAATGCGTTGGTGGCAAGGTCGAGCTTGCGCAGGATCGCTGCGTTGGTGCCAGTGGGGCTGTAGTCGAGGAAGTACGCCGACGTTCCCGCGACGGTCAGGCGGTTCACGCTGTACTGCAAACCGGCGAGCGAGAGGCCTGACCCGGCGCCGAACACGGCCGTGGAGATGACACCGGCACCGCTCGCCGCCACGTTCTGGATCTTGCGTACCGAGTAGGCGCTCGAGTCACTCACGTACACATTGGTCGATGCGTCGATGGCCACTCCGTAGGGCGACACGAAGCTCGCCATGCTCGCCGGCCCCGTGTCACCCCACACCTGGCTCGTGGTCGTACCGGCGATGGTGGTGACGGTGCCCGAGGTGTCGAGCTTGCGCAGCCGGTAGGTTCCGGAGCCGTTCTCGGTGAAGAAGACGTTCCCTGACGTGTCGACCGCAAGCATCTGCGGGCTCCGCGTCGTGGCCCCATACCCAGGTCCACCGTCACCGGTGGAACTGGCCGAGCCAGTGCCCACCACCACACTGGCCACGCCGCCGCTCACCTTGCGCACCCGATGGTTGCTGGAGTCCGCCACGTACACGTCACCGTTCGGGGCCACCGCCACCCCGCGTGCGGCGTTCAGGTTCACCGAAGTGGGGGTCGCCGAGTTGCAAGAGTTCGCGGCACCAGAACATGCCGTGCCGCTCCCCATGAAGGTGGAGAGAATCCCGGTGCCATCAAGCGGTGCAGAGATCTTGCGAATCTTGTGCGCACCGGTTTCCGCGACCAGCAGATCCCCAGAACTTGTGAGCGCGAGCTGGTACGGCGAGGAAATGGTGGACGTGCCGCTTACCGCACCGTCATTCGTCACATTCGCGCCGCCGGTCCCTGCGATCTTGGTGATCACACCGGTGGAGAACGTGACCTTGCGAATTCGGTGATTGCCGCTGTCGGCGATGTAGAGGTCGCCGCTCGTCTGGTCGACCGCGAGCCCGGCAACGTTGCCGAGCGTGGCCGAGGTGGCGGCACCACCGTCGCCCGCCGTACCAGCCGAACCCATCGTGCCGGCATAAGTGGAGATCACTCCGGTCGAGAGGTTGACGCGCCGCACACGATAGAAGTCAGCGACGTACAAGAACCCACGGGTGTTGTCGGTGGCGATGGGCACGGACGGAGCCGTAGATCCGGTGTTCTGCCCCACGAGCTGGGCCGCCGCGGCTTGCCCACCATCACCTGCGCTCACCCCCGTGCCACCGAACGCGACCGTCGAGATCACGCCGCTCGCGTTCACGTAGCGGATCACCTGGTTGCTGGAATCGCTGACCCAGAACGTGCTGCCCGTCCCCGCAACGACGCCGATCGGTGCGTTCATCTTTGCCGAGGTCGCGGCACCGCCGTCACCCGAGTATCCGGTCGGCGTGCCCGCACCGGCCACGGTACTGATGAGTCCCGAGCCAGTGAGTGGAGTAGCGATCCGCCGGATCTTGGCGTTTCCCCCATCTGCAATCAGCAGGTTGCCGCTGGAATCGATCGACAACCCGTACGGCGAACTCAGGCGCGCCGCATTCGACGCACCACCGTCGCCCGTGCTTCCAGCAGTCGAGGCCAGTCCGGCAATGGTGCTGATGATCCCCGTGCCGTCGAGCGGGGCAGCGACCCGGCGAATCACGTGGTACTGCGTGTCGGCGATATAGAGGTTGTTCGACGAGTCGACCGCCACCCCATACATCTGCCCCACCGCTGCCGCGTTCGACGCGCCGCCGTCGCCTGTACTTCCCGCGCTACCAGTTCCGACGATGTTCGTGCCCGTGAGCGGATAGCTCGTGGTGGTTGCGCTGTAGCTCACCTTGGTGATCCGGTACAGGGCGTTGTTCGCGATGTAGAGGTTGTTCGACGAGTCAACCGCCAAGTGACGCGGGTTGTTCAGACCGCTGCTCACATAGGTGTAGATGAGACCGGTCGACGTCACCACGCGCCGGATCCGCGCGCCCCCGGTCTCCGCGATGAAGAGGTCGCCGTTGGAGTCGACCACCACCCCGTTTGGTTGGTTGATGGATGCCGACGTGGCCGGTCCGCCGTCTCCGGTGGTGGCGCGCGCCCCGTTTCCCGCCACAACTGTCATGGTCCAGTTGCTCGGGCTGGCATCGGTCACATCGAGGCGGCGGATGACGTTCGCCGTGGAATCGGCGATGTAGACGTAGTTCCCGAAGCGCGCGAGCTGGTTTCCCGAACCCCACACTGCGGTCGGCGACGACGAGGTCCCCACACCACCGGCGAAGCGGGTGATCTGGTGATTGGTGGCGGCAGACGCGGGTCGTGGGTGCAGCGCATCACGCGCCACACCCACTGAGATCCCGGACATCACGATCACACTGGCGAGGAGCAGGCGGCTCGCGACCGCCCGTCGTTGCCGGCGTATCGCTACTGCGGTTGTCCGATACTGGCCGTCACCGTTCCGCTGTACGTGCCAGCTCGCGTGTATCCGTTGTCGATCAAGCATCGCATTCCGCGGTCCCGCCCCGCGTAGTCGTCTCGATGGAGTCCCGAGACGCTGTTGTCGCTTCCCATTGGCGAATAGCTGAAGGAGTTGCCATCCGGCCCCTTCACATCGGTCACTGACGAATCGATGTAGTTGCCGGCCGCAACCGTGGTCTGCTCGTCAGCTGCGTCGGTCTTCTGGGCCTGGCAGCGCATGGCGAACTCGTTGTTGCCCGGCGCCGATGTCACCAGCGAGATCGAGTTGCCGCCAGTGGTCCAGGTGGCGTCGGACTCGTACTTGATGACCCACGGCGTGTTCGCCTTGATGCCCGACAGCGTCGAGTCGTACGGCGCCGTCGCCGCGTTCGGGTTCACGTTCCCGAAGTCACGCTCGTCCGGTGTGGTGAGCTCGTAGTAGTTGGAAACGGTCTTGTTGAACGTGCCGCTGTCGTCGGCAGTGAGCTTGTTCACCCCGGTCTGGGTCGCTACGTCGTAGCTCCCCTCATCGGTGGTCACAACTTGCAGGCCCCAGTCGTTAGCCTCGGCGCCGCCGGTGTCGATGCTGCGAGCGACGTGGCCGACGGTGATGGTGATCGAGAGCGTGATCTCGGTGGAGTCGTAGGTGCCGGTCTGCTCGATTTCGTCGATCGACCAGGTGCCGTTGTCGCCCTCGGGGTTCTCGGCGGTCACGGTTCCGTCGGGAACGGCCTGCGTTGCATTATTAGCGTCGCGGGTGAGGGTCCACAGCGCTTTCTTGTAGCTGCCGTCGGTTCCCACGTGCGTAGCGTCCAAGGCGCTCGTGGTGTAGCACACCTCGCCCTGACGCATGATGCACAGGCGCAGCGTGTTGCCGCCCCACTCATCAGCGTTCCCCAACGTGTTGTCATCGTGAATGGTGACTTGCACGGTGACTTGCTCAGTGGGATCGAGGGTCGACGGCAGATCGGTATCGATCGTGACCGTCGGCGCAATGTTGTTGGAAGTGAACTGGTCCGCTCCCGCTGGTAGCGCGGAAATCCCCATCACCATTCCAGTGACTATCAACACGGCCGCCGTATGGCGGGCCGCACGAAATCCGTTTCGCGCGTCCATCGCACTCTCGCTCCCTCCATGGAGCGTGTGGGCTGTACTCCCACACTTGTTGTAAACGTCCGATCGGAAGTTCTTGACTTGGCATGAGGGTTTCGGCGAAAGCATTCGCACTCAACCCCCATCTTCTTGGTCGTCGGCCCAACGAGCGCGCTGCGACGACGCCGGCGGCCGCGGCTGTTGCGGAGTAGACGTTCGTCGGTACGGACGCACGTTGCGCTTCCACAACGGTTCGCCATCCACCGCCGGCGTTTCGCGTGGTGCCACGACAGTGATGCCAGTCGGTGCAACCGCGTTCGGTTCGGGCACCACCCCGCCGTAGTTGGAAGGCGGGGCTGGCATGGGCACATCGTCAACTGGCGGTGGCACCACTGCGGGCAGCGTCGGCGGCAGTCCTGGCGGCAACGGACCCGAAGGGAGCGGCGTCTCCATGGGTGCGGCGACCGTCGGCTGCGCGGCACCACCGGCGAAGGGCTGGGTATATGCGGCGAACATCGCCGCATCCGCAGCTTGCGACACCGACGGCACTTCGGGTGGCAACACCGGATCGACGCCGGCGACCGGAGCAACCACGCGGTCGCTGCGGCGACGACCGAATCGCTTCGGCGCCGACACGCGTCCCGGGGACAGGTCAATTGCCGACCCTGCGGCCGCCGAAGCGACAAGTGTCGCCGATTCCTCGGGCCCGACGGGCTGCTGCTTGGCGCGCTTGTGGGCCCGCTTCAGTTCCTCACGCGCCTGACGACCGTCTTCCTTCGCCCGACGAGCCGCGTCACGCCGTTCCGCACGCGTGGGATAGCCCGCAGCAGCCAGCACTCGTTGCCGGCGTCGATACAGCAGCCGGGCGATGACCCCCAGGATGATCAGCAGCAGCAATGCGAGCGCGATCTTGAGCCACAGCGGCATACCCGCCGGGATGTCGATCTCGGGGACTCGCGAAGACGGCACGGTGTACGCGCCGTTCTCCAACCGCAGTTCGAGCCGGTAGTGACCCGGCTTCCACCCACCACGCGGGATGTACTGGTAACCGACCTTGGTCTGGCCCATCGGCAGTGTCGCCAGCTGTTGCACCAGCACGTCGTCGACCTGCTTGCCGTCGCGACGGACGCGAAGCTTCACGCTCGGGTTCTTCAACTCCGTCAGGCTGTTCTGAATGAGCGCGTCGAGTTGCGCAGCCGCCAGGTCGCCATCGGCGTTGCGGATCTTGGTGAGTCCCACCGACTGGAACGAAATGGCGTCGACCTCGAGTTGGATGACCGGGTGCCCACCGGCCTGCACGCGTACGGCCTTCCGGGTCACCTCGTGGCCCGAGAGCAAGAAGGCGGCCTCGTAGTCGCCCGGCACGACGTTCACGTCGAGTTGGCTGCCCCGCGCTCGACCGACCGGAACACGCGACGCCCCCCGCACCCGTTCCAACACGAGTTCGCCGGTCACCGGCTGCTTGGTGATGCGGTCGATCGACAGCACCGACACCGGAACGCCCACGCCACCGACTCGCAGCCGTACCACTTGCGCGATCGCCGGGATGAGCGGCACACCACCCTCAGGGATGTCATTGCGCACCATCGACACGGTGATGTCGTAGTCACCACCAGGGACGTTGTTCGAAGTTCGGATGGTGAAGCCAACGTCCACGTGGTCGTTGGGCGCGACCTTCACTTCGTTCTGGGTAGGAATGACCGTCATCCCCTGCGGCGCATCACTCCGAAACGCGGCACTGAACGGCTCGTTGGTGGGGTTCGCCAGATACAGGTGGTAGACGTCGTCGAGCGCGCCACCTTGGGGAATCTCGATGCGGTCGCGCGGAACATCCGAACCACCCGCAATGGTGTGGCCCGGAGTCGTAGTGGCCGGCCTCGACTGCTGGGCGCCGGCCGGAACGACCGACAGCGCAGCCGCTGCCACAACCACGAGAACAAGCGCGTGCAGTCGGTTTCGCATCTCCCGGACGGCGGTTGGAAGGCACGGACGCCGTCACGGTCCGATCGGCAGCCGAAGCGCCGTTCGGAGGAATGCGGCTGGCGCCGGGGCCAGGAACGCCGGGGTCCCGCCAGCATCGCTGGCCCGCTTTGCCCGGGTTCAGACAGTTCGCGGGGTTAGTCCCACCAGCTCGGCGAAGCGGGTCATGGACTCCACCGCCTCGGGGGAACGCCGCCACGGGCTGACGATCAGGCGCGTCACCCCGAGTTCCTCCCATCGAGTCACGTCGGCAGGCGAACCCACCGGACCGCCGAGCAAGAACTGGAACCTGGACTCGTCGCGGCCGAACTCGCGTAGCAACGAACGCAGGCGCTCGAGCTGGGGCACCGCACTCTCGAAGGTGTGGCCCATGCCGAGCCACCCGTCACCGAGCCGCGCGGCACGACGCAGCGCGGCCGCACTCTCGCCGCCGACCAGCACCGGCGGATGCGGCTGCTGCACCGGCTTGGGCTCGAACGCAACCGAGGGAAAGGAGAAGAACTCACCGTGGTGTTCGACCTCGGACTCGGTCCAGAGTCGCTTGCAGACCTCAATGGCTTCGTCGACCCGCCGGCCCCGCGTCGCGAAGTCCAGACCAACTGCGTCCCACTCCTGCCGCAACCATGACGCCCCGATTCCGAAGTCGAAGCGGCCGTCACTCAAGATGTCGACGGTCTGCACCCCGCGCGCCGTGACGAACGGATGCCGCAACCCGATGTTGTACACGTGCGTCCCCACCCGAAGGCTGGGACACCGTGTGGCCAAGAAGGTGAGGTACGAGAACGCGTCATAGATGGGCGTGGTGGGCGGAACCGGCGGATGCTCTTCACCCGGATGGGGCGACGAACTCATGGCGGCGGTGAGCACCAGATGCTCGGGCAGCCATACCGAGTCGAACCCGAGCCGCTCGGCCGCATCCGCTGCGTCCAGATGGAAGTGCGCGTTCAAAGCGCCGAGTGCAATCCCGAACTTCATGTGGTGAACTCGCCGCCGGACGCTCGATTCCAACCACCGGCCGCCAGGTTGCCGCCGTCGACATGGATGGTGGTGCCGGTCACGAAACGCGACAACGGAAGCGCCAGGTAGAGCGCCGCACCCGCCACGTCGTCGACGTGACCGGCCACCGGAAGTGGCGTCGTCACCGGAATGTCGTGGTCGAGTCCAGGAGTGGGGATCACGTCCGGGGCGATGGCATTGACCCGAATGAACCGTGCACCGAGCTCGAGCGCCAAGCTCTTGGTGAGGTTCGCAACCGCCGCCTTCATGGCGGAGTACACCGCGAAATTGGGGCCGGCTCGATGCGCTTCGATCGAGGTGATGTTGACGATGGAACCGCCAATGCTGGGGAAGTACGGCGCGCACGCGCGCACGAAGTTGGTGACGCTGCCGAAGTTCTCGGCCACCAGCGTGGCCTGGCCCTTCTCGGAGACGTCGGTGAAACCGGCCATGAACCCGCCGCCGGCGTTGTTCACCAACACATCGAGCCGACCGAAGTGGGTGGTTGCTTCCCCTACGAATTCGGTGACCGAGTCGTTGTCGCGTACATCGAGTTCGCCGGCCACTACGCCGCGTCCGAGCGCCTCGACAGCGTCGGCCAACGAGTCCAGCTGCGCGACGTCACGGTCACACACCACCAAGTTGGCACCGAATCGTGCGTAGACCAACGCAATGGCTCGTCCGATGCCGTTGGCCGCGCCAGTGACGACTGCGACCTTCCCGTCGAGTGAGATGTCGGTCGGCGCGAGCCGTGACTCGTAGTCGCGTTCCCCCATTGCGCGCGGACGTTACCAGGTACCCTGACGCACACGTCACCATTCTTCGGGGGGATCAATGACGTACGAACTCGCAGGCAAGACCGTGCTCATCACCGGCGCCTCCAGTGGCATCGGCGCGGCACTCGCCGAGGGGTTTGCGCAACGTGGCGCCACGGTTGGCATCTGCGCGCGCCGCACTGAGCGACTCCACGAAGTGCTCGACCGCGTGCGCGTGCACTCGCCGGAGTCGCAGATGTGGAGCGTCGACCTCGCCGACCTCGAAGGCATCGCTGCGTTCGCGGCGCAGGCCAACGACGCGCTCGGCGGGATCGACGTCCTGGTCAACAACGCGGGTATCCCCAAGCGCCGCGCGGTCACCGACCTCACACCCCATGAAGTTGAGTCGGTGATGGCGCTCAACTACTTCTCACCGCTCCGACTCACGTTGGCGCTGCTGCCCACCTTGCTCGAACGCGGTGGCCGCATCGTGAACCTCTCGTCGGTGGCGGCCCGGTTGGGTCCGCCGGGCGAGACGGCGTACTCGGCGTCGAAGGCGGCGCTCAGCGCGTTCAGCGAAGGCGCCCACGTCGAGCTCTTCGACCAGGGTGTGAAGTTCCTCGTGGTGTACCCCGGCGTCTTCGACACCGAGCTGTTCACACTGCCCGACAACGATCCCTTCACCGCCGACGTTCCGATGCAATCCACCGACGAGATCGTTGCGCCCGTGCTCGACGCGCTGCAGTCCGAACAACTCGAAGTCACGGTGCCGGCATGGTTCACCGACATCTTCGCCGCGAAGTACAAGGACCCGAACGCCTACGTCGAAGGCACCATCTCCTGGCACCGCGACAAACGAGCGAAGTAGCCTTTCCGGTACACCTCGGACGGATCGGGAGGAACCTGTGGTGCGTGTGCCCTTGCGGCATGTGGTCGCGGCCGTCGCGCTCGGCGGTCTGGTGATCTTGGCCAGCGCCTGCACCACTGATCCACCGGCGACCCCGTCGCTCCCTCCTGAGATCGCCGCACTTCCCACTGGGTGCAGTCCGCTCGCGGTGCGCACGTGTGGTTTGCCGTTCCCTTCGGATGCGTGGACGATATCCGACGACTCCACTCCCACGGGCCGCCGCGTCGTCATGTCGGATCGCGTGGTCGGACGACGCGCACTCAGCGAACTTCCGTCCACGCTGCGACCGAGCTCCGTGTTCGACGGCGCCGACGGGTTCTCGGCCGATACGCCCGTGATCCTTGAGACTCTCGATCGCATCGACCCCGAGTCGCTGCCCGCCGACGGCGGCCGCGCGTTCCAGGTCTGGGACACCACCACGGGCACGCGTGTCGCCATTCGTACCGAACCCGACCGGGAAGCCAACTTGCGTGGCGCAATCAACAGCGTGCTCACGGCGTTCCCTGCGTCACGATTCAAGTTCGGGCACCACTACGTTGCGGTGGCCACCACCGCCTTGCGGCGGGCCGACCGCGGGCCCATGGTGCCGGGAACTCGACTGCGCAACTACCTCGAGCGCAAGCGATCACCGCTCGCTCCCACGCTCTCGTTCCTTGCGCAACGCGGCGTCGACCGGAACGAGATCGTGGCCGTCACCGACTTCACCGTGCGCAGCCGCGACAACCTCCGCGCCCCTCTCGACGCCATGCTCGACGTTGCGCGCCGCGCCGATCACCCTGTCCGCGAGGTCACGCCGCACCTGAACTTCTTGGGGATTCCGGGCGTCGAGACCATCGTCACCGGCCAGCTGCTCACCCGCGACTTCCGGAACACCAAGACCGGCGCCATCGACTTCGCGAACCCGGGCGCGGGCCACGACGACTGGGTCGACTTCGTCGCCACGGTTCCGACGTCCGCCGTTCGCACCCCCGCACCAGTGGTGCTCTACGGCCACGGTCTCGGCATCTTCAAAGAGAGCTTCGTCTTGGTGGCCGGCCAGAACGCGCAGCTCGGCACGGCGACCATCGCCATCGACGCCCCCAACCACGGCTCGCGCGTGGCCGCCGACGGCGGTCAGATATTCGACCTCCTGGCACCGAAGAACACCGATCGACTCATCGCGCTCATCACCCAGGCTGTGGTCGATCTCGCATCACTCCGACGCGCGGTCGAGACGTCACTCACGTCGCTCGATGTTGCGCCATACAACTTCCTGGCTCCCACCGAAACCGATGGCACCGCCGATCTCGACACCACAGCCATCCACTACCAGGGCACGTCGATGGGTTCGGTGCTCGGGTCCGCCTACGTTGCGAATGATCCCAACCTGAAGAGTGCGCTCTTCCAAGTGGGCGGCGTGGGCATCATGAACATCCTCACGCATTCTGCGCTGTGGGAGCGCAATGACATCGGCGTCGACAAGCCGCCGTTCCGCGTGCTGGTTCCCAAGGCCGCGCGACCGGGCGAAGCCGCGCTCTTCACTGCGCTCGCGCAGATGCGCCTCGACCCGGGCGATGGCATCAACTACGTCGACCAGGTCGCCCAGAACGGCACCCCCACGCTCCTCGCATACGACGCGAACGATCAGATCGTGCCCAACCGTTCCTCCGACGCGTTCGTGACGCTGGCCCAACTCCCCCGCAACCAGACGCCGCAACCAGGCGCAACCGCGGCCTACGTGGTGCCCACCGATGACGTCACGCCCGCACTGCACAATCCCATTCCATTCCTCAACAGCCTGGCGGGACTCGGCACCCACATTGCGTTCATCGGGGGCGCGGCCGACCTCCAAGACCAGTGGTTGCGCGCGCGGCTCTGATTCCTGCCGTCCCCGCGCCACTCGATCAGGGCGCGAGGAACCCAGCGAGGGCCGGTATCTTCGGGTCATGCGCATTGCCGCGCTCGACCTCGGGTCGAACTCGTTCCATCTGTTGGTGGCCGACGCCGGACCCGACGGCTCCATCTCGCCCGTCGTGCGAGACAAGGAGATGCTGCGCCTCGGCGAAGTGGTGAGTCGCACCGGGCGCATCCCCGAGCCGGAAATGGAGCGGGCCGTCTCCACCGTTCGACGCTTCCGGCTGCTCGCCGAGAGTGCCGGCGCCGAGGAACTCCACGCGTATGCCACGAGCGCCACGCGCACCGCGGTGAACGGCGACGACTTCGTCGACCGCGTCCGCGACGAAGCCGGCGTGCACATCCGCGTGATCAGCGGGGCCGAAGAAGCACGCCTCATCTTCATTGCGTTGCGGGCCAGCGTGGTGTTCGACCCACCACCCGCACTCTGCATCGACATCGGAGGTGGCAGCGTCGAGTTCATGGTGGGTGATGCCACAGGCATGCGCTTCGCCACCAGCACACCGATCGGGGTCGGGCGGCTCACCAGCGAATTCGTCACGTCGGACCCCATCACCAAGCGCGATCGCCGTCATCTCCGGGACCACATCGCCCGCATGCTCGCCCCCATCCGAGACGCGGTCGCCCCGCTGACACCACAATCAATGGTCGGCAGCAGCGGCACCATCTTGTCGCTGGCCCAGATGGTGGCCGCACGCAACGGCGCCACCCTGCCGCAGAACCTCAACCAGTTCCGACTCACCCGGACCGCGCTCGTCGACCTGCATCGCGACCTGCTCGAGTCAGACGCCGCGGTCCGCCGCAAGATCCCTGGGATGGATCCCAAACGGGTCGATCTCATCGTGGCCGGCTCCACCCTCGTGGTCACGGCGCTCGACGTCTTCGGATTCGACTCGTTGGTCGTGAGCGAATGGGCGCTCCGCGAAGGCATCGTGCTCGACGCCATCGGTCACCACGACCAGGCCGACTGGAGCGATGATCCGCGCGCCATCCGGCGCGCGTCGGTGTTGAGCTTGGCGCGTCGCTGCAACGTGGACGACCCGCACAACCAGCAGGTGGCCCGTCTCGCCCTCCAGCTCTTCGACCAAACATCGTCGCTCCACCACATGGGGTCGAGTGATCGAGAACTGCTGGAATACGGCGCGCGCCTTCACGCGGTCGGGCGGCACGTGTCGACCGAGGGCCATCCCCGCCATGCGGCCTACATCATTCGCAATGCGCGACTCCGCGGCTTCGACGCCGACGAGATCCAAGTGCTTGCCGCACTCGCGCGCTGGCAACGTCGGGGCGACGTGAAGAACGACGACGACCTCGTGGGCGAGCTCAATGACACTGCATTCGAACGGGCACGCATACTCAGCGCACTGTTGCGCATCGCCGATGGACTCGACCGCAGTCGCGCGCAGACGATCGACTCACTGACCGTGACCATTCGGCCCCACTTGGTGCGAGTTGGTATCGACGCGCACGACGACATCGAGCTCGACCTCTGGGGCGCGCGCCGCAAACGCGCACTGTTCGAAAAGGTGTTCGAGCGCGTCATCGAGTTCGGGCCGCAATCCGAACCGCTGGCCGAAGACTGAATCTCGAGCCGCGGCCACGGCCCCGAGGGGGCCGGGCCGGGCGAGAAGGCTGCCGGTACTCCGCCCGCCAGGTGCCCGAAGTGTACGCCCGCCCTGCCCACTTGCACAGGGGGTGATTTCGCCGCCACCCAGGGTGTATCCGGCACCGAACCCCGGGGCGTGGCTCCCCTCGGTCCAAACTTGAGCCCGATAGCACCAAGGAGCTGCACCATGCCCCGCACCATCGTCGTCACCGGAGCCTCATCGGGGATCGGCCGGGCCACCGCACTCGAACTGGCGGCCCGGGGCCACACGGTGGCGCTCGGGGCCCGCCGGGCCGATGCCGTCGCCGAGGCCGTTGCCGAGGTCACCGCCGCTGGAGGGCGAGCCGTCGCGCACCCACTCGATGTCGCCGACCCGACATCGATCGATGCGTTCTTCGCCGCGGTCGAGGGCGAAGTGGGCGCGCCAGATGCAGTGGTGAACAACGCGGGCACTGCGATGCCTGGCGACGTTGCCGCCGTTTCACCGTCAGCGTTGCGCTCGATGGTCGAGACGAACCTGATGGGCGCGCTGCTCGTCACCCAACGCGCACTGCCCACCATGTGCGCTGCGAACCGCGGCGACATCGTGTTCATCAGTTCCGACAGCGTGGAGCGCCCACGCCCGGGTCTCGTTTGTTACAGCGCGACCAAAGCCGCAGTCGAACACGTAGCCCGCGGATTGGCCCTCGAGCTCGAAGGTACGGGCGTGCGCGTCAGCACGGTTCGGGTCGGACCCACGCTCACGGGGTTCGCCGACAGCTGGGGTCTCGACGGCGACGAGTTCATGGCCCTCGTGGAGCGTTGGCAAAAGGTCGGCGAGCAGCGCCACTTCAACACGTGTGATCCACAGGACCAGGCGCGCGCGATCTCGAACGTGATCGACACCCCCGAAGGCGTGTGGACGCCCATCGTCGAGGTGCAACCGATGCCGCCCGCGCAATGACCACACGTCTCGCACGGTTGTCACCACACCACGTCCGGCTGCTGCGCCGGGCGTTCAAGGTCGCCCTGGCCGCAGTGTTGGCCACGGTGGTGGCCGAGTTGTTCCACCTGCGGTTCCCCTGGTTCGCGACCCTTGCGGCAATCGTCACCATGGAACTCACGCTGCGCACATCGCTGCGCGCCGGACGCGACGGCATCGTGGGGGCCACGGTGGGTGCCACCACCGGTCTAGCGCTCACGCTCATCGGCAAGGACCAGGCCTGGGCCGTCGGCGTCGCAGTGCTGCTCAACCTCTTGGTGCTCAGTTGGCTCGGATACGCCGCCGCGGGACGGCAGGCCGCGTTCGTGGCGTCGGTGATCGTGTTGGTGCCGGCGACATCGATCCACCCGGTGGATTTCGCCTGGGTCAGGTTCGTCGAAACGGTGATCGGCGTGGTCTCGGCGCTGGTGGTGAACGCGGTGGTGTTCCCGCCGCGCGCGTACCGGCAGGTTCGCCGCTCGTTGGCCGACGCGTACGACGGCCTGGCCGGCTTGTATCGACACGTCATGACCACCGCTGCGACCGGGGTTCGTAACGCCGACGACATCGTTGGCGCTCGGCGCGAGTTCCGCACCGCAATGCGCGCCGTCGACGACTTCTGGGAAGAAGCCGTCGCCGAATCACCGTCCGATGAAGTGCTCGACACCGGATGGCGGCGGATCACCCGCCGCATCTGGGAACAGTGCACCTCAATGGACGATGCCACCATGGAAGCCGCAGCCAACGAGCAGCTGGCGCCCGTCCACCACGAACTCGCTGCCCTCGCCAACCGCACCGCCGAGGCCCTCGATCAAGTGGCACTCGCATTTCGCAACAACACGCCGTTGCCCGAAACGCACGACTTGGAGCCGCTGCGCATGGCAGTGATCCACCGGGTCGAGGACCTGAGTGACACACAGACCCACTTCGCCGCCACCTTGCAGGCGCTCACGCTCGTGAACGGTGTGGTGACCATCGCCGCCCGTCTCATCGACCTGAGCGAACCGGGCGGAACTCACGACGTGCAGTAGAAGCGATAGCCTTTCGAACTTCATGGCTGCGGATCCATTGCTCTCAACCCTGCACGCGAAGTACTACGCCGATCCCTCGTTCTACGAAGTCGAGCGGCAAGAGATCTTCAACAAGGAATGGCAGTGCGTGGGCTTCGAGTACCAGCTCGAAGCGCCCGGTGCCTACGTGAAGGAGTCCATCGCCGGCACCGACGTGTTCGTGCGACGCGGCACCGACGGGTCCTTGCACGCGTTCCACAACTCCTGTCCGCATCGCGGCGGGCCCATCGTGCTCGACGACGAAGGTCGCGCCGGGAACCTGGTCTGCCGCTACCACGGGTGGGCCTTCCGCGAAGACGGTGCGCTGTTGAGCGCGAGGGACTTCGGCGCCGACGTCCCCGGCGAACCGTGCTTACGCCGCGCGCGCGTCGACACCTGGCGCGGCGTCGTGTTCGTCAATCTCGACCTGCAGGCCGCGCCGCTACTCGAGTGGTTTGGCGGCTGGGTCACGCGCATGAACGAATGGAAACTGGAGGGCGCCGTCTTCCACTCGCGGCACGTGCATGCAATGGACTGCAACTGGAAGACGTACATGGACAACTACCTCGAGGGGTACCACGTCCCGCTCGTCCACCCCGGCCTCAACCAGATGACCGAGGGCAACAAGTACCGCGTGTGGAACCACGGCGATCGCCGATGGAACATCCACCTCACTCCCCACCCCGGTGGCGTCGACATTCCCGGCACGTTCATGTGCATGTGGCCGAACTTTGCGATGGACATCTACGACGAGGGTTGGTCGACCGAACGCTGGTTGCCGCGCGGCCCGCACCGCACCGATCTGATCCGGGACTATTTCTTCCATCCCGGTGAGGCCCGTGCCGATGCCATCGTGAAGGAATCCGAGCAGGTTGCGGCCGAGGATGCAGTCATGTCAGAGCTGGTGCAACGAAATCTGGACGCCGGCTGGTTCGAGCAGGGTCCGCTCAGCCCGCGTCACGAGAACGGCCTCATGGACTGGCACGAGATCTACCGCGAGGTGATCACCGAGGGTGGGCCGGCGAAGGCGGTCGGTCCAAACCCGACGCGCAATCCCACGTCGTAGCGCGCCGCCCGCTGATGGGCGCATCAGCTACTCGGCGGCAGGTTGCGACGGCGCGCGGCGGTTCGTTCCCGAGTCGAGCGCATAGAAGTGTTGGGACGAGAGTTCGGCAACGTGTGAGCCCGTGGCTCGTTTGGCAATGCGCTCGATGAGATCCACGAAGCGCCGCTCCACGTTGAAGTTCGACGTGTCGAACGCCACGATCATGTCGCGCTCGGCCGCCCACTCCAGCCCCGTCTCGAACATCGCGCGAATGACCCGCGGGCCGCGATGCGCAGCCGCGATCGCGGAGTACATGACGTAGAGCACGGATCGACCGGGGTAGCGGCGATCGAAGAATCGAGCGTCGACCCACCACACGTCGCGCACGTCGATGGCGTTGAGCGTGAAGCCAGCAACGACGCCGTCGACCCAAACCACGACCTTCTGTACCTGCGGGTTGCTCATGTAGCCCGCGAACTCGTCCTCGGTGCACGGCATGAGGAACGCCGACTGGTCAGGGAAGTCCACGAAGGCCTCTTCGTGCACCGACCAGAGTTCGGCCGCGAGTTCTTCGGTGACCTCGCGGAGGATGCGCACGACCAGCACCTCGTTGGCCGACGGGCGACGAGAGGTCTCGGGGTCGACGCCGGACGGCGCCGCCTCGGCGGCAGCGACAGGAGCGGTGCGCATAGGGCGAATGGCGCCACGCTAGGCCACACGAACAACACCAGCAACCAGGTGTTTCGGACATTCACCGCTGGGGGCCACAGGTCGCAACCGCCGCGACCGATCAATTGCCGTGCGAACGGGACGAGAGGGACACACGCCGCTGGCTCGCTGGCTGGCCTGGGCCTTCCTCCTTGCGTGTGCGGGAGGAATTGGCGGCTCCCTGCTCACCTCGTCGGAACCGACGGGAACCGCAACGACCGCCGCCGTGACCCTCGCCTCGATTGGCGCCCTCACCCTCGGGATCACGGCGAACTCCCCGATCCCGCGTCGTCCGTGGACGCTGATGACCGCCGCAGCGATCGCGTGGGCGGTGGCCAGCGTCTTGCGATCGGGGATGGATTCGACCGACAGCGTTCCGCTCGCCGACGCGATCAGCGTGGCTGCGTACGCGTTGATGTTCGCAGGCGTCGGTCAACTGCTGCGCACCCAATCGCTCCGTCGCGACGGCACCGGGTTGGATGCGCTCTTGGTCGCGACCGGCGCCGGCCTCGTGGGATGGGTGGTACTGACCGTTCCTTCGCTCCCGCTCGCGCGAACGCCCTATCAACGCGTCGGCGACGTGTGCTTCCCGGTACTCGACGCAGTGCTCCTCTACTTGGGCATGCGACTCGCCATTGCGAGCCCCCGTCGCTGTGCCAGCAGTACGTTCTTCCTGATCGGGGTGACCGCGATCCTGGTGGCCGACGTTCTCTGGGCATTCACCGCAACGGAAGTCTTCACCACGCCGGTACCCGTACAGATCGCGTGTTACTTGGTGGCGTTTGCGCTCCTCGGCGCGATGGCGCTGCACCCGTCGATGCGCGACGTTGCGAATTCGGGTGCAACTGAAGCGCCGTCACACGCACGGGGCCGTCTGGTCGCAATGGGCCTGGTTCTGCTGCTCCCCACCGCTGCCGCGGTATGGCAGCCACCAACGAGTGCGCTCGAGTGGGCGATGCTCATCGGTTTCACCGTCGTCATGTGCGCGCTGGTGTTCGCGCGCATGGCCCATGCGATCGCCACCAACGCGCGCTACGAGGCTCGGCTCGTGCACCAAGCGCGCCACGACCCGCTCACCGGGCTCGGCAACCGCGAGCTCCTGCTGCAGTCCGTCTCGGAAGATCTCGGCAGCGGTGCGGAGGTTGGACTGATCGTCCTCGACCTCGACCACTTCAAGTACGTGAACGACACGTATGGCCATGCATTCGGCGACTCGGTGCTCATCGCCGTGGCTGAGCGCCTGCACGCGGCACTCGCACCGAACCTGGTGGCTCGGATCGGTGGTGACGAGTTCGCGATTGCGTTCAACACGCTCCAGACATCGGTCGAGGACATCGCCGCGCTGACGATGGCCGCGGTCCGAAGCCCCATCACGATCGACGCCGCCGAGATCGCACTCTCTGCTTCCATCGGCATGACCAGCGGACTGCGCGCCCGCGTCACTGCGATCGACCTGCTGCGCGAAGCCGACACGGCCGTGCATCGCGCCAAGGACAACGGCCGCAACGGCTGCGCCTGGTTCGACCTCACCATGCACGCCAGCGCAACCCGCCGGCTCGAAATCGCTTCAGCACTTCGCTACGCGCTCGAACGCCACGAGCTCGAGGTCCACTATCAGCCGATCGTGAACCTGCGCGACGGATCATGGCGCGGCGTCGAGGCCCTGCTGCGATGGAACCGCCCGAACCTGGGGATGGTGCCACCGGCAGTCTTCATCCCGGTGGCCGAAGAGACCGGCCTCATCGTCGACATCGGATCCTGGGTGCTCGAAACCGCGGCCCGGCAAGTGGCGCAGTGGCGCGCCGACCTAGGCGTGCAGTGGGCGCTGTCGGTGAACGTGTCACCCCGCCAGATGGGCGACCCGGCGCTTCCGGTCCGCATCGAACAGGTGCTCGACGAGACTGGCCTGCCACCTTCTGCGCTCTGGGTGGAGTTGACCGAGAGCATGCTCGTGGAGAACAACGAGCGGAGCAAGCAACTCCTCGAATCGGTGCACGCGACTGGCGCCAAGATCGTGCTCGACGACTTCGGTACGGGCTACTCGTCCCTCAGTTATCTCCACCAGTTCCCCATCGATCGCGTGAAGGTCGATCGGAGCTTCGTGATGGCGCTGGGCGACAGCCACGACAGCGGCGCAATCGTGCGCGCAGTCTTGGGAATGGCGGGCGCACTGGGTCTGGACGTGGTGGCTGAAGGGATCGAGACCCTCGAACAGCATCGCCGTCTCTTGGAGATGGGCTGCGAAGCCGGCCAGGGCTTCCTTTTCAGCCGCCCCATGGGCGCGTCAGTGATCGAGACGTCGCACCGGGTGACCCTGGCGGATCAGTCCCGCATCATTCCGGGGCGGCTCACGTTGCGTACTCCCCGTTGATCCGCACGTACTCGGCGGTCAGGTCACAGCCCCACATGGTGGCGGATGCAGTGCCCGTGTTGAGACGCGCCTCGATGTGTACCTCTGGTTCGGCGAAGTGCCGCCCGATTGCGTCGAGATCGATGTCGCCGCGAGGCGGGTAGATCGACATCCCCCCGATGAGGATCTCGACCTGCTCTTGGTCGATGTCGGCCTCGTCGTGACACTTCCCGATTGCCATCGCGATTCGACCCCAGTTCGGGTCGCGCCCCGCTACAGCGGTCTTCACCAGCGGCGAGTCCACGATGGAGCGCGCCACCTTCTTCGCCTGGGCTTCGTCCCGGGCGTTGGAGACCACGACTTCGATGAGGTGCGTGGCTCCCTCGCCGTCGCGCGCAATGTCTTTGGCCAGCCGCGTGCACACGTCGAGGAGCGCCGCTTCGAACTCGGCAACGTCGCAGCGCCCCGCGAGCCCGTTCGCGAACACGGCGGCCGAGTCGCTGGTGGAGGTGTCGGAGTCGACGCTCACACAGTTGAAGGTCTGGTCGACCACGCGTCGGAACACCGCATCGAGCGCAGGCTGATCAATGGCAACGTCGGTGAACACGAACGCCAACATCGTGGCCATGCTCGGCGAGATCATCCCGACGCCCTTGGCAACACCGACGATCGAACCATTGCCCACCGTTGCCGTTTCGAGCTTCGGCACGGTGTCGGTGGTCATCATGCCCTCGGCCACCGCCGCGAAGTTGGCGGGCGCGAGTCCGTCGGAAATGCCCACGGCCGCGGCCCGCACCCGGTCCATGGGAAGCGGGCGGCCGATCACCCCCGTAGTGGCCACGATCACCTCGGACTCGGCACAACCGGTGGCCGCGGCCACCATCGTGGCCAACTCGCGCGAGTCACGGAGGCCCTGCTCACCCGTGGCCACGTTCGAGTTCTTGGACAACGTGATCATCGCTCGGGCCGTTCCGTGCGCGGCGTGCTCTCGGCTCACCACCACCGATGCGCCGGCGAAGCGGCTCTGCGTGAACACCGCCGCGCTGGTGCACGGCGCATCCGAGATGACGACGACGAAGTCGAGCGTCTCGTCCCGAATCCCGGCGTTGGTCACGAACGAACGGAACCCTTGGGGCATCTGCATGGGGAGTGAGCCTCGCGCAGCTGACAGGTGGGACAAGCGAATATTCGGCGCCCGATTTCGCTGCCACGCGTCGGCCGGCGCCGCCCCGGGGCCCCTACGCTGACCGCAGCCCGGTCACCCAGGAGCTCCCATGCGCATCGAAGACATGATCATCGTCAGCGTCGACGACCACGTGGTGGAACCACCCCACGTCTTCACGCACCACCTCGACCCGAAGTACTCCGACATTGCGCCACGCGTCGAACGGACACCCGACGGGAAAGACGTCTGGCAGTTCTTCGACGACGTCATTCCGAACATCGGACTCAACGCCGTGGCCGGTCGACCCAAAGAGGAGTATGGCATCGAGCCCACCAGTTTCGATGAGCTCCGTCCGGGTTGTTACGACATGGCCGCACGCGTGATGGACATGAACGCAAACGGTTTGCTGGGATCGCTCAACTTCCCGTCCCTTCCCGGGTTCGCCGGCCGGCTGTTCATGCCCCTGGCCGAGCGCGACGAGTCCGCCGCCCTTGCCATGGTGCGGGCGTACAACGACTGGCACGTCGACGAGTGGTGCGCGTATGCACCCGACCGCTTCATCCCGTGCGGCATTCCCGCCATCTGGAGCGCCGAGCACTCGGCGGCCGAAGTCCGGCGACTGGCGGCCAAGGGCGTGCACGCCGTCACGTTCGCGGAGAACACCGTGCCCCTCGGCCTGCCGTCGCTGCACTCCGAGTTCTGGGACCCGTTCTGGGCGGCCTGCGCCGAGACCGCCACGACCGTGTGCATGCACATCGGCTCGAGTTCGAAGCTTGCGGTGACGGCACCCGATGCGCCCATCGACGTGATGATCGCCCTCCAACCGATGAACATCGTGCAGGCCGCGGCCGACATCATTCACGCACCGATGTTCAAGAAGTTCCCGGATCTCCGCATCGCGCTCAGCGAGGGCGGCATCGGATGGATCCCGTATTTCTTGGAGCGCATCGACCACTCGTATCGCACCCACAAGGCCTGGACCGGTGCCGACTTCGGATCCAAGCTGCCGAGCGAGGTGTTCATGGAGCACGTGTACCTGTGCTTCATCAGCGATCCGGTCGGCGTGCGCCACGCGCGTGAGATCGGGGTCGATCACATCTGCGTCGAAGTGGACTACCCGCACTCCGACACCACGTGGCCCACGGCACCCGAGCGCTTGGCGCAGGAACTCGCCGCCACCGACCTCACCGACGACGAGGTCGACGCGATCAGCTACCGCAGCGCGTGTACCGCGTTCTCGTTCGATCCGTTCTCGATGCGCCCGAAAGAACAGTGCACCGTCGGCGCGCGGCGCGCCGACGCCGCGGACTGGGACGTGTCGATCGTGGCGAAGGGCGGGGCGAAACCCGCACCCGCCGGTGGCATCTCCATCAGCGAACTCAACCCCACCGTATGAGCGACGCTGCACCCGAGCCCCCTGGTACCGCGCCGGCGCGCGAACCGAAGCCGCTCGCCACACACTTCCTCGTCGATGGCGCAGTGGCCGGCGCGCTCATGCTGGTGACGGCACTCATCCTGGGTTTCCGGTGGCAGACCGTGTTCGTGTTGGCCGTCATCATCGGCGCCGGCGCCGCACCGTTCACCCGCCGCCTCGAAGCCCGCCAGCTCGCCGAGCGCGCCACACGAGCCACACCTGCCGCACCGACCTCGGCGGACGAACCACCCGAACCGGAAACCGACTCCCCCGCGGTCTGAGACCCCCACCGGGGTCGATAGCGTTTCCGGAGTGGACCAGGGAACACTCGATCACACCGTGCGCGAAGTCACCGACCGCGAACTCGAGCCAAAGCCACTGCTTCGCGGGGTCTCACACCTCGTGTTCGGCGGCATCGCGGTGTTCGCATGGATGACCCTCGTGGTACTCGCGCCGAGCGTGGGCGAACGAACCGCACTCGCGGTGTACATGGTCGGCATGTGCTGCATGTTGTTCTTCAGCTCCTTGATGCATCGCGGGAACTGGTCGCCGTCGACCGCCCACACGTTGCTGAAGCTCGACCTCACCGGCATCTACCTGGCGATCTCGGGGACCTACACCGCACTCGTTGGCATCGGCATCACCGGGTGGGCGCGCCCCGCCATCTTGATCACCGTGTGGACGGGAGCGGCGATCGGTGCCGCTGCCGTGTGGCTCCCCATCAAGGTGCACCCGGCATTCGGGCATGTGCTCTACCTGATCCTCGGGTGGGTCGCAGTCCTTGCGATGCCGGTGATCTGGTCGCAGTTGGGTGCGGCCGTGTTCTTCCTCGTGCTAGCGGGCGGCGTCTGTTACACCGCCGGTGCCGTGGCCCACATCACGCACCGTCCCGACCCGGTCCCGGAGGTGTTCGGATTCCATGAGGTGTTCCACGCTTGCACGATTGCCGGCGCCATCTGCCATTACGTGGCGGTCGCGGTGATCGTGTTCGGTAGCTGAAGCACCAGCCTGTGCGAGTCCGTCCGCCTAGCCTCGATGGCGTGACCACCGACGTCGCGCCCCAACCGCCGGCACGCCCCCGACCGTTGCTGCGCGGTTGGTCGCACGCGATCTTCCTGTTCGTTGCGCTCGGGTCGGCGATTGCCCTCCTTGTGCACGCGCCCACTGTCGGGGCGAAGGTGGCGTGTTCGGTGTACGGCTTCGGCGTGGTGGCGATGCTCACCATCTCCACGCTGTACCACCGAATCCTGTGGTCGCCCGTGTGGAAAGCACGTTGGCTCAAACTCGACCACACCGGCATCTTCCTATGCGTCGCCGGCACCTACACCCCGGTGCTCGCAATCGGGTTGCGCGGCATCATCGGCACCATCGGCCTGATCATCGTGTGGGGTGCAACTGCGGTCGGCCTGTTCGTGGAGTGGTGGCCCGAGCAACGCCACCGAGCGTTCGCCCACACCTTCTATCTGGTGATGGGGTGGGTCGCGGTACTTGCGCTGCCGCCGTTGTGGTCGCGCCTCGGACCCGACGCCACCCTCGGCATCATCGCCGGCGGATTGCTCTACACCATTGGCGCAGTCATCCACGCGCTGAAGCGACCTGACCCCGTACCGCACGTGTTCGGATACCACGAGATCTTCCACGGATTCGTCATCGCGGCACTCACCGTGCACTACTTCACGATCTGGTTCTTCATCCTTCCGCACGCGTGATCTGCGTACGCTCGCGGTTGTGAGCAAACCGTCATGCGGTCCAGGCGACCGGCAGGAACAGGCCAACCGCGCGTTCTGGGACGCGGACGCCGACGACTACCAAGCCGTTCACGGTGCTGCACTCGCCCGTCGACCCAAAGCATGGGGCGTCTGGCGGATCCCTGACCGTGAGACGGGGTTCGTCGGCGACGTTCGGGGCCTCCGCGTGCTCGAACTTGGTTGCGGTGCGGGCCAATGGGCGGCGGCGTGCGCACGCGACGGCGCGCAGGTGGTCGGCATCGACCTGAGCATCAGTCAACTCCGTCATGCCCAACAGCGCTCCAAGGGGCGCTTCGGAGTGGTGAACACGACCGCGACCGCGCTTGCGCTGCGCAACGAGTCGTTCGACCTCGTGCTCTCCGATCACGGCGCGGTCGGCTTCTGCGACCCTGAGCTGCTGCTCGCCGAAGTCCATCGGGTGTTGCGGCCGGGCGGGGCGCTCGTGTTCTGCATCGAGTCGGCGCTCCACGCACTCACCTGGAACGAGGCCACCGAGACCAACGACACCACGCTGCATCGACCGCTGCTGGAGTCGTCGCTCTTCGAGTACGGCGGCGGCACCCTTGACACCGTGCTCTCCGACGCCGGCTGGATGCGCGCGTTGCGTCGGCACGGCTTCGCGATCGCTGAAGTGATGGAACTCACCCCGCCCGACAACGCGGCCACGACCTACGTCGACTGGGTGCCGGTGGAATGGGCCCGGCAATGGCCCGCCGAAGTCCTCTGGCGCGCGGTGCGTATCTGACCTGCATATGTGACAGTGAGAAACGCCCCGCCCGGAGCGTTTGTGACCTGCATATATGACAGTGAGAAACGCCTCTAGCGGCGCTCGAAAGTGAAGCCGCTGGCTTCGCGGTCCCACGTGGTGTCGGTCACGCCTTCGTCGCGCAGCTGATACTTGAGTACCCGTCCCACCGGGTTGCGCGGCAAGTCACTGCGGAACTCGATGTAGCGCGGCACCGCGAAGTACGGCACCTTGTCGATGCACCACCGACACACGGCTTCCTCGGTGACGATCTCGCCGTCCTTCAACACGATGGTGACCTTCACGTCGTCTTCGCCAACTTCGCTGGCCACCGCATGCACGGCGAGGTCGTTGACGGACGGGTGCTGGCGGAACACCGCTTCCATCTCGAAACTTGAAATGTTCTCGCCGCGCCGGCGCAACGCGTCCTTCTTGCGGTCGACGAAGAACATGAACCCGTCCTCATCGAGACGAGCGAGGTCTCCGGTGTGGAACCAGAGGTTCTTCCACACCTCGAGCGTGGCCTCGGGTCGGTTCCAGTAGCCCTGGAAGATACCGTTGGGCTGCTTGGGCCGCGCGATGACCTCGCCAATTTCGCCCACCGCGACCTCGAAGTCGTTGTCGTCAACGAGGCGCACATCGAACTCTTCGTAGTTGGGCATACCCATGGCGCCCGGCTTGTTCTTCACGCCGGGCGGCAGCACCGCGAACAGGCCGCCTTCAGTGAGGCCGTAGCCCCCGCTGAACGTGTCGCAGCCGAAGCGATCGTTCCAGATCTGGTCGAGTTCGGGCGACACCGGCGCGCCCGCCGCGAGCCGCAGCTTGTGCCCGGTCTGCTGTGGGTGATCGGGGGCATTCCCTATGAGCGCCATGATCGAACCGAGCATCGACACCATGGTGGCGTCGGTGCGCGCGACCTCGGGCCAAAAGTTGCTGACCGAGAACCGCCGCGCGATCGACGCGCTGCCCCCCATGAGCAACGTGCCCACCACTGCGATGGCGATCGCGTTGAGGTGGAACAAGGGCAACGGCGTGAACACAACGTCGTCGGCGCGCCGACCCCACGCCCGTGCCACCTGCGTGGCCAACGACACGACGTAGTGATGGCTCAGCATGCAACCCTTCGAGGGTCCAGTGGTACCAGCCGTATAGATGAAGCACGCCAAATCGCTGGGCTTCACGGCGCCCGCCGCTGGCGCGTCTGCGGACGCGGCCGCCAACGTGGTGTCCCAGTCGACCGTGGCGAAGCGATCGACGACGTGATCAGGCGCACCGACCACGACCACCGCACCCAGGCCTAGGAGCTCGGCCGGATCGAGTTCCTGCACGCGACTGGCGAAGTCACCCAACACGACGAACGCCTTGGCGCCGGAGTCCGCGAGCTGGTGGCGCAAGAACTCGCCCTTGTACGCAGTGTTGATGGGCACCGCAACGGCGCCGAGCTTCAGCGCAGCGAAGAACGTGACGACCTGCGGCGCGCCGTTCTCGAGCAGCGACGCCACGCGGTCACCGCGCTGCACGCCCCGCGCCGCCAACGCGTTGGCCAAGCGGTTGGCGTCATCGTCGATCTGACGAGCGGTGAAGGCGGAACCCTCGAAATCGAGGAACGCGCCATCGGGGTCGGATTCCAGACGACGCGCCAACGCGTCGAGCACCGTGATCTGAGAGTTCGCCATGAGCGCCGACTGTAGTGGCCACCTCATGCGTCAGTGCAGGCCAAACCCTTCGGAACCGTGAGCGAAATCAAATACCCCTCGACGGCGCGGTCCACACAGTCGGAGCGTCCGATCGCAGTGTGTGAGGTGCCGTTGCTGGTGACCAGTACGCCCGACTCCAACTCGGATGCCAATGCAGTGGCCCAGTCGAGTGGGGTGGCCGGATCGCCGGCGGTGCCGATGACGACGATGGGCGGCGCGCCCGCAGCCCGCAAGGCGCGTGGCGGGTTCGGCCCGTCGACCGGCCAAGTGGCACACGGCAGGCCCAGGTACGCGGTACTCGGCCCGAACACCGGCGCGGCGGCGGCCGCCCGCTGTGCAGCCGCCTCGTACGCCGACACATCACCCACTCGAGGAACGTCGCCGCAGGTGAGCGCCACGTACGACTCGTATGAACCGTTGTCGCCAGACGGCTGCAACCCCACATATTCGGCGTACGCCTGGCGCAACTGACTGGCGTCTCCCGCTTGTGCGCGCGTCAACGCCGTGGCGAGCGCCGGCCAGGCCGCCCGGCCGCCGTACAGGTATGCCGCCACTGCGATCTCGAACTCCGACGGCCCGACGACTTCATCGCCAGCAGGTACTGGCTGCCGGTCGATCGCAGCCGCCAGCCGGTTGAACGCGCCGGCCGGGTCGCCACCGTTGGAGAACGCGCAGCTCGACGCTGCCGCGCAGTCGGCAAGGAACGCGCGCAGCGACGCATCGAACCCCTCCGCCTGTTCGTTCACTGATTGTTCGGTTGTCCGTGCCGGGTCGACTGCGCCGTCGAGCACCATGGCACGCACCGTGCGCGGAAACAGCTCGGCGTACCACGCACCCAGGTACGTGCCCCACGAGAAACCGACGTAGGACAACTGCGGCGCGCCCAACGCCACGCGGACCGAATCCATGTCGCGCGCAATCGTTGCCGTGTCGACATGTCCCAGCAACGTTGCGCTCGGCCCGCTCGCGCACGCGCGTGCGAACCGATCGCTCGCTGCTTCGAGCGCCTGTCGTTCTTGCGCCGTGTCGGGGCTGATGTCCAGACCCCGGAACAGATCGTCGACGTTCGCGTTGCAGTTGATGGGCGCGCTCTTCCCCACCCCGCGCGGGTCGAACGCCACGATGTCGAATCGCTCACGTACTGGCGACGGCAACACCGACAGGCTCGATTGGGCGAACGAGACAGCCGACTCGCCGGGGCCGCCCGGATTCACGAACAACGGCCCGATGCGCTGCGCCGGTTCGGTGGCCCGATGGCGGGTGACGGCGAGCGCCACGGTGGGTCCGCCCGGCTCTCGGTAGTCGACCGGCACCCGGAGCATGGTGCACTCCCAGCCGTCGGCGCAGCGCTTCCACTGCAGCGCCGTCCCCGAGCTGTCCGACCGCCCGCCACAGCCAACGAGCGCGACCGCCAGCACCGACACCATCACGACGATCGCTGCGCGGGCCGGGCCGGAGCGACCGGGACGACGACGGCGAATCGGAGCCACGCGCCGAGGATACGCAGAAGTGCTGATTCCTTGGTCGCGGGTGACCACTACAGTTGGGCACACCCGCGACAACGGCGTCGCAAAGGAATCCCGTGAACGAATCATCGCCCCAGTCCATCGAGCGTTGGAACGAGTTTCTCTTCGCGCTCGATGACGCCGCCAAGCTCACCGGGATCGACCGCGCGGTCCACCGGCTGCTCGAAGAACCCCAACGGGTACTCGAGGTGTCGGTACCGGTGCGACTGGATGACGGGTCGGTCGAGGTGTACCGAGGCTGGCGTGTACACCACAACACAGCTCGGGGCCCGGCCAAGGGTGGTATTCGCTTCCACCCCACGGTCGACGCCACTGAAGTCTGCGCGTTGGCCTCGGCCATGACCCTCAAGACTGCGGTCATGAACATTCCGTTCGGCGGCGGCAAGGGCGGCGTGCGCGTCGATCCCACCCGACTCTCGACTCCCGAACTCGAGCGGCTTACCCGCCGTTATGCATGGGGAATCCTCCCGCTGCTCGGCCCGGACCAAGACGTGCCGGCTCCCGACGTGAACACCGACGGCCGCGTCATGGGCTGGTTGATGGACACGGTGTCGCAAGCGCGCGGTGAACAGTTGGCAGCCAGCGTCACCGGAAAGCCACTGGCGATTGGGGGAACACTCGGCCACGCCGGCGCGACCTCCAGCGGTGTCGTCACTTGTACCCGCGACGTATTCGCCGAACTGCGCATGCCGGTGGCCGGAAGTCGCGTCGTCATTCAGGGATTCGGCAAGGTCGGCGGCCCGCTCGCGTACCTGCTGCACAGCGCGGGAATGCGCATCGTGGCGGTCAGCGACGTCGTCGGGGCCACTTGGAACCCCGGCGGCCTCGACGTGTTCGCGCTCTCGGATCACGCGATCCAAACCGGTTCGATCGACGGATTCGCCGGCGGCGAGGCAATCGATCGCGATGCCATCTGGGACGTCGAGTGCGAGGTGCTCGTACCCGCGGCACTGGCCCGGGCCATCGACCGGCCGGTCGCCGAGCGACTGCAGGCGAAAATCGTTGTCGAGGCGGCCAACGGCCCGACCACGGCCGAGGCCGACGAAGTCCTCGCCGATCGGGGCGTCGTGGTGGTCCCCGACATCCTCGCCAATGCGGGCGGAGTCACCACCTCGTACTTCGAGTGGGCCCAGAACCGCCAGGGCTTCGCGTGGGAAGAGGACCTGGTGGCCCAGCGCCTGCACAAGACCATGCACGACGCCTTTGTGAACGTGTGGTCACGCGCCCAAGCGCTCGACGTGTCGTTGCGACGGGCCGCCTACAGCCTGGCCGTCGAACGCGTGGCCGAGGCCATGGAAGCGCGCGGCATCGCCCCCTGAGCCGGCAGCGGCGCATAACGTCGTCGCCGTGGGGAGCTTCGATTCCGAACTCGACAGCGTCGGTGCAACCGAGACGCGCTGGTTCCATGATCGCTACGACCTGCTTCTCGGGCTCCTGCTGTTGTTGCTTGCGACGTTCGCGTTCGACAGCCTTTCGCGCGACGATCTGCTACTCCGCATCTTCGAAGCGCTGCTGGTGGCGCTGATCGTGATCGTCGGTGTGGCCGCGTCGGGCGGTATGCAGCGTCGCGGAGTTGCGATCGTCACCATTGTCGTATCGCTTCTGGCGGCGGGATCGGTGATCGAGCCGGCACTCACCGACAACCGACGCGCGTCGTGGGGCCTGCTCACCGCGTTGATTGCGGCGGTGCCCTTCGGGATCCTGCGTCGCATCCTGCGCCACCCGCGCATCGACGCTCGCACCATCTTCGGCGCGCTCTGCGTCTACTTCCTCATCGGATACACGTTCGCGTTCGCATTGCTGTTCGTCAGCTCGGTGTCTCCCATCGACACGGCGACCTGCACGCCGGCCGCCATCACCGTGGAGGAGTGCCCGCACACGCAGGGAATCGCCCAGTCCGCGAACCCGAAGGCGCGGGTGCTCCAACCGGTCGAGTACGTGTACTTCAGCTTCATCACCCTCACGACGGTGGGGTACGGCGATTACGTGCCGCGGGGCCAGTTCTCCCAGATCCTGGCAGTACTCGCTGCCATCTCGGGCCAGGTCCTTCTGGTGACCTTGGTTGCTCGCCTGGTCTCGAACTACGGCCAGGAGCGGGGCCGCCCTGGCGAGGAGCCGGCCGAGGCCGCCTGACCGCCAACCATCCGAACCCCCGGAATCCTCCCAGGCGACACATTGCCGCCCTACCTGTATAATTTGGACATTCTTCCTGGGAAGCGCGTCCGGGAACGGGCGGCGCAGGGATCTGGAGGGCTCGATGGGCCGGCACGCAAACGCCTGGCGTGAAATGCGGTTCGCACAGTGTTACGGCATGCCCTTTCGGCGCAACACCCCGACGGAGCATCAAGTGCACATCGACGACGACCACCTCCCCACCGACACACTCAATGCGGTGCAGCTCGTGGCCGCCAACTCCGAGTGGGAAGAAGCCGCCCGGCTCCTCGAGGTTGCCGAAAGCGAAGTCCGGACGTACCTCGAGTTCGACCTCGCTGCGGCGCAGCGCGCCGAAGGCGAGGAACTGCTCCTCCGCATCGGGCTCGACCGGGTGATCGCCGACAGCTGGCGCCTCGACCTCGAAACCGTCGAACAGCTTGCGCCACTCCGAGAGCGCCTCATGGCAGTCAAGCGCGAGGTGTACCTCGACGGAGTCACCGCAGTCGGCGAAGAACCATTGCGTACCTCGTTCGCCGATGACGACCTGCCGGAACTGCGCCACCCCGACATCCAGGCCCGCGCGCTCGCCAGCCTTGGATACCTCGCCACGCGCGCCGCCATCCTCGGGAGAACCGACACGCGCTCGGCCACCGAGCGTGAAGCCGATGCCGCCGCCGAGCGCGCCATGACCGACGACGAGCGCGCCAAACAGCGCAGGGCCGAAATCCGCGCTCGTGAAGAGTGGCGCGAGAACCGGATGAGCGAGGCGCGCCAGTACTTCCGGGAAGCGATGGAAACCCCGGGCGCGAACCACGATCAGTTGGTCCATGAACTCGTCACCGACCCGGCGCTGGCATTCGCGTTCGGGTGGTCGTTGGCCTACGACGAGACCTTCGAGCTCCAGAACGACTCGGAGCCTTGGCTCGTCGCCGCAATCCAGAAGCAGGAAACGCGCGTCAGGGGACTCACCGACGTCAAGGAGCTGCGGGCGGTTCGCCTCGAGGCGCTGCGCCTCAAGCGTGGCCGCTGGAGCAAGCCCACCGCGGAAGAACGTGCCCTCGAGGCCGAGATCGCAGAGATCCAAACCCACATCGACTCATGGCTCGTCGCGCAACGCGAAGCCTCCGACGTGCTCGACCGGGTCCAGGTCCGAAAGGCGAACCGGTTCGACATCGAGGAACTGATGGCCGAGTTCGCGGCCCTTCGGGCGCAGCCACCCGCCCAGGTGATCGAGTGGGCCGGGAAGGCACTCCCACGGATCCCCAGCAACGACGATCGCTTCGACGTGAACCGCGCGTTGATCTACCGAACCCGGGCGGAATCCCGCTTCGCAATTGCCGCCCAGCCCGGCATCCGCAACACCCCCGAAGGCCGGACGATGGTTTCGGAAGGGCGCAGCGACTTCGGTGCCGCAGCCGGATTCTTCGAGCGACTCGGAAACCTTGGCGGCACCATCGAGAACGCCAACTACTACAAGGAAGCATTCCTCTGCTACGACAGCGCCGGTAACCGCGCCAAGGCGCAACGCATGATCGACGAGTCACAACGCGTCATCAAGTACCTCGACTACGCCAAGGACTTCGGCGACCAGAACGGTGAACTCCAACAGCTCAACGAGATTGCGCGAAGTCGCGGCTACACCATGCGAGACATGAGCAAGTGAGTAAGGCGGACCGCCAATCGGCGGGGAGAACCCTCCGACGGAAGGACGCACCCGCTCAGAGCACCGCCCAGGCCAGCGCACCGCCATCGATTGCACGTGACCGGTGGGTCTCGACGGTTGGCTTGCCCGCCGCGGCACCGCTTCCGCCGAGGGCGACGAACGCCACCTCGTCGAGCCCACTCGTGCACGCCACTCCACGCGCCGCCGCTCCACAGGTCTCGGCGAGCGCACCGTCAGGCAGCACGATGGGTGCACCCACCGGACTGCTGGGCTCCACGACAACGAGGTCGTTGGACTTCACGCGCGCAACCACCAGTCGCACGCCCGCGGCGAGCGCACGTTGAGGCTGGTTCTCGGGGCCCGGAAGTGCAACCGGTAGGCGCGCGCCAGAGAGCGGATCGAAGGCCACGACGGCATTGGCCGGGCCGCACCCGTCGGTGACCACCACGTCGACGTATTGACCGACGGCGGCCATGGACCGCACCACGTCACGTTCGTTCGCGGCCAACTCCTCGGGGGTCTGCGCCGGCTTCTTGCAGAATGCCAGGACCGCCGGCGCCGGGGTCACGACGCGCGTGGTGGGGTCGATGGACACCAGCGCGCCGTTGTCGCTCGCGACCCAGACTCGGCCTCCACTCACTGCGATGTGCCGAGCCACAAACCCCGACGGAAACGCCGAACCCGGAATGGACGCCAGCATGGTGCCATCGGCTGACGAGAGCTGAATCACCGAGGAATCGGCAGCTACCCATGCGGCTCCGGCACCGACCGCCAACCGAGCGTCCGCGGTGTCAACGTTCACCACCGACGTGCCACCGTTCGGGGTCACGCGCCGCACCTGCGAACGTCCACCCACCGACGTGACGATCCACGCCGCCGTGCTGTCGGCGACGATGGACGCCCGCGCCGGAACGTCGGCGTCGCTCACCGGAGGACCGAGATCAATCGTCGCCCGACCGCGGTAGTCATCGTCGAGCACCACGAGTTGCAGCTGCACCCGACCGTTCTTCGTGTCGGCGGTCGTGAGCGCGAGCAGCGAACCCGCGAACGAACCAGTCGCTGGCGTGCTCGACGATGACTCGGCTTTCGCAGTGGTCGACGTGCTGCGCGGCTGCGATCCCTTCGAACCGCCATCGCCTGAGCAGGCGACCGGCATCAGCAGGGCGAGCGCCAGCGCTCCGATGCCCCGGAATGCCGCTCTTCCCATCACCCCGCCTGCTGCGCAACCGCCTCGGCGGCGGCCCGAATCGCATTGGGATCCCCGAGCTCGCGCTTGCCAACCACGGTGAATGCGTCGTCGAGTTCGTAGACGATGGGTACACCGGTCGGAATATTGAGCTCGGTGATCGCGTCGTTGCCAATGCCTTCGAGGTGCTTCACGAGCGCACGCAGGCTGTTGCCGTGCGCTGCAACCAGCGTGAGATGGCCGGATTGGAGATCGGGGACGATCTGGTCGTACCAGTACGGGAGCATGCGCTTCACCACGTCGGCCAGACACTCAGTTGCCGGCAACACGTCGGGCGGTAACGCGCGGTACCGCGCATCGTGCGAAGGATGACGGGAGTCGGTAACGGCCAATGCCTCGGGCGGCACGTCGTAACTGCGCCGCCACACGAATGTCTGCTCCTTGCCGAACTGCTCGGCGGTGGCCTTCTTGTCGAGTCCCTGGAGCGCGCCGTAGTGGCGTTCGTTCAACCGCCAACTGCGCCGCACCGGAATCCAGCTGCGTTCCATCGCGCCGAGCGCCAGGTTCGCAGTGTCTATGGCCCGCACCAACAGCGACGTGTGCACCACGTCGGGGAACACGCCGGCATCGTGCATCTGTTCGCCGGCCGCCGCCGCTTCGGCGCGACCCTTCTCGGAGAGCGGGACATCGGTCCAGCCAGTGAAGAGGTTCTCGCGGTTCCACGTGCTCTCGCCGTGGCGCAACAGGACAAGCGTGTAGGACACGGGCCGAACGTAGTCGGAGCCGCCCCGATGATCAGACCAGCCGGTCAGCCGCCGCCGCGGCCAGCCCGCCGAGTTCGATGAACCGGGCGTCAGCGGCCACCACGCTCCCCAACCGGCTGGGAATGAACGCGATTGCGAGTTCACGGTCGGGGTCGGCCCAGCCGCCGCTCCCGCCCAACCCGTTGTGGCCGAACGCACGTGGCGGCACACCCGTGGACGTGATGACGCCGTGGTACCCCAGTCTCCACATCATGGGGAAGATAAGGATGCGATCAGGGCGTTGGTTCTGAACAGTGGTGGCGCGATCGAGCGTGGTCGCCGACACGAGCCGCACTCCGTCGATCCCTCCGCCAGCGAGCGCGGCGTAGACCCGAGCCACCGATCGGGCGGTGAACACGCCGTTCGCGGCCGGGATGGGCTCACTCAACGCGACTTTGTCGGTGAAGAACGCTTCCAGCGCCGCACCGGGACCACCGAGGGCGGCGCGCTGGGCCGCGCGATCGACCGTGCCGCCCACCAGCGCGGCCAGCGATTGCATCTGGTCGTTGCCTTCACCAGCAACGCTGAGTTGACCGACTTCGTCACCAGCGATGAGATCCGCAACGCGCGCGTACTCGCTGGGCGGCAAGCCCACGAAACAACCGTCGAGGCCGAGTGGTTCTGCGATTTCGGTGCGAACGATTTCGTTCACCGGCATCCCGGTGACACGCTGCATGATCTCACCCACGAGGTAGCCGAACGTCAACGCACAGTAGGCGTTGGCCGTACCCGGTTCGAAAGCAGGGGGCTGCGCTGCGAGCCGAGTGGTCACGTATTCCCAGTCGAGCAGGTGGTATCCGCTCCCCTGCAGGATCGAGTCGATGTCGTAACACCCCGACTCGTGACACAGCACCTGACGAATGGTGATGGTGCCCTTACCGTTCGCGGCGAACTCGGGCCAGTAACGAGCGACCGAGTCGTCATAGTCGAACAGCCCCCGGTCGACGAGGCGATGCAGCGCTGTGGAGACCACTCCTTTGGTGGTCGACCACGCCATGCACATGGTGTCGTGCTCCCAGGGCACGCCGCGACGCGCTTCGCCACACCACGCGTCGACGACCCTGCGGCCGCGGTGGTAGACGCACACGGCCGCGCCACCACGTGGTTCAGGCGTCCCGTCGAGTTGGCGCAGCATGGCTTCGGGCACTTCGCGGAATGCGTCGTCCCACTCCCCCGCCAACGCGCTCATGGCTGCGGATGCCGATCACTGGGCGGTCGGATCCAGCCTTCACCCGGCTCGTAGCGCCGCACCACCCGCGCCGGATTACCCACGGCCACTGAGTACGACGGGATGTCGCGATTCACGACGGCATTCGCACCCACGGCCACGTGCTCGCCGATGGTCACGCCCGCGAGCACCACCGCACCGGTTCCGATCCACGAACCCGAACCGATGCGCACCGCACGCGGCTGCGCCATTTGGAGACCGACGGGTTTGGTGATGTCGTCATAGGCATGATTGGCATCGGTGACGTACACGTTGGGACCGAACCACACGTCGTCGCCGATCTCGACGGAGTAGTGCGCCACGATGCCAAGACCGCGGCCCAACCAGGTGCGATCACCAATACGGATGATGGCGTGCCCCGGGTCACTGGGGTACGGCACCGCCGCCAGGATTGCCCCGGGCGCGATGAGCGACTCGGAGCCGATCTCGATGAACGGCTCGCCGATCAGCGTGCGCCACGGTCGCTGCATACTGGTGTTGGCACCGTACGCACGGAACCCACGTCGTTGCGCGCGTTCCTGAGAGATTGCCGCCCGCAACATCGTCCACTCCCAGGCGTCGGCAGCGGCGGTAGCGACGCGATCGACGGCGCAATCGACCCAGCCACGCAGTGCGGTCGGAACGGGAAACGGGAGCGAGACCGGCACGGAGCGGACGATACCGGGCGCGCGCACGGTGAACCCGCCCCAGAAATCCCTGGATCCCGAATCACAGCCTTGTAATTTGTGCACTTCCTGTGGTCGGTGTGACTCCCGGCCCAGCTGCGCTTCCGGAGGACCGATGCACGCGTTCGACCCCGCCATCGAGGCAGCCGATCCCTTCGGAGCCTTTGCGGCCTGCCTTGCGTACGAGGCATCGGCCGACGACCGCGACGGCGCCTGCCTGTGGTGCGGATGGCTTGCCGACGACCACCCCGCCGAGGCGCCAGTGCGCACGCCCGCCGTCATCGATCTCGAAGCGGAGCACCGCCGCGCATCCTGACGCACGGCGCAGTTACTCGCCTCAGAACCCGCGCGCGCCCTTCACGCACAGGTACACACCGAAGATCAACGCCAGCGCCACACCGATTGTGCGCTGATGGCGCGTTACCGCGTCGCGAAGCCGTCCGAAGATCCGATCGGCGGTGGCTGGCGCGGCATAGGCGAAGAGGATCGGCCCGATGGCCGGCAGCATCGTGAACCCCAAGATGATCGCGGTTGCGGTGGCTTTGGAACCGAACGACGCGCGCGCGCCCACCACTTCCTTCAACGCCGGCAGGTCGAGAATCAGCGACGAGAAGTTGGTGGCCATGATTGCGAGTCCGAACAGGAACGCGGTCTTCACCCCGAACTCACGCGGCTCGTGCGACTGCTGCGACGGCTTGGTGAACATCATGTGGAGCCCCAGCAGCAAAAGCACCAGCCCGAACGCCAGGTCGACCCCGGCCGACACGGCACTGGGGTGCTCGGCTTTGTTGGCCGCGGCGCGCCACACCGTCATGGCACCCACCGTGATTGCTGCCAATGGGATGACTGCGCCCACCGCAAACGCCAGGGCCAGCCTCCGGCCGTGGTCGCGCGCTGCGAGCAGCAACAACACCACCGCCAACATGGTGGGACTCACTGCTGCGCCGAGCGCCAGCGGAAGAACACGCGCGACGAGATCCACGGGGCAAGTCTCGCGGGCGCCGCCCCGGTGGGCGCGCACCATCGGCGTAACGTCGGCGCCATGAGCTTCGATCTCCAAGGCAAGGTTGCGATCGTCACGGGCGCCAGTCGCGGTGTGGGGGCTGCGGTCGCAGAGGAACTCGGGCGGCGCGGGGCCACCGTGGTGTGTGCGGCGCGAGCTACCGATGCCGCTCCCCTCCCCATCCCCGGCACCATCGACGACACGGCGCGCCGGATCACCGATGCCGGCGGACGAGCACTCGCGGTGCCCACCAATCTCGCCCGTGACGAAGACATGGAGCACCTCGTCACCGCCACCATCACTGAGTTCGGGGGCGTCGACGTGTTGGTGAACAACGCGGCCATCACCTTCCCCGGCGACATGGACCTGCCCATCAAGCGATTCGACCTCATCATGGACGTCGACGTGCGCGCGCCATACCTCCTCACCCAGCTCTGCGCACCGCACATTGCCCAACGGGGCGGCGGGCGGATCTGCAACGTCAGTAGCGTGGCCGCGCTCAACGACCTGCCGGGGCTGATGGTGTACGGCATGGCGAAGATCGCGATGGAGCGCATGACGGTCACCGCCGCACGGCAGTACCGGTCCGACCGCATTGCGGTGAACACGTTCCGCATCGACGTACCGGTCGCGTCCGAAGGGTTCGTCTACAACTTGCCCGACATCGATCACTCCGATTGGGAACCGAGTGACGTGGCGGCCGGAGGCATCGTGTGGATGATCACCCAGCCCGACGACTACACGGGACGCAACGAGGGAATGCAGGCCCTGCGCCAACGCGAAGGCATCATGGAAAGCAAGGCCGAGCGGGTGCATCGCCAGTCGGAAGCGATGATCGTGGAGTCACCGATCCAGTTGCATCCCTGGATGTGACGGCGCCCTCGGTTGCGCCGCTTTGGGGTCGGGTCGACGGGCAGCGTTGCCCGCCGACCCGGTCCCAGGTCAGTGCACGGGCACGCGGTGCCGGTGAACCAAAACGTCCACGACCACCACGAAATAGTGCTTCAACGTCCTCATCGTCGCCTCCATGCTCGGATTCGGGATTCGTTGCACTTCCATCATCGGACGATTGCGCGGGTCGTCAAGGGTTTTTGCGCAACCGCAGTTCGACGTTCCCGAACATTCGGACCAACAGCGCCAAGAAACCCGCCGGCAACGCGATCCAAAGCGGTCGCTCCCACCACCAGGCCGCAGTCGGCTGAGCCAGCAGCGAACCTCCCAGCAATGCGAACACTCCGAATGCCAGCAACCAAGCAGTCATGTGCCACACGAGAATCGTCATGGCTCGGCCGTTGACGAGCACCACTCCCGTCCACACCCGTCGCAGCCGCCACATCGGAGCGAGCACCGGGCGCAGCAATTCGGCCACCGCGAGTTGAAACACGGCCAGCACCGCAATGCAGGCCGTCGTGGGCAGCATGTGTGAGAAGCCCGGAAGCGACACCATCGAGCGGATGAACGGGTGCACGCTGGTGAGTGCGAAGAGCAGCGCTGCGCTCGCACCCGCGAGCACCGCCGCCCGGCGACGGTTCTCCGTGAGCGCCCCGTCACGCCAGAAGTAGCCGAGCTGGTGGGCGAAGAGGAACACCAGCAACGACGCCGGCACTGCTTGCCATGCGATACCGAAACGGAAGTGAGCGATGTCGTTCGCCGCAATGGCGGCCCCCAACCCGACCAGCACCCACCCGCCGAACCGATCGTGGAGCCGCGCGGTCACGGGCACGAGCGCGCTCACCACGAGGTACACGCCCACGAACCACAGCGGCACGAAAAGCACCCGACCCCAGCTGAACACCGAGAGCGACGCGGGGAGCAGCAACGCGCGGAGCCCGTCGATCGCGACCCACACGCCCAGGAACACGGCCGTCGGCTTGAGCAGACGGGTCACCCGGCGGCGCAGGAAGTGGTGCGGGTTCGAACTGAACGCGGCCCGGTTGGCGTAGCCGCCAACCACGAAGAAGAGCGGCATCACCTGGAGGAACCAGGTGAGGACCCAGAACCCGGGCGTGCGCTCGAACGCGTGCGGCATGGTCAGGCGCCCCGCCCCCGACCAGTGCGTGACCGAGAACACCACGTGCCAACACACCACGACCACGATCGCGAAAGCGCGCAGGCCGTCGATGTGACGGTCCCGGGTGGTGGGGGTGTTCGAAACGACCTGACTGACAGTTGCATCCATGCCCTGATGGTGCGGGACCGGACCGTCGGGCAGAACCCGGGAAATCCCTTATTCCCCCCTGGGGGAACGCACCCGACCCAGCGCCGCCGCGGCCGCCAGCCCCGAGAGGTAGGCCCCTTCCACCTGCGCGCCACCGAACGCATCGCCGGCCACCACCAGCGGCTCGTCCCCATCGACCAGAACGCAGCACGGTTCGGGCCAGCATTGCTGGGGCGTCGCGTAGCGCCACGTCTTGATCTGAGCCTCGGCAACTCCGGCCTCGCCGATGTGGACGCGGGCGGCGTCGAGGAGTTCGCGGGCGAGCGCATCGGGGTTCGCCTCGAGTCGATCTCGGCTGTAGTCATCGGTGCAGTGCAGGGTGAGCGCGTGTCGGCCGCCACCCAGGCGCGCCGCGTTGTCGGCCACGAACCCGAACGGACCCGAGGTCGGTTGCACCGCGCCCGGTGGGGGCAGGGCGGGCGGGCCGTCGAGCACCACCAGTAACGCGATGGTCGCGTGGTACTCGATGGCCGCCAACGCCGCCCGGGTCCCGGCGTCGATCGCCACCGACCCGTGGTCGAGCAGCGCCAACGTCTGCGGCACCGGCGCGGTCATGAGCAACGCCGGCGCCCGCACGGACCCTCCATCCCACTCGGCCTGCCAGCCGTTCTCGGTCCGCCGGACCGCGCGCACTTCGACGCCGGTGCGCACGTCATCGAGACCCGCGCCAAGGAACTTCGCGAGCCCGTTCATGCCGCCGGCCAGGACGTAGCGAGGATGTCCCTCATCCGCGCCGAACCCGTGGCACCACGTCCGGAGGATCCCCGCCCCGTCGAGTTCCTCCACCAGCGCCGCCATCTCTGGACCTCGTTGCGTGAAGAACTGGGCCCCATGATCGAGCCGCGCATCGAGAATGCGACGAGTGGCCAACCGACCGCCGACCGACCGTCCCTTGTCGAGCACCGTCGGGCGCCCACCCGCGGCCTCGAGGGCGCGTGCGGCAGCGAGTCCGCTGAGGCCGGCGCCCACCACGATCACATCGGTGCCGTCCGGGCGCGTCGCGCCGTCACTGCTTGCCGTCATGTCCACGGCGGAGATGTTGCCACTCGCCACGAGCCGGAACGCCCGTCGTGCTATCCATGATCCCGATGGTGGACGCACCAACCGCACACGGGAACCCGGGAACTGCTCCGACCGAGGACGTCTCGCCACTCGCCAGCCCCGCACCGAAGCGGCCGCGCGACTCCCAACGCCGCCGGGTCTACCTGGCCGAGACGCCCCAGCCGCCCGGTCACCGCTACCGCGACCTCATGGACTGCATCGCGTTCGCCGAGCAGGTGGTGGGATCACTCTGGTGGATGGCGCGCTTCCCCGCACGCGACCTGGGCCGACTCCCCCGGTTCCGGCCGGGTTACGGCGCGCGCCAAGCGTTCTTCCACGTCGACGAGTTCGGCCCGGCCATCACGCTGCCGCGCCGCTACCGCACGGCGAGTGTGATCCTGCATGAACTCGTGCACTGGGCACAGTGGGACGACCACATCGCGCCGCACGGGCCCGAGTTCTGTCGTGTGTATCTGGACGCGGTCACCGAGTTCCTGGGCAGCGAGCGCGGCCAGCGACTCGCCGACGCGTTCGCCGAGCAGCGAGTGAAGGTGGCCCCCGCTAGTTGAGGCGCTCCACGATGATCGCCATGCCCTGACCGCCACCAACACACATGGTCTCGAGGCCCCAGGCCTTTCCGGCGTCTTCCAGACCGTTGAGCAACGTGGTCATGATGCGCGCACCCGTCATACCGAATGGATGGCCGAGCGCAATGGCCCCGCCGTTCACGTTGAGCTTGTCCATCGGAATGCCCAACTGGTCGGCCGACGGGATCACCTGCGCGGCGAACGCTTCATTGATCTCTACCAGGTCGATGTCGTCGATGGTCTTGTTGGCGCGTGCCAACGCTTGGTTGGTGGCTGCGATCGGGCCGAGCCCCATGATCTCGGGGTCGAGCGCGCTCACGCCCGTGCTGACAATGCGTGCGATGGGCGTGATGCCGAGCGCCTTGGCCTTGGTATCGCTCATCACGATGACTGCCGCAGCGCCATCGTTGAGCGGGCATGCGTTCCCGGCGGTGATGCGACCGTCGGGCCGGAACACCGGTTGGAGTGACGCCAGCTTCTCGAGCGTGGTGTCGGGGCGCGGGCCGTCGTCGGCCGTCACGACCGTGCCGTCGGCCAGCGTGATGGGCGTGATCTCACGTTCGAAGAACCCACGCGCGATGGCGGCCCCGGCACGCTGCTGCGACTGGAACGCGTACTCGTCCATTGCTTCACGCGACACGTTCTCGATCTCGGCCACGTTCTCGGCGGTTTGACCCATCGCGATATAGGCGTCAGGCAACCCGTCCGCGGGCGTCCACGTTCCTTGTCCGCCGGCCGAACGTGCGAGCGAGCGCAGCTGCGAATCCTGGAACTTGGGGTTCTCGCAGCCCGCCACGTCGCTGCTGCCCGAGCCGTACCGGCTCACGGTCTCGACGCCTGCGGCAATGAACGCGTCGCCTTCGCCCGCCTTGATGGCGTGCGCAGCCATGCGCATGGTCTGCACACTCGACGCGCAGTAGCGGGTGACCGTGGTGCCGGGAAGTTCGTAGCCGAGGAGCAGCGACACGATGCGCGCCATGTTGAATCCCTGCTCACCGCCCGGAAGGCCGCACCCGAGCATGAGGTCGTCGATGGTGTTGGGGTCGAGCTGGGGCACCTGGTCGAGCGCACCGCGAATGACCGCCACACTCAGGTCGTCGGGTCGTACGTCGACGAACGATCCCTTGAACGCGCGGCCGATGGGGCTACGGGTGGCGGCAACGATCACGGCTTCGGGCACGGGGCACTCCTCGTCGGGGTTGGACGCCTGGGAGTGTAAGACTGCCCGGGCGTGGCCGAGCATGAATCCAAAACTGCAATCATCGCGGCACTCATTGCGAACCTGGGCATTGCGATTGCCAAGTTCGTGGCGTTCGCCATCACTGGTGCCACGGCAATGCTGGCCGAGGGTGTGCACTCGCTCGCCGACACCGGGAACCAAGGGCTCCTGTTCCTCGGGATCCGCCGCTCCAAGAAGGCCCCCGACGTGCGCCACCCGTTCGGGTACGGCACCGAACGATTCTTCTGGGCCTTCGTCGTGGCCTTGGTCCTGTTCTCGCTCGGCGCGCTGTTCTCGCTCTACGAAGGACTCGAGAAGCTGGCGGATCCCCACGAGATCGAGTCGCCCGGGTGGGCGATCGGCACACTGATCGTGGCGTTCATCCTCGAGAGCGGCTCGCTGCGAACAGCAATCCGCGAGAGCCGGCCATTGAAGGGTGACCACTCGTGGTTCGCGTTCATTCGTCGCGCGCGCAACCCCGAGCTTCCGGTCGTGCTGCTCGAAGACACCGGCGCGTTACTTGGGCTCCTCATTGCACTCGTGGGCATCTCGATGGCGGTCATCACCGGAAACGCAATCTTCGACACCATCGCAACCTTGTGCATCAGCGCGCTACTCGGCGTGATCGCAATCATCCTTGCCATCGAGATGAAGAGCCTCCTCATCGGCGAGAGCGCCACGCGCGCGAACGAGGAAACCATCGTGGCCGCCATCACGGACGGCCGCGAGGTGGAGCGCATCATTCACCTGCGCACGCTGCACTTGGGACCCGATGAGTTGTTGCTCGCCACGAAGTTGCACTTCGCCACTCGAGACGTGGAAGTGCTGGCCCAGGCGATCGACACAGTGGAGGCCAGGGTGCGCGCCGCGCTGCCCGAAACCCGCGTGATCTACATCGAGCCCGACCTGTACCGCACGCCGGCCGAAACGGCGGCCGACGGGTCAGCCGATCCCGATCCCGCCTGACGGGCCGCCGATTTGGCGCATCGTGCGACGCGTGCGCGCAGGAGACGCTTCCTTCGGCTCGGCGAGCGTCGCCTCGGCCCGATCCTTGATCGCCGCGGGCCGCGGAAACACCAACGAGTCGAATGCGTCGTGCATTGCGCGGCCGCGTTCGGGATCGCTTCCATAGCGGTCGGCCACGTACGCGTCGAGGCGCGCTTCGACCACGTCACGGCCGAGCCGCGCGCGCTGGTCGGCGATCACGTGCTCGACCAGCGCGGTGTACGGGTGCCCTGCGCCGCGCAGCTCAGGCGCAATTGATTGCTCGTCGCCGTAGTTCGAAGGCCGGATCGCATAGAGCATCGCCGTGGTTTGCGCACCCAGGCGATCAACGAGCGCGGGCAGCAACACGGCGTTGGGATCTTGAGCCCGACCCGCTTCGGCGATCAGGGCGGTCAGGTCGAATCCTGCGATCACTCCGACGATGTCGCGCAAGTGCCGCTCCGCGAGGTAGTTGGAGCCGTTCGCGGCCTGGTCGACCATCAGTTCGTCAAGAACCTGTCCCACCGAGCCGTGCCCGCCCACCCGCGCCTGTCGCTGCGTGTGTGCGTATTCGTGGCCGAGCGCCGTGAGGGCGTACCACTCGGGTGTGTCAGTAGTGAGGTCGGCCGGTCGATCGATCTGGAGCATGCGTTCGGCGATCTCGCGCCGGAACACCATGAGCGGAGGGCGCCCGTCGACCACCGAGGTGAACGGTTCCGTCGGCGCGTCGAGCTCCACCAACTGTTGATGGTTCGCGTGCTCGCGCGCTTGCGCCTCGGTGTCGATGGAGGACTCGGAGTAGTACTGGTGCGCGTCGACCACCAGGAGGTCGTAGGGCTGCTGGGTGTCGGCGGCGACACCGAGTTCGGTGCGTGCGTGGTTGATGAGCGAGCCCGGCCCCCATTCTTCGAGCCGCGTCCGAAGCGCAGCGGTGAGCACGTCGTTGCGCATCGCCAGGTAAACGGAACGACGCTCGAGTTGGCGCGTGTCTTCGGCTAGGTCCTCGGGGCCCAACTGCTCCCGAACGCGATCGACAAAGGCCCTTCGCGCCTCCGGCCTCGCCGCCGACGGCGCGGCCAGATAGGCATCAAGGAGCACCCCGAGTGCGCGCTCGGCGTCGAAGCCCTCCACGTCGGCCATCATCCCAGTGTCCGGATGCGGGAGCCGCCCAGCAAGGGCTTGCCTCCCCATCGCACTCAGGCTGATCCCGCTACCGGTCAGTCGAGGCGGCGCAGCTGGTCGCGGTAGTACTGGGCGTTGGCCACGTAGCCGGCCACGTTGCGCCGGTTGTCCTCGAGGATCTCGTCGGTCACGGCGTCGAGGCGGAGCTTGGCCGGCACGCCGAGGGCCATGGCCCGGCTCGGCACCTCCATGCCGTTGGGCACCAACGCGGCGGCCCCCACCAGCGCCTCGATGCTCACGAGTGCCCGGTGCAACACGATGCTCCCCGAGCCCACCAACGCACGGTCCTCGATGACACAGCACTCCATGTGCACGAGATGCCCGATGATGCATTCGTCGCCAATGTGGGTGGCGATCATGGGCGTGGCGTGAATGACGCTGCCGTCTTGCACCGAGGTGCGCGCGCCCACGGTGATCTCGCCGTAGTCGCCGCGCAACACAGCGTGCGGCCACACGTTGGACTCGGGCCCGATGGTCACGGCTCCGATCACCGTGGCGTCAGGGTGCACGAATGCAGTGGGGTCGATCTGGGGGACTCGGTCACCGAGCGCGTAGATGGCCATTCCCCGGACGCTAGGTCCTCGCAATCACCCCACGGTGCCGGTGGTCGCCGAGACCCACTTCCACGTGGCACCGACCTTCACCTGCAACATGACGCTCACGCGACTGCCGGCCCGAAGGACCCCGGCGGCCGACGTCAACGTGCCCTGCGCCTGCCCGCCGACCACCGCAACCGCTCCGGTACCGACGGCGGTGCGAGCGGTCGAGGTCTTTGCATTCAGTTTCGTGACCACGATCCGGCACTGCTTGCCGTTGCACTTGCTCGTGTTCAACGTGAACCCAACCGCGACGCGACTGAGACCGCCTTTCCCGGTCCGCCGGAGTTGCAACTGCGGCGCTGCCCCCCTTCGGCTCACGGTGAACTTCGCCGGCCGGACCTTGAGGCCGCCGGCGAGCGGCGCAGCCCGTGCGGCGTCGCCAGCCAGTGCCATCGGCCCGCTGGTCGCGGTGACCGAAATGTTCGGAATGCTGATGAACCAGCCGTCGGAGCCGTTGGAAACGGCCGACCACCGGGTCCACGTTGGCGTGCCGTTCGAACCGTTCGTCCCGCCGTCGGCCCGGGCGAGTGCAAATGCGTTCTGCCGGAAGTCCGTCGTGGCCGCGACTTCGGGCGTGGCGCCGAAGTAGTTGAGGATCGCCGCATCGGAAACAAACGCTTGGAAGTTCGCGGTATTGACGTTTCCGTCGATTGTGAGCGGAGCCGAGACCCCGTACGTGAGTTGCGGCGACGAAGCCGGCGCCGCCTCGAGTGATCCGATGTTTGCGTGATCCGCAGCGAACAGCGCACCGGTGAACACGGGATCGAGCGTGGTGTCCAAGCTCAGGAGCAACTGCGCTTCCAGGAAGGTCGCGTCAGCCGTCGTGGCGTCACAGAGCATCACGGGGATTGCGGAGCAGCCCTGGCTGTCGTTGCGCTGCGGGGTGAGTACCGGCTTGAACTTCACGCGCAGCGTTGCATCGGGTCGCCCGATGTTGGTGACGTTCCAGTACTGCGGCGCGCCCCAAAGGAACGACCAGCGCAACGACTGGCCCAGCGTGTTGAGTCCCAGTGTGAGGTCGAAGATCGTGTTCGAGTCGACACTGGGCGTCGTGGTGGCCCCGTCGAAGTTGCGGTGACCGCCCGCGTTCTCGTACCCGATGCTGACCGATACCCGGTTCGGCGCGGTGTAACACCGGGGCGGGGCGGGCGGCACGGACGGCGTCTGGGCACTGCCACACAGGTTGACCGGTTGGATCGACGTGATCAGGTTGCTGCCCTCAGCCGCACTCGGCGACGGGTCGTTGCCGGGGTTGTCGATCACGGTTGTGGTGGTGTCGCCGTTGGTGACGTCGAGCCGCTTGACGAACGGCCGCGAATCGACGCCGACAACTACGTTGCTTCCGTTGCGTAGCGAGTCCCATCCTCCACACGCCCACGCGCTGCTGTTCGAGCACCCCGGGTCGGTGGTGTCGGCATCGGACTGCATCCGAATCGCGTCGCCCGGCGTGGCTCCGGCCGGGTCAGGGGTCAGCACAGCGGGTAGGCCGGCCGCAACGAGCGCGATGAGCGCCACGAACGTGCCCACTGCCAATCGAGCCTTCATCTCGCCCACCTCATGCGCTGGAGTCCCAATTTCATCGGTCGGCAGCGCCATCGACTGAAGCCCGGGCGGGACAAAACCGCCCTCAACCGGACGGGGGTTGACGCCGACATCTCCAGCAGGAGGAAGCGTGACCGACCTGAGGCCAGAGAAAAGCGCAGCGGCCCCCGAGGCTTCGTCGCGACCGCCGGCGCTCGATCATCCCGAGCGGCTCCTCGATTACCTGATGGAAACCATCTCCGTGGTCGACAGGACCGGAAGGTTGCTCTACACGACACACCGCACCGACCCGTTGTTCGGTACTGCGGCCGGATTCGATCTGGGCGACGAACCAATCCAACTGGTGCACCCTTACGACCGGCCGCGCATCTTGGATCTGTTGGCGCAATGTCTGGGGACTCCGGGAGCAACGGTGCTCGGCGAGTTCCAGATGCGGGCGTCCGACGACACCTATCAGCACGTCGAAGGTGTCGCGTACAACCGACTCGACGACGCGGAAGTGGGGGCCATCGTGTTGGTGACCCGCAATGTCTCCAACCGGGTCGAGGCACTGCACCGAGCCCAAGTGAGCGAAGCCCGCTTCCGCGCGCTCGTGGCGCACTCGGCGCTCGTCGCCGCCACGTTGGACGAGCACGGAACCATCACGTACGCGAGTCCCGCCGCCGAGGACGTGCTGGGTCGCGCAGTGGAAACGTTGCTGGACCAGCTCGACTTGGTGAGCATGCTGGTTGCTGATGACGCCCAAGAGTTCACCGAAGCGCTGACCGAAGTCACCTCGGTCCCGGGATCAAGCGCACGCATCCACGTGCGAGTGGTACGCCCCGACGACGAGATCCGCCATGTCGAAGCGACACTCACGAATCTGCTCGATGACCCATCGGTCGGCGGCATCGTGGCCAACCTGCTCGACGTCACCGAACGGGTGCGCTTCGTCGACGCGCTGCGCCATCAGGCGCTCCATGATCCGCTGACTGGCCTTCCCAACCGTGCGCTCCTGTTGGACCGCATCGAGCACGCGCTCGCCCGATCGCGTCGCGATGGCGAAGCGGTCGCGCTGTGCTTCCTCGACCTCGACCGCTTCAAGGTCGTGAACGACTCACTGGGTCACACTGTCGGCGACCGGCTGCTCGTCGAGATCGCCCGCCGCCTACGCGCCGTGGTCCGTGACAGCGACACCGTGGCCCGACTCGGCGGCGACGAGTTCGTGGTCCTCGCCGACGGGGTCACGTCCCGGGAACACGCAGTGGCCTTGGCGAACCGACTGCTCGATGCCGTTGGTCGACCCACCACGTTGAGCGGGGACGAGATCGCGTCGAGCGCCAGTATCGGTGTGGTCGTCACCGATGGCCGCACCGACGCCACTGCCATCCTGCGCGACGCCGATGCTGCGATGTATGCAGCCAAGGAAGATGGACGAGCGTGCATTCGCATGTTCGACGACCGCATCGCCTCACGCGCCCACAATCGCCTGCACCAGGAGAACGCGCTGCGCCGCGCCCTGGATCGCGACGAGCTGCTCCTGCAGTACCAGCCGATCGTAGCGCTCGACTCCGGAGAGATAGAGGCGGTCGAAGGACTCCTGCGCTGGGACCACCCCGAGCATGGGCGTTTGACCGCTGCGCAGTTCATCCCGCTCGCCGAGGACACCGGCCTCATCGATGCGATCGGCGAGTACGTACTGCGCGCCGCATGCACCCAAGCGGCGGAGTGGGCTGTCCCCATCCGCACGTGGGTGAACCTCTCGCCGCGCCAGTTGACCGACCATCACCTGGTCGAAACGGTCGACGCGGCGCTCGCCGAGTCCGGCCTGCCGGCCAATCGACTCGGAATCGAGGTGGTCGAAGGCGCGATCGTGGGTGAGGCGAACCACGCAATCGCCACGGTCTCGGCCCTCGCGACACGCGGGCTGCGGGTTGCGCTCGATGACTTCGGGACCGGCTACTCGTCGCTGGCGCACCTGCACCGTTTCCCCGTGGACGCCGTGAAGATCGACAAGTCGTTCGTCGACCGCTTGGGTGACGGATCGCGCAGCGAGCAGATCGTGCGCGCCGTGGTGGCGATGGCGCATGCACTCGACCTGCGGGTGATCGCCGAAGGCATCGAAACGCCGGGGCAACTGGAGTTCATCCGCTCGTTGGGGTGTGACGCTGCGCAAGGATTCCTGCTCGGGCACCCGATGGACGCGGCTGCGATTGCCGAGCGGCTGGTTCGGCGCAGCGCCTGACCGTCGCCCGGCTGCGGCGAGCTAACGAGCCGCGGCGGCGAGCAGCACTCGCGCCGCCACGCGAACCTCATCTCCGACGGTGAGCCACAACTGCAGCGATTCGCCATCGTGCTGCGACACCAGCTCCACGTCGTCGTCGATGTCGATGGCGCCCGGATACTCGACCTCGGCCCGCACCACCCGCGCCCGATCCGCTACCTGACGCAACTCATCTTCGATCGCGGCCCACGCAATCGCGTTATTCACGTGTTCGAGCACGTCGTAGTCCGTGGCCCGTAGCGGCCACGGGCGGCGTCCCGCCGTTGCGTCCGGCGTTGCGAGCTGCAGCCGGTGGCTGACCTTCCGATCCGGCGTGACCGCGCCGTAGAGCTCATCGAACCAATTGGGCACTGCCGCTGGCCGCATGCTCGTGGGATCGAGATACGCCCACACCGTGGCGGCGCGGATCACACCGCGCTCGTGGGTGATATCGGTGCGCCGTTCCACGACCAGCCGTCCCCGTCCGCCAGGGAACGTGGCGAGCTCCACCTCGTCGAGGTACCGCGGCCGCGAACCCTCAATCGCAACGACCGTGCGCCGCGCCACCCATGGCCCACCGTTCCCGACGCCCCGGTCCATGGTGTCGTCGTTGCCTGCGTCCTGGAGGTACCGGGCCAGCGCGTCGAGGCGAAGTCGACCGTCGGTCCGAACATCACCGAGGCGCACGCAGCGGGCGCTTCGGAACACGCGCCCGCTCGACGGTGCGGGCACGAAGACATCGTCGGGCGCGGACATCGGCGGCACGCTAGTGGGTGCTGCAATCCCTGCGACCGAGGCGTAGGCTCACGCTGTCTCCGACGTCGTCGACGGCTGGCTGCGAGAGAAGTTCGCGGAGATCGGCGTGCTCGAATACGCGGATCTCGCCGACACGGCCACCGAACCGGAGCTCGCCGCTGCCGAGTAGCGGCGGACGCGCGCGGTCAGCGGCTCGCAAGCGCGAGGCTTCGCTCCAGCGACGAACCAATCGGGCGCACCGCCCGCTCACGCTCACGCCGGACCCGCTCGAAAATGGCCTCGGTGCGCTCCGGGTCGACGCGAGCACCCGTGGCGATCTCGCGCTCCGGCTGGTCCTTCGCTGACAGAGCGAAACCCGACTGCGCGTGCGACCTCTGGCCGAACTGCCCACGGCTACGGGCGGAGCGCACTTGGCGCACCAAACTCGAATCACCGCTACGAAGCGCATCTTCGAGGGCGCGGGCCAGTGCGGTCGCCTGCCAACGCTTCGTTAGCGGTAGACGGTCGAGATGCTTCTGGCGCGCCAACGCAATCTGCGCGGCATCAGCCCATCGTTGCGCTTTCCGGAACCGCCGCTCGGCCCGCAGCATCGTGCGCAATTGGCGCACCCACTTGAGCTGACTCACGACGGCGAGTCCGGAGATCGCGGCGAATGCGCCGCCGATACCAATGGGAACAAGACCGGGGGCGACTCCGAACATCGTCGCCATGGTGCTCACGAGTCCTGCGGCTGCTCCGCCAGTGGTGACGACCTTCCAAGACCGTTGCGCCCACGAGGGTTCGTCCGCAAGACGATTGGCTTCTTGCAGAAGCTGCTCGACTCCATCCGATGCTTCGCCCACACCGCCCCTTCCTTGGAAGCTGACGTTGCGGCGGACAGTAGCCCGCTACCACCACGGGTGGAAATACCTCGTTTGACAGCCCGCAGCGTGCGACGAGTCAGAACTGGGAACGAAACGCGTCGAACTCGGCGCGCAATGCCTCCAACTCGCTCCGCAGCGCCGCGACCTCGGCTTCGAGCGCGCCGACGCGATCATGGTCGGCGATGCGCGTCGCCACCGAGACCTGCTCCGCGACGACGCCGCCCAAGAGATGCGCGACCCGCCCTTCTTTCTGCCCCGGCTGGCGGGCCATGCGGACCAGGAACGGCTCGGGATCACGCGTCAAGCGATCGATGACCTCATCGACGGCGGCCAAATCGCTGAAGTCATAGAGCCGCTCAGCGCGGCTCTTGATCTCGGCCACCGTTTGCGGTCCGCGCAACACGAGGATGGCCAGTACGGAAAGCTCAGCCGGACCCAGCCCCCAGGTTTCGTCAGCCGCATGACGGTGCTTGGGGACGCGGCTGCCGCTGTACACACCGCGGCGAGCGAGGTTGTGTTCCCGCAATCCGGCAAGGGCCCGTTCAACCGTGAGCTCGTCGTAGGAGACGACCGGATCGCGGTTGGTTGTCTGGTTGCACGCGCCAACGACTGCATTCAGCGTGAGCGGGTAGTCGTCGGGCCGGGTGCGTTCCTTCTCGATGAGGCACCCGAGGACGCGGAGTTCTTCGGCCGTGAGTTCCACGAATGGCGAGGCTAGGGGCTCCGCGGCACACGTCAGGGAGTCGCGTCGGCGAACACCCCAGGGAGCGGCAGTTGCAGCGCGTCGGCGAGGAGCGCCAAGTACGTGGGGCGGGGCACGTCGACGGCTCCGAGTGAGCACAGATGTTCAGTGGTCCACTGCACGTCGAGGAGCGTCGCTCCCCCGTCCCGCAACATGTCGACGAGGGCCAGCAACGCAACCTTCGACGCGTCGCGTGCGCGATGGAACATCGACTCGCCGGCGAAGAACCCCCCGATGGCAATGCCGTACAGCCCACCGACGAGCTCATCGCCGCGCCACGCTTCCACCGAGTGCGCCCACCCGAGTTCGTGCAGGCGCACGTACGCGGCCACGAATTCGTCGTCGATCCAGCCGTGGGGACGGTTGGGGTCGGCACACGCGCGCATGACGGCTTCGAACACGGTGTCGACGCGGATCTCGAAGTGCTTCGCTGATTTCGCCAGCGACTTGGTGACGCGAAGCGCGTCGAGCGGGAGGATGCCGCGCGGATCCGGTGACCACCACCCGATGTCGCCACCCCGCCGCACACGCATCGGGAAGAGCCCCCGGCGATAGGCGGCCAGCAGCGTGCCGGGCTCGAGGTCGGCCCCCACCGCCACGACGTCGGGGTCGCGCGCTCCCGCCGGGTCGGGCAGGTCCCAGTGGGAGGGCGGCGGTTCGACGGGCATCCCATTCTCCTAGCGCAGGCCGGATCATGGCGTCACCTGGTCCCGCCCTGAGCCTGGGCCGGGTCTTGCGGCCCCCGGCCAGCCGCCTGAGCCACCCGGCCCGCCCGATTCAAGGACCGGCCCGCCCCAGCCGATAAGGCTTTGGGCCCAAGGAACCGGGCTGCTGCGCGCCGACCACGGAGGAGTGCTGGATGCGAAAACTCGCCATCGCCCTCTCCGTTGTGGGTTCCATCGCCGCCCTCTCCGTTGCGAGTGTGGGTGCCGCCGGTGCCGCCGAAACCCAAGCCCCGGTTGCGGGCGCGTTCGCGCAGCTCGAGTCGGAAGCCATCACGCGTGGCACCACGCGCGCGATCGTCGAACTCAAGGCGAACCCGAGCGATGGCGTAGCCAACCGGTCGCAAGCCAACGGCGTGCAGCAAGATCTCGGGAACGGCGGACGCATCGTGCGCACCGTGGACAACACGAACCTGGCCGCCGTGAACGTGTCGGCCACCGGTTTGGCCGCGTTGCGCCGCTCGTCGCACGTGAAGCAGGTATTGCCCGACGACCTGGTCGCCCCGCAGTTGACCCAAACGGTGGCGCTCACCGGTGCGCAGACCGCGTGGATCGGCGGGTTCGACGGCACTGGGCAAGTCGTCGCCGTCCTCGACACCGGCATCGACAGAACCCACCCATTCCTCAAGGACAAGGTGATCGACGAAGCATGCTTCTCGTCGGGCTACACCGGTACCGGTGGTTGCCCGAACAACCAGACCACGCAAACGGGTGCAGGTGCTGCGGCGCCATGCAAGGCCGCCGGCTGCGAGCACGGAACCCACGTCGCAGGGATCTCTGCGGGACGCAGTGGCGTGCAGGGCGCACCAACGGCCGGCATCGCGCGCGGGGCACGGGTGCTGGCCGTCCAAGTGTTCTCGGTGTTCCCCGCGGGCTGGGGCGGGTGCTTCACTGCGTGCCCCCTCGCCTACACGTCCGACATCATCGCGGCGTTGAACTACGTGAAGGACCGCAAGCTCGCGCTTCCGATCGCCGCCGCCAACCTCAGCTTGGGGGGCGGTTCGTCGGCGACCAAGTGCGGGAAGACTGCGTACGAGAAACCGATCGCCGGGCTCAAGTCAGCCGGGGTGGCCGTGGTGATTGCATCGGGGAACGAGGCGAATAGCAACGGCATCTCGTATCCGGCGTGCTCGCCCAGCGCTATCAGCGTGGGCGCCACCAACAAGCAGGATCAGGTCGAAACCTGGTATTCGAACGTGAGCCCTTACCTCACATTGCTTGCGCCCGGCAGCTCAGTCGTATCGTCGATCCCGGGAGGCGGGTACGCCGCGATGACGGGCACGTCGATGGCGACACCGCACGCCGCCGGCGCGTACGCCATCTTGCGGCAACGGTTCGGCGCCTCGCTCTCGGTGGACCAACTGACCGCCAAGCTCACCTCGACCGGGAAGAAGATCACCGACCGTCGCAACGGCACGGCTTACCCGCGCATCGACCTCGCCAAGGCCACGGGCGTACCGGCGACGAAGGCCAAGACCGCGGGCAAGTAGCCAATGGCCGGCTCGAACTCGGGATCGCCGGGCGGTGACCCGGCGCGCGACAATCGACCGTGATGGACGCAATCGTGCGCGACCGCATCTTGGGGCTGGCCGCTCAGCTCCGAGCCGCGTCCACCGCCGAGTCTCGCCAACGCGTGGCCGATGGACTCTGGGACCTGCTCGACGACATCGAACGGTGGCCCGGCGTGTCCGCAGTCGGCGAAGACGGCGAAGCGGCGGCGTGGGAGATCGCGCAGTGCTGTCGCAACGATCCGGCGCTGGCACGGCGATGCCTCGAGTACGTCGAGATCGCCGTAGCCGCCGGCGACGCGCCGGCATGGCATGAAGCGTGCCTGCTCGACCGAGTGTTGATGAACGCAGGTCGGCCGCAGCGATACGGAACCCAGGTCGTCGTGGGCGAGCAAACGAACGAACTCGTCGCGTGGCCGATCAGTGATCCCGAGTCGGTGGATGTCCGTCGGGCTGGCGTAGGGCTTCCGCCGTTGGCCGATCATCTGTCGAAGCTGGGCGCGCGGAGCTGACCCTGCGAGCGCACGGGTTCAGCGCGAGGTGAGCGACCACTCTGTGGTGTCGCGATCACCCGCAGGAACTTCGCCCCGACGCGCTGCGGCCGTTCCCGTCATTTCGATCACCACGTCAGCGTGGGGCGCGTCGTTGGATGCGCTGACGTCGGGGGTCGGAGGCGGGGTCCCGGGGACGGACTCGGTCATCACGTCGCACGGTACCGGGTTCCCGGGAGTCGGAGCGTCCTTGGCCCTCATTGGTGCGCCGGGATCAGGTCGACCGCCCGCCAGCAGTACCAGGCCAAGACGCTGCGGTACGGGCGAAACCGCTCGCCTTCGGGTTCCAGCGCCGACGCCGGCAATGGGTCGGCCAGGCCGAAGATGCGGGCATGGCCCATCCGGACGCCGAGGTCACCGATGGGCCAGACGTCGAGCCGACCCAAGTGGTTGATGAGGAACATCTGCGCGGTCCAGCGACCGACGCCGCGCGCTTGGATGAGTTCTTCGATCACCGCCTCGTCGGGACGACGGGCGATTCGGTCGAGGCGGATACGACCGTCGTCGACGTGCGCGGCCAGGTCACGCATGGCAGCGGTCTTGTTCGCCGACACGCCGGCGGCACGAAAAGAACCCTCGGGGGCGGCCAACACGGTCGCCGCGGTGACCGTGCCACCGAGTTGCGCCACCAATCGCCCGTGAATGGTGGCCGCAGCCTTCCCGGCGAGTTGCTGAAAGCAGATGGCGCGAACCAGGTGCGCGAACCGTTCACTCGGGGGCGACGGTGGCCCGATGGGACAGGTGCCGGCCCGCCGAAGCAAGGGCGCCAAACGCGGTTCGCGTGCGACGAGTTCGTTGGTTGCTGCGTGTACGGCTCGACGCGTCGGCACCACTCGATGGTGCCAGATCCGTCAGTCGCCGCTCACCAGTCGCAACCTGCGGGCCCGAACCGGAACGCGCTCGGGGTTCTGGAGTTCCCGCCGCAGTGAATGCCAGGTGCAGAGTTCGTCGGCCACCAGCCGGGCGCGGCTCTGGTGACCACGCAGCCCCGCCGCCCGCAATCCGCGGACCGTTGGGATCGCAACGATCCGTCCGTCGGTCAGGACGGCGCCAAGCGTCCACGAGTTTCCGAGGCCCGTCTCGATGCAACCCCGTCCGTCGAGCGTGACGAGCTGGGCGACCTGCTCCCATGGAATGTGGCGTCGGTACGTAGGGCGGACTTCGTCGATCCCGTGGTCGGTGAAGGTCACGATGGCGCCTGCGAGCCGAGCGATCATGAGGACCACCGCCGCAACCGGAAGCACGGCTACGAGCGCGATCCGCCCGTCTTGCTGGATGAGCAACACCGCCAGCGAGGTTGCGGCCGCCACGGCCACCGCTGCCGCCAAGTCCAGCCAGCTCCGATACCGCTGCTCCATGGGCTCTCAATCGGCGCACCCCGACCCCGTCTTGAGGTGCGGTGTCACAACCGGCCCAGTGCAGCGCCTACGGTGGCCCCGACGGCAACTCGAGGGCGGGCCCGGTGGCGGTACGAACCTCCAACGACCAAGTGCAGCGCCTGCTCCGGGCGGGCCGAGCCCGGACTCTGGTCCACGCCGCGCTCCAGGTCGCCATCTTCGTGGCAACCGTGGCCTGGTGGGCGTCGCACATCGCTCGCCTCGAAGCGATCGTGGCAGTGGCGGCCGCGGCCACCTTCGTCGGGCTCGGCGCCCTCAGTCAGATCGGGAAGCTCTCGGACTTCGCAGCACGGGTGCGCAGCCGCACGACGAGTCCCGGCCCGGTCCCCGTGCGATCGGACCCGTCGGCCTGGACCCGCGACATCGTGGCGCGCGTCACCCGAGCCCTCGCAATGCGCGAAGACACAGTGCACCCGTATGTGGCCCAACTCGAACAAGACGAGTCCGCGGCCGACCTTCCGCTCGCCGCGGTCCTGCCGCCGGCCAACGGCGTGACCGTGGTGCTCATCGATGACGACCTCGAAGCGAAGATCTGCGACGCGGCGCAAGGCGGGAGCCCTTACGACAGTCATCCCGACGACTTCCTGATCGAGGTGCGCTCAGTGATTGCCCACGAACTTGCGCATGTCGCCGCGTGGGATGCGCCGTCGCGCCCATACGTGGTGGGCCTCGCTCAGCTCGCACCGCGGTTCGCGCTTGCGGCCAGCGCGTTCGTGGCGTGGGAACAGTCTCATGCCATCGGGCTGATTGGCGCGGTCGTCCTTGGGGTCACCGGATTGTCGTGCGCGTCGGCGACCGTGCCACCACGCGTCGCCGCTTCCACACGCGTGGCCACGGCACTCTGGATGATCGTTGCGGTCTTGAGCGCCGCCATCACGTTCCCCATGTTCGTGGTCACGACGCTTGCGTGTGTTCTCCCCACCGTCGTGATGACGGGGTTCGCACGCGCACAGGAACTCGCAGCGGACCGCATCGCCGCGTTCGTCGTGGGTTCCGGACGACCGCTCGCCCGATTCCTGCGGCGGTTCCCCGACGGGTCGTTGGGCTGGCGAGGGGTTCTCGCCTCACACCCCCCCATGAAGCAGCGGTTGGGCCGGCTCGCCCGCCTGCGGTGAGCCTCGAGCGGCCAACCGTGGGCGGCGCGCCCTCAGTTCCACAAGAGCGAAAACCGAGAGACTCCGACGAGGTTCGCGATCCACACGGTGATGAGCGTCACCACCAGCGTGGTGAGCCCGCTGACTGCAATGAGCGCCAACGTGATGCCGCGTTCGTCACGCGACGATTGCTGCAACCGTGCCGCACACGCGCGCACAACCACCCAGAGCATGAACGTCCCTCCCGACGGGACACGCTACGAACGCTTCTCTGCGGGGGTCAAACCCCGACCGCGATGGATCAGTTCGCGGCCGCGAGGTGGGCCTGCACCTCACCGGCTGCTCGCCGGCCCGTGACGTATGCGGCGTGGACCACGGCGGCGATGGTTGTGGTCGCGGTGGCATCACCGGCCCAGAACAGCGCGCCCGTGTCGGCGGCAGCCAACGCGGCCCGGCTCCCTCCACCACCGTGACGCACGAACGAGTACGCACCCCGGCTGTACGGATCGGTGAGCCAGTCGACGCGCACGCCACGTTCGAAGAGCTTCGATGGTTCCATGTCGGGCAGGAGGCGATCGAGGTCGGCAAGGACCCGGTCGATGGCTTCCTGTTCGGTACACGCGCTGAGCGCCCGAGCGCGGTAGCCCGTGACGTACGCCGTGAAGACTGGCGCTGCGTGGGGCCCACGACCGAACAACGGAGTCCAGTACAAGCGAACGGGGCCGTCGCATCCGAGCATGGTGAGCGAGTCGTCCCAGAAGCGTTCACGGAACCGCATCACGACCTTGAGCGCCGCGCCCATCTCCAAACCGTTGAGCGCTTCCCACTTCGTGGCGGGCAGGTCGGGCGCAAACCGCACGCTGCGGTGCTTGAGCACCCCAACGGGCAGCGTGCAGATGGCTGCGCGTGCCGGGTACTGGCCACCGCCGACCGTCCGGACGACGACGCCCGACTCGGACCACTGGACCGCTGACACGACGGTGCTGCACTGCACGTCGACGTCGTGCGCCAGGAACTTGGGGAGTTCGTCGTACCCCACGGCAACCCGATGGTCGATCCCGCGCTCGAGTTCGACGACCCGGTCATCACGCAGTCCCTGCACCGAGAGCTCGTGCAGGTCTCCGAGCGGGTGCACGTTCAGCATCTGCTCACCCATTGCGCGCCCCACGCCTTCGAGGCCGCGTGCGTCGAGGAACTCGGCCGCCGTCATGTCGGGACCCTCGAACGACTCGACATCACCGAGGATGTCGCCAAGCTTTCGCAGCGTGGGGTCGCTGTACATCTCGGGATCCCACACACCATTCATCTGCATGCGGTAACCGTCGGCCGGATTGCAATAGAGCAGTTCGAAGTCGTTGTCGCGCGCGAGCGCGAGCGTTTCCGCTTTGTCCGTGTGGATGAACTCGGCCCCGAGCTCAACCGGAAGCCCGTCGGCGATCTCATGGTCGGTGTGCACCCGACCGCCGATTCGATCACGCGCTTCGAGTACCACGACGTCGAGACCGGCATCGACCAGATCGCGCGCCGCGGCACAACCCGCCATTCCGGCACCGATGATCACGACGTCGTGCACAGTGGTCTCCCCGCGTTCGTTGAACCTGGCCGATGGTACGGTGCGCGCACACGCTCGGGGGGATTGCGCGCCATGGATATCAACGGAACGTCCGTTCTGGTCACCGGAGCATCTTCAGGCATCGGTGCCGAGCTTGCACCCCAACTCGCCGCCGCTGGCGCCCGCAAGGTCACGCTGGTTGCGCGGCGGGTGGATCGCCTCGAAGTAGTCGCCGAAAGCGTGCGCGCCAATGGGGCCGAGCCATTCATCATTGCAGCCGACCTCTCCGACGTTGCGCGCGCCGAAGAAGTAGTGCACGAAGCCTGGGATGCAATGGGCGGCATCGACTGCCTCGTGAACAATGCGGCGGTCGGAAAACGCAAGCACGTACTCGACATGCGGCGCGACGAACTCGAGCACGTCATGACCACCAACTTCCTCTCCCCCATCCAGATGGCGATGGTTGCCATTCGAAAGATGCTCGACGCGAATGGCGGCTGCATCGTCAACGTCGGCAGCATGGGCGGGCGCATTGGCATCGCTCGCGAAAGCGCGTACTGCGCGGCGAAGTTCGCGATGAGTGGCTGGAGCGAAGCGGCGGCCATGGACCTCATGGCCACGTCGGTGAGCATCAAGCTCGTACTGCCAGGCCCCATCGAAACCGAGATCTGGCAAGTCCAACCGGGTGAACTCCCCGGCGCGTACGAAGGTCCGTTCGTGAGTGCCGCCGACTGCGCCACCAGCATCGTGGAAGCCATCGCCGACGACGGGTTCGAGTACTACGTACCCGCCGAGCCATTCCCGGGGTTCAAGCAGAAGGACCTGGTCGTCGGCAAGACCCAGAACGTCGACGCCATGCTGCCAGCGATGGCGAAGATGGCGGACGACTTCCACCACGACGCGCATAGGTGATTCCGCAGCGCGCTCGACGCCGTTCGGTCAGGGTGTTGTGTCAGCGCGCGGGCAACCAGGTGCCGTGGGAACCCGGCGGGACCCGCTGCGGCAGGTGCACCTTGGCCACCGGACCGTCAGCGAAGGCCCCGGCGTCGATGATCACCAGGTCGGTGCCGTCACGGTCGGGCGCCTGGACGTAGGCGAGCAGCCACGCGTCGTCTTCGGCGGTCCACCCCGGGCGAGGAACGAGGAGCGGTTCGCCGACCCACGAGTCGGCACCGAAGTCGCAAGTTGCGATCGCTCGACTGTCGGTGTCGTAGCGAAGCAATGCATTCGCCCCGTCGGATGAATCGCCGGTTTGCGCGGCGCAGTAGGTGAAGCGGTGTCGGCGACCCAACATGCGCCCGTCGATCACCGGCATCTCACAGGGGAAGTCGACGAGCGAGGCCTGCGCAACCTTCCCAACCGGATCAACGCGCAGCCGGTGCAGGTTCGGAGTGCCCTCGGGCTCGCCCAGCTCCGAGAACCCGGCGTATCGAATGAAGTCGATGTACGTTGCGCCGTGTTCCGACCACGCGTTGGCGATGTGCGACACGTAGAACGGCGTGGTCTTGGTCCAGTGCGTTCGCAACCCGTCCGCGCCGCGTGGCAACACTCCGACGCGCGTACCCAACGCCGGCTGCCAGCGCACCGTGCCGTCACTGGCAAAGACGACCGGCGGAACCAAGAGCACGATCGACGTCTCGGTGATTGCAAAATCGTGCACCAACGCCGGCGCGGGCACGCCGATCTTCGTGGAGAACGTCACATCACCACCTGATGACAACACGCCGTAGACCACTTCGGGCGCAGTTCGCGAACACGCGATCCAGTGCAGTTCACCCGTCGCCGGATCGAGTTTGGTGTGCGCGCCCATCACGCTCGGCAACTTCCCGTCGGCGTCGTAGGGTTCGATGGTGAAGAGCTCGTCGTTCAAGCGATACGGCAACCCGAAGCCATCGAGCGCAAGCAGCCGACCGCCGTGGCGCACGACCGTGTTGTTCGCGCACCGTTTGTCGTTGGACGCGTTGGGCGTGAAGACACCACCCCAGAGTGCGTGTCCCATTGCGCGCTCTGCTGCGAGCCCGTCGGTGACGACCCACCGATTCCGATACGAAGCACGGCGCTCGGCAAACGAGACCTCGTGGATCATCCCGTCGCCATCGAACGGATACGCGTACGAACCGATTGGCGCGAACTGAGGGTTGGGGCCGTTGCGCAGGTAGCTGCCGTGGAGTTCGGGCGGGATTCGGCCCGAGACCGCCAGGCTGCCGACGTCGAGTTCGTCGGTGACGGGGGCGTGCATTCCGTGGAGAAAGGGGTTCGTCGAGGCGTCGACGAACGTGAGCTCCGCTTGGTCGGCCATCCGTGTACTCCTGGGGATCGTGTCCTACGGTCCCAATCGGCCGGATCCGGCCCCGTTGAAGGCCCCCGCAGCCCCCGGGGCGCTTGTGAGTGCCTATTTCGTCAATCTGAAGCGCACCGCGGGTCAGGCGGAGGCCCGAACCGAGCGGAGCACCTCCACCAGCGCGGCGGTGAAGACCGGCAGGTCGGCCGGGCGTCGGCTGGTGAGCAGGTTCGTGTCCATCACGAGCTCGTGGTCGACCCAGTGCCCACCTGCGTTCTCGATGTCGGTACGCAGGCTCGGCCACGAAGTGAGGGTGCGCCCACGTACCACATCGGCCTCCACCAACAACCACGGCGCATGACAGATCGCCGCGACCGGTCGGCCCGACTCCACGAAGGCGCGTACGAACTCGACGGCGCGCACGTCGCACCGCAACGCATCGGGGTTCGCCACTCCGCCGGGCAACACCAATGCGTCGAACTGTTCGGTCGCAACATCGCCCAACAGCATGGTGACGTCGAAGCTCTCGCCTCGCTCGAGGTGACGCAGAGCCTGCACCGATCCCGGACGTGGCGCGACCAGGTCGCAGTGCACGCCGTCCTCGGTCAACGCGTCCCACGGTTCTTCGAGCTCCACCTGTTCGACGCCCTCGTTCGCCATCACGAACGCCACTCGCAACCCGTCGAGTTCGGTCATCGCCCACCTCCCAGACGGGGTCCCGTTCGATCCAAGGGCAGGGTACGACCGGGGCGTCCCCTACAGTCACGCCCGGACGATCTCGCATCGCAGCCAGGGGGAACCCATGAAGGCACTGGTGTTCGGGGCATTCCCCGACGGCCCGCAGTTCGACGTTCCGTCGGACGCCAACCACCTGGTGCGCAACCTCGCGACCACGCCGATGACGCTCCAAGCGGTCGACGACCCCACCTTGCTCGGCCCCGACTGGGTGGTGCTGCGCCCCCGCCTCACCGGCATCTGCGGTTCCGACGGCAAGCAGGTGTTCATGGACATGGTCGACTCGGCCGGCGGCTCCGACCAGACGATGACCGCGTTCATCAGCTTCCCGCAGGTGCTCGGCCACGAAGTGGTGGCCGACGTGGTCGAGGTCGGACCCGACGCGCGCGGCGTGGCAGTCGGCGACCGCGTGTTGCTGAACTGTTGGTTGAGCTGTGGCCCACGCGGCATCACGCCACCGTGCCCGGCGTGTGCCGCGGGCGACCTGGCGAACTGCTGGAACTTCACCCGGGGACGGCTCACGCCCGGTATCCACACCGGCAACTCGTCGGACGCCACCGGCGGCTTCGCGGAACTCATGCCTGCGCACGACTCCATGGTCTTCCCGGTGCCCCACACCGTCTCCGACGAAGTAGCGGTGTTGGCCGATCCGTTCGCCGTGTCACTGCACGCAATCACCCGCAACCCGCCACCCGAGAACTCCAAGGTGGTGGTGTGGGGCGGCGGCGCGCTCGGCAGCACATCGATTGCCATCTTGCGCGCGCTCTATCCAACCGTGTCCGTTGCAGCCGTCGTACGCCATCCTGCGCAACAAGCTCTGGCCAGCCAATACGGCGCGCACGTGGTGAATTCCGAGCAAACACCCGAGGCCATCGTGGCAGCACTCGCCGAATGGTCGGGCGAGGAATTGCTCAAGCCTTGGCAGGGTCTGCCCATTGCGTACCCCGGCACCATTGCAGTGATCTACGACACCATTGGCGCGCCCACAACCGTCGAACAAGGGTTACGAGTCATCGCCACCCACGGTCGCATCGTCGTCACCGGGGTGAGCGCACCCGACCGCTTCGAATGGGGACCGCTGTACTTCAAGGAAGTGCACGTCATCGGGTCGAACGCATTCGGCGTGGAAGAAGTTCACGGGGTGCGCAAGCACGCCATCGAGCACTACCTCGACCTGGTGGAGTCCGGGCGCATCGACATCGCACCAATGCTCACGCACACCTTCCGACTCGATGAGTGGATCGACGCGTTCACATGCATTGCGAACCAGCATGAAACCGGCGCCATCAAGGTGGCGTTCGACTTCCGCTGACGCCACCCTCCCCTTCTGGCGCGTCCACGGGGGCATCCGCGCCCCCCTGCGCGCGCCAAAAGGGAACGGCGAGAGCGACGACCGCCGGCACGAGCAAGGCCAACGCCACCATCCACCAGCGCCCCCATCCCAACAGCTCGAACTGAAGCGACCGGTTACGAGTGCCGCGCGCCGCTGCCGGCGCGTCCCGCATGAACCCCACGGCCGCGACCAACGCTAGGAACACCCCCACGGTGCCGGCGACGGCCGCGGACCCCCACAGCACCATCGTGCGGTGGATGGGCGGCGCGAACCACATGGCCAACCCCAACCCCGCCGCCAATCCCAGGGCAAGGCCGCCGGTGGTGTCGCTGATGCGATGTTCGGCGCCTGTGAGCGCAACCGCCGCAACGACAGCAATGAGCAGCGCGCCCAGCGCGAGGGCAACGGCCCGCCATCGCGGCGTGGCCGCCGCCACCAGCGCACCCGCGATCGTTGTCGCCGTCGCCACGTGACCACTTGGGTAGGTGTTGTGACCGATCGGCGACCGCAGGACGAGCGACGGACGCGGCAACGCGAACTTCATGACCCACGCCACGAGCACCACGGCACCCACTGCCCCGACGATCGCGACCGCGAGCCGCAGCTCCCGCCGCACCAACGCGGCGCCGGCCGCGATCATCAATGCTGCGGCCAGGGCGAGGTCCACCAGCCGGCCCACCTGCGTCCAGTACGCCTCGTCGCCCGCAAGTTCCTTGCGCACGAACCCGCCGCCCAACCCGAGGTCGTCGATACGTTGGCCCCACCTCGTGCACACCGCTGCGAGATAGCCGAGCACGAGCAACGCAATGAGCACTGCGAAGACGACGCGCGGCCAGCGGGCCCGAACCACTCCGTTGGACGCGACCGCGTCAGGCGAATCGACGCGCAGATCCGTCACGCGGGGTCGAAGAGCACGTGCACTGCGTCGGGCCCACGGAACGCCGTGCCCTGGATGACGGGCGCCGGGAACGCCGGATCGAGCCGCAGGTTCGGCAACTGGTCGAGCACCGTGTTGAGTCCCACCCGCAGTTCGAGGCGCGCGAGGTGCATGCCCAGACATTGGTGGGGGCCGGTACTGAACGCGAGGTGATGGAACGAACCACGGTCGAGCCGCCACGTGTCGGGGTCCTCGAACTTCGCCGGGTCGCGGTCGCCCGCACCCACCAGCACCGTGAGTGCCGAGCCCGCGGTCACCGCACAGCCCGCCACCTCCACGTCACGGGTGGCCACCCGGCTCACCGACGTGACCGACGACTCCCATCGCAACGTCTCTTCGATCACATCGGGGATGATCGAGCGGTCTTCGTAGGCGCGCGCCAGCACGTCAGGATGCGTGAGCAAGGCTGTGAGACAGTTGCCCATCATGCGAAACGTGGTCTCCGCCCCCGCTGGCAGCAACAGCCGCAGGAATCCGTAGAGTCGTTCGTCACTGAGCTGCTCGCCGTCGATCTCGGCGTGCACCAACTCGCTCAGCAGATCGCCGGTGGGTTCGGCGCGCCGTGCTGCGACCAACGGCTCGAGGTACTCGCGCATGGCACGCGACGCCGCCATGCCGCGCTCAGGATCGAGCGGTCCAGTGTTGATGTCGTTCGCCCACCCGTGAAACTTGTCGTGGTCTTCGGCCGGTACACCCACGATCGCACAGATCACCTGCACCGGATAGCGCGACGTGAGCTCGGCCACGAGTTCCGCTTTGCCGTCGGAGCGAGCCGCGATCTCGCCCACCAACGCGGTGATGAGCGGTTGCACGAGTTCGGCGTCCCAGCGTTCGATCGCACTCGGACGGAACGCGTGACTCACCAGCGCGCGATAGCTGCGGTGCTCTTTGCCCCCCATGGCAAGGATGAGGTCGCCCATGAACTGGCCGATGTGCTCGCCGTTGATGGACGACGAGAAGGTCTCGGAGTCGCGCAGCACTTCCATCACGGTGTCGTACCCGGTGACCTCGTACATCTCGCCGCCACCCAATGGGTTGGTGGTCAGATGCACCGGGCACTTGGCCCGCTCGCGCGCCCAGCCTTCGTAGGGCTGCGCGGTCAACCACGCATTGATGTCGTACGCCATGTCGTCCCCCCGGAATGCAACCGGCGTTGCTCACGGGAGAACGTACTCGGCACCGCCGGGCTCAGCGGCCGCCCGCGGACGGTTGTGGTCGGTTGTGGCCGGTCAGCGGCTGCACGATGGCCTCCCATCTCGAGCGCCCGGGCCTGGTCCATGAAGTACTGCTGCGCTAGTTCCGCCCCGTCACCCGTGAGGTGGGAAAGGAATGCTTCAGCAACGTGCTGCGCGATCACCGCCGCCTGCGCAAGCTCACCTCGTGCCGCCAGCTTGCGCGCGTAGAGATCGGCTGCGTCACACGCCCGGTGCAGCGAGAGCGGCGGTCGGCCTTGGCCCACCTCGCCCGCATACGACACGGTTGCGCCATCGGCCGGAAGCCACGTCGGACCCGACAACGACTGCACGATCAACGCTTCGAGCTCGCCCCGCGCCTCGAAGTCGTCGAGGTCGACACCGTCGACGATGCGAGCGGCATACTCCGCGGAGTCGTCGAGATCGCGCTCGGCCTTCACGGCGGCCGCCCGTTCCCTGTCGTCGGCGGCCCGCAGCATGGCGAGCGCCACAGTGAAGTGGCGGCGCCGCTCGCTCGGGGTCTCCGCCGCTCGTGCCGCGTCCAGCGTTTGGGCAATCAGCGGCCGCATGAGGGCGACCGCGGTGGTTCCTGATTCCGTCCGCGCCATTTGTCCAGAGTAGGACGTTCAGTCGGGTTCAGGGGAATTCCCGCCCGGGCCCGGAGCACCGCCGAAGGAGCCCCCGCTCCCACGCGCCGGGGCCCGGCCGAAGCCAGGCCCCTCTGCGAACTGCCGGATCGGTCCCCCGATCAGTTGCTGGTGCACCCCGCGGCGTAGATGTCCTGGGGCATCTTCCCGGACGGGCACACCACGCCCCGGTCCTGGCTCACCCACGCACCGTCTCGGGCGGCCAACACGTCGGTGACGTCGATCGACTCACCGCTCGACGCCGTGACGGTGGCGTACGCGTACGCCCAGCCCTGGTCACAACCAAAGCCGTCGAGCTTGACCGTGTACCCGGTGGTGATTGCGGCGTTGAGCCCGGCCTGGATCGCTTGCGCCGTACATGCTGCGCCATTGCCCGTCGGACCAACCGGCGGCACCGGCGGCGTGGGCTTCTTGCACACTTGCTTCTTGGCTTGTGCGTCAGCCGAGAGCGCGGCCTTGGTCTTGGGCCCGTAGACGCCGTCGACCGCGAGACCCGCACCCTGCTGGAACGACTTGAGGCTCGCCAGCGTGAGCGGTCCGACTACGCCGTCGTTCGCGCCGACGTCGCAACCGACTGCGTCGAGCCACTCCTGCATCTGCACGACATCGGCCTTGGTCAGCGCGTTCGACGGCTTCTTGCCCGAAGTCGTCGGCGGCGTCGTAGTGGTCGTCGCCGCAGTCGTGGTGGTCTTTTCACTCTTCTTCGAACTCGAACAGCCCGCGAGCCCGAAGACCAGCGCGCCGAGCGCGAACACGATTCCGATACGAGTCATTGCGCGTGCCACAGGTTCCCCCTTGATCGGGAGCGCATGCTACGGCTGCTGCGCGCCCGACTCGCGGCTCATCGGTCAGCGGTCAGCGGTTGTCGAGCGTGTCGTCGAGCCAGTCCCACATGGTCTCGGCCACGAGCTGTGGGGCCATCGGGCCACAGTGATACTGCGCGCCCTGGGCCGCGGTGAACTGCGCGAACTGCTTCTGCTTCATCGTGAGCGAGTTGTACAACGCCTGCGGCTGCGTCCCGAACGCGGTATCGCCTTCGTATTGCGTCACGAGGGTGGGGCACGTGATGTTCTTGGCCAGATCGGTGATGTCGAACATCTGGACCGCCTTGGCCACCGAGTAGAAGTCGGTGGGGATGTTGCCCGCCTTCACGTCGTCGTGGGCCGGCACCGTGAAGATCTCCATGCGCTTCTTCAGGTTGAAAGCCTGCTCGGGCGTGACGGCCGGAATGATCTCCGCCGCCCATCGCGCGTTCACCGCCTGCTGGGACCCCGCCTGCATCACGTCGCGCACCACCGGCGGGTAGTTGGTCCACACTTCGAGCGCACCCGGGTCGGCGATCAGCGCAGCGATGCGCTTCTCGTACACGGCCGCGCGTGGCGCGAGCACGCCGCCGAAACTGATGCCACGCAGCGCGATCTTCTTGGCGTCGACGTCGCTTCGCTTCTCGAGGAAGTTGACGATCGGCGTGATCACGTTCTCCCAGTCGGTACGGAATGGAATGTTGTCGAGGAACAGGAGAGATCCTTGCCCGGGGCCCTCGAAGATCAAGATGTTGTATCCACGCTCGAGTGCCGCAAGACCGCCCTGCGCCAGCATGTCGACGTTCTGCCCATCACTCCCGTTGCACAAGATGATGGTGGGACGCTTGCCCGCATCTGCGCTCGGCTTCACGAACCAGCCCGGCAGCGTGCGCTTGTCGTACGGGATCGCAACTTGCTCCCACGTCTCTGGACTCAGCTTCGCACCGGCCACGAACGCGCTGTTCATCGTGTTGTAGACGCTGGCCTCGGCATCGGGGGTCGACGTACCCAGCACCCAGTACAACGCTTGGTTGTAGTACTGCGCGGCGCGGAAGTACTGCGAGCGCGCGGTCACGAAGTGTCGAGCCTTCTGGGCGCCGACTGCCGCCGACTCCAACTGATTTCCCATCGCGACGAACGCGTTGTAGAGGTTTTGGTACGCAGGACCACCGGCGCCGGCATTTGCCTGCGCCACGACCGACAACACCTCACCCACTTCCGCGTTCTGGCCCGCACCACCGAGCGCAAACAACGTTTGGAAGTTGATGTCTTCCTGACCGAAGAGCGCGAAGCTGCCACCGCCCAGCGCCGCTTGGGGCGGAGTCTGCGCCAGCGTGGTGGCGGTGGCATTCGCGCTGAGCGCCTTGCTGGCCGTCTTGGTTGCACTCGAGCAGGCACCGAGCAGTGCGGCCGCGCTCGCGCCCATGCCGAGGAGGACAGTCCGACGAGAGATCGGTTCCATAGGGAGGATTCTCGACCGGGGACGATGGCTGCCTGAGGCCCAAACCGGCATCTGACTCCAGCGGGTCCCCCGGAGCGCTGCTCCCGATATTCGTCGGGTCGTGGCCGCGTTTGCCGCGGCGCTGCCCCGCTCGCCATCCTGCCCGTATGGCCACGTCCGTCCGCATCCTCGTCGTGGGCGACAGCCTGGCGTTCAGTCTCCAGGACACGCTCTCGCGGCTGGTCGATCGCTACGACTTCGAGCTGCGGAGCGCCACCTACCCCGGTCTCGGAATCGGCGACGAGTCAGAACGACTCTGGGGCGGAGTGCGCGCCCCGATACCGACCGATTGGCTCGCCGAACGCAACGAGCGCTGGCGCGAACTCGTCGCCGGGTTCGATCCCGACGTCGCGTTGCTGATGACCGGGTGTTGGGAAGTTCAGTCCACCCCCGATCTCCAGTTCGCAACGGTGGAACACACCACTGCACGCTTTGCATCGCTCAATCGCGCCATCGATCTCCTCAACGCCAACGGCGGACTCGTTGGTCTGGTGACGTCGCCGTACTTCGCACGCCGGAAGCCATCTCCCGAAGAGCAAGCGGCAGCTCGCAACTTCTTCGGCGTGGACTACATGGTTCCGCCGGGTCCGTTCCCGGAGAACCGCCCGTCGAGGATCGACTGGTGGAACTCGCTCCTGTTGCGCGCCAGTGAGAACCGGCCGGCGCACGCACGCCTTGTCGACTTGGGTGCAGTGCTCACCCCAACGCGGCCCGAAATTGGTGCCCCAACCGGGAGTCGCGGCTGGGACACGGACGACGGCGTGCACTTCGACCCCGACACCGCGCTCCCCTACGTCGAGCGCGTCGTTCCCGATGTCCTTGCGCTCGGCTACGCCCGGAAGCTGCGTACTGAGCGCGGCCGCGCGGGTCGCGACCTCAGCCGCACTGCTTGGTGATCTCGGCACTGAGTTGGGTCTGGGCCGCCACCACCTGTTGGGAGTTCGCGTTCGCAATGGCCGTCACTGCTGCGGCGCTCGTGGGATCAGCCGCCAACGCGTTCCCTGCGGCGCGTTCGGCCGCCGCAATCTGGCGCGCCGAGGCCGCCGTCTGTTCGTTCGGCGCAGCATCGGCCACCCGATCGAGTTGGCCGGCATAGGCGAGCAGACCCTTCGCCGGCGAACCGGTGGACGACACCGACGATGTTGCGTTCGGCAATCCCTTCACCTGGTGACAGAAGTCCTGATCGTCACGCCACCAGATCACGCTCACGGCGGCCACGATCACCAACGTGGCCACCAATGCAATGGCGACCACGACCGGACGCGAGAGGCGTCGCCGAGTCGGCGGCTCGATGTCGGGAGTATCGGTCATCACCATTCCTACAAGCTGTCCGGCCCGAAACTCGCGTTCCCTGAGGCCCACGGAACACTGAACGTTACGTACCCCGCAATGGTGTCGCTCGGAACAAAGCCGAGTTGCAACGCCCCCGTGAGGTTCGCCAAGGTGACGTTGTAGGAGATCCCCCAGAACGACACGAAGATCTGCAGGATTGCCGTGAGTGACGGTGTGGCAGTGAAGCTCTGCCACCCTTCTCCGAACTCATACGAGAGCCCGAAGTTCAATGTGATCGACGCGTTCGCGTACACCCCGATCGGACCGATCGACTTCTGGAACTGGTACTCGAATCCGCCGCCAACGGTGCCGCCGATGGTCGAGAGCGAACCGTTCGTCCAGCCGAGTTCGAGACCCAGATCCACCACGTACGCAACACCGAACAAAAGCTCGCCATCGATCGACGCGACATCCTGTTCTTCACACGTGGTGCAGTGTGTGTAGTCGAGCGTGACCTGCAGAATCGACGCATGGTGCGCTTGATTGACCTGCTCCTGGAACGCATTCGCGTTGTTTGCTGCCGCGGTTGCTCGCGCGTCGGCCTCCTGGGACGTCTGGGCCTCCTGCTCTGATACCTGGGAGGCCGCCACCGATGCTGCGTTCTCAATCGGCACCCGCGCCTGCGTCGCTTGCACCTGAGCTTGCGCATTGTTGACGGCTGTCTGCGCGTCCAACACCTCGTCGGCGAACACGGCGAGGGGCTGCGAGTTCACTTGCTGCTGGTTCTCACGTGCGGTCGCCAACTGTTGCAGCGCTTGCTCGTAGGCCTGGGAGGCCGCGAGCAGACGCTGCTGTGCGTTGTTTGCATCGGTCGCCGCGTTCGCCGCGGTCTGACGCGCCGCGTTGGCCTGGTCCGCCAACGCCTGCGCTTGGTTCTGCGCGTCCTGAGCCACTCGGTTCAAGTTCGCCGCGACCTGCTGCTCCTGAAGAAGGGCGCGTTGCAACGCCAGACTCGCGGGCGGTGCACCGTTACTGAACAAGTTCCCCTGATTGATCGTGAGGCCGCCGCCTGCATTCTGGAACGCGTTGCTCAACGCCTGGGCCAACTGGCCCGCTCCGAAGTCGAACTGCAAGAACGCGCCCAGGCTGTACGAGCACTCAGCCAGATCGAATCCGGCGGTCCCGACTCCGAGGAGCGGCCCCGTACTGAACGAGAACTGCAACGTGATCCCGTTGGCCGGCTGTTGGTTCTGCTGCGCGATGTCGAGTTCGTTCGACAGCACCAAGGGCTGGTTCGACTGCCCCGGGATCACCGAGCCGAGGCTGAACCCATCGATTGCAAACGTCACCGGACCGGTGAGTGTGTAGAAGGTGTTGTCGCCGCTGCGGTATGCCAGCCCGGTGAGCGTCGGCTGCGAACTCCACAAGTTGCAGCCACTGCTGGCATTCATCGTGATGTTCGTGTTGTACCAGACGCTGTTCGTCTGCGCGAATGGCGCGAGCGACACGCTGAACTCGGCGTTCCCCGACAGACCCCGGAGCTCCACGTCGTCCAACGACCCCGTGAGCGAACCGCCGATCGGTCCACTCACGGTCACGGCCTCGTTGGTATCGAACAAACCGAGCGTGAGCGTGGACTGCTGTTGGGTGGTTTCCGTGGCTCCGGTGTTCGCGCGGGCGAACGTGAGCACGGTGGGCGTGTTGACGTACCCCGAAAGGGTCGCGGGGATCGCGCTGGCATTCGTGAAGTTGTACGTGCCGGCGCCGTCACCCCCATAGGTGTAGGTGCCGTTCACCACTCCGCAGCTGCCCGCTTCGGTCATGTAGTTCGCGCACACGGTCATCGCCATCTGCGTGGTACTGGTGATCGTCGCCGTGGCGTTCGCATACGACTGGGTCGGCGTGGTGAACGTGGCCCCCGCGGTCTGCACCGTCAGCGACGGCGTCTGCACGCTGTTGTAGGTGAACGCGAACTGCCCCACGAGCGAGTCGGTGCCCGCCACCTTGTACGTGGTGTTCGCCGGACCCGTGCCACTGAGCTGCGTGATCGTGCCACCCTGCACGTTCGGCGATGAGAGCGTCAGATCGGTGGGCTGGCCGAGCAGCGAGTACGTGCCCGTCACCGTCACCTGGCTCGAGCCCGGACTCGGAATCGACGGGCTCGTGGCGCTGAACGCGACGTTCGTGAGGGTGGCACCACCGATGACGAACGTTGAGAGCGGCGCGCTGGCGAGCGTCAACGAGCCGACGGCGCCCGCAGTGGTCGGCGGTTGCACCGTGCCGCTCACCGCGATGGTGGTGCCATCGAGGGTCGTGTTGCCGGCAACCGTGATCGTCGCCGACCCCGAACTGGTGTCGAACGTCACCACCGCGTTCGAAAGTGACAGCCCGCCCACTTGGAGCGTCGCCGCCGTCACGTCGTCCTTCACGCCGAACGTGGCCGGGTTCACGGCGAGCACGACCGCACCGAGCAGCCCGCCCTGCAGTGAGAGGGACAGTCCCGGCGCGTACACGGCGTCGGACGTAGGAGCGCAGCCGGTCGGCGCCACTACCAAAGTGGCCGAAGTCGACGCGAGGAACCCAGCGCCGGCAATGTTGATCCCGGTCGCGCCCCCCGACGCGAGGTCGATTGAAGCGCACGCGTTCGGCTGCGACAACGTGGCCAAGATGTTCGGCGTTGCATTCGTAGCGATTCCCAGAGGAGCAGCAAACTCAGCCGGCAGCGAGGTGGTGCCGGTGAGCGCGACGTCCGCGCCATTCGCACCCGGATTCACTGCGATCGAGAGTCCGCTCACGTTCAGTCCCGAAACTCCGAACGCGTTGTTCCATGAACTTCCGTTCTGCGAAGTGAACGTGCCGCTCAGTGCACCGCCATTGGCGGCCGCGGCGAGCGCCCCGGCGAATGTGAGTGGCTGCGTGCTCGCCGCGCCGCCGTTCCACCCCGCAGTCTGCAGTGTTCCGGTGCCGTTGACCGCAACCGACGGTGCGCCGTTCGTCACCGTCACTTGGAAGCCGATACTCGTCATGGTCAACGCCATCGCCGACCCTGCGCTCCCGGCGATGTACCAGGGAGTGGGGACCGGCGCAGCCAACGTGTACTGCGACGGCGCGCCCGACGTCAGCTGATACGACGCCAACGCGTTACTCACATTCGCCGGAATGACGCCGCGACTGATTGCCGCTGGGAGCTGGGTTACCCCGACCGCGGTCAGCTGACCGGCTGGGATCGCCGCGGATACGGGGCCCGGAAGCGCGCCTGATGGCGGCACATAGGTGGTGGCCACGTCGGTGGCGAATGCAGTGACCGCCGGGATCGTCCATCCCGACGAGATGGTCTGCGTGCCGATCGGTATGGCAACCAACGTCTCATTCGACGCGAACCCGACCGTGGCGCCGTAACCGGTACCGAGCACAGTTGCGGTACCGACAGCCGTCGCAACTGGCGCGTTCACCGACGACAGCGCAACGGTGAGCTGCGAGTTCGTCACCGACACGGGCGCCACTGCAATCGTTCCGGTGGCACCAGAAAGTGAGACGATCTGAGTCGCTTGGTTCAGCGTGCCGGACAGTGACGCTGCACCTGAGAACGTGCTGCTCGTTACCGCGCCAGTCACGGCGAATTCCGGCGCACAGGCTTGCGCGCCATTGAGCGCGCAGTTCGCACGCAACGTGGATTGGAGGCCATTGATCGTGAGATCGTGCGCCACCGCCCACGGCGCAGCCGGAGACGACGAGAGACTCAGCACGAGTTGCTGTCCGGTCACACTCCCCGTGCCGCTGAGCGCCAACGCAGGACCGTTCGGGCTTGCGTTCCACGTGCTCACACCCGGAACAAACGTGAGTTGCGTGTTCGCGCCGATGATGACGGCGTTGCCCTGCACCGTGAGCGGACCAGGTCCGGAGCCCACGACCAGCGTCACGCTGCCGGTGGCCGACTGCGGCGTCCAGGCCAGTTGCGCGTTCGCCACCGACACCGAACCACCAAGTGCTTGTGGATCCGTCAGCGCACCGGTGACGTTGGCTTGAACTGGCGCAGTCGGCCCGGCCGTCGCCACCGAACCGCTCACCGGGATGTCGACTGAACCCACGCCCACCAAGCCGTGGGCGTTGAGAGTGAGCTGCGTTGCTCCGTCGGTGGATGAACCGGTCAGCGTGAGCCCACCCCCGCCCGATCCGCTGGTTGCTGCGGCCGAGAGCACGGCGCTCGGTGCCGGAGATGCACTGAAGGTGACCGTGGTACTCCCGGTCCAACCGGACGGTTGTACGAGTGGCAAACCTGGCGCCGTCACGGAACCGAATGGCACGCCCACCTCGGTCGTGCTCACGAAAGGAACGAGCAGACCGCCGGTTCCGAATGCAAGTTGCCCCGCACCCCAGTTCGGCGGTCCGGTAACGGTTCCACCGGTGAGCGAAACGCCCGCAACCGTGAGCTGCCCCGACGCACGAGCAACGGCCACTCCACCCGGAAGCGTTGCCGTGGCGTCGCTGAACGTTGCCGTGACCGACGACGTGCACGCGAACACCGGTCCGGTGTTGTTCACCGTTGCGATCGGGATCGTCACGCTCACACCGTTTCCGGTGAGGGTGGCCGGGGTTCCCGCGGTGAGACCTTCGAGCGCGTTGCAGAACGCTTGCGGCGGCGCGCCGTTCGGCAGGGCCGAGATGATCACCGGGACCGACACCGTCGTGACGCGGCTGAAACTGTCGGTGACCTTCAGCGTCGCGGTGCCATTGGCAGGTTGCCCACCCGCAGTGAACGCGAGTGTGGACTGGTTGGTACCAGTACCGCTCGGCATCGAGAGGTTGTTCACCGACCACGCGTATTGATACGGCGCGCCGCGCGAGGTCACTTGCGACGTGATCGCAACCGGCGCGCCGATGCTGGACACCACGTTCGGTTTGCCGCCGGCGAGTTGCACCTGGAGACCGTTGTCGCCCCACGCCACGTTCACCGATGCCGACGCGGTCGCCGATTGCTTGCGACTGTCGGTGACGGTGAGTTGGAACGACAGCGACTCCGACTGCTGGTTCGGTTGCAACGTGGGTGTCTCGAACGCGAGCGTCGACTGGTTGTTCGAACCGCCGAGCACCGTTGCCGTCGGACCAGCAGTCTGTTTCCACTGGTATTGGAGCGATCCAACACCCGTTCCTGCACCTACGAGTTGTGCCGGCGCACGCGTCGGCACCGACACTGCCGAAGCGCTGCCACCGATGCTGGAAGTGACCGGTGGTTGCACCGAGTTGGGCGCCACCGTGGTCTGGGGCACCGGCGCCGCACCCCCGTTCGCAGCCGCCGATCCGCCGTTCGATCCGCTCACGGACTGCGCGCTGAGGACACTGGGGGACACCGATGCGGGCACCAGGTGCACCGTGACTTGATCCGTGACCGCCTTCGAGCCCACCTGTCCGCTCAGCTGGAAGTACAGGTCGAGCGGGGCGGTCACGTTGGATGGTGCGGTGAACTGCGCGGTCTGCGTGGTGGGGGTCTGTCCGGCCGGCGCGTTCAACCACACCACCGGCTGGCTGACCGTCCCATTGCACTGCGGTTGGTTGGGCGTCGTGCAGAGCTGGGTCCAGCGAAGCTGCTTCGCCGACGCAAGGTCCGCGGTGCCGTGCAGCGTGACCACTGCCGGCTGCAGCGCGCCGTTCGCCGCACGCTGGGGCGTGACCACCGTGATGTCCTGCCCCGCATCGACCACCAGGCTCCCGGCGACGGGAATGGTGGCCGACACCGAACCGTTGGTTTGCTTCGTGTTGAACTGGCCCACTGCACTCGCCCAGGCTGCGATCTTCAACGAGGTCGTGGGCTTCTTCGTTGCGAGGTCGAGCGTGATGCCGGGTCCGCTGATGCCCGCGGCGATCGGGTTCGTCGTCGAGCACGTGATGTTGCTGTTCGCGCCGGGCAGGGAGGCGTTGATGCAGTTCCAACTGGGCGCGCTCACGTTCACGACCTCGGCCGCCGCCGGCACCTGGATCACCGCGACCCCGCCGCTGGCGGTCTGGTGACCCACGTTCTGCAGTTGCAGCGCGACGCGACCGCTGCCGCCGTTGTAGAGCGGATCGAGTTGGACCAACGACGCCTGGAACTGCGGTGAGTCATCGTCCACGGTCACCGTGTACGTGTTCGCCGTTGCCGCGAGTTTGCTCTTCCCCAGCACGGCGTTGATCTGCCACGTCGACGAACCGGGTGGAGCCGGCGCCAACGTCACTGGCAACTGGAGGGTCGCTTCGGACGCCAACGGCTGCGACAACGACAACGCGCAACGCAGCGGTGACTTGGTGCTCACCTTTGCGTTCGACTTGACGTTGCACTTCCACCCATTGCCACCTGCACTCGCAACGACCTGGGTCGAGTTGGGGATGGCGGTGAACTGCACGGTCTGGCCGGCCGGCGCGGGTCGGGAACCGTGGTTTGCGACGGTAACGGTGACTGCGCGCGGTTGACCGGCGGAAAAGCGAAGCGCATCACCGGGCCGTGCGCCAACGGGAGACGCCGAGGCCGCGGTCGCCATTGTGGAGCGCAGCTCGGGAGCGGGCGGCGGGACGATCACGAGCGACGCGCTCGCCGAGTCGGGCTGTCGGATCGCGTCACTCCCGGTGACCACTGCACTGAGCTCGAGATGCACCGTGCCGGGATTGGTTCCGGTCGCAACGGTGATGGGCAGCGTGATGGTCGACGGCGCACCGGCCGGGAGCGGACCAGTGGACGAACAACTCGCCGCCGACGCCGAACAGCTCCACGGGCCGGTGGCGCTCGCCGCACCCCAGTTGGCCGAGAGGCCGTTGGGAAGCGCCAGCGAAATCCGGACGGGGTCGGTGAGTGTCCCCCTTCCAGTCGGCGTGATCGATGCGGTTGCGTTGAGGGTTGCCGGCGCGGCAACCGTGACCTGATCAAGGGCGAGCCGCGTCGACACGCTCGTCGATTTGGGCTGCGCCATGCTCAACGGAACCGAATGATTGGCCTGCAGCGGCTGGCCGTTGACGGTTGCGGTCGCGTTGACCGCGAGCGCGCCCGCTGACGGCGGCGCGTCCGCGGCAGCAGTGAGTTCGATGTTGAGTGGCGGCGTTTCCTGGAGCGCGTCGAGTGTGGCACCGAACGTGCAGGTCCTCGCCGCACAGCTCCATCCGAGACCGCTCGGAACCGCAGTGAGGCCCGCAAGCGCGGGCGGGGTCACCGTCACGACCACTGAACCCGCCGCGGTAGGTGCACCCGACACGTTCGCCACGCGCGCCACCGCCGCCGCCGAAGTTCCCGTCTGCAGCGTGGCTGGCCCGATGACGTCGGCGACGATTGCCGTGTCGGCGATCGGAGCGGCGCCGTTCGGTAGCGCGAACGCAACGGCTTGGGGTTTCCCGCCGGCAGGCGTAATGGTGACCGACGCGTCGCTCGGAGTCGATACCGGCGTCGTGAAGGCCAACATCACTTCGGCCCCGCTGTTCGGGGCCACCGATTGCGGCTGGCCATTCGCATCCACGAATCGACAGGTGCTTCCCGAGCACGACCACGCTGCCCCGTTCACCGGCGCATCGCTCGACGGGCGCGCCTGGGCGAGGACGACGCCCGCAGGGAGGTCCGACAACTCCAGCGTCGCGTCGACCGGCGCTCCGCTCGCGTTCACGACCGCGCCCGAAATCACCGTGGGCGCGCCGGTTCGAATCCCCGTGAGGGATTGGAACGACGCCTGGATTCGCTTCGGGATCGTGATCGCCGCCGGTCGCGTCGACCGCCTCGACTGGTTCCGCCAGATCGCGTCACCAACACCGAACGCGACGACCATCGCCACGACCGTGACGAGCGCAATCAAGACCGTGGAGCGCCGGGACATCCGGGAGGATCTCGACCGCCCCGCCTCGGAACCTGAGGCGGAATCCCGCGCCGGCGGCGCCCGGAGCCGGTTCCGCCGCCGGTCGCCGCGGCCCTCTACCCTGGCCGCCCATGCCTCCCCGCACAACCACCACTGCGGCCGAGAGCTACGACGCCTCGGCCATCACCGTTCTCGAAGGGCTCGACCCGGTGCGCAAGCGCCCGGGTATGTACATCGGGTCCACCGGCACCACGGGCCTGCACCACTGCGTGTGGGAAGTGGTCGACAACGCGGTCGACGAGGCCATGGCCGGCCACTGCACCAAGATCGAAGTGACGTTGCTGGCCGACGGCGGCTGTCGCGTCGCCGACAACGGCCGCGGCATTCCCGTCGACAAACACCCGCAGTACAAGAACAAGAGCGCGGCCGAAGTGGTCCTCACCACGTTGCATGCCGGCGGCAAGTTCGGCGGCGGCGGGTACAAGGTCAGCGGCGGGCTACACGGCGTGGGCGTGAGCGTGGTGAACGCGCTCAGCACGCGCCTGGACCTCGAGATCCACCGGGACGCCACCAAGTACGTGCAGACCTTCAAAGCTGAGAAGAGCGGCCGCACCGTCAAGGCCGGCGTGCCGCAGGGACCGTTGAAGAAGGACGGCACCGTTGCCAAGAACCGCACCGGCACCATTGTCACGTTCTGGCCCGACCCCGACGTGTTCGACGACGTCAACTTCCGCGCGAGCACCATCACCGAACGTCTCCAGGTCACGGCATACCTGAACAAAGGACTGGAACTCGTCTTCACCGACGAGCGACCGGGCCACGAGCAGCGTCAAGTCTTCAAGGCCGACGGCGGCATCGTCGACATGGTGAAGCACCTCAACGCCACCAAGGAACCGTTGTTCAAGAGCACCGGTTCGTTCAGTGCCAGCGGCCCCGAGGGTGAAGTCGATGTCGCGTGGCAGTGGAACGGCGGCTACCACGAGAGCCTCTTCACCTATGCGAACGGCATCAGCACCATCGAAGGCGGCATGCACGCCGAGGGCTTCAAGCGTGCGCTCACCCAGGTCATCAACCGCTACGCGAAGCAGAGCGGACTGCGGAAAGAGAAGGACGCCGCATTCGCCGGCGAAGACGTGCGCGAAGGGTTGTGCGCGGTGGTGAGCGTACGGCTCGCCGACCCGCAGTTCGAAGGCCAGACCAAGGGCAAGCTCGGCAACACCGAGATTCGCTCGTTGGTGGAACGGTGCACCAACGAGAACTTCGGCCGGTGGCTCGAGGAGCACCCGAACGAAGGCAAGGCCATCGTCACCAAGAGCACCACGGCATCCAGGGCGCGCACTGCGGCCAAGGCCGCCAAGGAACTCACCCGGCGCAAGACCGCACTCGAAGGCGCCGGCATGCCCGACAAGCTGGCCGACTGCTCGTCACGCCAGCGCGAGGAAACCGAGCTGTACCTCGTCGAAGGCAACAGCGCCGGCGGTACGTGCAAAGAGGCGCGCGACCCCAAGACCCAAGCGGTGCTGCCGTTGCGCGGCAAGGTGCTCAACGTCGAGCGCGCCGCCATCGACAAGATCCTGAAGAACGCCGAGATCCAGTCGATCGTGGCCGCGCTCGGGGCCGGCATCGGCGCCGACTTCGACCTCAGCAAGGCGCGCTACGACAAGGTGGTCATCCTCGCCGACGCCGACGTCGATGGCGCCCACATCCGCACGCTGCTCATCACCTTCTTCTACCGCCAGATGACGCCGTTGGTAGAAGCCGGCCGGCTCTACGTGGCCCAGCCGCCGCTGTTCTCCACCGAGATCGACGGCAAGAAGGTGTACGTGACCGACGAGGCCGCGCGCCAGGAACTCATCGAGGCCAACTCGCGCCGCAACTTGTCGTTCGCCCGGTTCAAAGGTCTGGGCGAGATGGACCCCGGCGAGCTGCGCGAGACCGCCATGGACCGGGCCACCCGCACGCTGGTGCGCATCGACCCCGATCAGGCGGCCATAGCCGACGAGATCCTCGGCATCCTGATGGGCGACGACGTCGAAGCCCGCAAGCACTTCATCCAGCAGAACGCCAAGGACGTGCGCTTCCTCGACGTGTAGTCGTCAAGGTCCCACCGACCGGCACCGATACCCGCTTCATGCAGTTTCGATTCACGCGCCTCGGCGCCGCGGTCGGCCAGACGCTCACCACTTCCGACGGCTCCTGGAGCGCGCCCGCGGCCTTCACTTACGAGTGGTCCCGCTGCAAGGCGTCCTGTGTTGCGATCCCGCTGGCAACCACTGCGACCTACACGGCGGTGTTCGCCGACATTGGATTCACGCTGAGCGCAACGGTGAGGGCAACCAACGTCGCTGGCTCCGCCACTGCGGACTCGGCCGCGACCACAAGAATTCCGGTCGTGCGGCCCGTTGCGGTCAACCTTCCGAGCATCACCGGCACTGCGAAGGTCGGTACGCGTCTCTTCGGGGGCCGCGGCGTGTGGACCGGAGGTGCCATCGCCTACTCCCGCAAGTGGGAGCGGTGTCTCGCCAACGGCACTGGGTGTGTAGCGATCGACGGTGCGACGTACCGGAGCTACCGCCTGACGAATGCCGATGTGGGCAAGCGCGTGCGCTTCGTAGTGACCGCCTCCAACACAGCCGGTGTTCGCACGTCTCGATCGGTGCAGACGAGGCGGGTTGCGCTCTGAAGGATTGATGCGCACACCACCTTTGCATCCCCAAGAGTCGCCGACGCCTCCCACACCAGTGAGCCAGCAGTTCTCAGATTCCGATGCCGCGGCCGGGTGGACCCAGTGCGGCCCAGAAGTCGCGCGTCGCGCTCTGCAGGACGCTGCTCGCCACGACTTGCGTGAACGACGACTGAAGATCGGACCGATACGTCTGGAGGTGGTCGAGGATGTCGGCGAGCGCCAGCCCCACCGGACCGGTCAGCGCGTCGCCATTCCCGATCACGAGGTCGAGCCCATCGCGCAGCGTGGCAGTGAACTCCATCGGATTCGCCACCGCCGCCAAGAGGAGCGGGGCAAAGTGGACGTCGGGTTCGACGATGTCGAAGGCCCCCGGCACCACCATGCTGGCCAACGCCGTGAGCGCAACGCCGCCGGGCGTGAGCACCGGCACGCTTTCGGTCTCGTCGAGTGTGCGCGCGCTCGTGCTGCGTTCGAGCGCGATCTGCAACGCCCGTTGCCGGAACCGCACCACGCTGACGTCCTGGTTGAACTGGTCGATCACGCGACCGTGGCGATGGTCGTGCAGGTTGCAGTTCACGGTCTGCACGGCGAGCAGCTCATCCTCGTGGTCGTTCGGTATGGACACGCCGATGAGATGCGGATCGTCGACGAACACGTCGTCGTCGGGGAGTACGTACTCCCCCGCCAGGAACTGCACCGCATGGTCGAGTGCGTTGCTCGAGCACACCACGAGATCCCCAGCAAAAGGAGCGGGAGGCATGAACGACTCAGGGTCGCGATGCAACAGGTACAGCGCCGTGGTGCCGCCAAGGGCCCAGGTAGCGCCGCCCACGGAATCCCCTACCACGACGGCCGCCGATTCACGATCGGTGAAGGGAGTCCAGGTTTCCACCCGTCAATCGTATGGATTGCCGCGAATCGGCAGCAAATGGCGTATCAGCGAGTGCCGGCGACCCGCTGCCTAGCCTCAGGGGATGCCCGCAACCCGCAGCAAGTCCCGCCGTTCCGCCGCGCAGGCGTCCCTGATCGACGCCCCGATCGCGAATCGCACCCTCGCCGAGGAGGTCGAGACCGCCTTCCTCGACTACTCGATGAGCGTCATCGTGAGCCGGGCGCTCCCCGACGTACGTGACGGACTGAAGCCGGTCCACCGCCGCATCCTGTGGTCGATGCACGACGGCGGGCTCCGCCCCGACCGCGCGTTCGTGAAGTGCGCGCGCGTCGTCGGCGACGTCATGGGCCGCTACCACCCGCACGGTGACGCTGCCATTTACGACGCGCTCGTCCGCATGGGTCAGGACTTCTCGCTCACTGCACCACTCGTCGACAAGCACGGCAACTTCGGTTCGCCCAGCGATGCGCCCGCCGCCTCGCGTTACACCGAGTGTCGGCTCTCGCCCATCGCCATGGAACTGCTCGCCGGGCTCGACGAGGGCACGGTCGACTTCGTTCCCAACTACGACACCAGCGCGCAGGAACCATCGGTCCTGCCCGCACGCTTTCCCAACCTGTTGGTGAACGGCGCCCAAGGTATTGCGGTGGGTATGGCCACCAACATCCCGCCGCACTCACTCCAAGAAGTGATCGATGCCACGTTGTTGTTGATCGAGAAGCCCGACGCCACGCTCAGCGATCTGATGCGCAAGGTGAAAGGCCCGGACTTCCCCACGGGTGGTCAGATCATGGGGCGCGACGGCATCGTCGACGCCTACAAGACGGGGCGCGGTTCCATCCGGCTGCGGGCCGTCACCGAACTCGAAGAGACCAAGCGCGGCGTGGCCATCGTGGTCACCCAGACGCCGTACCAGGTGAGCGTCGACGCCATCGCCGGCAAACTCGCCGAAGTGGTGGAGGCGGGCACCGTGCGCGGCATCCGCGACATCCGCAACGAGAGCGGCCAGGGCCAGACCCGCTTGGTCATCGAACTCAAGCCCGAAGCCGATCCGCACATCGTGTTGAACAACCTGTTCAAGCACACGCCGGCACAGACTACGTTCGGCATCAACATGGTGGCGTTGGTCGATGGCGTGCCGCGTACGCTCGGTTTGGCCGAGGTTTTGCGCGCATGGATCGACCACCAGGTCGAGGTGGTCACGCGTCGGTCGCGCTTCCGGTTGGAGAAGGCCGAAGCTCGCCTCCACATCGTGGAAGGGCTGTTGAAGGCGATCGACAAGATCGACGCCATCATCAAGGCGATCCGCGCGTCAGCCGACCGCGCCGAAGCGCGCGGCAAGTTGATGGCGAAGCCGTTCGGGTTCTCCGAGATCCAGGCGAACCACATCCTCGACCTGCCGCTCGGCCGCCTCACTCGCCTCGGCCGCGAGGAACTCGACGCGGAACGCAAGGAACTCGAAGCGACCATCAAGGCGCTGAACCGGATCCTGAAGGACCGCAAGGTGCTGATGGGCGTGATCCGCGAGGAACTCACCGCGGTGAAGGACGCCAACGCGGTGAAGCGCCGCACGCAGATCGTCGCCGACGACATCGGCACCATCGACACCGAGGCACTGGTGGCCGACGAACCACTGGTCGTCACCGTGACTGCACGCGGCTACATCAAGGGTGTGAACGCGAACTCGAAGGCGGCGAAGGTCGCGAACGCCGGCGCGAAAGACACCGTCGCGCAGGTACTGGACACCACCACGCTCGGTTCACTGCTCGTGTTCACCACGCACGGCAAGGCGTACCGGTTGAGCGGTATCGACATCCCGATGGAACGCCTCACCGCGATCCCGAACCTGTTCCAGTTCGCGAGCGGCGAGAAGGTCATCACGGCGATGGACCCGAAACTCGCCGAGCAGCACACACACGTGGTGCTGGCGAGCGACCAGGGCACCGTGAAGCGCACACCGTTCAGCGACTTCGTCGACATCTCCACGAACCGCACCGGTGTCACCGCGATGAAGTTGGGCGACGGCGAACGAGTGATCGCCGCGTTCCCCGGTTGGGCCGACGGGGATGTTTTGATGGTCACCGCGAAAGGGCAAGGCATCCGCTTCATCGAAGACGAAGTGCGTGAAGTCGGTCGTTCCGCGGCCGGCGTGCGCGGCATGAAGGTCGCGCGCGACGACAAGGTCGTGGGCGCGTGCGCGTGCAGCGAAGGCGAAGAGGTCGTCATCGCCACCGACGACGGTTCCGCGAAGCGCGTGAGTGCGAGCGAGTTCCCCGAACAGGGCCGCGGCGGCATGGGCGTGCGCGCCACGAAGTTGGGCCGCGGCCGCAACGCGGTGGTCGCACTCGCCGGGCAGGCCGACCACTACGCGTTGTTGACCGCGGATGGCGGCGCAACCGTCGGCAAGTTCGCGATCAAGCCGCAATCACGCGACGGCGCCGGCACGGCGGTCACCGACGGCCCTGCCGGCACCCTCGAACGCCTCGTCGCCGCCACCATCCGCGACGCTTAGATCGGTCCGTGCGTCAATTTCGGTCGCCTGGCGTACCGAAAGTGACGCACAGGGAGACCTGAGCGGATCCGCAGATCTGCCGATAGTCACTGCATCGACCACTTCGCACCGCCCGAACCGCCCGCGCGCCCCGTGCTCCTGTCATTGCCGCCCGGTTCCGACCCACGGGGCCGGTGGTTGGTGCGCGCCCGCAGCACCGCTCGGGCGTTCACCCGTGCTCGAATCGATGCTCCGAGCACGTGGTGGTCGTCACGCCTTCCACGGGCCTGGATCGACGACGACGGCACCGTGCTCGTGTACGACTGGGCCGGCGGAGCGGAATCGCCGTCGGCGCGTCGGCCGCCCACCGGCGACCTCGTGCGCACCGGTTCGGGTTGGATCATCGCAACCCTCATCTACAGCGGCCTCGGGCTGTTCGTCGGCGGGCTCGCGATCTACGCCGCACTCACGCCGGTTCGTGTGCCCGACTCATTCTTCGCACTGGCGTTCGGCGCGGGCTTCTTGTGGTTCGCCACGCTGCCGCTCCAACGATGGTCGAAGATCCGCCAGCTCGTCGCCGACTACGACGCCGGAACTGCGCTCGCGCTCGAACCTTCAGAGGCCACCATGCGCGAGGACTTGTGCGCGGTGACGTTCGAACTCGACCAGGCCGTTGCAAGTGAAATCGTCGCCGACCTCGGATTGCGCTCCGCCGAGGAACTCGACTGGTCACTTCTCAACGAACAGTGCCGATTGCTCGGGCTCGGGAACGACACACCGCGCGTGTCTGCCGACGGCGCAACATTTGAATGCGGCGGCCGCACGTGGACGCGATGGTGTGCCGCGCAGGTGGATTCCGGAGTCGTGCTCATCATCGACGACCGCGGCCCGAGCGGCCCACCTTCGGGGCTTGCGTGGGGGCGCAGCGACGCGGGCGACCCGTTCCCGACGCCAGAGTCGGTGGCAGCCGTCGCCGAAGCGCTCGCACGGATCCACCCTCGCATGGGTGAAGCAAGGCTCGTGGTGTCGCACCCCTGAGCGAGCAAACAGAAGGGGCGAGGCCGAAGCCTCGCCCCTCACTGTCCGCATTCCGGGGGGAATGTGAAATGCGTCTTGCTGGTAACCGTTACCCACGACGGTACGGGCCCGTCGTTTCACCCCGGTGAGTCGGGGGTTTCACTCCGGTAGCAGTTGCCTGACCACCGGGTGACGTCCCCCGACTCCGGGATCCTTCGTTCAGCCGACAGGCTCCTTCTCCGGAGTCGTCGATCCGTCGCCGTTGCTCGGCACGGGGATCGGGTCCGATTGCTCTTCGTCCACGAACACATACGCAGCAACACCCATCTCGTGCTCGTCGAGACCGGTGAGTTCCTCGTGCTCGCTCGAACGGATGCCGCCCTTGGTGAGCTTGTTCTGGATGGCGAAGAAGGCATACGCCACTCCGAAGATCACCGTGCAGATCACAAGCGAGCCAAGCGCTTGCGCTCCGAGTTGACTGGCGTCGCCGTAGAACAAACCGGTGACACCCGTCACGCTCGAGCCGTTCCAAGCGGCGCCGTAGTCGCCGTTGGCGAACAAGCCGAGTGCGAGCACACCGAAGATGCCGCAGACGCCGTGTACGGAAATGGCACCGACCGGGTCGTCGATCTTGAGCTTGCGCTCGATGAAGAGCACCGACTCGAAGCACACGACCGCCGCCACCGTGCCGATGACCGCCGCCGCCCATGGATCGATGAACGCACACGGTGCCGTGATGGCCACCAGACCGGCGAGCATGCCGTTCGCCATCATGCCGGGGTCGGCCTTGCCCTTGAAGCGGAACATGCTCCAGGCCATTCCGATCGTTGCACCGAACGCCGCCGCAATCGCCGTGTTGGTGGCCACGACCGCTAGTTGCGAGTCACGGGCGTCGAGAGTGGATGCGGCGTTGAATCCGAACCAGCCGAACAACAGGATGAACGTGCCGAGCATCGCCATCGGAATGTTGTGGGCACTCAACGCCCGAGGTTTGCCGTCGGGTCCGTACTTGCCGAGGCGAGGCCCGAGGACCAGCGCACCGGCGAGCGCCGCGACACCACCAACCGCGTGCACCACACCCGAACCGGCGAAGTCGACATACCCGGCCCCCAAGCCCATGGTGTCCCAGGTCTTGGCGAGCCATCCGCCGCCCCACGTCCAGGCCGCAAAGATCGGGTAGTAGATGGCACCACAGAACAGGCCCCACACCACGAAGCTCTTCCACTTCCACCGTTCGGCCATCGAACCTGTCGGGATCGTTGCGACCGTGTCCATGAACGCAACCATGTAGAGGAAGAAGGCCATCACCGCGGCACTCATCGCAGTCTGACCGCTGAGCGCAAAACCGCCCTTCCAGAGGAACACCCAGTTCCCCGAGCCGATGAGCGCGTCACCGACCGGCTGGTCATATCCGAAGTAGCCGGGGTAGCTGTAGCCGCCGAAGGCGAATGCGTACCCCACAAGGTAGAACGCGACGAATCCGAGCCCGAAGATCGCGAAGTTGGTGCCCACCACGTGCGCCGCGTGCTTCGCGCGACAGAAGCCGGTTTCGACGAGCGCGAATCCGGCCTGCATGAAGATGACCAACGCCGCACCGATGATGATCCACATGATGTTGATCGACGTGAAGTTGTCGGTGAGCTTCTTCACCGAGTCTTCGATGGTGGGCTCTTCGGTCGCCTGCGCAAACGCAGGACTGGTGGTGAGGGCCAGGACGGCCGCGACGAATCCCACGAGCAGCGGTGCCCGCCGAATCGTTCGCCAGCGGCGGCCTCGCACCACCGCAGGTGGCGACACGCCATCACTTGACATGAGAGCTCCTTCTTCGCCGCTCCAGGAGCAGCATGTGTGCCGGGGCTTCCCCGCCGATCTGGCAAGGAACTGAACTGGAACTGACGGTACGGACGCCCGGTTTCACCGCTGTCAGGTTGGGGTTTCGCAACGGTGGCAAATTGCTGACTGCTTTCTGACGCACCGGGGCCGGGTGCGAGACTCGTCCCATGGCCAACGACCGCCTCTACTTCCGTCAACTCCTCAGCGGGCGCGACTTCGCGCGCGGCGATCAAATCGCGCAGCAGATGGTCAACTTCACGTACCTCATCGGCGATCGGGCCGCGGGCGAGTGCCTGGTGGTCGACCCTGCGTACGCCGTGCACGAGCTGGTGGAGATCGCCGACGCCGATGGCATGACCATCACCGGCGCGCTTGCCACCCACTACCACCCCGATCACGTGGGCGGGGATCTCATGGGATGGAGGCTCGAAGGCATCTGCGACCTGCTCACGCTCGACGGTCCTGCCCGCCGCGTGCACTGTCACAAGGACGAAGCCCGCGGCATCATGCGCGTCACGGGCGTCAGCGAATCCGACTTGGTGCTGCACGATGGCGGCGACGTGGTGCGCGTCGGGGACGTGGAGATCACCTTGGTGCACACTCCCGGTCACACTCCCGGTTCGATGTGCTTTCTCGTCGACGGATCACTCGTAGCCGGCGACACGTTGTTCCTCGACGGCTGCGGACGTACCGACCTGCCCGGCGGCGACGCCGACGCAATGTACGAGAGCCTCACGCAGGTGATTGCCAAACTGCCCAACGGCACCGAGGTGTTTCCCGGCCACATGTACTCGAATGCGCCACATGCATCGCTCGAATCGGTGAAGGCCCACAACTACGTGTTCCGCCCCCAGTCCCTCGACGAGTGGCGCCACTTCTTCGCTTAACCTGACTTTGCGTCGGAAACGTACGCCATGGCGTACGTTTCCGACGCAAAGTCAGGAGAGGAGGCTCAGTCGGCGCCGGCCATGCGGCCGCCGAAGCGGCCCTGCAGGTCGGTGTCGGCCCATGCCGCCAGCGAACCAATCGCCCAACACAGGTGGCGAAGTTCATCGACGTCGACCGTGGAAACCGGAGTCTCGGCGGCTGCGATGACGTTGTTGTCGAACCAGAACACGCGGGCCGTCACGATCTGCTGGTTGATCGAGTTGAGCGCCTCCAACAGCGACTCGCTCGACTGGACATCACGCAACACGTAGGCGAACACCTGCACCAGCGCAGGGTCACGGTCGACCAGGCGCATGAAGTACATCGCACTCTCGTAGCGAACGGGAATGTCGCCGTCCTCGTCGATGATGAGCTGCTCTCCGTCGCCAAGTTCCAGGTACTCGCGGACGACCCGCTCGAACCGGGGGCGAACGGCTTCGATCTCGGACACGGGACCTCCTTGGACCGACCGCCACGCTACGCGCCGGTACGGCCCGCTCGAACCATTTCTGGCGCTTCACCGCCGGTACACTCAAGCTCCATGGAACCGACCACCGGATCCCTCCCCACGCCCCTCCCCACGCCCCTTCCTTCGGCGGCATCTTCGGCGGAAGGGGTGGCCGCCGACCCGCCGCGCTACCAGACGCCGGCCCCCTCAATCTGGCGCCGCATCGGCAAGCCGGCGCCGTTGTTGGTAGCCGGTATCGCCCTCGGCGGGTGCGTCACCGCGGGGCTCATCGACCCCGAACGCAACACCGTGTTCCCGCCGTGCCCGTTTCGAATGATCACGGGTTGGTACTGCCCGGGGTGCGGCATGACCCGGGCGTTGCACCGCTTGGTCCGGGGCGACGTCGTGGCGGCCGCGCAATTCAACTTGCTATTGGTGGTGCTCTTCCCGATCGGCCTGTACGCGTTGGTGCAGTGGCTGGACCACACCTATGGCTGGCTGGGCGGCCGGTTGAAACCGGTCACCATGCCGAAGGCAGTGTGGATCAGCGCGATCGTGCTGTTCGCGGCCTGGGCGGTCTTGCGTAACACGCCAATTCCGTACCTCGACGCGCTCGCGCGCGGAAGGGTGTGATCAGCATCCCGCAACCATCGCGGCGAAGCGGTCAAAGAGTGCGTCGCGAATTGGCCCCGCCACCGAAAGCGCATCGGCGGTGGCATCGATGATCGCCGCAACGCCACCCCCGGATTGGGCTTCTTGCTCGATCCCATCTTCGTTGCAGTAGGCGCGCACACCCTGCGCGTCGATCTCGATGTGGAACTGCAGTCCCCACACGCGATCACCCAACCGGAACGCCTGGTTCTCGTACATCGCGCTGGACGCCAGGCGCACGGCGCCCGGCGGCATCACGAATGTGTCACCGTGCCAGTGCAACGCTGGGAACTCCGTTGGGACCGTTGCGAACAATGGATCAGTTGCGGCCGGCGAAGTCAGCGTCACCGGGGCCCACCCCACTTCAAGACCGGGATCACCCCGATGCGCTTCACCACCGCACGCATGCGCAATGAGTTGCGCGCCCAGGCACACGCCCAGCACCGGCATTCCCGATACAACGGCCGCTGCCACCAGGTCGAGTTCAGCCACCCGCGTTGCGAAGCCGGCGTCGGAATAGGCGCTCGGTGAGCCACCCATCACCACGAGACCGTCGAAGTCTCCGGGAGCCGGCAACGGTGCACCCGTCCAACAACCCCATACGACGGGTTCGACGCGGGCGCGCTCGAGTGCGGCAGCGATGGTGTACGGCGCTTCATAGTCGATGTGTTGTACGACGAGCGCGCGTGGGCGCACCAGCAACTACCCATTCACGCTGAGGGTCTTGACCTCGAGGTACTCCTCGAGGCCGTACTCGCCGTACTCGCGTCCAAGACCACTCTGCTTGTAGCCGCCGAACGGCGCCGTGGGGTTGAAACCCTGCCCGTTCACATCGACCTGACCGGCGTGAATGCGGTGCGCCACCTTCACGGCCCGTTCGGTGTCGCCGCCGTACACGCCTGCGGACAGCCCGTAAATGGTGTCGTTGGCGATGGCCACGGCATCGTCATCGTCGTCGTACGGAATGATCGACAGGACCGGTCCGAAGATCTCTTCTTGCGCGACGGTCATGTCGTTGCGCACGTCGGCGAACACGGTAGGCCGCACGAAGTATCCGGTGTCGAGGCCCTCGGGCGCTTCGGTACCACCCGTCACCAGCGTGGCGCCTTCGTCGATGCCCTTCTGGATGTAGCTGCGAACCCGATCGCGTTGCACCGCCGAAACCATGGGTCCGAGCGTGGTGCCCTCGGCGAGCGGGTCGCCCGGCACGTATCCCTCGGCCACTTCCTTCGCCTTGGCCACGATCTCGTCGTACTTGCTACGCGGCGCCAGCATGCGCGTCCACGCAATGCAGGTTTGGCCGCCGTTGAGGTACGCACTGCTGAAGCCGGCACGAACAGCGGCGTCGACATCGGCGTCGTCGAGGATGATGAACGGGCTCTTGCCGCCGAGTTCGAGGGTGACGCGCTTCACCTGTTGCGACGCGAGTTCCGCGATGCGCTTCCCGGCTCGGGTGGAACCCGTGAAGCTGATCATCGACACGTCGGGGTGCGCGACCAATGCCTCACCAACGACTGGACCGGTACCCGTCACGAGGTTGAACACGCCCCGCGGCAGTCCGATGGAATCGATGACATCAGCCAAGATGAACGCGCTGAGCGGGGCGACCTCGCTCGGCTTGAGCACCACGGTGCAGCCGGCGGCGAGGGCGGGGGCGACCTTGGCCACCACTTGGTGCAGCGGGTAGTTCCACGGCGTGATGCAACCAACCACACCGATGGGATCACGGACCACAGTGGAGTTCCCGATCTTGTGCTGGAACTCGAACGTCCTGAGGATCTCGACGTACGTGCCCGCCATGATGGCCGGCAAGCTTGCCTGCGCAATCTGGCTCATGATGAGCGGCGTACCGACCTCTTGTGAGATCGTCTTTGCGAGGTCGTCGGTACGTGACTGCAGGTTCTCGGACAGCGCCTGGATGTACTTCGAGCGCTCGTCGACGGTGCTCTGACTCCACGATGCGAACGCCCGCTTGGCCGCAGCCACGGCGCGGTCAACATCGGACTGCGTTCCTTCGGGGATGGTGCCCAGCACCTCTTCGGTGGTGGCGTTGATCACCTCTATGGTGCCGTCGCTGTCGGAGGCCACCCACGCCCCGTCGATGTAGAGCTTGTCGTGCGCCTGCATCCGTTGACCCCCCGGTCGTGCGCGCCGCATGGGGCGGCGATGTCGAGAGGCTACCCCCCGCCCCACTCCCCTTCTGGCGCGTGGGGGCAGCCGTGGACCGTGGCGAGCGCGCGCCAAAAGGGAGAACGAAAGGGCGGGGCTCAGCCCTCGTCGTCGATGATGGTGCCGACCGCCGCCACCGACTCGGAATCCAGACCGGTGATGGGCGCGTTGCCGATGTGCTTCGCCCACCGCAACGAGACCAACGAGAACGCCAGGCACAGCAGACCGGCTACCGAGATGACGACGCGCACTCCCACTGCGTCGGCCAGCCAACCCCCAACGAGTGCCGCAATCGGGACACCACCGATCATGGCCAGCATCTCGATCGACATGACGCGCCCACGCAACGCTTCGGGCACTCGATGCTGTACGAGGTTCACCGACATCGTGATGTTCGCGAACTGGAACGCGCCGGCTACGAACGCAATACCGAGCACGACCCACAACCCCGACGCCAACCCGAACAATGTGAGGAGGATCGAGAACATGATGGCACTCCCGATGAAGGTGAACGCCGGTCGCCGTTCACCGAGACGCGCCAGCGCCAAGATACCGATGGCCGCGCCCAAACCAATCGATGCCTGCAACCACCCGTTGCGCGTCACACCGAGCTCTTCGTCGCCGGCAGCCAACACCACCGTCGCAAACACCACCGACAACGGCTGGTACACGACCCCAACCGTGTTGAGAAACGCCGACATCCCGATGGGCGTGGCAACTGCAGGCGTGGTCCGCACGTAGTTGATACCCGTCCGCATCGCATCGAGCGTCGACTCGTGTGGCGCACCCGAAGTCGTAGGGATCTTGATGACCAACCACACCGCGATCACCCCGGCGAACGACAACGTGTTGATCCAGAACACCCACTGCGTGCCACCAAAGGCCGCCACTGCACCCGCCGCGAGCAACGGACCGAGGACGCGACAGATCGAGTTGGTGGCAGTCGACCACGAGATCGCACTGGTCAACGCTTCCGGTGGCACAACCGCGGGAGCGAGCGCGCTCCCCGCCGGAATCGCCAACATGAACGCAATCCCGATGAGGAACGAGAGCACCGCCAGGTTGAACACGTTCACCGTGCCCGTGGCCACCAGCACGCCGATACCGGCCGCACCGGCCGCTTCGGCCACCTGGGTGCCCACGAAGAGTTTGCGGCGGTCGAACCGATCGGCCAACACGCCGCCCCACACGCTGAAGAGCAGCTGGGGCACGTAGGACGCGAAGTAGATGATGCCCACCGACTCCGCTTTGCCGGTGAGCTGGTACGCCAACACCGAGCGGGCGAAGATCTGCATCCAGTCGCCCAGCTGCGACACGAACCCGGCCGCAAAGGTGGCGGTGAACTTCGGGTAGCGAAAGGCCCGCAACATCGAGTGATTCGCAGGTGGAGCCGTCGACACCGCGGAACGCTATCTGACAGGGCCGTCAGGTTCGGACGCCGAGGCCCGGTGCAGAGCGGTCGCTAGCCTCGAAGCGTGGCGACCACCGAACTTCCACCCACGACCGAGTCGCTGCCTGCGAAGCCGGGCGACGCGCCCGGCGGCCCCGGCCGCACATCGGCCCGCCGCACCGATTGGCTGGTGGGCGCAGCTGCGGCAACGGTCGCCCTCGCCATCGCGCTCATTGACCTCAAAATCTGGAACGCCGACCTCTCGGTGCCGTTCCGGCTGGGGGGCGATGCCGACTTCTACCTGATGGTCACCACCTCGATGCTGCGCCACGGGTGGCACCTCACCAACCCGGACCTGGGCGCGCCGTTTGGTTCCACGCTCTATGACCTGCCCCAAGGTGCCGACAACCTGCAGTACCTGCTGATCAAGATCATCGGCACCATCACCGGAGGCGACGCCGCGCGCGCCGTCAATCTCTACTTCCTCGCCACGTTCCCACTCGCAGCTGCGTTCGCGTACGCGGTCCTGCGATCGCTGTGCATCACCCGCGTGCCCGCGGCAGTGTTCGCCGTCTTGTATGCGCTCTTGCCCTACCACTTCGAACGCGGGACCACTCACCTGTTGCTCTCGGGTTACTACCTCGTGCCCGTCGGCATCTGGCTGATCCTGCGCACCCTCGCCGACGATGCGCCGTTCTCCCGGGACGGCACGTGGAAACCACGCTTCACCAAGCATTCCATCCTGCCCATCGTGGCGTGCGCGGCCATTGCCTCCACCGGCGCCTACTACGCGATGTTCACGCTCGTGCTGCTCGTCCCCGTTGCACTCGCCGACTTTGCGGTGCGCCGCCGGGTCCGCACGCTCACCGCGGCCACCGTCACCGCAATCTTCGTGGGCGGCGTGTTCCTCATCAATGTTGCGCCCACCGTCGTCTACGCGATCGCGAACGGCCAGAACACTGCGGTGGCGCAACGCACACCCCAGGAGACCGAGCTCTACGGACTGCGGATCACCGAACTCGTCGTGCCGCGCGCCGACCACCGCATCGGCCCGCTCGGATACTTCGAGCGTCAGATCAGCGAGTTCCCACAACGGTCCGAGGCAGGCATGCCGCTCGGACTCATCGGCGCCATCGGGTTCCTGTTCCTCGTCGCGTTGGCGGTGATCCTGGTGCTGGGAAGCCGCCACCCCAAGGACCGCACGCTGAGCACACAGTTGCGCCAACTCGGCACCGTGAACCTGATCGCCGTGTTGCTTGCGACCATCGGCGGGTTCTCCATCGCATTGTCGGCGCTCGGACTGCGAGACATCCGGTCATGGAATCGCATCTCGGTGCTGATCGGCTTCGTTGCGCTTGCTGCGGTGGCCCTCCTCTGGGACCGCGTGGCGCGCCCCAGACTCGCCGCGCCGTTGGCTATCGCACTGGTGCTCGGCATCGGCGCCGTCGGCGTGTTCGACCAGACGTCACCGGCCGACGCGCCCGCGTACGCCACTGTTGCGAAAACGTGGAACTCCGACGGGCAGTTCGTACGCCAGGTGGCCACGGCGGTACCGGCCGGGGCGCGCATCTTCCAGGTGCCGTACGTCTCGTTCCCGGAGACCAAGCCGGTGGCCGCGGCCGAGGCGTATGACGGCGCCCGGCTCTCGTACCACTCGGACCGACTGCGCTGGAGTTTCGGCGCCATGACCGGGCGTGACGTCTCG